>JBBCHB010000025.1:0-62334 GCA_037200015.1 Aliidongia sp. | reverse complement strand
GATTTCGCTCCATTTCCGATAGGCAATGTTGCGTTGTAGTCTATGGCTTTCAATCCGTCAACGGGTTCAGGCGAGATATTTCTCTTACAAGTTGTCAGCTTCGAATTTTGGTACGTAAGCTAGACGGAAACGGGTTGCAACCTCATATCGATCAGAGACATGCGCTATTCCCGGAGCCTCGCAGGCGTCGGCGCGACGCAGCGACCTGGGACAAGCCGGGCATGACATGTACGGGGAGCGGATCGAACGCGCGCCGGCGCGCAGCCATGGACAGCCCATGAGGGAAATCAGCGAGTGGATAAAACCTGACGGAAGAGTCGCGAGGGGGATTCCCCGTCGCCGACTGGTTATGGAAGTCTGGCGGATGCGCAGGGGGATGACGGGGCGGCACCTGTGCAACGTCGCCGGCATGGACGTCGAGTCGCTTCTGTCGTCGAGACTTGCGCGATCATCGCGGTCCTGTCCATCAAACGGACCGCACCAAACCACCCCGCTCACCCCGTCCGACCAACCCGTCAGCAACCGTTACTCGCTCTCGATCGCCACGCTGGCCGAGCCGCGTAGCCCGCCGCTGGCATCCTCGAAGCGCACGAAGACGCGCGAGGAGGCTGGGGCGAAGGGAATTGCGCCGCTCGATTGCAGGAAGACCGAGAAGGTCGGTGCGGCTTGGCTGGCGTAATCCAGCGAGACCGACGCAGCGGGCGGGGCCAGGCATTGGCCGCTCTGCGGATCGGTCTCGCACAAACGTCGCCGTCACGGGGAGGAAGGCATCGCCGGTATCGGCCGTGACCGAGATCGGCGCTGCCGCTCCGAGATTGGTGCTGGCCGTGGCGAAGGCGGCCGAGCCGCCATCGGGTACGGCGATGATGCCGTCCCCGCTCGGCGTGGCCGCCAGCACGATAATGTCGGCAACCGGGGTGGCCGACACGGTGAGGTCGACCGTGTCGACGCCCTGGATGACGGCGGCCGGGGCGGCGCCGGTACAGCTGAAATCGGGCGGCAGGATCGGCGCGGTAAACGCGCTGGTGCCCTGGAAGGTGAGGAGGAAGCTCTGCGCGCCGTCATTACCCGGGATCGTGACCGGCGTGTCGGGCGTGCCCGTCAGGGCGTTGGTCGCCCGATCGGTCGTCTGGTAGCTCAGCGTCAGCCCGGCCGGCGCCGTGACTGGCAGGGCGATCTGGCAGCCATCGAGCGCCGCGGTGCCGCTATTGATCATCGTGGCGAAAACCGTCGCCGGGATGCCGGGCCCGACCGAGCGCGATCCGGGCAACACGGAGGCCATCAGCGTCGGTGGAGTCGCCAGAATCTCCTTTACCGCCTGGGTGCCTGCGTCCGTCACGAAGATATTGCCGCTGTTGTCGACGGCCACGTTTCGGAGGTTCTCAAAGCCGCTGCCAAGGCTTGTCGCGGCCGCATAACCGCCCTGGGCTGGAAATTTGCTGAGCGTGCTGAAGGGCGAACTCACCAGATAGACGTTGTCGCTGCCATCGACCGTGAGCGACAAGGGCACGCGGATGCCGCTCCCCAACGTCACGATCGTGGGGACCGGCGGGATGCTCCCGTCGACGGCGAGAATCTCCTTTACCGCGTCGTGGCCGGTATCGGCGACGAAGACGTTGCCGCTGGCATCGACCGCGACGTCCAGCGGGGTGTAGAAATCACTGCCCAGCGTGATGACATTGGCGTAGTTCGCCGCGGCGGGGATCTCGCGCACCCCGTTATTGTTCGTGTCGGCGATGAAGACATTGCCGTTGGCGTCGACGGCGATGCCGCCGGCGGCCTGGAAGGCGTCGTTGCCCAGGACGTTCACGGTGGTGTAACCGCCGGCCGCGACATATTCGAGTGCGGACCCGTTATAGAGGACGAAGAGATTGTCGTTGCCGTCCACGGCGATGTCGACGGCACCGCCATTGGCGAGCGTGACCAGCAACTTGACCTCGACATAGCCGCCCGCCGCCATGATCTCGTAGATCCCGAAGGTCACCCCATCGGCCACAAAGACATTGCCGCTGGGATCGACGGCAATCGCGCCCGGTGCCTGGAAGCCACTGCCCAGCGTAACGATGGTCTGTGCCCCGGCAGGCCGCGCGGCGAGGGCGAGGCCGGTCACCAACAGCACCAGGAGAAGACGCAGGAAGTCCTTCACGGCACCACTCCCAGTAGATTTCCCGTTGGACGTAGCGCCGAACCCGGAGAGAGGCAATAGCGCTTATCGGCTGCTCGCCTCGCGGCAGCGCGGCGGGCGGACGACACTGGAAGGGTTGCGGGGCAGATGGACTCTCCGTCTGCCCCGCTCCTGCATCCCTACTGCGCGCCGAAATCCGCGATATAGGCCTTCGCCGCTTGCGGATACTGGTTGTTCGTCAACTGGCCGATATAGTCGGTGTTGCTGTCCCAGTAATCGGCATAGAGATACGAATAGGTCTTGAGCCACGCCGCTGCCTGGTTGATGAAATACGGGTCGTCGCCGGCATTGTCGCCGCAGCAGGCCCATTCCGGCCAGGACAGGCGCTTATTGTGGTTCTTGGCGATCTCGACTTGCCATTGCAGGCCGTAGGGCTCGGTCACGAAGTAGTTCCAGCGGCCTTGCGGCGTGGCGTCGATGGTCGACCAATGGCCGTCATAGATGTCCATGCCGATGATGTCGACGAAGGCGTCGCCGGGATAGCTCTGGTTCGGCGCCAGGCTGCCGGTCCCGACATTGGGGCACCACTCGAACTGGAAGCGGGCGCCGGGCACTTCGCGCATCAGCATGACGATGCGCTGGTAGTATTTCACGAAATTCGCGTTGTCCTTATAGGACGACCAGGGCTGCCAATTGCCGTTGAACTCCCAGCCGATGCGGATGATCGAGGTGCCCAGATCGTGTGCCACCAGGTCCTTGGCGATGGTGACGAAGTTGCTGTCATAGGCGCCGGCGGCCCCCTTGGCCAAAGTCGAGACGCCATCCGCCGGCAGCATCGGGATCGAATAGGTGAAGGAGACCGTGCTGCGCACCGTGGCATAGCAAGCCGATCGACCATTGGGCGTGGCTGGCCAGGGCCGACCAGCTGCTCTGGTTCAAATTCTCGGTCACGTGATGCGCCGGTGCGCCGAGCCACGCAGCATAGTTCGTCAGATGCGTCAGCCCATCACAACCCGGCCCGGCGTAAAGTCCCATCTCCGCTGCGCCGGCATCGAGCGAGCCCAATAAGACTCCACCCGCCAAACCGGCGGAGATAATAAATTTGCGCATATTCCCTGCTCCCAAATCGGAACGTCCCTCGCGCTCCAGTCTGGGATGTACGAAATATCGCGCTAATGCTTGAGTGTCATTTATGGGTTCTTGGTCTAGTCTCGAAGATTCGGGGCGTAATGATTAAGAAGTGTTGATTGGATAAAAATTGCTGCGACGATCTCTACGGGATTGTTCTCTAAGGGAAAACGAAAACAGATCGTCATGGCCGGGCTTGTCCCGGCCATCCACGTCGGGCCGGTGCTTGAGACTCTCCTGCAAAGACCCAGGCGTCGGCTCGACGTGGATCCCCGGACAAGCCCGGGGATGACGGCCTGTATTCCATGGGTCATTGTATTATATAGATGAATTCGAACTTTTCGTAGGGCCAAGCGGGCGCGGGCCTATCCCGCTCTCCTGCTGCCGGGCAGCCGGATCTCGAATTCCAGCCCGTCGCCGATGCGTTTGCGCAGGGCGATGGTGCCTTTGAGGCGCTGGGTCACGAGCGCATGCACGACGCTGAGGCCAAGGCCGGTGCCGCCTTGGGCGCGGCGGGTCGTGAAGAAGGGCTCGAACATGCGTCGCGCCACGGCGTCGGTCACGCCGACACCGTCATCCGCATAGCGCAGCACGAGTGCGTCGCCGTCGCGGGCGGCGCTGAAGCCGATCGAGCCGGGCCGCTTGTCGGGGAAGGCGTGGACCAGGCCGTTCATCACCAGATTGACCACGATCTGCGCCAAGGCGCCCGGATAGCTGTCGACCAGCAGCCCCGGCGGGCAGTCCACGGTCACGCTGTGCGGATGCCGGCGCAGCTCCGGTTCCAGGCTGCCCAGCACGTCGCGGATATGGTCGCCCAGATCCAGGCGGCTGCGCACATCGGAGACTTCGTCGGCCGAGAGCTGGCGGAAATTGCGCACCAGATCGCCGGCCCGGCGCAGATTCTTGCTCAGGATATCGGCCGAGGTTTCGGCATCCGCCATGAAACTGGCCCAATCCGTGCGGGTCATGCTGCGGCCCTCGGCCTTGTCCCGGATCGCCTGTACGGCGGCGAAGAGATGGGTGGCCGCGGTCATGCCGATGCCGATCGGCGTGTTGATCTCATGGGCGAGGCCCGCGATCATGACGCTGAGCGAGGACAGGCGCTCGGCCCGCGCCAGCTCCTCCTGGACCCGGCGGACATCGGTCAGATCGACATGGACGAAGACGACCGAGCCATCGGCCAGGCGCTGCGCCCGGTCGCGGATGACGCGGCCGTCGGGATAGGGATATTCGTGCTCGGCCGTGCCGCTCTTCGGCACCAGCGCCATCCAGCCATCGACCTTCGCTTCGATCTCGTCCGGCGACAGCCCGTCGAGCCGGCCGAGCTCGCCCAGCAGGGCGCGGCAATGCTGGCGCAAAGACTCGCCAATCGTGGCGTCGCGGCCGACCACGGGATGCAGCTCGCGCGCGGCGCTGTTGACGACCTGCAGCCGGTCGTCGGGGCCGTAGACGACGACGCCGACCGGCATCGCGTCGATGATGCCGGCCAGCTTGTGCTCGGCCGCGCGCAGCACTTCGCCGGCCTGATAGGTCTCGGTCACGTCGACCGTGGTCGTGATCAACTGGCCGTCCGGCAGCCGGGCGGAGGAGAAGCGCAAGCGGCGCCCGCTCGGCAAGGTCGCCTCGTCGGTCCGGTAGCCGCGGATCGCCGCGAGGTTGTCGGCCACGAGCGCGGCTGCTTCTGCGTCGCTCTTGCCGGCGAGGACGCCGTGGCTGCGGCAGGCTTCCCAGACCCGCTGCTCCAGCGCCGGCATGCTCTCCATCTCACGCATCGCGACCGGATAGGTCGCATAGAGCCAGTGATTGGCCAGGCGCAGGCGTTCGTCGCGGTCATAGACCGTGATGCCGATCGGCAGGGCGTCGATCACCTGCTGCAATTCGCTGCGCGCCGCCTCCAGCTCGGCCGTGCGCGCGGCGACCTTGGCCTCCAGCGTCTCGTGGGCCTGCCGCGCCTCCTGCTCGGCACGGCGCCGCGCGGTGACGTCGCGCAGCTTGATCAGGTAACGGCCATCGGCCATCGGCAGGCAGATCGACTGCACGATCTGCCCGCTGCGCCCGAGCACCTCGCCCAGCGCGGTCGGCCGGCCGCTCCGCGAAAACGTCGTGGCCAGTCCGAGCGGCAGCCGGTCGGCGCCGAGGTGCTCGACGACCAGCTCGACCACCTCCGCGCGCGACAGGCCGGCCGCCAGCGTGCCCGGCGGCAAGCCGCACAGCGTCTGGTACAGCATATTCCAGGACACCAGCCGGCTGTCGGCATCGTAGATCGCGATGCCCTCGTCGAGCGCTTCGAGCACGATGGCGAGTTCGGAGCGGCCATCGTCCACGGCCGCGCCGATCGGCAGGTCACTGAGGTCGGACGCCGCCATGTCTCAGCTCAACGGGCCGGCGATCGGGTCGAAATCCCGGTCGGCCGCGCCGGCCGGCGACTGCAGGACGAAGCGGACGACCGTGCCGCGCCCGGGCTGGCTTTCGACCTGGAACCGGCCGCCCTGGACCTCGACGAAGGCCTTGGCCAAAGGCAGGCCCAGCCCGGCACCCTCGTATTTCCGGTGCAGCGAATTGTCGACCTGGACGAAGGGCTCGAGCGCCAGCTGGATCTGGTCCTGGGTCATGCCGATGCCGGTGTCGCGGATCTCGATCACGACCGAGCGGTCCGGCATGTATTTCGTCAGCACACATGGATGCTGCGCCCTGGGGCGTGAACTTGATGGCGTTTGGACAGGACGTTGAGCAGCGCCTGCTTCAGCAGCCCGCGCATCGGCCGGGGCGCCCGGCAGGCGGGGGCGGCGACCAGCGCGATCACCACCCCCGCCTTGGTCGCGATCGGCTGCACCATGCGGACGGTCTGTTCCAGGACGCCCATGATGTCGGTCAGGTCGACGTCGGGCTTGAGCCGGCCGAGATCGATGCGCGACAGATCGAGGATGTCGTTGATCACCTTCAGCAGATGCGTGCCGCTCTGCGCAATATCGGCAATATAGGCTTTGTAGCGCTCGCTGCCGAGCGGACCGAACAGCTCGCTGGCCATCATCTCGGAAAAGCCGATGATCGCATTGAGCGGCGTGCGCAGCTCGTGACTCATCATGGCGAGGAAGCCGGACTTCGCGGTATTGGCCCGCAGCGCCTCTTCGAGCGAGCGGGCGCGTCTCCGCCTCGGCCTCGCGCCGCCGTGCGATTTCCGCTTCGAGCCGGCTTTCGCGCAGGACGGACCGTCCGCTGGCCCTGCAGCACGGCGAGGCTGCTGGTGATCAGGCCGAGCGAGGAGGCGGCGGCAATCGCCAGGATCATCAGGAAACTCGGCCGCCAGCCGGCCCGTACCGAGTCCAGGCTGATGCCGTAAGCGACGACCAGCGGATAGTCGTCCAGGCGGCGATAGGCGAACAGCATCTCGGCCCCGCTGTCGATCGCCCCGGCCGTAAAAGCTGCCGGACGCTGCCTGTCGAAGATGCGTCAACAGCGCCCCTGTCGCGGGCAACCGGCGGATATCGGGGGAGGGCCGGCAACCGGTCGACGATGGCGCCGTCGGTCCCGCACAGCAATATGACCGACTGGCGGCGTGCCGCGAGACGGTCGAACAGCTGCGCCGAAATGCGCAGTCGTCAGCACGGTGCCGATGACGCCGTCGAACGACCCGTCCGGGGATTTGCGCCGCAACCCGAGCGGGAAGACGTCGCCCAGGCCGGCGGTCGGTTGCGCCGCACCGAGATAGAGCGCCTGGTCAGTGGCGGCGAGGTCCTGAACCACCTCATCCTTGGCAACCTCCGCGACCGCCGGCGAGCTGATCGGCCGACGCGAAGAGCACGCCGCCGTTTCGGTCGGTGATGACGGCGTCCGTCACCTGCGGTAGAATTTCAGGAATATCCCGGATCTTCGCTTGCAGATCGGCGGAGGAGCGGACCGTATCGTCGCTGTCGGGCCGGTTCGAACTCGTCACGCAGGATGTGCAGCAGCGTCACATCGTCGTCCAGGCTGTGCCTGGCATATTCGTCGAGGATATCGACGGCGTTGCGCGCATCCTGCTCGGCCGCTTCCACGCTCGCGCGATAGGTCCACCAGCCGGCCAAGCCCGCCAGACCGGCCGCACGGCGACCGACAATGTCAGCATGACGAAGGCCGAGGTCGCGATCGCGCGGAGTTGCTGCAAGGTTCTGTGCACCATACCATCCTCGCGTACAACGGCGCCGGCGGCTCGGCTTAAGGTTAGCTTCAGAGATGGTTGCCAGAGGTAAAGGAATAATAAACTGATGAAATGACGTGGTAACGCAGGATTGTTTTCTGCGGACAAATGACGCCGCCGCCTGGATCGCCGCAGTGGATAAGGGGTTAGAGAGGCAGCGGACGGCGTCGGGGCGCCATCCGCTGCGTTATTTTCACCTGTCGGGTTTGCCCGGACCGGTTGCGCGGCTAATGGATCGGATCGACCGAGATGGCCTCGCGGCCCTTTCGGGGTCTCGACGACGCGCATATTGACCGGCTGGCCCTCGGGCAGATCGGTCAGGCCGGCGGCTTGCAGGATGGAGATGTGGCACGAAGACGTCCTTGCCGCCATCCTCGCCGGCGATGAAGCCGAAACCCTTGTCGCGGTTGAACCATTTGACCGTGCCGGTCATCTCGACGGCGGTCGACGGATCGGGCCCGCGCCGCGGGCCGCGCGGGCCGAGGCCGCCCGACCGCGGCGGCGCGGCGGCGGCCGTGCTGTCGTCGATCTCGACGACCTTGGTGACCTGGGCACCCCTTGGCGCCCTGGCCGTATCTGGATGCGCAGCTTCGGCACCGGGGCGGTACCGTGTCGCGGCCGACCGCCTGGAGCTGGCCGATATGCAGGAAGGCATCGCCCGAACCGTCGGCCAGTTCGGTGAAGCCGAAGCCTTTCTCGGCGTTGAACCACTTTACCGTGGCATCGACGATCGGACCTTGGCGGCGCTGTCGCCGGCGAAGGGCCGGGATGGTCGTGGCGCACTGACCGGCGGATCGTAAACCGGCGGCATATCATCGTCGAAGCCGCGGCGCCTCGGCCCCGCGGAAATCTCTGCCCTTGCCCATGCTGTCCACTCGTCTCCGTCGCTCGCCGCCGGCGCATGCCGATCGCCGGCCCTAGGGCTGCCGCGGTTCGCCTCGAACCTCTCTCCTCTGCCCTTCTTCCTTTTCTTTACCATGGTCCACGGCGGAAGGGACGGGGGTTTCTGACGGCGCGACACAGAATTCGACCGAAACGTCAAGCACAATGCCGGAGGTGCGGGCGAATTCCCACGGCATTATGCATCGTAATCCGGCTGGATGACAATTCGGCCGTTGCTCCGGCTGGGCCAATTCGGGGTTCGCCCGGACGCTGTCGGACGACAATTGCGACGATGCCGCGACTGGCCGCTTCAACCCCGCTCTACGGCGGATCGCCCGCCGGAGCTCAGCGCGCATACTGCGACGATTTGTCCATTCCGGCGCCGCGCGATCCGTAAACCGGTCCCGCTTTCCGCCGAGTCGCCGGGCGCTTTCGCGGTGCGACGCGGTTGGGCAATTTTGGGACATTTTGCGCAGATTCGCGGATCAGCTGTTTGTAAAAAATGTAACACGCTGCGCTGGAAAGGGATTTTTTCCGATCCTTTCGAGCAGCTTAAGGCGACTCCAGAGAGGCTTGGCAGCGCTGCGACTCGGCGCTAGAGTCGCCGCCAATGTCAATCTTCGTGTTCGGGAGGGCACAATGACCGAGTACCGGTCCTTTGATACGCCCACGCGTCGGCAAGCGGCAGAAGACCGCTCCGTGATCGATCATCTGGTCAGGACCTTCCATGACGACCCGCCGCCTGCGCCCAAGCCGCTGCGGGCCGACGAGATCTCCGCCCGGATCCGCCGGCAATGGACGCCGGAGAACCGGGCCATGCTGGAGATGCTCTACACCTCCTGACGGATTGCGGCGCCCCGCCGCCGGGCGGCGGGGGCGTACGCACAGCCGGCTGATTTCCGAGAGCAGCATGAAATTCGTCTGTGACGCGCCGGGCGGTAAAAGCTGGTTCCGGATCGAGACTTCGGCCGAAGCTGCTGCTGAATCCCTGGCAATGCGTCATGCCGTCGAGAAATTCTTCCTGGCTGAAGAAGATAAGGCCGCACGCAAATACCGCTCGACCGAAACCGAATTCTTCGAGCAGGAGATCGGGCTCAAGGCGCATCTGCAGCGTAGCATGCCGATGTTCATGACGCTGCGCGACGGCGAGGGACGGCCCTTGGCGACGGCGATGCTGCCGGCCAATGGCCGCGACAGCGTGACGTTCCGCCCGATCATCGTCGGGGCGGGCAATGGCGATCCCTATCCCGAACACCATGCTGCGATCGAGGCGCTGGGCCGCCGCTTCCTGATCTCGCTCGACCGTGCCCGCTGCTTCCCCTATGCCCGGGATTAGCCTGGATATTTTCCCACTCGCTGGATGATGGTGCCTCAGGCGTAGCGGCGGTTGCGCGCAGTTGTCCATTGCCGCGCTCCAGCGGCTGCCGAGCATGTGGACAGACGGGCGTATTTCAAGCAGGTTGTTCGACCTTGGCGTTACTGCATCCCCCGCATTTTGAAGGCGCTCGACCCTATGAACCGTTTGGCGCGCCTTCTCCTGGCCCCTCCTCTTAATCGGCGGCGCCCTCGGCGCCCTGCCGGCGCAAGCCCAGACGGTCGTCCCGATCGGCAGCGGGTTTGTCGGCCCCAGCGGCGTTGCGGTCGACAGCAGCGGCAATGTCTTGTCGCCCAGCCCGGATCCGGCGATGCTCTGGAGATTCTGGCGGCGGGCGGCTACACCACGGTCATCAGACCCGATTTCGGCTTTTCATTGCCCCAGGGCATAGCCGCTCGACAGCAGCGACAATGTCTTCGACGCCGAGGGCGAATTCAACTCGATCCGGGAGAGCCTGGCAGCGGGCGGCTACAACGGCGGCCAACACCCTCCTCAGTGTCAATGCACGGAAGCGTCGCGGTCGATGGCGCCGACAATGTCTTCTTTACCGTGGCTCAACCCACCATGGTCGGGGAGATCCTGGCGGCGGGCGGCTATACGGTTGTCAATACGCTCGGCAGCGGGTTTAGCCATCCGCAAGGCGTCGCGGTCGATGGCAGCGGCAATGTCTTCATCGCCGATACCGGCAACAACGCGATCAAGGAGATCCTGGCGGCGGGCGGCTATACCTCGGTCATCGCGCTGGCGGCGGCCAACGGCGATTTCAGCGCGCCACAGGGCATCGCGGTCGATGGCAGCGGCAATGTCTTCGTCGCCGATACCGGCAACAACGTGGTCAAGGAGATCGTCGCGGCGGGCGGCTACACGACCGTCACCACGCTCGCCAGCGGGTTTAACGGTCCCGCAGGCGTCGCCGTCGATGGCAATGGCGATGTCTTCGTCGCCGATCAGGGAAACGCCGCGGTTGGAGGAGATCCTGGCGGTGCCGGCGGTGAGCGCCGTCCATTCCGTCGGCCGGTCCGGCAGGCGGCGGCAATTCCGTCACGATCGCCGGCACAGGGTTCGCCGGCGCGACCGCCATTGCCTTCGGCAGCGTGCCGGCGACGAGTTTCACGGTCGACAGCCCGATCCAGATCACCGCCACGGGTGCCGGCCGGCACCGTCGGTACCGCCGACGTTACGGTGACCGCGCCGGGCGGCACCAGCGCCACCGGCATCTCGGACCGCTACACTTATTTAGCGGTACCGACGGTCAGTGCGATCACCCCGACCGGCGGGTCGATTCGGCCACGTAACCGTGGGTCACTATCACCGGCACCGATCTGGCCGGGGGTGACTGCTGGTTAAACTTCGGCACGGCGACGGCAGATTTCTTCTCCGTCAACAGCACTAGCCAGATCCACCGCCCTGGCACCGGTTTGGCACCGCAGGGGTTGTCGACGTCACGGTGACCACGCTCGGCGGTACCAGCCCCATCAATGCTGCCGATCAATACACCTATGCCGCGCGCCAAGTGTGAGTTCGGTCGGGCCAGGGGGCGGTCCCATTTCCGGCGGCAATTCGGTGACCATCATCGGCACCAAACCTGACCGGCGCCACGGCGGTTTCGTTCGGCAGCGTGGCGGCGACGGTTTTTCCTCGGTCAACAGCGCACCCAGATCACCGCCACCGCACCCACCGGCGCCGCGGGGATTGTCGATGTCACGGTGACGGCGCCGGGCGGCATCAGCGCCACCAGTGTCGCGGTCGGCTATACCTATGCCGCAACGCCGCGCGTGAGTGCGATCACGCCGGCCAGCGGTCCGGCGGCCGGCGGCACGGTGGTCACTATCACCGGCGCCAATCTGACCGGTTGCCACTGCGGTGCAGCTTCGGCACCAATGCGGCGACCTTCCTGATCGACAGCGCCACCCAGATCACCGCCACCGCACCGGCCGGCACCCCGGGGCCGGTTCGACGTCACGGTGACCACACCCGGCGGGTCGTCAGCGCCACCGGCCGCCGCCGATCGCTTCAGCTATATTGCCGCTGTACCGTCACGACGGTCAGCTCCGTCCAGCCCGGCCAGCGGCGCCACCTCCGGCGGCAATTCGGTGACGATCATCGGCGGCAATCTGACCGGTGCCTGGGACAGCAGTGAAGTTCGGCACCGTGGCGGCGACGAGCTTCTCGGTCGGCAGCCGCCACCCAGATCACCGCGACCGTGCCCCGCCAGGCAAGCGCCGGCACGCGTCGACGTCACCGTGAGCACCCCGGACGGCACCAGCGCCACCCAGCGTCGCGGATGGATATACCTATGTCAGCGGCGCCGGTGGTGACGGCGATCACCCCCATCGGCGGCCCCGCGGCCGGGGGCAATTCGGTGACCATCACCCGGCGCCCGACCTGACTGTGGCCACGGCTGTCAAGTTCGGCGCCGCGGCCCGCGAGCTTCTCCGTCCGAGAGCGCTACCCAGATCATCGCCTCGGCACCGGCCGGCACCCGCGGGGACAGTGGACGTCACGGTGACCGCGTCCGGCGGCACCAGCGCCACCGGCGCCAGCGATCGCTACATCTACAACGGCCACACCGATCGTCAGTGGCCGTCAGCCCGGCCAACGGTGCCACCGCCGGCGGGCACGAATGTGACGATCACCGGCATCAACTTCACCGGGACTACATCCGTCAAGTTCGGCACGGCCCGCAGCGAGCTTCACGGTCGCCAGCGCTACTCAGATCATAGCGACATCGACCTCAGCCGGTGCCGTCGGGACGGTCGATGTCACCGTCACCATCCCAACCGGCACCAGCGTCGCCGGTGCGGCCGACCGCTTCACCTATACGACCGGCACCGCCGGCCAAGCCTATGCCTATCAATCCACGCTCGGTGCTCCCGGCGTGGCCAAGGCCGACAACACCCATTTCAGCGGCCCGGCGGCCGGCGCGGTCGATGCCGGCAACGGCCATCTCTTCATCGCCGATACCGGCAATCACCGGGTCCAAGTGCTCGATACCGGCAGCCTCGCCGTGGTCGCGACCATCGGTACGGCCGGGGTTGCCGGCAGCGGACGATGCCCATCTGGACGCACCCCAAGGCGTCGGCTTCGATCCGGCGACCGGCCATATCCTGGTCGCCGATAGCGGTAATGACCGCATCCCAGGTCTTCGATGCGAAGAGCTTCGGTTATTGTCGCCACGCTCGGCGTCGGCGGCACGGTCGGCGCCGATAACGGCCATTTCAACCAGCCGGCCGGCGTGCATCTCAATCCGGCGAGCCGCGAGCTCTTTATCGCCGATTACCGGCAATGACCGGGTTCAGGTCTTCGATGCCGACACGCCTCCGCTATATTGCCACAATCGGCACCAGCGGCGTTGCCGGCACCGACAACGCGCATTTCAACCAGCCGAAAGAGACGCCGAGTTCAATCCCAGCGCAACCAGATCATGGTGGCCGATGGCGGCAATGGCCGGCTCCAGCTGTTCGATGCTGCCAACCCTCGCCTATGCCGCAACGCTTGGCGGGCCGGGGAGGGCTCCCCCGGCACGGCAGGTTTCGATCCGGTGAGCAATCTCGTCCTGGTCGCCGATACCGGCGCCGATGCGCGGGTCCAAGTCTTCGACGCCATGACCTATGGCTATGTGCTGACACTCGGCACGACCGGGTCGAGCGGTGCCGGCAACAGCCAGTTCGCCATCCCGTCGGGCATCGCCGTCGATCCGGCCCATGCCCGGATCTTCATCGGTGACCGGCAGAACGACCGCGTCCAGGCCTATGCGATCGGGCCGGCGGTGTGAATTTCGCCTCGATCCTGCCCGGCTCGCGCTCGGTCGAACTCGGCCAGAAGGCGACCATCTTCGCCAGCATGATCAATGCCGGAACCACGGCACTCGGCGGTTGTCAGGCTCGCGCTGCCGGTCAAGGCGCCGTCAGGACTGACGCTCAGCTACCAGACGACCAACCCTGCGACCAATGCGCTGACCGGCATGCCGAACACGCCGGCCACGATCGCGCCCGGCAATGGCGTGCAGAGCTTCCTGGTCTGGTTCCAGGGCACCACGCCCTTCGTCGCCGCCGCGCTGCCGCTCGATTTCGGGTGCGCCGGCGTGGCACCGGCTGCAATCGAGACCGGGGTCGACACCCTCGACCTCACCCTTTCGGCCACGCCGGTCGCCGACATCATCGCGCTGGCCGCGACGCCGAGCGCCAAACGGCATTGTCGAGATCCCGTCCGGCGGTGCCGCCGCCTTCGCGGTCGCCAGCAGCAACGCCGGTGCCGCCTCGCTCATCCTCGCCTCGGTCGATACCGGCAGCGCCACCCTGCCCGCTTTCGGCCACGATCTGCCAGTCGAACCCCAGTAGCGGGCAGTGTCTCGCCACGCCAGGCGTATCGGTGCCGTTGAACATCGTTGCCGGTGCGACGCCGACCTTCTCGGTGTTCCTGCAGGCGAGCGGAGCGATCCCGCTCGACCCGGCCAGCGCTCGTGTCTTCGTGCGCTTCAAGGATGCCGATGGCGCGCTGCATGGCTCGACCAGCGTCGCCGTCGCGACGGGAATAGGGGGCGACAGTCTTGTGGACTGGGCACTGGTCGGTTAAAATCTAACGCTCGGTACCTGTGCTTGAGGTCGGCTCAGGGTGGGGAGCGGATGGTCCGCTTGCGGGTGCTGATACCGGCAATTGCGGACATTCATCGGCGCGCAGAGAGTGGTGGGACTGATACAAATGGACGGCAACCAACCTTACGGTGCAATCTAACCACAGATTGAGAGTCCATAGGAAAAGTCCGCATGCTCCGCTTCTCCGAGATCGAAAGCCCACGCCCGTCCCGAACAAGCCCTAGCGAAGCGATATGCGGCGATCGAAGAGCGCCTCAACATTGAAACACCCGAAGCGCGGCAGCTTGCCTTGGCCGACTGGGATGCGGCAAAGCGAGACCTGGGAGACTTTGGCTGGCGTTGGCGGAAATCCGCTTCCCATCAGGACACGGGCGACATGGCGGCCAAGGCGAACCGCGCGCACGGCGATGCCATGAAGGCAGCCGCCCAAGGCCATGATGTAATGCTAAAGCGGCGGTTGCTCGCCGACGAGAATAGGCTGGGGTTGACGCAGCTCGTCGGGGGACCATGCCGTCCGACTTTGGGAGACGGATGGCACCGCGTTCGATCAAGCGATCGCCGATGACGTCGTGCGCGAGGCGGCCCTGGTCGATAGCTACACTTCACTGACCGGGTCGGCCAAGATCGAGATCGACGGCAAAACAGTGAACCTGTCCGGCCTCGCGCCCTATATCCAGCACGCGGATCGGGCGATGCGGCATGAGGCGGCACGCCTGCGCTGGGCGTTCTTCGAGCACAACGGCGCCGAACTGGACCGGATCTTCGATGAACTGGTGGCGTTGCGCCATGGCATGGCGACCAAGCTCGGCTACGAGAACTTCGTCGGGCTGGCCTATAAGCGCATGCGGCGCACCGACTACGGCCCCGGCCGACGTCGCGAGATATCGGGAGTCGATCCTGGCCGAGGTCGTGCCGCTCCTTAAGCGTATTTACGAGCAACGGCGGCGACAGTTCGGCTGGGGATCGCGTCATGGCCTGGGACGAGCCCATCGTCGATCCTCAGGGCAATCCGGCGCCCCTCGGCAATGCCACGGAATTGCTGACGGCCGCCCGTGGGATGTATGCCGCATTGGACGAGCGGCTCGGCGCTTTCGGTGACATGATGGCCGACGGCGGCTTTTTGGATCTCGAGACCCGGACGACGAAGGCGCGCGGCGGTTTCTGCACAATACTGCCGACGCCGGGGCGTCCCGTTTGTCTTCACAAACTTCACAGGTACGCATCAGGACGTCACGGTACTGACCCACGAGATCGGCCATGCCTTCCAGATGTGGCAGAGCCGGGACAAGCCGATCATCGAATATCTCTGGCCCGACGGCGGAGGCCTGCGAGATCCACTCCATGGGGCTGGAGTTCCTGGCTTACCCCGAACTCGATCGTCTGTTCGGCGGCGCCGCGGATAAGTATCGCCGTCTCCATCTCATCCAGGCGCTCAACACCTTCGCCATTTGCGCGGCAATCGACCATTTCCCAACACATGGTATACGAGCGTCCGACGGCAACGGCGGCCGAGCGCCATGCGATATGGCGTGACCTGGAGCAGCGCTATCTGCCGTGGCGTGACTATGGCGACTTGGCCTATGCGGCCAAAGGGGGCTCCTTGGCAATGGATCCCGCACATCTTACATGGTGCCGTTCTATTTCATCGACTATGCACTGGCCCAATGCGTCGCCCATGCAGCTTTGGATGAAGTCTGAGACCGACCGGATCGGCACGTTCGATAGCTACGCCAAGCTATGCGCCAGCGGCGGATCCGCGCCCTTCCTCGAACTCGTTCGCGAGGCGGGTTTGGTCTCGCCGTTTGCTGACGGGGCGCTCAGTGCGAGCGTCGCCGCTGCCGAGCAGGAACTGCGTGCGATTGGCCTAGTCTAACGAGGCAGCGTGCACGACCGCTTTTGAGGATGCCGATGGAGCCCGTGGGACGACCTACTTGGGTCGGAACGGGGCTTGTGACGCCGGGTACCAAGCGTCAGATTTTTTCACTGGCGACGATGATCTCACGCCCGTCTCAATCGACCTGCGCCCTGTCGCAGATGATGGGGGGCCGGCTTCATGCATCGTCGCGCGGGATGGAGGCAAATCCGGCTCTCCGGCCAAGAATTAGATGTGATCGCACCATCGAACGACGCCACCACGGCGCGCCCCACAGCAGGCGCAAATTCAAACAGATGCGGGCTACACTCGGTCGGACTCGGGGGATTTCAGGCGACGCTGATCAGGCCGCTCAGATAAAATACCGTTCTCGGACTTGTCACCGCGATACGCCCGGCCGGCGAGAGAGATCCGGGTTAGTCGCGCTTCAGCGCGGCGTTGATCGCGCGGATCGTGTCGTCATCGACCAGCTTGCTGCACATCAGCCGGCGCAATTCGCCCCGGGGCAAATCCGGGAAGCGCAGGATCGAGAGATCCCCGGGCCGATAGGCGCCGCTCTCGACATAATATCGGGCCTCTTCTTCGATCAGCAGAGTGACGTCGCAAATGCTGTGCGGCGATCTCCTGCACGATCTCGGACCAGGCGGCCGTGGTCCAGCGGGCACGGACCTTGGTGTCGTCGATCAACGGCACGGCCGCGCTCGTGTAGAGCGCGCCGGTCTTGAGGAGAAAATTCGGCTGTCCCTTCGGTCAAAAACGCATCGAAACTTGCCGGCTGGATGTCGCGGAAGGATTTTCCGACCAGGGCGACGAGCGGGCCGTCCTGCGAGATCGGATCGGTGAAGCGGGGCGAACTGCGCCCGTTCCTCCGTCAGATACCAGCCGAGGCCGCAGACGCGGCGGCGGTTCTGCTGAACCTCGAACAGGCTTCGATTGGTCGGCAGTGCCTCCCAGGTGAAAGCGATGCCGGCCGCGCGCAGGGCGTTGGCGGCCGACGCGCCGACACTGCCGCCGACGCTCCCGTCGGCTAGTGGGTGACATTGAAGGGGCGGGCGCTCGGCATAGAGAATGGTGATCGGCTCGGCCGCGCGGCACGGGTTGTGCCGCTGCCATGACGCCTACAAGCAAACTTGCCGCGATCCACAGTGCAGAGCTTACGCCACGTAATCCTCGATCCGTCCCCAGCATGGCTCGTCGACAAATCCCTACGGGTTGACGCGGATGGCGGTGTCTGCACCGGCCATGGAACCCACTGCTCGACCGGCTGCAGGCTATGACCGGGCAGAAAATGATAAGGGGACGGCGAAGGAACATACAACTGCAATGCGGATGGGTGGCTATATTTCAGCTCCCGGACGAAGTTCGCATTCTATTGTGTCTCCGTCGCAACGCCGATCAGCCGCGTCGGTTGCAATCGAAGCCGATAACGCGCCGGATTATTGCGCGCTGCCGACAACGCCACGATCGGGCATAATGCTGCGATGCTTGTCTTTGCGGGACCTTCTTCGTGACTTTTGCGATCGATCGCGCGGCGGGGCTCGCATGAGCCAGCCGGTCTGGCTTGGCCTGCCGGAAGGACAGGCGGTTGCAGCCGCGCTGCAGCAGGGGCGGCTCGACACGGCGATTGCCGGGCTCGTGGCCTTGCTCGCCCGATTCCCGGATGATCCGGCGCTGCTCTATAATTTCGCCGTGCTGGCCAGCGATCTCGGCCGCCTTGCCGAAGCGGGCGCGGCCTATCGCCGGCTGGCCGATGTGTCGCCGCCGTTCCGGGCTCGCGCCGTTTCGGGGGCTGTTGCGTGCCGCTCAACTGTCCGGCCATTTCGCCACGATCGAGGCGGCGACGCGTGACGCCGTGTCGTTTTCTCGAGGCCGCGGTCGACACGATCGAGGATGTCCAGATCCTCAAATTCTTCGCCTATCGCCGTGTCTTCGCGCCGGCGTTCGATGCGGTGGGATCGCGCGTCGAACGGCGCATTGCCGCGCTGCTGGGGGCTGGGGAAGCGGCCGGCGACGCCCCGCCCGCCGCGGCCGCCGCGGCTCACGATCGGCTATCTCTCGAGCTGTTTCGGCGACCATCCGATCGGCCATGTGACGCGTGATCTGTTCGCCGCCCATGACCGGTCGCGCTTCCGCATCCTGGGCTTTTCCGGTCGCGACCGCAGCGCGGAGACGGCGCCCTATGCCGGAGTCATCCAGGCCGGGTTCGATGCGCTGCATCAGAATCGGCGACCTGCCGCCCGCAGCCGCCGCGGCCCGGGATCGCGGCCGAGAGTGTCGATGTCCTCGTCTCGCTGGACCAGCATATGGATTGGCGCGGGCCGAGTTCGGCACCGGAGATCCTGGCGTTGCGGCCGGCTCCGTTGCAGCTGGCCTGGCTCGGCGTGTTGCGGCAGGGACGGGACTGCCTTCGGTCGATTATCTCCTGGCCGATGCGATCACCGTGCCGCCGGGCGATGAGGCGCTCTACACCGAGACGGTGCTGCGCTTGGCCCGGCTGCCTATCATTGCGCCAGCCCGCATGCGATCGCGCCCGCGGTCCCGAGCCGCGCCGAATGCGGGCTGCCAGAATCAGGAACGGTCTTCGCCGGCTTCAACAATATCGAGAAAATCGACCGCGCGACCTTCGAGGCCTGGATGGCCATCCTGCGCGTCGTGCCGCGCAGCGTGCTGTGGCTGACCAACCAGCGCCGCTTCGCCGTGACCGAAGCCAATCTGCGGCTTGAGGCGGAGAGATGCGCGGCGTTGCCGGCGAGCGCTTGGTCTTTGCCCATCGTCTGCCCGACAAGGCGGCGCATCTGGCCCGCCATGCCCAGGCCGATCTGCTGCTCGACAGTTTCACCATCAATGCCTCGACGACGGCGCTGGACGCGCTCTGGGCCGGGCTGCCGGTGCTGACCAAGCGCGGCGACCGCTTTCCCGGCCCGGCTGGCCGAGACCTTCCTCCGCAATCTCGGGCTCGACGAACTGGTCGCGCCCGATACCGAAGCCTTCATCCGCTGCGCGGTCGAGCTTGCGGCGGATGCGCGGCGCTTGCGCCGCCTTGAAGCAAAGACCTCCGTGCCGCCGTCGCCGGCGGCCCGCTGTTCGATATCGCCGGCTTCGCCGCCAAGCTCGAGGCGACCTATGACCGGATCTGGACGGTTGCCGGGCTAGAGTTGCATCAGAAGACCTTGTTGCGGGGACGCTTCCTGCATATATTCTTCTATGAATTCAACGGGGGGTAGTCGCTGACGCTGGCGATCGCGCCGCGCCAGTTGCCGAGTAGTGGGAATGCCGACCGGATTCTTTTCGAGCAGGTCGCGCTTGATGAAGGGACAGCTGAAGACCGTTACCAGATCGTCCCAGAAATAATGCGTCGGGGTTGAGTGGTATGCCGGCATTGATGATCTCAACCACTTCGGTCGAATGCTTCTCGACAACGGATGCTGCTCGGTGTCCGACTGCGATCGGGCGAGGGACAGCGCCGGTCAGGTCGCGATAGGGGTTGAGCGCGCGCAGCCGGAAGCCGGCTTTCAGCAAGAGCTGGCTCAGGCCGATCTCATATTTGAAGATCACGACGCGCTTGTTCTCGACATAGCGCATGCCGGCCCAGAATTTGCGAAACATCGGCGCGCGCAGCACCGGCTCGCCGAACATCAGGAAAATAGCTCTGCAGGTGGGTAGCGGGTATCGAGCTTTCCGTGATGCCCCAGACATCGCCGCGCGCGGCGTCGAAGCGTTCCAGCACCGAGGCGAGAAATCGTTGCAGCGGGCCGAACACGCTGTCATTCGTGATCAGCAATTGCTGGAGTGCGGTCAGGTCCGGGATCTCAAGAATGCCGTCGCGCCAGGGCGCCGAAATCATAGCCGATATTGCGGCGATGCAGCACCAGCGCACAATGCGGCAACAGCGACTGGAGCGCCTCGACATCGAGTTTCGGCGAGTTCGAAACGATGATCACGGCAAAGCCGCTGCGGTCGAACTGCTCGACCATGTAACGGAAATAGCGCAGGAAGGCGCCGCGCCGGGAATAGTGCACCAGAACGACGACGCGCCTGGCCTGGGCCAGGGAGCGCTGGCCGATCCAGCGCTGCCGGATGCGCGGCGCGCGCGAACGCAGGGCGGCGCCATGCCATGTGATACGGTCTTGAACGGCTTCTACAGCACGGCGTAAATTCTTCAGCGCGCTCCAAAAAAGCTTCTTCACTCTCGATGCCCCGATGACGCTGCGGCCGCGTGCCGCGAGGCGCATTGATAGCGCGAAGTGCGTGCGACCGCGAGGGTGATAGCCAAGCGTCGGCGGTCAGCGTATCCTGGCGGGGAATTATTCCGACGCGCGTCCGAGGCGTCGGGGAAGCGGGTGACTGGAGCATGACGGGTTCGAGGGGGGAAATCAGTTGCAGCCATGGCAATTGCTGTGCAGCGGCTTGGCATTCGGCGTTCCCGCCATGGCGGCGGTCGAGAACAAGACGGTCCTGGCCGAGCCGGCCGCGACGGAGGATGGCCCGACGACCTTGCGCGCCGCCGTCGAACTCGTCGCACGGCATTTCGATTTCGATGTCGTCGGTGCCGGTCGTATCGGCACGGATCCGCCCGCCTGGCCGGCCGAGGATCTGCCCGCCCGACGCGCTGATCGGTGAATTGCTCAAGGATTACAGCTACATCGTCGTGCTCAAGCCGGACAGTGGCGGCGCCCCGCGCGAGCCGGGGACCCTGGTGATCGTCGGCCTCAATCATTCCGCCGACGGACACGCCGGCGACCGGCCCGGCGGCAATCGCGGCGACCGCCTTGCCCTCGGCATCGCGCCCCGCCGTCGCCAGCGCGGCGGTGCCCGCAGGACCGGTCGTCGCATCCCGCGCACCGTCCTGGGCGCCGCGGCCTTCGACCGTCGTGCGCCGCGCTCACCAAGCTCGCGGAGACGAATGGCAATCAAACCGGTGCGGTAGCGGACCAGAGCACGCAACAACCGACCGCGCCGATGCCCAATCCGGCCGACAATTCCGCCGCCATGGCGGCCCTGACCCATTCGGCCCAGTCCGGACTGGGCGCGCTGGTCACCGGGCTGCGCCAGGCCTGCCCGAATCCGAAAGCGTGCTGAGTCCAGGCTTGACGGCATAAGCGGCGACACATGCTGGGCGAGGGGCCTCTACCAACCCGGCTCTGGTCGGCGCCAATTCGGATCGGCTCGTGATCCTGTCCGGCTGTTTCCGGCGGCGGGAAATCATCGCTGCTGGCGGAACTTCGGCCGGCGCGGTTTTCGCGATCTATGAGGAGCCCGGACGGCAGGTCGTCAAGGAACAGCTCTTCATCGGCGGCACGGCCTTGCCCTGGGCCGATATCGACGCCTTCGTCGAACTGACGGTGTCGCGCTCGATCCACAATCTGGTGATGGCGGCGCGCGCGGATGGCCCGGCTTTCTTCGATCGCAGCATCGTCGACCAGATCGCCGGGCTGGTGCATCTGGGCCGGCCGATCCCGCCGCATCTCGCCCTGGCGGCGGAACGCTTCCGTTGCCACCGTCGCGTCTTCATGCTGCCGCCCTGGCCGGAGATCTTCGCCAATGACGCCGAACGGCGACACAGCTTCGAGGCGGCGGCGGACAAGCTATGAGACCCTGCTGCGGGTCTATGCCGGCTATGGCTATCAGCCCGGTCCCGGTGCCGAAGTTGCGATGTCACGGCACGGGCCGATTTCATCCTGGCGGCACTTTCCGGCTAGGCCGGCGGACTATTCCACTCCGCCGGAGTTGATGATCTATCTGCATGGAGCCCTTCTCCTGCATTGCGGGAGAAGGTGGCGAGCGTCAGCGAGGCCGGATGATGGGTGAGGCGCGCCCGCGCCATAGATCTATCCACTTGAAATGCCGCCGTTTTTCGTATGGCGCTGCGCGCCAGACCCTCACCCTCCCGCGGCCCGCACCCCCTCTCCCGCAGTGAGGCTGTGAAAGAATCTCTGTTGCCCGCCGTATGCTCGCGAGCCACGCAAAAAGGAAAAATAAGGATCGCCCGAAAAAAGTCCCTCTCCGCCCTTCAGGGGGGGGGAGAGGGATTTAGGGTGAGGTGGGGTGTCGATGCCGGCGGCAAAGCGTTGGGATTTCTGCACTATTGAAGCGTTTCCCCACCTCACCCCGACCCTCTCCGCCCCCAATGGGGGCGGGAGAGGGGAGGTTTGGCCGATTTGCCCCCGTAATTTGCAGTTCATCGATCTGCGCGTCAGAGATCGAGATTCTTTCACACGCTCAGTGCGGAAGAGGGGCGCGGGCCCGCGTGTCAATTTCCGTCAGTTAATGTTACTCCGGCGGCAGATTGTCGGTTTTGCGAATGAAGGCCGCGACATTGTCGTGCAGTTGCTTTCAGCGACGCTTCATGGGCATAGACCATGTGGCCCGATTCGTAGAATTTGAACTCGATATTGCCCTGCAGCTTGGCCGGGATCGGCAGATTGCCGCATCTCGTAGATGCCTTCGTAGAACGGCGTCGCCAGGTCGAAATAGCCGGCGTTGAGCATGATTCTTGAGGTTGGGGTTGTATTTTCAGCGCGCTGGCCAGATCTGGGCATGACATTGGCCGATTGCGCCAGCGGCGCGTGCTCGCCGGGCGGCTGGTGCCGGTAGTCCCATTTGCGCCAGAGCTCGATTTCCGGGCTTTGAAGATCTTGCCCTCGCCGAATTTCAGATCCTTGCGGACATAGTCGTTGAAGGCGGAGACATAGGCCGAACTGATCGCGGCGGGATTGCGGGTCGTAGTCGGATTCCTTGCTCAGCGGATCCATGCTCGGGCCGGAAAACCGCGTATCGAGCCGGCCGGTCGTCGTGCCCGGCAGATCGGCCTTCTCGATATAGTCGGGCGGCAGCCCGGTATATTGATGCAGCTTGGCGACGATCGTCTTGCGCTCCGCCGGATCGAGCGCCGCGCCGTCCCCGAGTGCCAGCGCATAGTCATGCGTCGCGAAATGCTCGACCTCGTCGAGGAAGGCCGGCAGATCCTTCGGTGCGTCCGGCAGCTTGTGATGATACCAGGCGGTCGCGGCATAGGTCGGCAACGACACCACATAGGGCAGGTCGATACCGGGATTGTCCTGCGGCTGGTTGCCGCTGGCGTCGAAGGCCAGGATCTGCGACAGCAGGATCACGCCGTTGAAATCGACCGACCGATCGGTCTCCAGCAGATTGGCCAGTACGGCCGAGCGGGTCGTGCCGTAGCTTTCGCCGAACAGATATTTCGGCGAATTCCAGCGGCCGTATTTCGACAGGAAACCGGTGATGAACTCGGCAAAGGCATGGGCGTCGGCATCGACGCCGTAGAACGCCTTTTCCTTGTCCTTGCCGGTGATGCGGCCGAAGCCGGTGCCCGGTGCGTCGACGAAGACGAGATCGCTGGCGTCGAGCAGGCTTGCCTCGTTGTTGACCAGCGGGTAGGGCGCGGCCGGCGCATGCGAAATCATCCGGCGTCACCACGCGCTTCGGGCCGAAGGCGCCCATATGCAGCCAGACGGTCGAGGAGCCCGGCCCGCCATTGAACAGGAAGGTCAGCGGCCGGTTCTGGCCCGGCTTGCCATGGGCGAAATAGGCGACATAGGACATCGCCGCCTCGGCGGTCGGGTTCTCCGTTCCGCCATGCTCTTCCTCCTGCCGGGATTTCTCCGTTTCATACGGATCCCGGGGCACGTCGTCCCAGCCCTTGGGGTGGACCACCAGCATGCCGACGGCTGCCTGATAGTCGATGTGCCGGCCGCCGATCGTGACCGAGCCCTCGCTGGTCTTTTCCTCGGGGGGTGAAGGGCTCGAACCGGACGTGTTCGCCATCCTTGTCCTTGGGTGGGTCCGCAGCCAGGACGGCGGGCGCCGCGAGAGAGAGGGCGGCGAACAACAGGCTGACGGCCTTCATGGGGAGTCCTCGACAGCGATGCGAATATCTGTGCCGGATTTTATCGTGCCAGTCGTGGAACTTGGCAACCCCCGATCAAGACCCCTACCAGTCGATCGGGCCGATTTCCGCGAAGCGGGCGTTGCGCGTATCCTTGGGCGATAGCAATGCCATGGTGGCATCGATCGGCCAGGGGATGCCCAAGGCCGGGTCGTCCCACAGCATGCCGACTTCGTGCTCGGGGCTGTAGTAGTTGCTGGTCTTGTAGACGACCTCGGTATCCGCCTCGAGCGTGCAGAAGCCGTGGGCATAGCCTTCCGGGATATAGAGCTGGTTCCAGTCGTTTGCCGACAGCTCGACGCAGGCATGGCGGCCGAAGGTCGGCGAATTGGGGCGCATATCCAGCGCCACGTCGAAGATTGCGCCGCGATTGACCCGGACCAGCTTGGCCTGGGCCATCGGCGGCCGCTGCAGATGCAATCCGCGCACGACCCCCTTATCCAGCGACAATGAAAAATTGTCCTGCACCCAATTCTCGGAAATACCGAGCGACGCCAGATTGCGGAGGCTGAAGGTCTCGGAGAAGAAACCCCGCGCATCATTGAACCGCTTCGGCGCGAACAGCACGAGATCCGGGAACGCCGAGAGCTTAAGCGTAAGCTGCGGTGCGGCGGCGTGCACGGTTTCTGCTGCAGTCCGCGACAGGGCTGAAACCTCAATACTCAAGATGAACTGCCTAAGAAATTGGAGAGGAATGCAGATCAGGCTATGGCGACGATCCTAGCCGGCAGGATCGATTGCAGCAAGCGCCGCGGATTCTCAACCGGTCGAAGCGAGTTCGCGCATGACCCGGTCGAGCCCGGCGCGCCAGGAGGGCGGCGCTACGCCGTAATCCCGGCCGATCCGCGCACAGTCGAGCACCGAATTGGCCGGCCGGCGCGCCGGCGTCGGGTAGTCGGCCGTGGCGATCGGCGTCAGCACGGGCGCTCGACCGGTCTGCCGCGCCATAGTCTCGAAGATCGCCGCGGCAAAGCCGTGCCAGGACACCGCCTCGTCGCCGGCGAGATGATAGACCCCCCAGCGGCCGCGCCCGTCCAGGATCGCTCCGGCAATCGACACGATGCCGTCGGCGAGTCCGTCGGCCGGGGTCGGACAGCCGCGCTGGTCGTCGACCACGCGCAATGCGTCGCGCTCGCGGCCGAGCCGGATCATGGTCTTGACGAAATTCTGGCCGTGGGCGCCGAACACCCAGGCCGTGCGCAGGATGACATGCTCGGGCAGGGCGGCGGCCAGCGCAGTCTCGCCCTCCAGCTTGCTGCGGCCGTAGACGCCGAGCGGTGCCACCGGATCGGCCTCGCCATAGCCGCGGTCGCTGGACCCGTCGAAGACGTAATCGGTCGAGACATGGATCAGCGGAATGCCGCGCTCCGCACAGGCGGCGCCGAGCACGGCCGGCCCGTCGCGGTTCGTCCGGAACGCCGCTTCCGGCTCCGTCTCGGCGCGGTCGACGGCAGTATAGGCCGCCGCGTTCACGACCAGCACCGGCGCTTCGTCATCCAGCGCCCGGGCCACTGCTTCGGGATCGGCGATGTCGCTTTCGCTGCGGGTCCGGCCGACGGGGCGCAGACCGGCCGGCCACTCGGTCCGCATCAGCTCGAAGCCGAGCTGGCCGCCGCTGCCGAAGATGAGGATGTTCGCCATGGAAAGCCTGTCCCGTTTTGTGCGACACGCTGCCCGTCGCAGAGGAGACGCAATTCGGGGCGTTTTATTCGCCCGGGCCGGTCGCGGCAAGCGGCACTTGGTTTGCAACGGACGGCCGGCCCGCTGCAAGCTTGCAAGAAAGCTGCCGGATCGGGGGATGTTCCTCGCCGGCCACGTATTATGGAGTGCGGGCGATGCGGTTCTCCGTCCGCACCCGAGTGGCGGTGCGGGTTGCTCCGGTTCGCGGCATCTGACAATAGTGCGGCCAATTTACGTTAGGCGGTAATGCAGCACGATGAGCGACGGAACGGCAAAATGATCGATGCCTCTCCCCAAAGCGGGGCGATCGACGTGGTCGTCGTCAATTGGAATTCCGGCGGCGATCTCGCCCGCTGTGTCGCGGGCCTTGCGCGCGGCGAGCAGGCCGCATTGCTGGCGCGGCTGATCGTCGTCGACAACAATTCGCAGGACGGCAGCGCCGATGTGGCCGAAAGCGCGGTGCCGCTGACGATCGATCGCGCCGGGCGCAATCTGGGTTTCGGGGCCGCCTGCAATCGCGGTGCGGCGCAAGGCGATGCGCCCTATATCCTGTTCCTCAATCCCGACGTCGTCGTGCATGACGGCGCGCTCGCCGCGGCGCTCGCCGCGTTTCGGCCGGAGATCGCGCTGGTCGGGCTGCGCCAGTTCGATGCCGCCGGGCGGGCCGCGCGCAGCTGCTCGCGCTTTCCGACGCCGCTAGCCTTCTGGCTGCGCGCCTTCGGCCTCGACCGGCTGCCCCGCTTCGCCGCCTATGGTCCGTTCATGGCGGATTGGCCGCATGACGAGAGCCGGCGGGTCGATCAGCTCATGGGCTGTTTCCTGCTCATGCCGCGCGCGCTGTTCGCGGAGCTGGGCGGCTTCGACGAGCGCTTCTTCCTCTATTACGAGGACGTCGATCTGGCGCTGCGCGCCGTTCGCCGGGGGCGCGGCAGCTGGTTCGAGACGCGGGGCGCCATCACCCATCGCGGCGGCGGCAGCAGCCGCCAGGTGCCGGCGCGCCGTCTCTGCCTGTCATTGGCGAGCCGGCTGATCTATGCCCGCAAACATTTCTCGCCGGCCGGCTTTCTCTCGGTCGCGCTGTGTACTTTGCTGATCGAGCCGTGGTCCCGGCTGCTCTTCGCCGCGCTGCGTCACGGTCCGGCGGCGATGCGCGACGTGATCGCCGGCTACGCCCTGCTGCTGCATCCCGGATCGGCCCGGCCTTGAGCGCATTGGCGGGCGCCCGGCGCCTCGAAATCCTCGCCTTTCCTCGGTACGGCAGAGCTGCGCCCAGCTCGCGCTACCGCATGCTGCAATATATCCCGCTCCTGCGCGATCACGGCATCGACGTCGAGGTCAGCCCGCTGCTCGACGATTGGTATGTCGAACGGATGTTCGCCGGCGGCCGGCCGGCGCCCGCGCGCCTCGCCGCTGCGTTCCTGCGTCGGATGCGGCAGGCGCTGTGCCGGCGGCGTTCCGACTTGATCTGGATCGAGAAGGAGCTGCTGCCCTGGTTTCCCTGGCCGCTCGAACAGGCGCTGCTCGGTCATGCGCCGCCGGTGATGCTCGACCTCGACGACAGCCAGTTCCACCGCTACGACCAGCACCGATCGGCCGTGCTGCGCAGGCTGTTCGGCGACAAGATCGACCGTGGCATGGCAGCGGCCGGCATCGTCACCTGCGGCAGCCCGTATATTGCCGAGCGGGCGGTGCGGGCGGGCGCCCGCAAGGTCGTCGACCTGCCGACCGCGATCGATCTCGCGCGCTACCCGGCGCGCCCGACGCCGGAGAATCCGGGGCGCGACGAGTTCGTCGTCGGCTGGATCGGCACGCCGGGCAATACGCATTATCTCTCGGCGATCGAGGAGCCGCTGCGCCGTTTCGCAGCCGAGACGCCGCTGCGCATCATCCTGATCGGCGGCAAGCCCGGTCTGCTGCCCGGCCTGCCGTCGAGTATCGCGACTGGAGCGAAGCAGCCGAGATCGAGTATCTGCAGGACATCGACGTCGGCATCATGCCCTTGCCCGATCTGCCCTGGGAGCGCGGCAAATGCGGGCTGAAGCTGCTGCAATACATGGCGTCGTGGAAACCTGCCATCGCGTCGCCGGTCGGTGTGAACTCGACGGTGATCGAGCAGGGCGTGACCGGTTTTCTGGCCGATGATGGCGAGGCCTGGCTTGCGGCGCTGCGCCGGCTGCACGCCGATCCGGCGTTGCGCCAGACGATGGGCGCGGCCGGCCGGCGCCGGGTCGAGCAGGCCTATTCGCTCTCCGTCATGGCGCCGCGTCTGGCGGCGCTGATGCGGGAAGCGGCAGAACAGTGATCACAGGATAGCAGGCCCGCGCCGGACGCGGCGCCTGCGGCGAGCCGCCTGTTGCATTGGCGGGGTGATTGACCGACAACACGGGGATGTCCCTGAATTCGGTCGAGGCTGTGATACCAGATGGCCAGCAATTCGGCGCCCTTGCCCGTGCAGCCTTTCGCTGAGCCCGTTATCGGCACGGCAGAGGCCGATGTGGTTACGGCGCTGCACACGTCGGTCTATGCGGAACTGCGTCACCGCCTGCTGACCGGGCGGATCATTCCCGGCGTCGGCCTGTCGACCCGCGGCCTGGCGCAGGAGCTCGGCGTCAGCCAGATGCCGGTGCGCGAGGCGCTGAGTCGGCTTGCCGCCGAACGCGCCGTCGAGATCCGCTCCAAGCGCCGGATCGTCGTGCCGCCGATGACGCGCGAGCGTTTCGACGATCTGCTGCGTTGCCGCGTCCTGCTCGAACCGGAGGCAGCGCGCCAGGCCCTGCCGATGATCGATCCGAAACGGCTGCGCCGGCTCAAGGAAATCGACGACCATATGGAAGTCTGCCTGCAGAACGGCGACGTCCACGGCTATATGGCAGGCAATCTCGATTTCCATTTCACCATTTACCGGGCCCAGCCGCGCGAGACGCTGATCCAGCTGATCGAGATCCTTTGGCTGCAATTCGGCCCCTTCATGCGCGTCGTCTATGGCCGCTTCGGCACGGCCAATCTGATCGACCAGCACCAGGTCGCGCTGCGTGCGATCGAGAAGAAGGATGCAGATGCGTTGGCCAAGGCGATTGCCAGCGACATCGAAGACGGCATGCGCCTGATCGGCACTGCAGGGCTGGAGGGCTGACGTAACAAACCCTCGCCCGCTTGGCGGAAGAGGGTGCCGAACGAGAGTGAGGCGGGTGAGGGCGGGTGCGCTGGACGCGCCGACAGCACCGTCTGCCGGCGCACTCACCCTCACCCGGCTCGTTCCACTCGCCACCCTCTCCCGCCAAGCGGGCGAGGGTTTGTCGCGCATTCCGCCGTCGACGCACTCGCGCCATGCAACCCGCTGCGCTTGACTCCCTCCACCAAATCGACGATCCTCATCTGTGATCACAAATAGGCTGCGGATGGCGATGCGCCGATCCGCGGCAGCACAGCAGGCCGGCCGGAGCCGCCCGCTGGGGGGTAGTCATGACGGGCAAGACGAACACGACGGCGGAATGGCAGGCGCTCGACGCCGCGCATTACATGCATCCCTTCACCGATCACAAATCGCTGAAGGCGGAGAAGAGCCGCATCATCACGCGGGCCGATGGCGTCTATATCTGGGATTCCGAGGGTCATAAGATCCTCGACGGCATGGCCGGGCTGTGGTGCGTCAATGTCGGCTATGGCCGCCAGGAGCTGGCCGATGCCGCGGCGCGGCAGCTCGAGACGCTGCCCTTCTACAACAGCTTCTTCAAGACTGCGACGCCGCCGGCGATCGAGCTGGCCGACCGGCTGTCCAAGCTGGCCGGGCCGGGCTTTCCGCAGATCTTCTTCGCCAATTCCGGCTCCGAGGCGATCGACACCATCATCCGCATGGTGCGCCAGTTCTGGTCGCTGCACGACAAGCCGGAGAAGCGGATCATCATCAGCCGGCAATATGCCTATCACGGCTCGACCGTGGCCGGTGCCTCGGCCGGCGGGCTGGTCGACATGCACGCCCAGGCCGGCGACATGCCCGGCTTCAGCCAGATCATGCCGCCTTATTGGTACGGGCTCGGCGGCGACATGACGCCGGAGGATTTCGGCCGCTTCGCCGCGCAGGAGCTGGAGAAGCGCATCCTGGAGCTCGGCTCGGAAAACGTCGCTGCCTTCATCGGTGAGCCGATCCAGGGTTCCGGCGGCGTGATCATCCCGCCCGAAAGCTATTGGCCGGAGATCCAGCGCATCTGCCGCGCCTATGACATCCTGCTGGTCGCTGACGAGGTGATCTGCGGCTTCGGCCGGACCGGGCATTGGTTCGGGTCGCACCGCTTCGACTTCCAGCCCGATTTGATGGCGGCGGCCAAGGGCATCACCTCGGGCTATCTGCCGCTTTCGGCCGTGCTGGTCGGCGACCGCGTCGCCGACACGCTGATCGAGAAGGGCGGCGAGTTCTATCACGGCTTCACCTATTCGGGGCATCCGGCCTCCTGCGCCGTAGCCCTGGCCAATCTCGACATCATCGAGCGCGAAGGGCTGGTCGAACGCAGCGGCGTGCAGGGTGCCAAGCTGCTGGCCGGCCTGCAGGCGGCGCTCGGCGACCATCCGCTGGTCGGCGAGATCCGCGATGCTGCCGGCACGACCTTGTGCACCATATTGCCCTTGAGCGCGTCCTGCGGGCTGAGCGACTTGCCTTCCAGCATGAGCGGCAGGGCGGCCATGACACTCATCAGCCGCGGCAGGCGCTGCGTGCCGCCGGCGCCGGGCATGACGCCGACCTTGGCCTCGGGCAATCCGAGCTGGATGCGCGCCTCGTCGGCGACGGACGCGATGATGGCAGGCGAGGCAGACTTCCAGCCCGCCGCCCAGCGCTGTGCCGTTGATCGCGGCGACGAAGGGCTTGCCGGCCTTCTCCATCTTCCTGAGCAGCAGGTTGAGCGACATGATGCCGTCATAGATGCCCTTGGCGATGGCAGTCTTGTCCTTGCTCCCGGCGGCACCGGCGGTCTGGCCTTCGAGCATCGACAGATCGGCGCCGGCGATGAAATCCTTCTTGCCCGAGGTCACGACCACGCCCTTGACGGCGGGATCGGCGATCGCCTTGTCGACTGCGGCGGCGAATTCCGGGATGGAGCTGCCGGACAAGACGTTCATCGAGCGGTCCGGCATGTCCCAGATCAGGGTGACGATGCCGTCGGAATCGGTTTCGGTGCGGATGTTCTGGGTCATTCTTCGTCCTCCGGCTCGGGCTCCCGAGCGCAACGATGTGAGGCTGACCCCTCGCCCGCTTGGCGGGAGAGGGAGGGGCCCGCGCAGCGGGGAAGGTGAGGGTGGGTGCGCCGGATCGGCCGGAATGCAGCGGCGCGGCCTGCGCACCCACCCTCACCCGGCTCCCTTTCGCTCGCCACCCTCTCCCGCCAAGCGGGCGAGGGTTTTCTCGCTACAGCCGCTCGATGATGGTCGCAGTGCCCATGCCGGCGCCGACGCAGAGCACGGCGAGGGCCGGTTTCCAGGTCGCGCCGTTCCATCTCGTCGAGCAGCGTGCCCAGGATCATGGCGCCGGTCGCCCCCAGCGGATGGCCCATGGCGATGGCGCCGCCATTGACGTTGATCTTGTCATGCGGGATTTCGAGCTTCTGCATGAACAGCAGCACGACTGCGGCGAAGGCCTCGTTCAGCTCGTAGAGATCGATGTCGCCGGGCTTCATCCCGGCGCGCGCCAGCACCTTGCGGGCGACGAATTCCGGACCGGTCAGCATGATCGAGGGCTCGGAGCCGATCGAGCCGAAGGCGCGGATGCGGGGCGCGCGGCTTCAGTCCGGCCTTGGCGCCGGCTTCCTTGGTGCCGATCAGGATGGCGGCGGCGCCGTCGACGATGCCCGACGAATTGCCGGCGTGGTGAACATGGTCGATGCGCTCGATCTCGGGATAGCGCTGCAGCGCCACCGCATCGAAGCCCATCGATTCGCCGAGTATGGCGAAACTGGCGTTGAGCGCGGCCAGCGACTGCATGGTGGTGTCCGCGCGCATATGCTCGTCGCGGTCGAGCAGGGTCAGACCGAGCTGGTCCTTGACCGGGACGATCGATTTCTTGAACCGGTTATCGGCCCAGGCGGCGGCGGCGCGCTTCTGGCTTTCGACTGCGAAGCCGTCGACATCGGTGCGCGAGAAGCCCCATTTGGTCGCGATCAGATCGGCGCCGATGCCCTGCGGCGTGAAATAGCTTTTGAACGCGATCGACGGATCGGTCGGCCAGGCGCCGCCATCCGAGCCCATCGGCACGCGCGACATCGATTCGACGCCGCCGCCGATGGCGAATTCGGATTGTCCGGCCATGACCTGGGCGGCGGCCATGTTGGTCGCTTCGAGGCCCGAGGCGCAGAAGACGGTTGATCTGCACGCCGGCCACGGTCTCGGCGTAATCGGCATTGAGCACGGCGATGCGCGGCAGGTCCGAGCCCTGCTCGCCGACCGGTGCCACGCAGCCGAGCACGACGTCGTCGACCAGCGATGTGTCGAGCCCGTTGCGGTCGCGTACTGCCTTCAGCACGGTGGTCGCGAGATGCAGCGCGGTCGCCTCGTGCAGCGACCCGTCGGGCTTGCCCCGGCCGCGCGGGGTCCGGACGGCGTCGTAGATATAAGCGTCGGCCATTGCGGTTCCTCCTTCTGGAAGTCTTCAGATCTGGTGCCGCCCGGAGTCGCGATGGTCGTAGATCGCGAAGATCTGGCGGGCGATGTAGTCGGGCGTCCGGCCGCCGGGCCGATACCAGGCGCTGACGGCGTTCAGCGTGCTGAGCAGGCTCAGCCGGTAGATCGAGCGGTCGATATCGGGCGGCAGATCGAGCGCCGCGACCAGTTCGACGAAGATCGCCTCGTAGCGGTCGCGATAGCCGACAGCCGGGCGCGCAGCGCGGGCGGCGATTTCAGGCTCTCGCTCGCGATCACCGTGGCGAAGGCGCTCTCCGACAGATGGGCTGCCAGATGGGTGATGCAGGCGCGTTCGAGCCGCGCCCAGGGATCGTCCAGCCCGGCGATCGCCGCTTCGATCGCGGCGCTCAGCACGGCGGTGCCGGCGATGAAGATCTCCTCGACCAGCACGTCCTTGGAGGCGAAATGATAATAGAGCGAGCCCGGCAGCATGCCGACCGCAGCGGCGATGTCGCGCATCGAGGGTGCCGGCATAGCCGTGCTCGCCGACCAGCCGCGCTGCGGCCCGGATGATGTCGCGCCGCCGGCCGTCGCCGGAATCCGGCCTGGCTTCCGTCAATGCCGCGTCCTGGGTCATCGCTGCCCGGTTCCTCCCGGTCGGGGAAACTATCTACCAAACGATTGTTTGGCAAGAGGCGCCGGGCGATCGCGGCGGCCCGCGGAATTTGCGTGTCCGGTTCACGCCGCTCGGCTAGACTGCGCCGGTGTGCAGCCGATCGGGTGACGCAATCTCGGCGGAGTTGGCCTGCCAGCAAACCGTTAATAGTTTCGCAGTGTGGTTGCGAGCAATTTGGAGTCCGGTGATCTGTCCCGCTCTGCACGTCCTGCAGTCCGTGCCGGGAAATTTCCGCAGCACCGAGCGCATGGCAAGCCGTTCCCGGGTCGTGCTTGCCCCCGTACCGCCGGCGGTTCCGGTGCCCAAGCCGAGCACGACGATCGGATTGGCCAAAGAGGACAGTAGGGTAGCGCGACGTGATGATCGATCGGACGACGAGTTTTACCTGCCCCAACGGACATCAATCCACCGAGCCCGATTTCTGCTCGAGATGCGCGGCGCCGCTCGCCGCCGGCGACGCAGCATCTGTGCGGGCCGAAGCCTGTCCCGAATGCGGCACGCCCAGAGCCGTGGGCGCCCGCTTCTGCGAGGCCTGCCGTTATGATTTCCGCAGTCGCGATCCGGCACCCGCGGGCCCCAAGCTCTGGGTCGCGGTCCAGGTCGATGCCGCGCTCGCGCCGCAGCCCGAATCCGACCGCCTCGGTCCGGCCGAGCGGTCGGAGCAGCTGTTCCAGCTCGATCTGGCGGAGATCCTGGTCGGCCGGCGCAACGACGGCGAGCCGCCCCAGGTCGAGATCCAGATCGCTGATTCCGGCGTGTCGCGACGGCATCTCAGCTTTCAGCGCCACCCCGATGGCCGCTATACCGTGACCGACCTGGATTCGACGAACGGCACCTGGCTCAACGATGTCGAGCTGCCGGGCCGGGTCGAAACGCAGATCCGGCCGGGCGACGAGCTGACCATCGGCGAGTGGACGCGGCTTTCGATCCGGGCCCGATGACGCCGTTCTCCGCTTTCTCGCCCCCGACGCGGCCGATCCGGATGTCCGGACCGGTTCTCGTCGCAACGCCGATTTAGGACGACTGGATGGCGAGCTGCCCGCAATGCGATATGGTTGCCGGTCCCGACGACAGCTTCTGCGAAGCCTGCGGCGCCCCGCTCGACGGGACCTCGCGCCCGGCCGATCCGCCGACCCGGCCGACCGGCGCCGACCGGCGTAAGAATTGCCGCTGTCCGCCCGACGATGCCGTGCCGGACGGGACCGGCGCCTGCCGGACCTGCGGTCTGCGCCTGCCGGAGTTGCCGCCCGACGGACCGAGCATCGAGTTGGCGGTCGATGCGGATCTGGCGGCGCTGAGCGATCGCGGCAACCGCTATCGCAAGGGCCGGATGATCAACCAGGATGCGGCGATCGCGGCGCGGTTCCGCGACGGCGCGGCCGTGCTGGCGGTGGCGGATGGCGTTTCGAGTTCGAACGGAGCGGATCGCGCGTCGGCCGCCGCGGTCGCGGCGCTGCGCTATGTGCTGGAATCGATCGGCGAGAGCGAGCCGCCGGTGGCGGCGATGCGCCGGGCCGTCGCCGCGGCGCATGAAGCGGTCAAGGCCGTGCGCGTCGCCAATGCCGATCCGGCCAAGGACCCGCCGGAATCGACGATCGCCGCGGCCCTGGTGCGCGACGGCAAGGCGACGCTCGGCTGGGTCGGCGACAGCCGGGTCTACATGATCTCCGGGCGCGGCGGCCGCCTGCTTACGCGTGACGATTCCTGGCTGGCCGAAGTGCTGCAGGCCGGAATCATGACCCGGGAAAAGGCGCAAGCCGATCGGCGCGCGCACAGCATCACGCAATGCCTGGGCGTGCCCGATACGGAACTCGCCATCCATGTCGAACAGTTCTCGGTCAAGGCCGGCGCCTGGATCCTGCTCTGCACCGACGGGCTGTGGAATTATCTCGAAGACGGCTTCCGGCTGGCCGGCGCGCTGGCCGAGCTGCCGCCCGACACGGACGCGCTCACCTGCTGCCGCCGCCTGGCGCTGATCGCCAATGAAAGCGGCGGGCACGACAATATCAGCGTGGCGATGCTCCGGGTCTCTTCAGCAGAGGCAAGGCCAGGAGCGATATGGCGCAAAAGCCACCCAGCACCCACCAAGCCCGATTGAACGCCGCCACGGCCGCGGCGCGCTCGACCAGAGGGGTGATGAACTGGCTGATCGTGTCGAGCGAGTCGATCGCCTGGCCGTGAAAGGCCTCGACCGGCAGGCCGACAAAGGCCGCTGCCGCCGGATCGCCGGCGTGGAGCTGCTGCAGCAGGGAGGTTTCGAACGGCGCGCGCCGTTCCAGGATGGTGTCGAGCAGCGCGATCCAGATGGCGCCGCCCAGGTTGCGCATCAGGTTGAACAGGGCGCTGGCATTGGGCAGCGCCTCGCCCGTGCGGTGTTCGAGCGCCACCGAGGTGGTCGGCAGCAGGCAGAACACGACGCCGATGCCGCGCAAAACCTGCGGCCAGAACAGGGCGTCGTAATCGCTTTCCCAGGTCATGAAGCTGTTGGCGAACAAGCCGATCGCGAAGGTCGCGAAGCCGAAACCGGTCAGGATGCGCGGATCGATCCGCCGGACCAGCAGGGCGGCGACCGGCAACGCCACGAACTGCGCCGCCCCGGCGACGATCATGATGGTGCCGGTCTCATAGGCCGTGTGGAACCTTACCAGTCCCAGAAACACCGCCATCAGATAGACCGAGCCGTAGAGCATGGCGCCCAGCGTGAAACTAAAATAGCAGGCGGCAGCAAAATCCCGTTCGACCAGCAGCCGGATCTCGATCAGCGGCCGCGCGCGTGCCAGGCAGCGCCGGATCGCGAGGGTGCCGGTAATCAGGAAGATCGCGAAGAGCGAGAGCGGCCATGCTCCGGTCCAGCCTGTCGCAGGTGCGTCCTTGAGGCCGATCTCGAGCGCCGAGAGCGAGACGGCGAAGAGCGTCAGGCTGATAGAATCGAGCCGGTTCAGCGCCTCGGCATCAGGCCGCCGCGTCCGCAGCAGCAGGCCGGCGGCAAGCGCGGAGACGATGCCCGGCCCGACATTGATCAGGAACAGCCAGGGCCAGGAATAGGTATCGGTGATGTAGCCGCCGATCACCGGCCCGAGCATCGGCGCCATCATCGCCAGCAAGCCGCCCACCGCGGTCGCCAGCACGTGCTGGCGTTCCGGAAAGAGCGAGAAGATGGCCGTGAAGGTGGTCGGGATCATGACCCCGCCGGCGAAGCCCTGGATGATGCGGAAGCCGATCAGCACGATGAAGCTGCTGCTTTCGGCGCAGCCGGCGCTGGCCAGGGTGAAGCCGATCACCCCGATCAGGAACAGCCGGCGCAGCGACAGCAGGCAGGTCAGCCAGCCGGTCAGCGGAATCGCCACGATCTCGGCGATCAGATAGGCGGTCTGCACCCAGCTCAACTGGTCGAGCGGGATGTGCAGTCCGGCCTGGATCTCGGGCAGGGAGCTGGCGACGATCTGGATGTCCAGGATCGCCATGAACATGCCCAGGCACATGGCGAGATAGCCGCCCCATGTTCCCAGGGAGCCGCCCGCCTCGATCTCGGTGTCCAGGCTCGTCAACGAGGGTTTCAGTTCAATACCCCGGCGGCGCGCGGAAGCCGCCCAACAGGGTTTCGAGCATGCCGGCGACGGCGATGGTCGTGCGATCCTCGAGATAGGGTCCGATGATCTGGATGCCGACCGGCAGCCCAGCCGCCGTCAACCCGACCGGCGCGGCCGAGGCCGGCAGATAGGACACCACAGCCGGCCCGGCCCAGAGCAGCAGATCGGCATAGTCGCGCTCGACGCCATTGACGTCGAGCCGGCGCGCAGTCCAATCCGGGTTCTGATCATGTGCGAAGGCCGGACGCATCAGCACCGGTGCCAGCACGACATCGAAATCCTGGAAGAAGCTGTGCCATTTCGCCCGGAGCGCGCCCGGCGCTCGTTCATGACGATCCATTCGGTATGGGTCATGGCGCCGCCGCGCGCCTGCATCGCCCGGTGGCTCTTGTCGTCCGGGTCGAGCGTACGCTTCACCTCGGCAAAATGCGCACGGATCTTGTCAGGGAAGCCGGCCGCGATCACGGAATGCAGCAGGGGCAGGTAGATCTCGGTCGATTCGGCGAAGCTGAAACCGGGCCGCGCCGACCAGTCGACACGGGCGCCGGCGCCGGCCAGCGCCTCGGCGGCATTGCGCAGCAGCCCGGCCATTTCCTGGTCGATGTCGCAGCCGGGCTCGTCGATCCAGACCGCGACGCGCAGGTCTTTTGGCGTCGCGGCGCGCGGCGGCGGCAACTCAAGGCGCCAGCCGACCGCCTCCTGCCCCTCGGCGCCGGCGATGACGGAGAGCAGCAGGTCGAGATCCTCGGCACTGCGCCCGAGCGGTCCGGAAACCGAGAGATCGGCGCCGCCGAGACTGCCCGGCGGGCCGGGGATATGGCCGCGCCTGGAGACGATGCCGAAGCTCGGCTTGTGTCCGAAGACGCCGCACAGATGGGCCGGCGTGCGAATCGAGCCGCCGATATCGCTGCCGAGTTCGAGGCCGGTCAGCCCGGCGGCAAGCGCCGCTGCGGCGCCGCCCGACGATCCGCCCGGCCCGCGCGTGAGGTCCCAGGGATTGTTGGTCGTGCCGTAGACGGCGTTGTAGCTCTGCAGATCGCCGGACATGTAGGGCACATTGGTCTTGCCGAAGACGATGCCGCCGGCTGCCTCGATACGCGCGACGGGATCGGCATGGCGGGCCGGCACATGCTCGGCATATTCCGGCGCTCCGCCGGTCGACCGCAGGCCGGCGACCTCATAGGCGTCCTTGATCGTCATCGGCAGGCCGTGCAGCGGACCGGTGCTCTCACCCCGTGCCAGTGCCGAATCGGCCTTCGCAGCAGGCCGTGCGGGCGCGCGCGAAATCGGTTGCGACGATGGCATTGACGGACGGATTGTGCCGTTCGACGCGCGCGATGAAATGATCGAGCAACTCGACGGCACTGATTTCCCGCCGCTGCAACAGGCGAACAAGCTCCGCGGCGGAGCGAAAATGCAGCGCGGTCATGGCAGCCTCCTTATTGTTGCCGCCAGACTATCGGGAAACTTCTGAATGGGGAACCGTAGAGGGGGCTTATGCAACGGGGACAAGCTGACGCGCTCCCCGATCTCTGCCCCGTTGGGCGGAGAAGGTCCGACTGAGGCGGGCGGCTCACACCGCCAGATACCGCTTCATTTCCTCGTCGTCCAGCTCGGCGTTGCGCCCGGCCAGTACGACTTCGCCGCGTTCCATGATGACGATCGAATCGGCCAGTTCGCGGGCGAAGTCGAGATACTGCTCGACCAGCAGGATCGCCATGTCGCCGCGATCGGCCAGTTGGCGGATGATGCGGCCGATCTCCTTGATGATCGAAGGTTGGATGCCTTCGGTCGGCTCGTCCAGCACCAGGCAACGCGGGCCGGAGACGAGCGCGCGGCCGATGGCGAGCTGCTGCTGCTGGCCGCCCGAGAGATCGCCGCCGCGCCGGTGCAGCATGGTCTTCAGCACCGGGAACAGCTCGAAGATGTGGTCGGGAATGACGCGTTTGCTTGCGGGCAAGGGCGCGAGGCCGGTCTCCAGATTCTCCAGCACGGACAGGCGCGGGAAGATCTCGCGACCTTGCGGCACCAGCGCCATGCCGCGGCCGGCGCGGCGATGGGCCGGCAGAGTGTCGACCCGCTCGTTCTCCCAGGTGATCTTGCCGGCGCGGATCGGCTGCAAGCCGAAAATGGCGCGCAGCAGGCTGGTCTTGCCGACGCCGTTGCGGCCGAGCAGGCAGGTCACTTCGCCCTTCGCGGCAGTCAGGCTGACCTGGCGCAGAATCTGGCTCGAGCCGTAAGCGAGGTCGACGGTGTCGATGGCGAGCATGGGTCAGGCCTTCCGCCAAACACGCGATCCTCGCCTGCTCCATCTCCGAATCTCCCTCTCCGCCCCATTGGGGGGGAGAGGGGCGGGGAGAGGTGGTGAGCGCTCAAATGCTGCCGAATCTTGACATCTGAAGCCCGTTTCGAGGCTGGCCCTCCTTCCGCAAGACCGGTGAAAAGTGCTGGTTGTCGGTGATTTCAGAGCGTTCCCCACCTCACCCCGGCCCTCTCCCCCCCAATGGGACGGAGAGGGAGGTATCGCGATGCAGTCCGTCTTCATCATTTCCTAGCGCCCCAAATAGACTTCGACGACACGGGGATTGGCCTGGACCGCGTCGATCGAGCCTTCGGCCAGGACCGACCCTTCGTGCAGCACGGTCACCTTGGCGCCCAGGTCGCGGACGAATTCCATATCGTGCTCGACCACGACGATGGTGCGGTCGCGCGCCAGCTCGACGATGAGCGCCGCCGTCGCAGCGGTCTCAGCATCGGTCATGCCGGCGACCGGCTCGTCGAGCAGGATCAGCTGCGGGTCATGAGCCAGCAACATGCCGATTTCGAGCCATTGCTTCTGGGCCATGGCTGAGCAATCCGGCCGAATCATTGGCGCGGGCGGCGAGGCCGATACGCTCCATGAGGGCCTGCAGCCGGTCCCGCTCGGTCGGCTTCAGGCGATGCAGCAAGGCGTGGCGGACCGTGTGGTTGCCCTTGAGTGCCAGTTCGAGGTTCTCGAACACGGTCAAATTTTCGAACACGGTCGGCTTCTGGAATTTCCGGCCGATGCCGAGCGTGGCGATCTGCGCCTCGTCGAGCCGGGTCAGATCATGATTGCCGCCGAACAGCGCAGTGCCGGAATCGGGCCGGGTCTTGCCGGTGATGACGTCCATCATGGTCGTCTTGCCGGCGCCGTTCGGGCCGATGATGGTGCGGAGTTCGCCGGGCTCGATGACTAATGAGAGGGAATTCAATGCCTTGAAGCCGTCGAAGCTGACGGTGACGCCGTCGAGATAGAGCAGGGCGGTGCTAGACATCGCTGCCGCTCCGGGCCGGCACCAGGCGCTGGCCCAGCATCGGCTTCAGCCGGGTTGCGAGGCCGAGGATCCCGTCCGGCAGCAGCAGCGTGACCACGATGAACAGCGCGCCCAGCGCGAACAGCCAGAGTTCGGGCGCGGCATCGGTCAGCCATGGTCTTGGCGATATTGACGACCAGCGCGCCCAGCACTGCGCCGGTCAGCGTGCCGCGGCCGCCGACTGCGACCCAGATGGCGATCTCGATCGAATTGCCCGGCGCGAATTCGCCCGGATTGATGATGCCGACCTGCGGCACGTAGAGCGCGCCGGCCAGGCCGCACAGCATGGCCGAGAGCACGAAGACGAAGAGTTTGGCATTGGCGGTCGAATAGCCGAGGAAGCGGACCCGCGCCTCGGCATCGCGCAGCGCCAAGAGGATGCGGCCAAGCTTCGAGGTGACGATGAAGCGGCACAGCAGGAAACCACCGCCCAGTGCCACGGCGCTCGCCGCGTAGAGGGCGAGACGCGTGCCCGGTGCCTGGATCTCGAAGCCGAGCAGGTCCTTGAAGTCGGTCAGGCCGTTATTGCCGCCGAAGCCCATATCGTTGCGGAAGAAGGCGAGCATCAGCGCATAGGTCATCGCCTGGGTGATGATCGAGAGATAGACGCCGGTAACGCGCGAGCGGAAGGCGAGCCAGCCGAAGGCGGCCGCGAGCAGGGCCGGTACGGCCAGCGCCATGATCATTGCGAAACCGAAATGATTGAAGCCCCACCATGGCCAGGGCAGTTCGTTCCAGTTCAGGAACACCATGAAATCGGGCAGTTCGGCATTGCCGTAGACGCCGCGCGTGCCGATCTGGCGCATCAGATACATGCCCATGCAATAGCCCGCCCAGCGCGAAGAATGCGCCCTGGCCGAGGCTGAGGATGCCGGCGAAGCCCCAGATCAGGTCGAGCGCCAGGGCCACCAGCGCGTAGCACAGGTACTTGCCGAACAGCGGCACCAGATAATCCGGCAGGCGCAGCGCCGACCCGGCCGGCGGCAGGGTAGCGAGCGCCGGCACGATGACCAGCGCGACGATCGCGGCGCCGAGGAAGACCAGCCAGCCGCGCCGGTCGAGCAGGGCGGGACCGTACATCTCAGCTCTCCACGGCCCGGCCCTTGAGCGCGAACAGCCCGCGCGGCCGGAATTGGATGAAGATGATGATGCCGACCAGGACCAGGATCTTGCCCAGAACGGCACCGGCGAAAGGTTCGAGCAGCTTGTTGACGATGCCGAGCCCCATGGCGCCGGCCAGCGTCCCGGCCAGATTGCCGACGCCGCCGAAGACCACGACCATGAAGCTGTCGACGATATAGATCGTGCCCAGATTGGGGGCTGACATTGCCGATCTGGCTGAGCGCCACGCCGGCCATGCCGGCGATGCCCGAGCCCAGCGCGAAGGTCATCATGTCGACCCGGCCGGTCGGAATGCCGACCACGGCCGCCATGCGCCGGTTCTGCGTCACGGCGCGGATATGCAGCCCGAGGCTGGTCCGGCGCAGCACCAGCGTCAGCAGACCGAGCACGCCGAGCGCGAACAGGATGATGACGATGCGGTTCCAGGTGACGGGTGAAGCCGGCCGGCCAGATCGAAGCCGCCGGTCATCCAGGATGGATTCGAGACCTCCTTGTTCGGCGCGCCGAAGATGCTGCGCACCGCCTGCTGCAGCATCAGGCTGATGCCCCAGGTCGCGAGCAATGTCTCGAGCGGGCGGCCGTAGAGGAAGCGGATCACGCCGCGTTCGATCGCGGCGCCGACGATTGCCGCGGTCAGGAACCCGACAGGGACGGCGACGATCAGGTAGTAGTCGAACAGCGACACGGGCAGCCAGGCCCGGAACGCTTCCTGCACGACATAGGTCGCATAGGCGCCGAGCATGATCATCTCGCCATGCGCCATGTTGATCACACCCATTACGCCGAAGGTGATGGCGAGGCCGATAGCGGCCAGCAGCAGGACCGAGCCGAGGCTGACGCCCTGGAAGATATTGGCGCCGACTTCCATCACAAGATTGCGCTGGGCGATGGCATCGAGCGCGGCCCGCGCCGCGGCCTTGATCTCGGGCGTGTCGGCCGTGTCGGCGACCTCGCCGAGCAGCCGGCGGATTTCCGGATCGCTGGAACTGCCCAGTGTCTTCACCGCCTTCAGCTTGGCCGCGGCATCGCCCGACTGGAGGGCAGTCGCGGCAAGCGCGAGGCGCAGTTCGTCGGCGACGCCGGAATCTTTCTCGGCAGCCAGCGCCTTTTCCAGCGCGGGGGCCGCCGGCCGGATCGGGTTCGTGCAGCACTGCCCGCGCCGCGGTCATGCGCAAGACGGGATCCGGGCTGAACAGATTGAGCCGGGCCATTGCCGTCTCGATCTCGCCGCGCAGCCGGTTGTTGACCCGGACGCGGTCCGGTTCGCCGGTCACTTCGACAGCGGCACCGGTCAGCGCATCGGCATAGGTGCCGTCATGGGCGATGACGATCCGCTTGTCTTCGGTCACCAGCAGCGCGCCATCGTTCAGCGCCTGCAGAATGGTGGCGGCGCGGGGATCCCCCGATGCCCCGAGCGCCGCCACCGCCCTCGCTCGCTCGTCGAACCCGCCTGAAGCGAGATCGGCAAGCGCCCCCGAGAGGTCCGCACCCTGCTGCTGCGCCCAGGCCGTCAACGGCACCAGGGCGAGCAGCAGGAGGAGCAGGATCGCGCGCAGCAGCGTCACGATCCTGGCCATGGTTGCGTCAGTGCTCATAGCTCCCGTATTTCGGCTCGGGTGCAATTGCCGCACACCCAGGGGAAGGTCCAATCCGCGGTCAGCTTGGCGCTCTCGGGAATGTACTTGCTCCAGGCATCGGCCTTGATCGGGCCTTTGGTCTGCCAGACGATGTCGAACTGCCCATCGGGCTGGATCTCGCCGATCATGACCGGCTTGGACAGATGATGGTTGCTGTTCATGACGGCTTCGAAGCCGCTCGGCGCCTTGACCTTCTGGCCGATCATGGCCTGGCGCACCGCGTCGACATCGGTCGTGCCGGCCTGCAGCACGGCCTGAGTCCACATATGGAAGCCGATATAGGTCGCCTCCATCGGGTCGTTGGTCACGCGCTTGTCGTTCTTGATATACGCGTGCCACTGCTTGATGAAGGCTTCGTTCTCCGGTGACTTGACCGATTCGAAGTAGTTCCAGGCAGCGAGGTGGCCGACCAGATTCTTGGTATCGATGCCGGCCAGCTCCTCCTCGCCGACTGAAAAGGCGACGACCGGCGTGTCCTTGGCCTTGATGCCCTGATTGGCCAATTCCTTGTAGAACGGCACATTGGCGTCGCCGTTGATGGTCGATACCACGGCGGTCTTTTTTCCGGCGGAAGCGAATTTCTTGATGTCGGCGACGATGGTCTGCCAATCGCTCTGCCCAAACGGCGTGTAGTTGATCATGATGTCCTCAGGAGCGACGCCCTTGGACTTGAGGAAGGCTTCCAGGATCTTGTTGGTCGTGCGCGGATAGACGTAATCGGTGCCGGCCAGCACCCAGCGCTTCACGTCGCCGCCTTCCTGGCTCATCAGATATTCGACCGCCGGGATCGCCTGCTGATTGGGCGCGGCACCGGTGTAGAACACGTTGCGCGAGCTTTCCTCGCCTTCATACTGCACGGGATAGAACAGCATGCCGTTCAGCTCTTCGAAGACCGGCAGCACGGATTTGCGCGAGACCGAAGTCCAGCAGCCGAACACGGCCGCGACATGATCCTTGGCGATCAGCTCGCGCGCCTTCTCGGCGAAGAGCGGCCAATTGGAGGCCGGGTCGACCACGACCGCTTCGACCTTCTTGCCGAGCAGCCCGCCCTTCTTGTTGAGATCGTCGACCAGCATCAGGACCGTGTCCTTGAGCGTGGTCTCGCTGATCGCCATCGTGCCGGAGAGCGAATGCAGCACGCCGATCTTGATCGTGTCCTCGGCCGCGATCGCCGGCAGCGCCGATACCAGCCCCAGCCCGGCAGCCGCCAGACCGGCCGTCTTCCACCATCCCAGCATCGTTCTCCCCCGTTCTTGCTTCCCTGTCGACAGGAGCAAGAACGGGGCCATCGCCGCGCGTGGCGGCGGTCGGAACGGCAGTGAGCCGGAATTGTTGCACTGGTCGAACAGGATGCACCAATCGCTCAAAACTTGGGCAATCGTAAAATCTCGTGCGAGACTCTCAACCGACGCGCTTGCTCGGAAGGATTGACGTGCGGGAACGTTACGGTCGCCACTCCGCTGTAACCGTCAGGGTTCTCGCTGATGCGCTGAAAGTCGATGAGTTGGCGGCATCACCGCGCTACAGCACCATTTGAGTCTGCGTTACCAGGGCCACCAACTTGCCGGCTTCCGTGGTGATGCGGGTCTGCCAGACCTGGGTGCGCCGGCCGCGATGGATCGGGGTGCATTCGCCGATCACCTTGGTGCCGGCCGGGGCGGGGCCGAGGAAATTGGTCTTGCTCTCGATCGTCGTCGTGCCGGACGCGCCTTCGGGCAGATTGACGAAGGTCGCGGTGCCGCCCAGCGTATCGGCGAAGGCCATGATCGCGCCGCCATGCAGCACCGGCGGGCGCGTACAGATCTCCTCGCGTACGGTAAGCTCGGCGACCAGCTTGTCCTTGTCGGCGCTGGTGAAGCGCATGCCGAGCGTCTTGCCGAAGGGCAGCATGCTCTCGTTCAGCCGGTCGACAGATCCATCCCCCGTCTCCTTCTCGTGATCAGCCGAGTTCCGGGAAATCCTCTTCCCAGAATTCCTGTGCGCCGCGTTCACCGGCGGCGCGGCGATCCGCTTCGAGGCGCCGCAGCTCGACCCGGCGGATCTTGCCCGAGATGGTCTTGGGCAGATCGCTAAATTCGAGCCGTCGCACCCGCCTTGAACGGCGACAGCCGGGCGCGCAGATGGCGGAAGATGGCGAGCGCCGTCGCGCGGTCCGGTTCGTGTCCCTCGGTCAACGTCACGAAGGCTTTCGGCACGGCGAGCCGCAGCGGATCGGGCGAGGGCACGATGGCGGCCTTCGGCGACGGCGGCATGCTCGATCAGCACGCTTTCCAGCTCGAACGGGCTGATCCGGTAGTCGGAGGCTTTGAACACGTCGTCGGCGCGGCCGACATAGGTCAGGTAACCCTCGGCATCGCGCTGCGCCACGTCGCCCGGTGCGATAGGCGGCACCCGAGACCGGGGCGATGCCGCCATCCTCGGCCTGGTAGCCCAGCATCAGGGCGAGCGGCCGCGCATCGAGCGGCAGGCTGATCTCGCCTTCTTCCGCTTCGCTGTCCTCGGCATCGAGCAGTTGCACGCGATAGCCGGGCAGCGGCCGCCCCATCGAGCCCGGCTTCAACAGCTGGCCCCGGGCTGTTGCCGATCTGGGCGCTGGTCTCGGTCTGGCCGTAGCCCGTCGCGGATGGTCAGGCCCCAGGCGGCGCGGAACCTGCTCGATCACTTCGGGATTGAGCGGCTCGCCGGCGCCGGCTACTTCCTTGAGCGCGGTCCGCCAGGCTTTCAGATCCCTGTTGGATCAGCATGCGCCAGACCGTCGGCGGTGCGCAGAAGGTGGTGACGCCGCAGCGCGTGATCGTGTCGAGCAGGCGAGCCGCGTGGAAGCGCGGCTGGTTCACCACCAGGATCGTCGCTTCGGCGTTCCAGGGCGCGAGAAACAGCTCCAGGCGTGCTTGGCCCAGCCCGGCGAAGAGATATTGAGATGGATGTCGCCCGGCTGGATGCCGAGCCAATACAGCGTCGAGAGATGCCCGACCGGATAGCTCTGATGGCTGTGCAGCACGAGCTTCGGCTTGGCCGTCGTGCCCGAGGTGAAATAGAGCAGCATCGGATCGCTGGCCGGCGTCTCGCCATCGCGCGCGAAGCTGGCCGATGCCGTGTAGGCATCGTCGTAGTCGTGCCAGCCTTCGGCCGCGCCGACCGCGATACGTGTGTAGTCGCCGGACAGATACTGGAATTTGCCGGTATGCTCGGCCCCGACGATGACGTGGCGGACCCGGCCGCGCGCGAAGCGGTCGGCGAGATCGCTTTCGGTCAGCAGAGTCGTGGCCGGGACGATGACGGCGCCCAGCTTCATCGCCGCCAGCATGACCTCCCAGAGCGGCAGGACGTTGCCCAGCATCAGCAGGATTCGATCGCCGCGGCGGATGCCGAGGCTGCGCAAATGATTGGCGACCCGGTTCGAGCGTTCCGCCAAGGCGGCGAAGGAGATTTTCTCCTCATGCGAGCCTTCGTGCACGAGCCAGAGCGCGATGTGCTCGTTGCCTGCGGCGATGCGGTCGAAGTAGTCGAGCGCCCAGTTGAAGCGATCGAGTTCCGGCCAGCGGAAATCGCGATAGGCGGTCGTATAGTCGGTCCGGTGGGCCAGCAGGAAATCGCGCGCCGCGATGAAGCTGTCGGCGGGGAGCGGCATATCCGGCGCTCCCTAGACCGCGAAGCCCAGATGCAGGCCGGAATCGACCGTGATCACCTCGCCGGTGATATGCGCGGCGGCATCGAGCAGCCAGACGACCGGTTCGGCGATCTCGTCCGGGCCGGAGACTTCCTTCAAGGGCACCGACGCCTCGATCGAGGCCAGCGTGCGGTCATAGCGTTCGGCACCCAGACCTTCCTGCAGCCAGCGTGTCTTGACCATGCCGGGGCAGACGGCGTTGACCCGGATCGCCGGGCCGAGCGAACGGGCCAGCGACAAGGTGAGGGTGTTGAGCGCGCCCTTGGAGGCGGCATAGGCGATCGAGCTGCCGATCCCGGCCAGCGCGGCGATCGAGGAGACGTTGACGATCGCGCCGCGGCCCTGCGCCTTCATTGCCGGCGCCACGGCACGGACCATCTGGAACGCGCCGATCACGTTGACGTCGTAGATCCGCCGGAAATCCTCGGCCTGCACCGCGTCGAGGTTGCCCTGGGCGGCGAAGATCGTCGTGCCGGCATTGTTGACCAGATAGTCGATCCGGCCCCAGGCGCCGAGCGCCGTCTCGGCCATGCGTCGGCAATCGGCATCGACCGAGACATCGGCCTGGCAGACGATGGCCTCGACATCGAATTCACGGCAGGCCGCAGCAGTCGCCTCGGCTTCCGCCAGGCTCTTGGTGCAGTTGACGACGACATGCACGCCCTTGCCTGCCAGGCGCAGCGCCACGGCGGCCCCGATGCCGGTCGCCGATCCGGTGATGATTGCCGTTTGTCCCGTCGCCGCCACGCCGTCCTCCCATCCAATTTTTCCGGCACTATAGCCGCAAGCCCCTGACGGGCCGAGCCTTCGCTGTGGATTTCGCTGTTTTCGTCGATTTCGAGCGAGTGCGGAACCATTTTTCTCGCAAGGCGTGTCATCGGATTTTGCCCGGGCAGGTTGCGATGTTCCGCAAAACACCGAAATTGACGATCTTGTTAGTTGTATTGAGTGACCTATCACTCTCAACATCGTCGAACGCCTGATCGCTGTGTCGTTCGATCGCCCGCACATTCCTCCTCGGCCGTATTTCGGTCGAGAATTTCAGTCGGTCTCGGTATTATTCCCCGCAGCGTCGGTTTGTCTTGTACATTCCCAAGTATGTCCCGTCAAGATCGCACGGCCTGGCGAGACTATTTCATTTGTCACTTTGGGAGGAGCTGAAAGGAAAGTGGCGGCAACGTTACTTCAGGAGGCTCAAGTGAACAAAACGAAACGACTGATAAAGACAGGGTTGTTCTGTCTGGTTGCTCTATCCACGATTCAATTTTCCCGCGCCCAGGCCGTTCCGGCCTGGGCGCCCGACACCACCTACGCCATCGGCGACATGGTCACCTATGGCGGCGTCACCTATACGGCGATCCAGGCCGAGACATCGGAGCCGGGCTGGGAGCCGCCGAACACGCCGGCGCTCTGGCAGCCGACCAATACCGGCGGCGCGCAAAGCTGCGCCGCCGCACCGCCGGCGCCGAGCAATGCGGCCTCGTCCAATCTGAGCAGCAGCGGCGTTACCATCAGCTGGACCGCTCCGGCGGCACCGGCCAATTGCACGATCACCGGCTATACCGTGCTATCGGGCGGCGCGTCGGTCGGCATCACGACCGGCACCAGCCTCGCCGTGACCGGCCTCGCGGCCTCGACCGGCTACAGCTTCACCGTCAAGGCCAGCGACATCGCCGGCACCTCCGCGGCCAGCAACACCGTGACGGTGACGACGCCAGCCAGCGGCAGCTCCGGCGGTGCGGCCTGCGCCCCGGCCTGGATCTCGACCACCGCCTATACGGCCGGCCAGAAAGTGACCGAAGGCGGCATCGTCTATACGGCGAATTGGTGGACACAGGGCAACGACCCGGCGACCAATAGTGGGGTCACCGGCAGCGGCAAACCCTGGGCGATAAACGGCGCCTGTTCGGCCTGTACCACCATTCCCGGCGTACCGACCGGTCTGGCCGCCGGCACGCCGGGCGGCTTCAGCGTACCGCTGAGCTGGAACGCTGCGGCGGTCGCCTCGAATTGCGCGATCACCGGTTATACCGTCTACGAGAACGGCCATTCCATCGGCACGGCGACCGGCACGGCCTTCACCGCGACCGGCCTCACACCCGACACCCAGTACAGCTTTGCGGTGGCGGCCAGCGATCCGGCCGGCTCCTCGGCGCCGAGCGGGACGATCTCCAGCACCACCGGCGCCGCGAGTTCCGGCGGCGGCAGCTCGGCCGGCTATGCGCCCTATATCGATATGAGCCTGACGCCGGATGAGCAATTGCTGACCATCCAACAGCAGTCGAACATTAAGACCTTCACCCTCGCCTTCATTGTGGGCACTGGCAGTTGCTCGGCAAGCTGGGGCGGCATCGGCCCGATCTCGAATGATTCCCTGCCGAACGGCACGACGATCCTGTCGCTGGTGCAAGGCGTCAGGGCGGCCGGCGGCGATGTCATCATCTCCTTCGGCGGTGCGCTCGGGCAGGAGCTGGCACTCGACTGCTCGGATGCGGCCAGCCTGCAAGCCGCCTATCAGTCCGTTATCAACAAATACACGGTCAACAAGATCGATATCGACATCGAGGGCGGCGCGGTCTCGGACCAGGCCTCGATTACCCGGCGCGACCAGGCCTTGAAGGCGCTGAAAGCGGCCAATCCCGGGCTGGTCGTCTCCTACACATTGCCGGTCCTGCCGACCGGGCTGGTCGATACCGGCGTGAACATCCTGACCAGCGCCAAGGCGGATGGCCTTGCCCTGGACGTGGTCAATGTAATGGCCATGGATTACGGCTCGTCCCAGGACAATGGCGCCCAGATGGGCCTCGACGCGACGGATGCGGCCGTCGCGACCGAGAGCCAGATCCAGGCCGCCGGCTTGAGCGCCACGGTCGGCGTGACGCCGATGGTCGGGGTCAACGACACCAATACCGAAGTGTTTCAGCTGAGCGACGCCCAGACCCTGCTCAATTTCGCCCAGTCGCACAGCTATATCACACGGCTGTCGATCTGGTCGGTCGGCCGCGACAATGGCGGCTGCGCCGGTCAGGATTTCGCATCCGCCACCTGCAGTGGCCTCGCGCAAAACAACTACCAGTTCTCCAGTATCTTCGAAGCGTTCCAGTAGAGTGAGGGCGGCCGGGGCAGGCACAGCCTCGGCCGCCGCGCTTCGACGCAGGGCAGCTCCGTACCGCTGCGCCGGTTCATGCCTAGCTGCGGCGCTCGCTCCATGATAGTAGCGGACACAAAGGCTTGGAGACGGCCGCAGCGGCATGATCGACGACGTCCAAACCCTGTATGCGTTCGCCGGGCTCAGCAACATCCTGCTCAGCACGCTTTTGCTGTTCCTGCTCTGGCGGCGCAGCCGGACGCGCTACGTCCTCCGCTGGGCGCTGTCCGATCTCACCGTGCTGGTCGCCTCGATCGCGGTCGATCTCGAGAAATCCCTGCCGCCCTCGCTGAACTTCTTCGGCGGCAATGTGCTTTACCTCGTCGCCGGCTTTCTGATCTTTACCGGCTTTCAGGCCGTGATCCGAACCGATCGGTTCAGCCGGCTTGCCGCCTTGTCGCTCGCGGCCGGCACATTGGTCTGCGGCGCCACGATATTCATCGGCTTCGATTTCACCGAACGCCTGGCCGTGATCACGCTGTTCGGCATGCCGATGGCCGGCGCGGCCGCGATCATCGCCTTCACCAGCGACAACCGGGCGCTCCGCCAGCCGCTGATCGTGGCCGGCCTGTTGCTGTCGGGCAATGTCGTTCTGTCGGTCGTGCGAGCCTTCGCGACCTTCAGCGGACCGCCCGGCGATGATTTCTTCGTCGCGTCGTCCGCCGAGGTCATCGTCACGATCGGGTTCGGCATGCTCTTCCTGGTGCAGAACGCCGTCTATCTCTGGCTGATCGTGGCCGACGAAGCGGCGCAGCACGCCGGCCAGCAGGACCGGCTGATGGCGCAGCTGCGGGAACAAGCCGACGAGCTGCGCTGCGCCAAGGCCGCGGCCGAGGCGGCGTCGGCCGCCAAATCGATGTTCCTCGCGACGATGAGCCACGAGATCCGCACGCCGCTCGCCGGCGTCATCGGCTTCTCCGATGTGCTGCTGCGCACGCCACTCGACGCCCAACAGCGCGACTATGTCGAGCTGCAGCGCGATGCCGGCCGCGGTTTGCTGAACGTGATCAACGGCATCCTGGATTTCTCCAAGCTCGAAGCGGGCGAGGTCGAGATCGAGCTGCAGGACGTCGATCTTGCCGCGGAGATGGAAAGTTGCTGCGCCTTGTTCCGCCTCGCGGCCGAGGAGCGCGGTCTGTCGCTGCGGTTCGACCTCGATCCGGCGGTGCCGCGCTGGCTTCGGCTCGACAGTCACCGGCTGCGGCAGGTGATCGGCAATCTGCTCGGCAATGCGGTAAAATTCACGCGCAGCGGCGAGGTCGTGCTCGCCATCCGCCGACAGGGCGAGCGGCTGCATTTCGAGGTGCGCGACACCGGCATCGGTATCCCGGCCGAAAAGCTGCCGGAGCTGTTCGCCGATTTCCGGCAGGTCGACGGCTCGATCGCGCGCGAATTCGGCGGCACCGGACTCGGCCTCGCCATCAGTCGCCGCCTGGTGATCCTGATGGGCGGTTCGCTCGCCGTCGTCAGCGCGTTTGGGGACGGCGCGCGCTTCTTCTTCACGCTGCCGTTGGTAATCGGCACGCCAGTGCGCGATCCGGAGGAGCATGCGCCGCCCGCGCCGCGCAAGCTGCGCATTCTGGTCGCCGAAGATACCGACATGAACCAGATGCTGATCCGCCTGCTGCTGACCCAGGACGGCCATACCGTCACCATTGTCGACAATGGCGCCAGCGCGGTCGATGCCGTGGCGCAGAACGATTACGATCTGGTGCTGATGGACATGCAGATGCCGATCCTCGACGGCGTCAGCGCAACGCGGCGGATCCGGGCCTTGCCGGACAAGGCGGGACGCCTGCCGATCCTGGCGCTGACCGCCAATGTCCTGGCCGAGGAGCTTGCCGCCTGTCGCGATGCCGGCATGCAGGGCCATCTCGCCAAGCCGATCGATCCCAAGCGGCTGCGCGCGGCCCTGGCCGAGATTGCCGCCGCCTAGGCTTGGTTCCTGCCGGCCAACACGCCGATCGCCGTGACCAGTAGGTCGAGATCTGCCGGCCGGGTATAGAGATGCGGCGTGATGCGCACGCCGTCGCCGCCATCGATCGGCCGGCCGACGGAGAAGATGCGGTGATCGTCATAGAGCCGCGCAACGATGGCCTCGGCCTCCCAGCCGGCAATGCGGAAGGCGCCGATCGCGCAGGATCGCGCCGGATCGCGTGGCGTCAGCAGCTCGATTCCGGGCAGATCGGCGACGCGATCCATCCAGTAATCCTTGAGCCAGCGCAGCCGAGCCTCCTTGTTGCCGCTGCCGATCCGGTCGTGGAAGGCGAGGGCGTCGCTGACCGCCAGGATCGCGCCCGGCGGCGTCGTGCCGAAATGGCCGAGATGGCGGATATCGTCCCGCGCAAACACCCGGTCGGCGAAGATCGGCGCGATCTCGCCGAGCCGGTCGCGCGCGACATACATCAGCCCGGAGCCAAGCGGCGCGCCGAGCCATTTGTGCAGGTTGACGGCGATGAAATCGGCGCCGAGATCGGGCAGGCGGAAGTCGAGATGGGCGAAGGAATGGGCGGCATCGACCATGACGTCGACGCCGTGCCGCCGCGCCATGGCCGACAGCTTCGCGACCGGCAGGATCTGGCCGGTCAGATGGATCATATGGGTCGCCAGGATGACCCGGCTCCTGGGTGTCAGCGCCGCTTCGTAGCAGCCGAGGATCTCGTCGTCGTCGCGCGGATGCAGCGGCAGCCGGATGCGCTTCAGCACGATGCCCTTGCGTTCGGCCAGCAGCTCGAAGATCGGCACGACGTGGTCATAGTCGTGATCGCCGAGCAGCACCTCGTCGCCCGGCCGGAACGGGTAGCCCTGGGCGAGGATGTTCATCGCCTCGGTCGCGTTGCGCGTGATCAGCAGCTCGTCGGTGCCGGCGCCGGTGAAGGCGGCCAGCTCCGCCATCACGCCGTCGAGCAGCGGCGGGTAGCGCAGCCGCAGGAAGCGCGCCGTCTCGGCATTGGCCTCGGCCGTGTAGCGCGCGAAGGCGGCCAGCACCGGATCGGGCTGGATGCCGAAATAGCCGTTTTCCAGATTGATGAAATCATCGGCGACGGTGAATTGGGCGCGGATCGCGGCCCAGTGCGCCTCGTCGGCCGGGTCGACCGGCGGAGGCGGGATCAAGCTCTGCTGCATGGGGCGGCATTCTGCCGTTTCACTCATAGTGTTTCAACGCCGGCCAGCGCTCCTGCAGCGGTGGCTTGCTGCCGCGGCACAGCCACAGCGTCAAGCCGGTCTCGAAAGGCATGGCATGGGGCGCGTCGGTCTGCCCGACCGGCTCGGCCGTGTCGCAATACTCCAGCATCGCCTCATGCGAGCGGCGGCTGAACAGCAGCACGACGCTGCCGTCATGGCCGTCCGGCCCCCACAGGTAATAGCTGTTATGGCCGCTGATCGCCGGCGGCAGGCGCCACGGGCCGCCGAACAGGTCGACGGCGGCGGCCTCGCCGTAATTATTGCCGAAGAACACGGCGCGCGCCTGATCGTCGGGCGGCAGCGCCTGATAGGCGCGCCCGACCGTGGCGGCCATTTCGCGCCAGCCGAACATGTCGGCATAATACTGCGGCAGGGCGCCGAGCGCCTGCTTCTCGCCGGTCTGCGGCTTGAGCCCGATCGCCTGCTCATAGGCGATGAAGTCGTCGACCGGCAGGATCGGCAGGGCGAAGGGCAGGGTGACCAGCCCGCCCAACACCGTGACGCCCGCGATCGCGGCCCGCCCGGCTCCATTCCGGATCGCAGCCTCGATCACGACGGCGCCGCCGGCGAACAGGATCGGATAGATGCCGGCCGGGTAGTAGGGCTTGCCATGGACCAGCAGCATCATCGCCATCAGCACGAACCAGGCAATGGCGAGCCAGCGCATGCGGGCCAGCCGCGGCCAGGTGGCGAAGCCGGCCAGTCCGGCCAGCCAGATCGGCGCCGTCAGCGGGCTCATCAGCAGCATCTCCTGCCCGAGCCAGGCGAGCGGCGAGTAGGTCAGATTCTTGCCGCCCGCCGCCGCGGCGCCGAGCTCCAGGAACGGCCAGCCACGGCTTTGCTGCCACCACAGATTGGGCAGCACGATCAGCAGCGCCAGGCCGCCGGCCAGCCACGGCGCCGGGCGGGCCAGGGCGCGGCGTTCCCGCGTCAGCAGCAGCCCGATGCCGGCCGCGGCCAGGAAGAAGGCGATCATATATTTGTCGAGCAGGGCGATGCCGGTGAGGACGCCCAGCGCATACCAGGCGCCGGGGCGTTTCCGTTCCGTCGCAGCGATGATCGCCAGCGCCGCCGCCAGCCAGGTGAGCGGCTGCAGCGAGTCGGTCGAGAGCAGCAGCCCGTCGACCCGGAACACCGGCGCCGCCAGCACGGCAAGGCCGGCCAGCCAGCGTGCAAACGACCCGCCGCCCAGCCGGCGCGCCGCCTCCGCGCTCAACGCCACCAGCGCCGCATCGGCCAGCGCCGGCACCAGGCGCAGCCCGAGCAGGCTGTCGCCGAACAGCATCCGGGCGAGGCGCGCGATCAAGGGCACGAGCGGCGGCTGGTCGACATAGCCCCAGGCCAGATGCTGGCCGCACACGATGAAGTAGAGCTCGTCGCGGAAGTAGTCGTAGCCGCCATTGGCCCAGAGATGCAGCGCCAGCGTCGCCAGGCCGAGGATGAGCGCCGGACGCGCCGCGCAGAGGGGAAGCAGGCGCCTCATGACCACCCGGTAAGCCGGTTGACGACGGAAAGCAACTATGGTGAGTCGATCGCGTGCCGGTCAATTGCAGACCCCGGAGATGCCATGAATCTCAAGCTGCTGCCTGCTCTTGTGCTGCTTGTCCCAATGCTGGCTTCGGCCGAGGACGTGCAATATCCGCCGCGCCGGGCCGGGTTGTGGGAAGGCTCGACGAAGCTCGGCGAGACCACGATCCAGTCGAAAATGTGCGTCGATCCGGCCTCCGACCACAAGCTCATGGAAGTCGGCCTCGACTCCGTGAAGCAGATGGGCGGCACGATGAGCGTTACGGTCGACGGGCCGGTCGTTCATTTCAAGACCTCGGCGACGATCTCCGGCCATACCATCAGTTCGGAAGAAATCATGACCATGGCCGGCGATACTGCGCTGAGCGGCACCGGCCATACGACGGTCGATCCACCCTTTCCGGAATTCGAGAAGGCCTTTCCCGGCACCACGCAGATGGAGGCGCATTGGGTCGGCCCGTGCCCGCCGGACATGAAGCCGGGCGACGTGTCCTCGAACGGCCGCAAGTTCAACGCGCTGAAGTGAGTCATAGCAGCCGCGGCCGGATGCGGTAGGCCGGGAAGCGGGCGACGACGCGGGTGCCTTCGCCGAGCCGGCTGGTCACCTCCAGCTCGCCGTCATGGAGTTCGACCAGCTGCCGGGTCAGCGGCAGCCCCAGCCCGGCGCCTTCATATTGCCGGTTGAGCTGGCTGTCGACCTGGCCGAACGGTGTCAGCGCGATCTCGATATGGGCCTGGCTCATGCCAATGCCGCTATCCTCGACCGAGAAGGCGAGCCCGCCATCGGGTTCGAGCCCGAGCGCGATGGCGACACGGCCGCCGGGCAAGGTGAATTTGACCGCATTCGACAGCAGATTGATCAGGATCTGGCGCAGGCGCCGTTCATCGGCGAAGAGCCAGGGCGTCCGGTCCAGCGGCGCGACGTCGATCGCGACCTGGCCCTGATGCGCGGCCTCGCGGATCATGACGACGCTGCCCTCGACCACGCGGGCCGGATCGCAGATCTCCTCGTTCAGCGCCAGATGCCCGGCCTCGGCGCGCGACACGTCGAGGATATCGGTCACCAGCTGCAGCAGATGCATGCCGCTGCGGTTGATATCGGCGGCATAGTCGCGATAGACCGGCGTGCCGATCGGCCCGAGCATGCCGTCGCGGATCATCTCCGAGAAGCCGATGATGGCATTGAGCGGCGTGCGCAGCTCATGGCTCATATTGGCCAGGAATTGCGATTTGGACCGGTTGGCGGCCTCGGCGAAATCGCGCGCCTGGGCATACTCCGTATTGCGCAGCTCGAGCCGCACCGTCAGCTTGGTCAACTCCTCATTGGCTTCGGCCAGGCGCTGCTCGCTTTCCCGCGCCGTGTCGATCAGCGCCGCCGCATGCAGGTTGCACAGGCCGAGGCCGACGCCGACGCCGGACAGCGCCTGGAGCAGGACCACGGAGTTCTGGCCGGTCGTCGGGACGAGGAAGCTGGCCGTGATGGGATCGGTCAGCGTCCACAGGAACCGTCCGAGCAGCATGATGGCGTAGATGCAGATGAAGAAGATCGCGAGCGCGCTTTCGGACCATCGGGCATGCCGGCGCCGACCGAAGAACTGCGCCAGATGCGCCGCGGTGATCGCGAGTTGGGCCGCCGAGATGATCAAGGTCCGCATATTGATGTCGGGCTTGACATAGGTGAACCAGAGCACCCCGGCGATCGACACGGCGAACAGCCCCCAGGCCGCCAGGAGCGCGGGCCGGCGCCGGTAGAACATTGCCGTGCCGAGATAGAGCAGGATGCTGCCCAGCAGCACGGCGGCATCGGCGACCACGATCGAGAGGAAATCGGGCACCATGTCGCGCCCGGCGATCAGGATCAGCGCCAGCGCCAGCGCGGCATAGCCGCCGCTCCAGGCCGGCAGGTAGCGATGCCGGTCGCGCCGCCACAGCAGGATGATCGCCACGGCGAAGACCGTGTTGAGCAGGGCGGTAAAGGCCAGGGTCGTGCGTAGGTCCGGCGGTAGCATGTGCTTCGGTGCGATCCCGCTCCCATACCCCCTTGGGGCGTTGACGGCGAAAGTGACCCTCGCGGGTAAATTGCCTGTAAACGAAGGTGCGTCGCGCTGCCGTTCCCGATGCCCGAGCTGCAAGCGGGGCTGTTATTTTCCGGTCCCCGCATTTTCCCGTCACTTTCGCCGGTAAAATGTTTTAAGGACAGCGTCCTGTTGTCCTGCCGACGGGTCGATCATGAAGAACGCATTGCGCATCCGCCGCTCCGAGAATTTTGCCGAGTGGTACCAGGAGGTCATCCGCGAGGCGGATCTGGCCGAGCATTCCGGCGTCCGCGGCTGCATGGTGATCAAGCCATGGGGCTGGGCGATCTGGGAGAAGCTGCAGGAGCGCATGGACCGGCTGATCAAGGCGACCGGTCACGACAATTGCTATTTCCCGATCTTCATCCCGCTCGAGCTGATCGAGAAGGAAGCGGCCCATGTCGAGGGCTTCGCCAAGGAAATGGCGGTCGTCACGCATCATCGCCTGGAGAAGAAGGACGGCAAGCTGGTGCCGGCCGCCCCGCTCGAATCGCCGCTGATCATCCGTCCGACTTCCGAGACCATTATCGGCGAAGCGATGGCGCGCTGGATCAAGAGCTATCGCGACCTGCCGCTGAAGCTCAACCAATGGGCCAATGTCGTGCGCTGGGAGATGCGGCCGCGCCTGTTCCTGCGCACCTCGGAATTCCTCTGGCAGGAGGGCCACACGGCCCATGCCACGCGCGAGGAAGCGCTGGAGGAGACGCACACCATGCTCGGCGTCTATCGCCGCGTGGTCGAGGGCGACATGCGCATCCCGGTGATCACGGGCGAGAAGACGCCGCATGAGCGCTTCCCGGGCGCCGACGAGACCCACGCGATCGAGGCGATGATGCAGGACGGCCGGGCGCTCCAGGCCGGCACCTCGCATTTTCTCGGCCAGAACTTCGCCAAGGCGGCCGGCATCCAGTACCAGGACAAGGAAGGCGGGCTGCGCCATGTCTTCACCACCTCCTGGGGCACCTCGACCCGCCTGATCGGCGCGCTGATCATGACGCATTCCGACGATGACGGGCTGCGCCTGCCACCGCGCATGGCGCCGCGCCAGGTCGTGATCATCCCGATCCTGCGCGACGAAGCCGGGCGCGACGCCGTGATCGAGGCCGCGAAGAAGCTGGGCGAGCGCATCGCCGCCCAGCATTTCGACGGCGAGCCGATCCGCGTCCAGGTCGACCTCAAGGATGACAGCCCGGCCAATAAGCGCTGGGGCTGGATCAAGAAGGGCGTGCCGCTGATCCTCGAACTGGGGCCGCGCGACGTCGCCAACGAGAGCGTGGCGCTGACCCGCCGCGATTCGATCGGCGAGAAGCGCATCCTGCCGATGGCCGAATTCATCGCCGAGGCGCCGAGCCTGCTCGAAGCTTTCGACCAGGCGCTGCTGACCCAGGCGCTGGATTACCGCAAGGCCAAGATGATCGACGGCATCAAGACTTTCGCCGATCTGACCGCGCATTTCGGCCAGGACTCCGGGACCGGCTTCGTCATTGGCAAATGGTCGGGCGACCCGGATATCGAGGAGCGGCTGAGTTCGGTCGGCGTCACGATCCGCTGCCTGCCGCATGAGCAGTCGGGCACCGAAGGCAAATGCCTGATCACCGGCGAACCGGCGACGATCGACGCGGTCTACGCCAAGGCCTATTGAGGCGCTTGCACGCGAACGATCCGGGCGCCGCGCCGATGGCGAAAGCGGGTGCAAGTACCGCCGAAGGCTCTGCTCCGAAGTGGGGCGGGCGTCCCCGCCCGCCTGCCGGCGACCAGCCGGCATAGCCCGCCGCGCGATCGGCGATTGCGGGCTCACGCCGGCAAGGCGGGCAGGGACGCCCGCCCACTGGAGATCTTTACGATCCAGGGCAGCATGTTCGCGCACTCGATGCGGTAGAGGGGCCGTTGCGATCGATCGAGATCAGGGCGGGTCGTGCCCGGCCGCCGGCGGCTGGCCATTCGGGTCGGACGAATCCCCGCCGAGGACAGTGCCGCTCGGCGGCGGCATCGCCTCGGGCTCGGGCTCCGGCGCGAACAGCGCGGCATCGGGCGGCGCGGATACCGCGTCCGGCGGCCGCTTGAAGGATTCCTGCCCCGGCGCGTCGCTCCATTCGCCGGTCGGGCCGAACATGATCTTGGCCAAGTTGAGGATGATGCCGCGTTCGATCAGGAAATCGGCACCGATCTTTTCAGGACCCTCGATGTGCTTGAGCAGCGTCTTGTCGTGCCGGCCGCTCTCCAGTTCATCGCGCAGCTCGGCCATCAGATCTTCGATATCTTCCGGTTCGAGCCGCTCGTCATAGGACAGGGCCGTGGCGTTGAAGCTCTCGACCTTCGCCTTCGCTTCGGCCAGTATCACCGAGGGTGGGGGCTTGCACCATTTGCTCTTCCGCGTCGTCTCGGGCTGGGGATCGAGCTGCGGTGCCGGTGCCGGCACGGGGGCCGCGGGCGGCGCCAGCAGATCCCGGATCAGCTTCTCTTCGAGCGCGATGTCGTAGCGCACCACCCGCGACAGGCGGTGGATCGCCAGCGAGATCTCGGCGGCGGTGGGACCGCGATCGACCGGCGCGGCGGGCTTCGGCGTCTCGGCATCAACGCCTTCGGTCGCCGGCGTTTCCGCTGCCGCTTCCTGCGCCTCGATCTCGGCGGCCTCGGCGAGGGCCTCGGCCGCATCGGCCTGCCGGTCGATCCGCTCCGCCGCCTTGAGCGCCAGATCGCTGAAGCGCCGCAGCATCAGCACATGCCGTTCGGTCCGCTGCGTCTCCGTCTCCCCGAACAAGCCGACGCGCCCCGCCGTCCGGTCCGCGTCGGGACCATCTGGGGGCGCATCGGCCAGTTCTGAGAACGAAGGTAATTTTTCCATAGAACAAAGATGGATCATGCAATCGTCCAGCGCAAGTCTTTTCTTCGAAAGACAATGTGGTGGGAAGAAGCATTGTCGCTGGAATGACGCAGGGACATCGCAGATTGCAGACGGTGCCCCTCGAAGCACGCGCCGCGCTGAGGCGCCATTCCTCGATCTTATCCCGGCGAGGTTCCGTCGTTGCCATCAGGGATATCACGGACAGGCCACGTTTCTCTCGCGCAGCCACCGTGGAGTTTCCCCCTAGAGGTCTGTCACGGTTTCCTGGCGGACAGATGCCGTTTCTTGCCTGTCCATCAAACGGATACGCCGGGCAAGCCCGTTCGGCTTGGCCGTCATCGAGCGGTATTGGCGGGCATGCTGAGCCCGCTGCACGCGTGGGCGATTGCCCGGAGCGCTGCGTGATGGCCTCGTTGGCTCAGGATTGACCGCCAGTCCCTGGCTATGGCACGCCCTTGGGATATTGCAGCATCTGTATACCACCGCTAAAACATTGTCGTGCCGATGTGCCGACGCTCTCGCAAGGGGATGTACCTTGAAGCTTTCAACCGGTTTCATCGTGGCGATCATCCTGATCGGCGGCGGCTTTATGGCACTGCCCGCCGCGGCGCAGAAAATCGTCACCCTGGGCAGCGGATTCAGCCTTCCCGCCGGCGTCGCGGTCGATGGCCACGGCAATGTCTTCGTCGCCGATACCTTCAACAACACGGTGAAGGAGATCCCGGCGGGCGGCGGTGCCGTCATGACCCTGAGCAGCGGGCTCTTCAATCCGTACGGCGTCGCGGTCGATGGCCAAGGCGATGTCTTCTTCTCCAATACAGACAACAACACGGTGATGGAGATCCCGGCGGGCGGCGGTGCCGTCGTGACCCTGGGCAGCGGGTTCTTCAATCCGTACGGCGTCGCGCTCGACGGCCAGGGCAATGTCTTCGTCGCCGATTTCGCCAATAGCCTGGTAAAGAAGATTGTCCTGGCGGCGCCGGTTCCGGCGCTCGGGGCGTGGGGATTGCTGTTTTGCGCGGCCCTGTTGGGCGCGGCGGGGTTGTGGGCGATGGAGCGCCGGCCGGCGTAACGCGGCCCGCATTCGCAGGGTGGTCTGCCGCCTCCGCAGCTCGGCAAGTTTGCCGGCGAGATTGTTCTAGAGACGGCGATCAACGGCTGCTGCTTGTCGCCGTCGCCGCGTGTGGCAACGTCACGCCCGCCTCGCAGGTTGCAGCCGCCGACCTTGCCGCGCAGAACGCCGTCGTCCAGGGCGACTGATCTTCTATCCCTGATCGGCTCCTTACAGGCCGATGGTCGGATAAGCCGAATGCCATCGAACGCGCCCGCCACGACCTCCGTCGCCGCGGGCGTGTCGCTGTCTGGGGTAGCGCGATGGTGCGCCGGATTCGGCCGACGAGGTCAGGGTAACCCGCTCGGTTTGGGGCCGCTCTGCCGCGAAAGCCGTCGTCACTCCACATGCCGGATAGCTGGCTTCCTTGCCGGAAAATCGCGGGTTGGCGGACTCACTATGCAGTGACCCCTTTCCCAACGAACTCTCAAATTACGCCACAGGCAAGCCCATTACATGGGCAAGCCAGTGCCGCAACTTGTGAGCTTCCAGCATCGACTGAACCCTCAGCCGGACAGTCGTGGGCCAAACCCGGCCATGACTGGAAGAGTCTACGCGCCGGACGGGCTCAGACCGGGCAGAGCGTGATCTGGAGGTTTGCGCCGGCTTGACTGATGGGCCAATAGAGTTTGGCCGTATTGTTCGGGTCGTCGAGACTGCGCGAATTGGTGCTCCCGCCGATTGCGAGGGACGGTGATACCTGACCGGCCTGCGGGCCCGAAACGCACCAGCCGACAAGACCGCCTTTGTCCGGGTCGGACGTAAAGCCCATCATCACGCCTGCGCTCGGGACCGCGCAAAGATTGTGGCTGCCCGACACGTCGAACCAGACGCCCTTGGAATGATCATTGTACACGGTCGAGAGCTGGTGGCCGTTGTCCAGGAGCTGGAGAGCGTTCGATTGCGGCGCCAGTTCGTCCGCCGCGGCGAGCTTGGCCCAATCCGGCGCAATCCCCCAATCCGGCGTAGCCACTGAAAAAGCCAGGCAGAACCGCCGAAGGGCGGTAGTCATCTGGTCCGCCAGCGGCTCGGCGGCGGGGAAATGGTCGACTTCTGCCTGGGTAACCGCCGTCGCTTTGGCGTTGCAGGACTGGAGATAGGCCAGAATCCCGTCCAGCTCCTTCTGCACCGACTGCCCGGCACTGGTGATGGCCTGCCACTGACTGGCGCCCGCGAAGCGGCCGCCGTCGATGAAGTTCTGGCCGGATTGCTTGACATAGAGGAGCTTATTGGTCAGCGCCGCCAGCTCCTGCAGCGCGTCGCTCATCGGCAGGCCGAAGGATGCATCGTTGACCTGATCCAGATAGGTCCAGGGATAGATTATCAGCAGAACAGCGCCTGTATCGCCGGAGGCCGCGTCATAATCGGCCACCACCTTAGCGAGATCCGTCATGCTCTGGGGCGACACGGAAATGAAGCCGCGATAGCTGGACTCGACACTGAACGAGCAACTGGACTGCGTCGTGTTCATCGTGTTCGTGATACTCGCCTGCATGCTCTCGCCGAAGCCCGCCGCCGTTTCGGATTCAGAGAAACTGCTGGAGAATTTCGTCGCGACATCGAGGGTCGAGAAGTTCAGATTGAAGGACAGGTTGCAGCTCTTCCCATAGATGTAACCGGCCACGAAATGCGTGCCATATCTCTGGGTAAAGGCATCCATGCCCTGAGCCAGGATCTTGGCCGCGTCGGCGGAGAGCGCGGCATTCGGGCTGACCACGGACTGGGTCGTGTGCGCGACGCCGCGGAAATGAATCGATTGCGTAAGCGCGCTGGTCTGGACGAGCGCGCTGGCGTCGGCCGTCATGCCATAGCTGGCACCCCAACCGCCGCCGCCGGCCTTCATGCTGAAGGTCATGGCGTCGCTGAATGTATTTGCGTCCTTGACGTAGAAGAACTTGCTCCCTCCACCCGGGTTCGGCGTCTTCAGGAGCTGGCCGTCACCATCCTCCAGCGCAATCGCCTCGCCTGCTTGTCCGCCCAATAGATCGAAGGATTGGCCGACCTCCGGTATAACAAAATTCTGCGGTATTGCAAACAGCGTGACAGTTCCGGATGATCCAGACAC
>JBBCHB010000024.1:0-110572 GCA_037200015.1 Aliidongia sp. | reverse complement strand
TCGTCGCGAACAGCGAGGCATCGACCGGCCGGCCGCCGATCTGGTTCCAGTCGAAATGCAGGTCGAGCTGGTGGTAGGCCGATTGCTGCCCGAACGGGTCGGGCGCCACGGCCAAAATCGTATGGGTCGAGTAGTATTCCGTGCCGGAGACGCTCATGTCGCCCCAGGTTTCGGGCACCGGCAGGAAATACCTCACCTCGAGCGAGAAGCGGTTGAGCGGGGTGAAGGGGAAAGGCTCGCCGCTGCCCAGCTCGGGTCGTGGCGCCGCCGCCGCCATTGCCCAGCAAGAGGAAAATTGTCGTATTGCGCCTTGGTATAGGGTCCAGGATCCGGTCACCTGGACATCGGAGATCGGCACCACAGTGGTGTCGAACTCGACGCCGTTGATCGACGCCGACGCCGAATTGTTGATCAGCGCGATGAAATCGCCCTGGGCATCGACGAAGGTCTGGTTGACCTGGGCGTCCTGGATGTCGTCATGGAACAACGCAATATCCGGTGCGGCCCCTTGATGGTGTCGAAATGCCAGTCGCTTTTCCAGCCGAGCTCGACATCCTTGACCACTTCCGGCTTGAACAGCACTTGCGAGACATCGGCGACGGTGTTGTTGAGGCCGCCGCTGCGATAGCCGCGCCGCCCCGTGACATAGAGCAGATTGTCCGGATCGATTTGCCAGTCGACGCCCAGATTCCAGGACGGTGCCTGGAATCGGCCATTGACGTCGAGCTGGCAATTTTGCGGCGGGTTGGGCGGGTTGGGACGCGATATAGCAGTGCGGCGCCAGCGGATTGCCGGAGCGTGGGGCGATTTCGTTCAGCGTCCGGTGGTCCCAGGTATAGCGATAACCGGCCGTGAACTTGAAATTCTTCAGATAATCGGAAATGCCGCTGAGATCGTAGACCGCCTCGCCATAGAGCGCCTCGCTGCTCTCGTCCGAATGAGTCGTCTGGTTGACGATTGACCCGATCGCGATCAGCGGCTGCGCCAGAATTCGCGGGCGGCGCGCCGAGCTGGACGGTGTTCTGCTCCTGAGTGCCGGCCCGGATGGCTGAACAGAAAGAAATTACCCGCGGTGATATCGAGCTTGCCGTCCAGCGCCTTCGCGTGGAGGTTCACCTCATCGGTATATTGCGCCAGATTCTCGTCCCAGCCACTGGGGCGTGATCGCCCTCGAGGATCGGGCAGCGCGCTGCCATCCTCGTCGAGCCGCAGCAATTGCTTGAACTCGCGATAGCCGAAGATGTTCTTCAGCGTCAAATCCGGCGTCACGTTGACCGTGGCGATATCGGTGAAGCCCAGGCTCCAGGTCTTGTCGATCGAATCGATATCGGAGGCGACCTGGCGCGGCCCCAGCGCCTGTTGCAGCGCCGCCGCGTTCTGCAGCTCGGGATTGGGATAGAGCGAAAATCGAGAAGGGTGCGCTGCAGCCCGGAATTGCCCGCCATTGCCGCCCAAGGTCACGCCGGAGGAAGCAGGCGCCGGCGGTCGGCTGGAAGCTGGCGCTGAGCCGCGACAGCGTAAAGCCCGGATTGCCGCCCTCGAACGCCTCGGACGAACCCGCCGTGTCGCTGTAATAGCTGTCGAACACTGCGTAATTGTCGAAGAAACTGGCTCGGCCGCCATTCGACGCCGATCCGTTCCGACCAGTAATCGCGGTTGTCGAGCTTTTGCCCGTTGACGATGTTGGTCGTGAAGCCGTCGCGCTCCTCGCGCTTGGCGGCGACGCGCACATCAGCTCGTCGGGCAGGATCGGGATGTTGAGCATCCCTTCGAAGACCTGATCGCCGTAGTTGCCGTATTGGAACGAGGCGTAACCGTCATAATCGCCGGCCGGCCGGTTCGGCTCCAGCAGCACGGCGCCACCGGTCGAGTTGCGGCCGAACAGCGTGCCCTGCGGTCCCTTCAGCACCTGGATATTGGCCAGGTCGAAATAACGCCCCGGCCCGCCGCATCATCGGTCGGAAACGGCACCTGGCTGAAATAGGGGGCGACGTTGTTTTCCAGGCCCTCATAGGTGGCGCCGCTATTGGACAGGCCGCGGATCGCATAGCCTTCTTCATCACGGCTGGTCTGGTTGGTGGTCAAAGCAGGAACAAGGCGGGAGAGATCCTGGCCATTCTGGACGCCGTGCTGTTCGAGCGACGCGCTCGCTGACCGCGCTGATCGCTATCGGCACCTTCTGCACATCCTCTTCGTGCCGGCGTGCCGTTACGGTGATCTCTTCGATCTGCGCCGTCGTCCCCACCCGTTGCGCCGGCACCGCATCCTGCGCCGCGGCCGGCAGTGCAGCCGCCATGACAACCAGGCTGACGCCCCCGCACAGCGCCTTCGTCAAATGACCAGGACATCGCTCTCGCCCTCCCTAGAGGCTTGTTTTCCGGGGCGATTTTTTTGTGACTTTCGGGATCGGATCCCGCGTCTCGCCCTCGTTGTGCTCTGTTCCTTCGGCTACGGACTCCCCCTACCCCCGTCTGTCCCGCCACCGCGGCGAAACATCGCCCAGTGGAACACATCCGACTGCAGACTAAGCAGTCGGATGAGGTCGGCCCTATATCGTTAGATGACAGGACGAAATATCATATTGTGACGCCGCGCGCGCCTCGTTCGATCTATACGCAAGCTTCAGATCGAACCAATATGGCCCTACGAAACGCGTAACGTCAAAACCCCAGAAGCTACGAAATGCGGATTTCTATATCCGGGCTTGCCGTAGCAAAGCGCAGTGCCGTCGAGTGTCCTGACCGTGCCGCCGGCGCCGAGCAGCACGGCATGGCCGGCTGCCGTGTCCCACTCCATGGTCGGGCCGAGCCGGGGGTTACAAATCGGCCTCGCCGCGCGCCACCAGGCAGAATTTGACCGAGCTGCCGGCCGGTCGGCGCTCGGCCACTTCGGTGCCGGCGAGGAAGCCTTCGAGCGCGGAATCGTCGCCATGTGAACGCGAGGCAACGATGGTGGCGCCGCAAGCAGGACGCGACCTGACCGCGATGGCGCAAGCCTGGGCACCGCCGACCGCGAGCGGACGCCGTTCCAGGCCCGGCCGCGGCATAGGTCTCGCCGGTAACCGGGACATGCACGACGCCGAGCACAGGCACACCCGCCTCGATCAGGGCGATGTTGACCGTGAACTCGCCGTTGCGCTTGATGAACTCCTTGGTGCCGTCGAGCGGATCGACCAGCCAGAACCGTCCCCCGACCACTTCAGGCGCCAGGCCGGCGACGGCTTCCTCTTCCGAGACGACTGGAATGTCGGGCGTAAGCGTGCGCAGCACAGGCAGGATTACCGCCTCGGCCGCCGCATCGGCAGCGGTGACCGGCTGCCATCCTGCTTCAGCGTTGCGGCCGGATCGCCCTCATAGAAGCGCAAGGTCTCTCGCCCGGCCGCCTCGGCAAGTCGGCAGATTTCGGGCAGTAATTCAGATAGCAACATGGCGAAGGTCCTTGAAACAGGGCTGCCGGAAACCTCCCTCTCTGCCCCATTGGGGCGGAGAGGGTCGGGGTGAGGTGGGGAAGCCGCCAGCATCGATGCAGCGGCGCGACCCCACCTCATCCTAAATCCTTCTCCCCCCTGAAGGGCGGAGAAGGACTTCTAATCCGTCAGGCATCCCGCATGAAGCTCAGACAATGTCGAGGTCGCGCAGCCGCGCAATGATCGAATCGGCGGCTTCCTCGGCCGACATGGTCGAGGTGTTCACGCGGATATCGGGCGTCTCCGGTGCCTCATAGGGGCTAGTCGATGCCGGTGAAATGCTTGAGTTCGCCGCGCCGCGCCTTCTTGTACAGGCCTTTGACGTCGCGCGACTCGGCCACCTCCAGCGCGGTATCGACGAAGACTTCGAGGAACTCGCCCGCCTGCATCAGGTCGCGGGCCATGCGCCGCTCGGCGCGGAACGGCGAGATGAAGGAGACCATGACGATCAGCCCGGATTCGACCATCAGCTTCGCCACCTCGGCGGACGCGGCGGACATTCTCGACGCGATCGACATCGGTGAAGCCGAGATCGCGGTTCAGCCCGTGGCGGACATTGTCGCCGTCGAGCAGCGTGGTATGCCGCCCGGCGGCATAGAGCTTCTTCTCGACGATATTTGGCGATGGTCGACTTGCCGGCACCGGATAGGCCGGTAAACCATAGCACACAGGGCTTTTGCCCCTTGAGCCGGGCACGCGCCGCCTTGTCGATGTCGAGCGCCTGCCAATGCACGTTCTGCGAGCGCCGGGAGGGCGAAGTGCAGCAATCCCGCGCCGACCGTCTCGTTGCTGATCCGGTCGATCAGAATATAGCCCCCCGTCTCGCGGTTGTCGGCATAGGCGTCGAAGGCTATCGGCTGGTCGAGACTGATGTTGCCGATGCCGATCTCGTTCAGCCCAAGCGCCTTGGCCGCCGTGTGCTCCAGCGTGTTGACGTTGACCTTGTGCTTCAGTGCGGAGACGGTCGCAATGACAGTCTTTGCGCCGATCTTGAGCAGATAAGGCCGGCCCGGCAGCATCGGCTCCTCGGCCATCCAGACCAGCGTCGTCTCGAACTGGTCGGCCACGCCGGCCAGATCTTCGGTGCCGGACAGCACGTCGCCGCGGCTGATGTCGATCTCGTCCGTCAGGGTCAACGTCACCGATTGCCCGGCACCGGCTTCGGCCAGATCGCCGCCTTGGGTGACGATGCGCGCGACCCGGCTTTCCTGGCCCGAGGGTTAGCACGCGGTTACGGTCGCCCAGCCGCACGACACCCGACGAAATCATCCCGGAAAAGCCGCGGAAATCGAGGTTCGGCCGGTTGACCCATTGCACCGGCAGGCGGAACGGCCGGCTGCGGTCCTCAGCCGCGATCTCGACAGTTTCGAGATGCTCCATCAGCGCCGGCCTGTCATACCAGGGCATGCGGTCACTGGACTCCGTCACGTTGTCGCCGCGCAGCGCCGACATCGGGATCGGCACGATCCGGTCGAGGCCGAGCTGCTGGGCGAATGCGCCGTAGTCCTGGACGATCCGGTCGTAGACCTCCTGCGAATATCCGACCAGATCCATCTTGTTGACGGCGAGCACAACGTGCTTGAGGCCGATCAGCGAGACCAGATAGCTATGCCGCCGCGTCTGGGTCAGCACGCCGCGCCGCGCATCGATCAGGATGATGGCGAGATCGGCGGTCGACGCGCCGGTCACCATGTTGCGGGTATATTGCTCATGGCCGGGCGTATCGGCGACGATGAATTTGCGCCGGTCGGTCGAGAAGAAGCGATAGGCGACGTCGATGGTGATGCCCTGCTCGCGCTCGGCGGCGAGCCCGTCGACCAAGAGGGCGAAGTCGAGCTCGCCGCCCTGCGTCCCGACCTTCTTGCTGTCGGCCTCGAGCGCCGTCAGCTGGTCTTCGAACAGCATCTTGGATTCGTAGAGCAGCCGGCCGATCAGCGTGCTCTTGCCGTCATCCACGCTGCCGCAGGTAATGAAGCGCAGCAGGCTCTTATGTTGATGGGCGACGAGGTATTGCTCGATATCCCGGGCTATCAGATCGGATTGGTGAGCCATCAGAAATAGCCCTCCTGCTTCTTCTGCTCCATCGAGGCCTGGGCATCCTTGTCGATGACCCGGCCCTGGCGTTCGGAGCTGGTCGTCAGCAGCATTTCCTGGATGATCGTGGGGAGAGTATCGGCCTCGCTCTCGATCGCCCCGGTCAGCGGGTAGCAGCCCAGTGTACGGAAGCGCACCTTGCGCAGCTCCGGCGTCTCGCCGGGATCGAGCGGCATGCGGTCGTCATCGACCATGATCAGCGTGCCGTCGCGCCGCACCACCGGCCGTTCCGCCGCGAAATAGAGCGGCACGATCGGGATGTTTTCCAGATGGATGTATTGCCAGATGTCGAGTTCGGTCCAGTTCGACAGCGGAAAGACGCGGATGCTCTCGCCCTTGTTCTTGCGGGCATTATAGAGCTGCCACAGCTCCGGCCGCTGCTTCTTCGGATCCCAGCGATGCTGCGTCGAACGGAAGGAGAAGATGCGCTCCTTGGCGCGGCTCTTCTCCTCGTCGCGCCGCGCGCCGCCGAAGGCTGCGTCGAAGCCGTATTTGTCGAGCGCCTGTTTCAGCGCCTCGGTCTTCATGATCTGGGTATGCACCGCCGAGCCATGGCTGAACGGGCCGATGCCCTGAGCCACCCCGTCCTGATTGATATGCACCAGCAGGTCGAGCCCGAGCCGGGCCGCGGTCGCGTCGCGAAACGCAATCATCTCGCGGAACTTCCAGGTCGTATCGACATGCAGCAGCGGAAAGGGCGGTTTCGACGGGTAGAACGCCTTCATGGCCAGGTGCAGCATCACCGCGCTGTCCTTGCCGACCGAGTACAGCATCACCGGGCGCTCGGTCTCCGCGACCACCTCGCGCATGATATGGATGCTTTCTGCTTCCAACCGTTCCAAATGCGTCAGTTTCGACATGAAGACCTGGTTTCTTCTTGCTGCGCCCGATGCAGGCGAGACTAATCGCGCCCACCATAAAGCCGCGGCCAGCCGCGGCGCCATCGATCGCTTTTCAACAACGGCCATATTTCTCGGCTGCGGCCATGTTTTCCGGTCGAAATCGAAAAGCGTAAAATGACGCACCATTTGTTACGCATTTCGCACGGGTTTGGCAAACGACAAATTTCGCGCCAAGGCGAATCCAGCCGATCGAGACGTCGCCGTGCGGGGGCCAATGGCCGGCGTCTTACGACGCGATTTCAAATTCCGCACACCGACGCCTGACCCGCGCAGAACAGATTCACGCCCCGCGCGAAACACCAAAATAAAGAATCTCAGAATTCGACGAAAATGGCGGCTTTTTCGCTTATCGCCCGAAACATGCAAGTCCTTCTCTTTCACGGAGAATCAATATAGGGTTGCGACAGCACCGACCCAGCGGCACATCCGGATCGGGGGTATTTGCCATGACCGCAGAAACAACGATCGATTTCCCGCCGCGGACGGGCGGCTTTGCGCCGTCCCATGCCTGGGACCGGAATTTCTTCCTGACGCTTGTCGTCCTGATCTGGCTGCCGATCCTGTCCGGCTTCGGGCTGGACATGGCAAATCATATCCAGACGAACGAAGCGGCCTATCCCCTGATCATCCATGTCCATGCAGCGGTCTTCGTCGGCTGGCTCCTGTTGCTGACCACCCAGATCGCGCTGATCCGCGTCCGGAAGCCGGCGCTGCATCGGCGGCTCGGCATGACGGGCGTGGCGCTCATCCCGCTCATGACGGTCGTCGGCCTCGCCGCCGCCTGGATCATGCATATCCGCCAGTATACGCCGGAGGCGCCGCACACGGCCTTCTTCGCCATTCAGCTCACCAACATCGCGGCATTCGTTCCGCTCGCCGCCACAGCCCTGTTGTGGCGCGGCGATTCGAGTGCCCACAAGCGGCTCATCCTGCTGGCGACGCTCTCGCTGATCCCGGCGGGTTTCGCGCGCCTCTGGAACTATACGATCGGCGACGCGCTCGGGAATGCCGAATGGGCCTTCGCCGTGCAGCTCTATTTGGGTACCAACCTGCTGATCCTGGCGCTCGGCGGCTACGATTTGGTGACGCGGAAGCGCCTGCACCCGGCCTATCTGGCCGGCACAGGCTGGATCCTGGTCAACGAGATCGCATCTGTGATGCTCTATTTCAGCCCGGCCTGGCGCGCCTTCGCGCCGCATCTGATCGGCCACTGAGGCCGATCAGAACTCGCCGCCGATATCGCGGCGCTTGGTCCGCCGCGGCCGTTCCCAGACGACGCCTGGAAAGCCCTTGAACGGCGCCAGAGGGCCGCCGGCATAGGCCCATTCGGGCACCTCGTCGATGGCGATGTGATAGCGCGGCTCCCGCCCGGTGCCGCCTTCGAAGACCGCGCGCGGGATGTTCAGCATTTGCGGCGCGCGGGCCCGCTCGTAGAAAAGCGGCGTGCCGCAGCGGGCGCAGAAGCTGCGCGCCGTCCGCTTCGCCTCGTCCTCGAAGCGGGTGATCTGCTCCTCCCCGTCCAGGATGCGGCAACGGCTGCGCCAGCTGCCGACATAGGTGGCGTAGGCCGCGCCATGCGCGTGCCGGCTGGCGCCGGAATGATCGTGCCACGCCCACCGCGCCGGGACATCGATCTCGATCCGCACCGCGCCGCAGACACAACCTCCCTGCACGGAAATTGCCGGTGCCGTTCGACTCTTGGCCATGGCGCCCCTCGATTGCCCATCCTTTTGCGTCGCTTCATCCTTCCCGTACACGGGCGGGGAATGCCAGCGGGCTTTTGCAGATTTTTCGCATTTGCGTATTGCACGAAGCAAATGAATCTGCATTTCATTATGAAAAGCCGGTCGAACGGCATCAGCGCAGGATCGGGGAGAGAGCGATGCCGACAGCTCAACGCAACACGGTGCGGAGATTGGAGCCTTTCCTGCGGGTGATCCGATGAGCGGCCGCGTCGAGGTCGAACTGCTGCTCGACAAGGCACGGCAGATGGCCGGCCTCTCGGATTTCGGCAATGATTGGTATCTCGGGCCGCTGACCAAGCTGGTCGACACGATCAATGCCGAAGGCGCGCTCGTCTCACCCGAGGTGCCGCCGGTCGAGCGCATCGTCTACGGCTTGGTCGACCGGCTCAAGAAACAGGCCGTGCTCGCCGAGCATCCCGAGATCCTGGACGAAAAGATCGAGGTCGCCGGTGCGATTCTGGGATTGCCACGCACCGGCAGCACCATGCTGCAGCGCCTGCTGGGCAGCGCGCCGCAACTCACCTCCGGCCTGTGGTGGGAGGTGACCTTCCCCCTGCCCTTCCCCGGCGAGGCCTGGGGCGACCCGACGCCGCGCCAGGAAGCGGCCAAGGCCGCCGTCGACGCCTTCTATGCCGCCTGGCCGGATTTTCGCAGCATCCACCCGATGGATGCGCTGGAGTTCGACGAGGAAGTCATCCTGATGGATAAGAGCTTCCTGACCGCGACCTATGAATCGATGTTGTATGTGCCGTCCTTCGGCTTCTGGATGGCCGAGCAGGACAAGAGCCAGGCCTATCGGGAACTGCGCGAATGGCTGCAGATCCTGCAATGGCAGTCGCCGGCCCGGCGCGGGCGGAAATGGATCCTGAAATCGCCGAGCCATCTCTTGAGCGGCGTTCAGGGGCTGCTCGACGCCTTCCCCGAGGCCCATGTCATCATGACCCATCGATCGGTCGGCGAGACGGCGCCGTCCTATTGCAGCATGTGCCATTCGATGATGGTCGCGCATACCAGCGAGCTCGATCCGAAGGCGATCGGCGCGCATTGGAACCAGCGCTTCCAGGACAGCATGCGCAATCTGATCCGGGCGCGCGAGACGGCGCCGGCAGCGCGCTTCATCGATATCCGCTATCGCGACCTGGTGCGTGATCCGATCGCCGAGGCCTTGCGCGCGATGCGCCTCATGGGGCTCGAACCGACCGCCGCGGATGAGGCAGCCATGACCGGCTGGCTCGCCCGCAACGGCCGTGAGACCCGCCCGCCGCATAACTACGCGGCGGAGGATTTCGGCCTGTCCGAGGCCCAGATGGACCGCGACTTCGCCTTCTATACGGATGCCTATCTGCGTTGAGGGCGATGGCGCGGCCGGAAGGGTCTTTTCGGCGGCAAGACCCACCTCACCCCGACCCTCTCCCCCCTAAAGGGCGGAGAGGGAGATTTTAGCGCCGATGCAGGAACTCCCTCTCCGCCCCATTGGGGGGAGAGGGTCGGGGTGAGGTGGGGAGCGCTCGGATGCCGCCGACGCCTCTATTTTGCTTATGCCAATGACTGGAGCCCGGAGACCGACATGGCCCTGCGTCTGGAAGACATCGAACTCATTAAGCAGCTGAAATACCGCTACTGCACCGCGATCGACACCTGCGATACTGCCGTGTTTCCGACGCTGTTCACCGACGACATCGAGGTCGACTATGTCGGCGGCAGCTACCGGTTCCAGGCGAGCGGACGCGATGCGGTGATCGGCGCGCTGACCCAGGCGTTCCACAGCCGCTTTCTCAGCTCGCATACCGTGCATCACCCGATTATCGAGGTGCATGACGACGACACGGCCGACGGGCGCTGGACGCTCGTCGACTACAATATCGAGTTCAACCACCGCATGGTGACCAGCGGCACGTCCTTCTATGCCGACAAATACGTCAAGCAGAACGGCAAATGGCTGATCAAGTCCTCCAGCTATTCGCGGCTCTACGAAAGAGTCGAGCCGATCGAAGTGACGTTGAACCTGACCGCGCATTATCTGGGAGAGAAGGACAACAAGAGGTGAGCGCGATGTCGGACAGCGTCCTCTCGGGCCAGGCCTGGCGCGATTTCTGCGGCCGGCTGGCCGATGCCGGCGAGATCATCCTGCAGCCGGCGGCCCCTGCGACGCCGCTCGACCGGGCCGAGGGCTGGCGCTATCTGAGCCGCCTCGCCCGCATCGCGCTCGAGATGAACGTCGAATTCGCCGATCCGGATTTCCCGGTGTTCTACGCTGCCTCGGACACGACGCGGAAGATCGGCGCCGACAATCCCGACAACATCTATCTCAACGCCACGGTAGCCGGCGACCGCGATTACCGGATCATCGGCACACGCGGCTCGATCGCTTATTTCAGCATCGGCTCCAAGGCCAACCGCTACCATATCGACGGCACCATGGCCTCGACCGGCGAGATCGAGGATCGCGAACTGATGGTAGATCCGGACGGCACGGTGGAGATCATCGCCAGTTCCACGGCCAAACCCGGCAATTGGCTGCCGCTCGCGTCCGATTCCTCGATGATCATCATCCGCCAGTCCTATCTCGACCGCAGTACCGAGGTGCCCGGCAGCTACCGGATCGAACAGATCGGCGGCCCGGCCGCGCCGGGGCCGCTCGACGCCGATGCGCTGGCGCTCGGGCTGCAGCGCGCCGGCAATTTCGTCTACGGGACGGCGCGGATCTTCGCCGAATGGGCCAAGAAATTCAGCGCGCGGCCGAATGAGCTGCCGGATTACGGCCAGGATTTCTTCCAGCGCGCCGGCGGCGATCCACGGATCTTCTACTGCCACGGCTATTACGAGCTGGCGCCCGACGAAGCCTGGGTGATCGAAACCGAAGTGCCGGACTGTCCCTATTGGAACTTCCAGCTCAACAATTGGTGGATGGAGTCGCTCGACTACCGGCACCATCGGATCACGGTGAACAAGCATACGGCGCAGCTCAACGCCGACGGCACGGCGACTCTGGTGGTCAGCGCGCGCGATCCGGGCTTCGGCAATTGGATCCAGACCGACGGGCATCGCTCCGGCACGGCGCTGCTGCGCTGGGTCGAGGCCGCGCATCACCCGATACCACGCTGCCGAGTGGTGAAGCTGCCGGCCGCAGGGACGACGGCGTGACGCAATCAACGGCGCCACAGCCGCCGCGGTCCCGCTGCGCGTAAACTCCTGCCGGCACAACCAGAGGAGGGCGATGCCGCGCCATTTCCAGCGGCCGCTCGCGCATTTACTCGCGGCGTGCTCGATCCTCGCCTGTGCCGGCACCGAAGTCGCAGCATCCCAACATTGACATGGCTGTCAACCCAGATAGCGCACCGACTTTAATCCCCGGCTAATAGTCTTTGCGTAGTGTCCTGGCATGAAGAATTTTGAATCGGCCGACACGCCGCAATTTCTCGACGTCCTGCGCGGGACGGCGCTCCAGACATGTCTGGACTTCTGGCGCCGCCACCGGCAAGCCTCCGAGGTGCCGCTTAAAGCTTCGATGGACCCGGTCGAGATGCCGCGCCGCATCCTGCCAAATCTGTTTATCTATCAGCAGACCGAGGACGGCCGGTTCCGCTGCCGCCTGGCCGGCACGGAGATCTGCCGGGTGTTCCGGCACAATCCGACCGGCTTGTATCTCGACAGTCTCATCGTGCCCAGCGCCGTGCCGAGTCGGCAGCGCCTGTTCTCCCAGGTTCTGGAGCAAGCGATGCCGGTCGTCTACACCGGCAGGCTGATGCATACCGAGCAGAGTTTCATCCGCTTTTGCCGCCTGCTGCTGCCGGTTTCCGCGACTGGAGCGCAGGCCGACCATATCTTCGGCATGGTGATCTTCTCCGAATCCCAGCGGATTGGCCGCGGGTTCCATACGCTCGACGACGGGGTGCCGGAGTTCGAAGTCTGGGCGACGGCGGAAGACCTCGCCGACCTGCCGGAGCGCCATGCCGCTTGCGCCTGATCGGATAATCGAGTCAGAGCAGTACCGTCCCGCCATCGACCGCGATGGTCTGACCGGTGACGAAGGCCGATTGATCCGACGCCAGCCATAGCACCGCACCCGATATATCCGACGGCATGAGATTGCGCTGGATCGCCTGGTTGCCGGCAATATGCGTCAACGACTTGTCGAGCCGGTCACCGAAGAACTGCCGGGTGCCTTCGGTCAACACGGCCGAGGGCGCGATGCTGTTGACCCGAATCCCGTCCGGCCCCAGCTCACGCGCGAGACCGCGGGTCAACCCGATCACCGCCGCCTTCGACGTCGTGTAGTGCAGCGCATAGGGTGTGCCGTAGAGCGCGGCGACGGATGAGATGTTGACGATGCTGCCGCCCCCGGCGCGACGCATCGCCGGCACCGCCGCCTTGCAGCACTGCCAGATGCCCTTGACGTTGACGCCCATGGCGAGATCCCACTCGGCCGGATCGATCTTCTCGAAACGCCCGCCGGTCATGCCGCCATAGAGCGCGGCGTTGTTGACCAGGATGTCTATGCCGCCGAAGCGCTCGACCGCCGCATCGGCCGCAGCCTGCACCGAAGCCATGTCTGTCACGTCGAGCCGCACCGCCAGCACCTCGCCCGCCGCGGCGGCGACCGTCTCGGCGCAATCGTTGAGATCGGCTGCAACCACCTTGGCGCCCGCTTCGCTCAGCACGCGGACGAAGTCCCGGCCGAGGCCACGCGCCGCCCCCGTGACGATTGCGGTCTTGCCCTGCAGCATCATTCCCTCCCCGTCCCTCCGTGTTAGGCTTGTGCCCGATTCGGCTCGGGTCGCGATCGAGTGTCGCCCGCACCGACAGGCGACGCAACTAGGGATGGGCATGTTTGCGGCAACTGGGCAGGCAAGAAATGGCACCGCGGCCGGCTATGCGCACGCGCTGCTCGGTCGCACATCACCAGCCACCATCGATGTACCGGAGCGTCATCCGGCGATCGCCTGGGCCGAGAGCGGTGCCATGGCGTTGACCGGCGGCGCCGACGGGCCGGCCGAGATCTGCCCCGTGCCGATTGCCGCCTGTGCCGACGGTGCCCTGGCGGCACTCGCCGCCTTGGCCGGCACCGCATTCTCCTTTACCGGCGCGCAGCTGCTCGGCGAGCGTGCCGCCATCGCCGGTCTGCGGCGGGCCGGTTCGGTCTCGCCCGGCGGCGCTTGCCGCCTGCTGCCGAGCGCCGATGGCTGGCTCGCGGTCAATCTGGCGCGGGACGACGACTGGTCGCTGTTGCCGGCCTGGCTGGACCAGGATGTCGCCGCGGACTGGACTGCTCTGGCCGACGCAATGGCCCGGCGCGGGAGCGCCGATCTGCTCGAGCGCGGCCGGCTGCTTGGCCTGGCGCTCGCCGCTCTGGCGCCGCCGCCGACCGAGCCGGTGCCCTGGTGCCGGAGTCTCGCGACCGGGCCGGCACGGCTCCGGCCGATCGATCGGGCGCCGCTCGTGGTCGATCTGACCTCGCTCTGGGCCGGTCCGCTGGCCGGGCATCTGCTGCAGCAGCTCGGCGCCCGGGTCGTGAAGGTCGAAAGCCGCTCCCGCCCCGACGGCGCGCGGCGCGGCGCAGCCGGCTTCTACGATCTGCTCAATGCCGCCAAGGCGAGTGTCGCTCTGGATTTCGCCACGCCGGGCGGGCGCCGGCACTTGCGTGCCCTGATCGAGGCAGCCGATATCGTGCTCGAAAGCGCCCGGCCGCGGGCCCTGCGACAGCTCGGCCTCGACGCCGAGGAGCTGGTCGCATGCCGGCCGGGACTGAGTTGGATCAGCCTGACCGGCTATGGGCGCTCGGAGCCGAGGCCGGGTGGGTCGCCTTCGGCGACGATGCTGGGGTCGCGGCCGGCCTCTCGCCCTGCTGCGGCGGATCGAGGGTCGGCCGATCTTCTGCGCCGACGCCATCGCCGATCCGCTGACCGGGATTCATGCGGCGCTGGCCGCCTGGCAGAGCTATCTCGACGGACGGAGCCGGCTGGTCGCGCTTGCCCTGCACGACGTCGTCGTCCATTGCTGCCAGCTCGATCTGCCGGTCGATCCGGCGGACCGGCGCGCCGAATGGGGCGAGGTACTCGCTTGCTCCGGCGTCCAAGCGGCGCCGCCGATTGCACGGTCACCGGCCGGCGCCGCGCGGCCGCTCGGCGCCGATACCACCGAGATCCTGGCGGCGCTGCCATGCTGATCCGCCACGCCGAACTCGGTGGCCGGCTCCTGTGCGATGTGCGGCTGGACCATGGGCGTATCAGCGAGATAGACGGGCATCTCGACCGGCGCCCAGGGGAGACCGTGCTGGACGCGGCCGGCGGCGCATTGCTGCCGGGGCTGCATGATCACCACCTCCATCTCATCGCCGCGGCGGCGGCGCGCGCTTCGCTGCCTTGCGGGCCGCCGGAAGTCCGAACCGGGGATCACTTGGCCGCGCTGCTCGCCGCGCAAGCCGGCACAGGCTGGCTGCGCGGCATCGGCTATCACGATTCAGTCGCCGGGCCGATCGACCGGCATTGGCTCGACCGCCATGTCACCGACCGGCCGGTGCGGATCCAGCATCGCAGCGGCCGCTTATGGATCTTGAACTCGGCCGCGCTTGCGCTGGTCGCATCCGAGGATGCTCCGCTGGAATGCGACGAGGGCGGCTTCACCGGCCGGCTCTACGACGCCGATGCCTGGCTGCATGGCCGGATCGGCGGCACGCTGCCCGATCTCGCACCGCTCAGCCGTGCCCTCGCCGCCCAGGGCATTACGGGCGTGACCGATGCGACGCCGCGCAACGACACGGCCGCCTATACCCGCTTTGCCGCCGCCCAGGAGAGCGGCGCGCTGCTGCAGCGGCTGCTGGTGATGGGCGATGCCAGCCTCGATGGACTGCCGCCCGGTCCCGGTCCGATCGCGCGCGGGCCGTGGAAGCTGCATCTGCACGACACCGACCCGCCGGACTATGACGGCATCGTCGCCGACTTCCGGCGCAGCCACGCCGCCGGCCGATCCGTTGCGATCCATTGCGTGACCGAGGCGGAGCTCGTGCTGGCGACGACAGCGCTCGGCGAGGCCGGCGCCGTTCCGGGCGACCGCATCGAACATGCCTCGGTGACGCCGCCTGCACTGCTGCCGGTCCTTGCGGGTCTCGGCGTGACGGTCGTGACCCAGCCGAATTTCATCCATGAGCGCGGCGACGCCTATCGCGCCGAGCTCGCATCGGCTGAGCTGCCCTGGCTTTATCGCGGATACAGCTTCCTGGCAGCCGGCATTCCGCTCGCCGCCGGCAGCGACGCGCCATTCGGCCGGGCGGAACCATGGCAGGCGATGCAGGCCGCCTTCGACCGGCGCAGCGCGGCCGGAAGCGAACTCGGCCCCGACGAGGCGCTCGGCCCCGGCCAGGCGCTGGCCCTGTTCCTTACGCCGCTCGACGATCCCGGCGGCGCGGCGCGACGGGTCGAGATCGGCGCGCGGGCCGATCTATGTCTGCTCGATCGAAACTGGGCGAGCGCCAGCCTTGCCCTGGCTGAAAGCCGGGTCGTTGCGACGCTGCGCGACGGCGCGGTGATTTGGGAAGCCTAACCCCGCTTCGGCAGGGCGAAGGCGTGCGGCAGCAGCTCATCCAGACGGAAGCCGCCGGCGCCGTCGACATGGACCGGCAAGTCTGGACCGGCAAATTCGGCCATGACCTGCCGGCAGGCGCCGCAGGGCATCAACCCCGATTCGGCACCGCCGGGCGGAGCGTCGACGCAGGCGACAGCCAGCGACTCGATCTCCTGTGCCCCCGCGGCGATGGCGTTGAAGATGGCAACCCGCTCGGCGCAGATCGTCAGGCCATAGGAGGCGTTTTCGATATTGCAGCCGGTATAGACTTTACCGTCGGCGCGGACTGCGGCGCCAACGCGAAACTTGGAATATTCGGCATAGGCCTTGGTCGCAGCCGCGCGCGCCCGGGCCAGCAGCTCCTCGTCGGGTTCGATCACACGCCAGGCTTCACGAGCGACTGCCGGAACTGGCCCCAGCGCTTCATCGCCGTGAACGGGCTTTCCACCGCTTCGGCCCCCTGCACCCGCGCGTTCAGCACGACGATGCCATGGGCCGGCTCACCGGTTTCGCCGTCGACCACCTTATTGTCCTCGTCCAGCACCAGCTTCGGTGCCTTGACCAATGTCGCGTCCGACATGACCTACTCCAGAAACCGCCGATTGAATTCGATACTACACCGCAAGGCGGCGGATTTCATTACCTCGAACAACGCCAGCACGGCGGGATGGGTTTCCGCCGCCGCCGGGCCTGGCGCGTTTGCGATCGTGTAATCGATCGCCGCATCGATATTGACCACGCCGAGCACCGGGCCGTCCATATCGAGCCAAAACGGGTCCGCTGCCGCTCCAACCCGCCTCAATTTCGGCCACATCTCGCTCATATCGACCAGCGGCATGCTCATCAACCATGTCCGATCCGGTTCGACCGCCGGGGCGCCCTCGCCATCGAGATAGAGATCGGTCCCGGTCGGCGCCGCCCCGCCCGATTGCTCCCGGCTGCGTAGATCGGCCACGACCGTGGCGTGATGCCGGAAGACGAAGGAGGAAATGCCCTCGCCATGGGAAAAGCGGAGATGTTCGTCGCGGTCGCCATCCATGTTCACATGGTAAGCGAGGCACAGTTCGTCACCCTCCGGCACGAAAATATTGCCCCGAACCTTCGAGCCGGGCACGAGCCAGGGTGTCAGCAGAAGCTTCGCCGTTTCGGCGAGCCCCGAGAGAATCGGCCGGATCGTGCCGGTCTCGGGCAAGGCGAGGCAATCAGGCTCGATCGCATCCCGGCCGTTTATCCGCCCGCGGTCGAAGGCGGCATTCACCTTCGCCGGATCGGACAAGGCGCCGAAATCGAGCACGCCCTGCGGAGCGTTCCCCACTGGCGCCGGCGAGGGGTTCACGCTGCGCCGCTTCGGCACGATAGCCGCCAGCTTGTCTTCCAGCCGGGTGCGCGCGCGGCCGATCAAAAGCCCGGCCAACCCGCGCAATAGCCCGTCAATGCCGTGCGGCGGCGGCGCCTCGTCGGCCGGCAGACGCAGGCCGATATGCAGCCACGGGATATAGGCGAGTTCCATCAGCAGCGGATCGCGGCTCGCCAGCAGCGATCTGCGGTAGTCGAAGCCGAACACCCAGGCTGGAAAATTCGAAATGACGCCGCCGTCGATGCAGGTATCGAAACGGTCGGACAGCCGCATCGGCTGAAAGAAACCGGGAAATCCGGCCGAGGCGCGCACCGCTTCGGCGATGCACAGCGCCCCGCAGGCCGGGTTGATCGACGAAATCACCGCGATATCGGCGCCGCGCAAATCGGTCACGATGAGGAAGAGCGGAATGGTCTGGGGATCCTGCAGCGCCGCGACGTCGCTGAACCGCAAGAGCCCGTCGGCCGGCAGGCTTGCCTTGTGCGGCTCGAGCAAGGGGCTGTCCCGCAACAGCCGGTCGACCTCGCGCACCAGCCCATCGCCCGGAAACACGCCGCGCCGGTTCAAGAGCGCGCTGATCGTGCCGTAGCCCCGCACCGAAACACTGGCGATTTGCCAGGGCACCCAGACTGGAATCAGGTACCAGCGCCGCCAGCCCGGCCAGGCCAGATGCCAGAGGAAGGGAAGCGGACCGCGCAGGAACGCGGAGAACGCGTCGGCGAAGGCGGCGAAGCCGGTGAAGCGGATGCCGAGACGGCCGCTATGGCCGAAAAAGGCGTTGATCCGCGCCGGCGCGAACAGCCTTACCACCTCGTCGCGAATGGCCTCGGGCGCGTAGCCGCTCCAATACAGCGTCGCGATGATCGCCCCGGCCGAGGTGCCGGCCACGGCGGCCGGCAGCAGCCCGTGATCGCCGGTGGCATTGCCGAGCGGATCATGTTGCGGCCCGGTCAATCCCTGCAGCTGTCCGATCAGATCGACGGCGACCGCACCGCCGCCCTGGATCGTGATGACGCCGACGCGTGGAAGCTCCATGCCCGAATCCATAGAACGAGAAATGCAACTTCAGATATAAAATCCTAAGATCAATCTATTACGGATATCGGTCATCGTCACCCGACAATCTCGTCGATCAGCCCCCAATCGAGTGCCCGCGCCGCATCGATCCGCCGGCCCGACAGGGCCAGCCAGCCAGTACGCTGACGGCCGATCCGGCGGGGCAGGCTGATGCAGCCACCCGCGCCGGGGATCAGGCCGAAGCGCAATTCGGGCAGCTGGAAGAAACTATCCGCTGCAGCGGTGACCCGGTGCCCGAAGGCGGGCAGTTCGATGCCCGCCCCGATACAGGCGCCGTGGAGCTGGAACGCGACCCGCTCGGCACACGGCAGCAGAGCCGCGGCGGGCAGGCGCAGGCTGCGGACGACATGCCCCGTCGCCGCATCCGGGACCGTGCCGAATTCGTCGAGATCGCCGCCGATGCTGAAGCAGCGGCCGGCGCCGGTGACAAGCACGCGCTCGATCGACGCATCGGCCGCGACCAGCTGGAACGCCTCGACCAGCGCATCACGCATTTCGACCGAGATTGCGTTCCGCCGTGCCGGTCGATTGAGCCGGATCGAGAGATCCGCACCAATGCGGTCCAGCAGCACCGGCGGTCCTGGATCTCCCGGCTCATCCAGTTCCGTCCTTTTACGGGCGGCAAGCCAGCGGGCGAATTCGGGCCCGGCCTGCAGCGTCGCATAGGCCAGGGATTCGGCGACGAGCCCCTCGGCGATCGGCAGGGACACGGTCGCCCGCAGCAGTTGGACAAGCACCATGGCCGCGATCGGCGCAGCCTCGATCGTGCCGATCAGGGGCGCGAGATCCGCCGGTTTGGCGACGACCACGTCGCAAGCGTCGCGTACAGGATCGCCGGCAGCCGCGCCGATGCCGAGTACCGGACAGGGCTGACGAGCCAGCCAGGCGGCAATCCTCTCTCGATCAGGCGTCGGCATCGCTCCGTTCGGATCGATCACCAGATAGGGCTGGGCCGTTAGCGGCGAATGCGGCGGCAGAGCCGATGGAACGGCAGCGAGATCGGCGAGATCGCTGAGCAAGAGCGGCGCGGCCATCCCTCCCTTGCCGCCTGGTTCAGCCGGCGGCGCGGGCAGCGGCGCGCTGATGGGCGAAGCCGACGATCTGCTGCGCCACGACTTCGAGCTGAGCATGCAGCCGCGGCGACAGGCATGCGCCGTCCGGGCCGAAAGCCGGGTCCATCGTGTTGATCGGCACGCCGAGCGGGGTCGGCCAGCCACGCAGCGCATGGACCACATCGCGCAGCGCCGCCAGCGTCGTCATGGTCGCCTGCCAGCCGGCCGCGGTCGCAATGCAGCCGACGGCGCGCCCCTCGAAATAAGGCGCCGGATCGCTGCGCATATCCTCGACATAGTCGAGCGCATTCTTCACCAGGCCGGAGATGCCGCCATGATAGCCGGGCGAGCCGAGCACGATGCCGTCGGCCCGGCGCAGTGCTTCGACCAGCCGCTGTGCCGCCGGAGAACGGTCGAGACGGTCCGGCGAGTAATGCGGCAGATCGAGGTCGGCACCGCTCAGCAGCAGCGTCTCCGCGCCGAGCGCTGCCGCCGCGCCGAGCACGACGCTCAGCGCCTTCTCGGTCGAGGAATTCGGCCGCAGCGCACCGCCCACCGCAACGATGAACGGGGGTGGCGCGGCGCCGCTCGGGCGATCCGCCATCATCAGGCTGGCCATGTCTCGAACCTCATTGCCGCACCGGGAAACGCCGACCGAATGGCATTCGCCCTCGCCAGCTATCCATGCGCCGCCTTGCGAGTCAACACGTCATGACATTTTGCGTATAAATATGTCGAAATAAATACGCAAAATACAGTTATGATGCCAGCCGTCGATCGTACGGGCCGATATCGCTGAGACTGCGCGACAGCGCCACCACTGGCGCGCCCCGTTCAGCCAGGCTCTCACGCATGATCTGGGTACGGTATTCGCTCGGGCTCATGCCGGTCCACAGCTTGACCGCCCGGAACAGCCCGTTCGGCTCGGCAAAACCGGCCAGCAACGAGATTTCGCCGATCGGCACGTCGACATCACGCAGCCAAGTCATGATCGCTTCGCGCCGGACCTCTTCCTTGAGGGCGCGGTAGCTGGTGCCCTCTTCCTCCAGCCGGCGGCGCAGCGTCTGGCTGCACATGTTGAACCGCTCCGAGATCTCTTCCATGGTCAGGAAGCGCTCGGTCTCGTGCAGATGGTCGCGCAATGCCGCGGTGAGCAGCGACTTCATCGAGCGGCGCGTGCCAGGGACGCCCTGGAAATCGATGCTTTGCGTGTTGTGGAACTGCTCGAAATCCGGCAACCGCTTGGTGATGCGTGCGGCGAGAAAGCGCGACGGCAACGTCAGGCTGGCGACCGGCCGGCCGAAATGGCAGGCGAGGCCGAGACTCTGGGCGTATTCCTCCAGATCTTCGGTGCGGGCATGCGGGAACTCGACCGAGAGCCAGGGGATCTCCTCGCCGATCAGCCAGCTGGCGAAATTGGTCCAGACGACGAACCACCACTCATAGAGAAAGTTGAACCGGTCCATCTCGGGATGAGTCAGGCGCATTTCGATGGTAGCGCGATCGCCGTTCTGCACGAGGCGGAAGGCAAGGTCGTCGGACACCAGATCGTAGAAGGAGAAGGCCCGCTTCAGCCCGTCGCCGAGACTGCTGCTGAGCACGGCCAGTTCGCCCATCATGATGAAGGAGCCGACCTTGCAGCGCGACTGGGTCAAGCCGCAGAACTCGTCGCCCATCAGCAGCTTTATGTTGCGCGAGATAAGCGCAAGGCTGCGCGGGCCATAGGCCGGCTGGCCGGCCAGCACCGTGTCGGGCGTGAGGTCGACGACGCGTCCGATTGCCGCCCGGTCGAAGCCTCTCGCCTCGGCGGCGCCGATAAGCACATTCGCGTAGCGATTGATCAAGCGTAGCGCGGCCATCCCGTCATCCTCCCTCGCGCCGGTCTTCGGTGCCGGTCTTCACCGCCGGCTCTTCCGCTCCAGAGTGCGGCGATGTCTCGGCCGGAGCAAGGTGAAGTATCGGCGTATGCCCGGTCTCACAGATCGGGCGCACCCGGCATATGCGGGTAGAAGGGGCCGATGATCATGCCGCCATCGACCGTGATCTCGGCGCCGATAACATAGGAGGCCTCGTCGCTGGCCAGGAAGGCGCTGACCCGCGCCACCTCTTCGGGCTCGCCGATGCGCTGGATCGGCTGGCGCTGATAGTCGCTGTTGACTTCCTCGATCGAGCGGCCCCGGCCATTCGCCATGATCGTGTTGACCCCGCCGGGGTGGACCGAATTCACCCGGATGCCGCGATGGCCGAGTTCCATCGCCGCGACCTTGGTCAAGCCGCGCAAACCCCATTTGCTCGACGAATAGGCCCCGACCGAGTTGGAGCCCTTCATGCCGTCGACCGAGGAGATATTGACGATCGCGCCCTTGCCTTGCGCGATCATGACCGGCGCCACCGCCTTGATGCCGAGGAATGGGCCGATCAGGTTGACGGCATGGACCCGCTCGAACTCGGCCTTCTCCATCTCCAGCAGGCCCTTGAACAGCAAGACCCCGGCATTGTTGACCAGGATGTCGATCCGGCCGAACTCGCCCTTGGCAAAATCGACCAGCCCGGCCCAGCTCGCCTCGTCGGTCACGTCGTGGCGGCGGAAGCGCGCGCGGTCCCCGATCTCCTGCGCCAGTGCCGCCCCTTCGGCCTCGAGCACATCGGCAATGACCACTTTCGCCCCTTCGCCCGCGAAGATTCGCGACGTGGCTGCACCCATGCCGCGCGCACCGCCAGTGACGATCGCGACCCTGTCCTGAAGCTTACCCACGGATGTCTATCCTCGTCTCGGCGACCGCCAATCGCCCGTTAGTGATGGCCGAGGCGGAACAGGGCCGCCATATCGACGGGCGCCGCTCCCCGGTCCGAGGCGTCGGCCTGCTGAGCGACCTGCCGTCCGAATGACGGGAAATCGACCTGCGATATGCCGAATGCTGCGATCAACCCGCTGATCGCGAGCGCCACGATCTTGGTCATCATCACATCACCTCCCGTCCGCTGGACGGTGCGCGCCGGCTCCCTCCCCCGGGGCAGCCGGCGCGCCGCCGTTTCTCTTTCGCGCCCTATCGGGCAGCGCGCGATCCTGTCGCGTATTGCCCCTCACGGTGCGTCACCACCCAATGCTTGTCAAGCTTCAACCGCCATACGCGCAAAATATTCGTCGATCCATTACGAATATACGCAGTATACGGATATCCCTTAATATTTTTGCGTTACAGCATGGCGCCGGGCGCCGGCTGCAGCCGGCGACAGCTCGGGAATCGTGCAATTCAGCCATGCATGCGACCTGCGCCACGCACGCCTGAACCGCAGATTTCCCGGGTTCCAGAGGCACTTCGGCCTAGTTAGACTTCCGTGTCGGCGGCATTTCGCCCGGCCGGCGCAAGGGGTGCGACCCAAAGCAACATGGGCAATATGTGCACTGCAATATAGAGCTGACATAAGCGCGCCGGATCGCGCGCTCTTCCAGCACGAGCCAGGCGCCAGGCCCGTTTCCTCGCCGGCTCGCAAGATCGGTATGCCCAGGATCAAGATATCATGTGGATCGTCCGTCTCGCCCTGAACCGGCCCTATACCTTCGTCGTCCTGGCTCTGCTGATCCTGATCCTCAGCCCGGTCGTGGTTTCGCGCACGCCTGCCGATCTCTTCCCGAACATCGACATCCCGGTCGTCGCGATCGACTTCACCTATACCGGGCTTGCTCCTGAGCAGTTCGAGGGGCGGTTGACCTCGATCTACGAGCGCACCCTGACGGCGCTCGTCGACAACATCGAGCACATCGAATCGACGACCTATAACGGCAGCGCGGTCATCAAGGTCTTTCTGCAGCCCAATGCCCATCTCGACACGGCCAATGCGCAGGTCACGGCCGTCTCGCAGTTCATCCTGCGCCAGATGCCGCCCGGCACCCTGCCGCCCGAAATCATCAATTACAGCGCGAGCGACCTGCCGGTGTTGCAGCTCGGCATGTCGGGCGACGGCCTGTCCGAGGCGCAGCTGAACGATCTGGGCCTCAACTTCCTGCGCACGCAACTCATCACCGTGCCGGGGGCTGAGATCCCCTACCCCTATGGCGGCAAGCAGCGCCAGGTCATGGTCAATCTGAACCCGCGGCTGCTGCAGGCGAAAAATCTCTCGCCACAGGACGTGCTGACTGCGCTGAACCGACAAAACCTGGTGGTGCCGTCCGGTACGGCGAAGATCGGCGAATTCGAATACAATGTCGAAGTCAACGGCGCGCCCAAGACGGTCGCGGAACTGAACGACCTGCCGGTCAAGCAGGTCGGCAATTCGACTATCTATCTGCGCGACGTCGCCACGGTCAGCGACGGCTTCGCGCCGCAGACCAACATCGAACGCCAGGACGGCAAGCGCGGCGTGCTGATGACCGTCATCAAGGCCGGTTCCGCCTCGACACTCGACGTCGTGGCCGGCATCCGCAAGGTGCTGGAGCGGGCAAAACAGACCCTGCCGCCCGAGCTGAACGTCAAGGCCCTGGCCGACCAGTCGGTGTTCGTGGGCGCCGCGGTCGGCGGCGTGATCCGCGAGGCGGTGATCGCGGCCGGCCTGACCGCGCTCATGATCCTGATGTTCCTCGGCAGCTGGCGCAGCACGATCATCATCGCCGTCTCGATTCCGCTGTCGATCCTGAGCTCGATCATCGCGTTGAGCCTGCTCGGCCAGACCTTCAATATCATGACGTTGGGCGGCCTCGCCCTCGCGGTCGGCATCCTGGTCGACGACGCGACGGTGACGATCGAGAACATGGAGCGCTATCTGGAGGACGGCTATGAATTGCGCGACGCCATCCTCGAAGGCGCCTCGCAGATCGCCGTGCCGGCCCTGGTCTCAACCCTATGTATCTGCATCGTCTTCGTGCCGATGTTCCTGCTCGGCGGCGTCGCGCGCTATCTCTTCGTGCCGCTGGCCGAAGCGGTCGTGTTCGCGATGATCGCGTCCTACATCCTGTCGCGCACGCTGGTGCCGACGATGGCGCTCTACCTGCTGCGCCACAAGGAGCATCACCCGGGCCCGACGCGCAATCCCTTCACCCGCTTCCAGCGCGGCTTCGAGCGGAATTTCGAGCGGCTGCGCCGCAGCTACCAGGGCCTGCTGACGGTGCTGGTGGCGCGCCGGCTGTTCTTCATCCCGAGCTTCCTCGGCGCCTGCCTGCTGGTCTTCCTGCTGGCGCCCTGGCTCGGCGAGGATTTCTTCCCGAGCACCGATGGCGGCCAGTTCATCCTGCATATGCGCGCCAAGACCGGCACGCGCATCGAGGAGACGGCGCGGCAGGCCGATCTGGTCGAGACTTTCATCCGGACGAAAGTGCCGGCCGCGGAGCTCGACAACATCGTCGACACGATCGGCCTGCCCTATAGCGGCATCAATCTGATGCATTCCTCGGACGGGCTGATCGGCGCCGGCGACGCCGACATCATGGTCACGCTCAAGGAGGACCATCACCCGACCGCGCGCTACGTCCGCGAGATCCGCAAGGAATTGCAGGCGAAGTTTCCGACCGACATGTTCTATTTCCTGCCGGCCGACATGGTCACGCAGATCCTGAATTTCGGCATGCCGGCGCCGATCGACGTCCAGGTCGAAGGCAGCGACATCGAAGGCAATCGCAAGCTCGCCGACAAGATGCTGGCCGATCTGCGCCAGGTTTCGGGCATCGTCGACGCCCATATCCACGAGCCCTTCGACTATCCGAGCCTCAATGTCGATGTCGACCGGACCAAGGCCGATCAAGGCGGCTTCACCGAACAGGACGTATCGACCAGCCTGCTCAACATCCTGAGCGGCAGCTCGCAGGTGACGCCGATGTACTTCCTGAACTGGAAGAACGGCGTCAGCTACAGCCTCGTCGCCCAGGCGCCGCAATACGACATCCAGTCGATCCAGGACGTCCAGAACATCCCGATCACCTCGGCGACTTCGACCAAGCCGGAAATCCTTGCGGATGTCGCTTCGATCAAGCGCGGCAACGAGATGGGCGTCGTCAACCACTACAATATCCGCCGCGTGATCGATCTCTACGCCTCGGTGCAGGATCGCGATCTCGGTGCCGCGGCACGCGACATCAACCGCATCATCGACGTCTACCGGCCGCAGCTGCCGCGCGGCAGCTTCATCACGATCCGCGGCCAGATCGATACCATGAACCACGCCTATGCCGGATTGCTGAGCGGGTTGGGCTTCTCGATCCTGCTGGTCTATCTGCTCATCGTCGTCAACTTCCAGTCCTGGCTCGACCCGTTCATCATCATCACCGCCCTGCCCGCAGCGCTGGCCGGCATCGTGCTGTGCCTGTTCTTCACCCATACGACGCTGAGCGTGCCGGCGCTGATGGGGGCGATCATGTGCATGGGCGTCGCGACCGCGAACAGCATCCTGGTCGTCTCCTTTGCGCGCGAGGAGCTGGCCCGCCACGGCGATGCGATCAAGGCTGCGATCGATGCCGGCTTCACCCGCTTCCGCCCGGTGCTGATGACCGCGATCGCAATGATCGTCGGCATGATCCCTATGTCGCTCGGCCTCGGCGACGGCGGCGAACAGAACGCGCCGCTCGGCCGCGCCGTGATCGGTGGGCTGCTGCTGGCGACCATGGCGACGCTGATCTTCGTGCCGTCGGTATTTGCACTGCTGCATGGCCGGCGCAGCAAGCCGACAGCGCAACCGGTCGAGGCATGACCGTGATATTTTCATTCCCATGCCGTGAGAGGGCAACCCGATGACGCCGGATGACGCAAGAGAGTTGGCAGGGGCAGCGGAAGGGCAGCGCAGCGAACGCGCGCCGCAGGGCCGCCGGACCGGCACGCTGGTGCTCGGGGCGGCCGTATTGGCGCTCGCCGCCGGCATCGGCATCGAGATTCACGGCCGCGCCTCGGCCGAGACCGAACTCGCCAGCACGACGCGCGAAGCGGCCGTGCCGGTCGTCACGATCATCCATCCGTCCAGCGGCGCGCCCGACGAGCAATTGACGTTGCCAGGCAGCACGCAAGCCTTCATCGACACGCCGATCTATGCCCGGACCAGCGGCTACCTGAAGAAGTGGTATGCCGATATCGGCGCCCGGGTGAAGCAGGGCGACCTCCTGGCCGACATCGAGACGCCGGAGGTCGACCAGCAACTGCGCCAGGCGCATGCCGATCTGTCCACGGCCGAGGCCAATCTCAAGCTCGCCGGGCTGACCGCCGACCGCAACGTTACCCTGTTCAAGACCGATTCCGTCTCGCAGCAGGATCGCGACAACGCGGTCGGAGCCCTCGACGCCAATAAAGCCATCGTGCTGTCGCGTCAGGCCGATGTCGCGCGGCTGGAGCAACTGCAATCCTATGAGAAGGTCTACGCCCCCTTCGACGGCGTCGTGACCGCGCGCAACACCGATATCGGTGCGCTGATCGACGCCGGCGCCAGTTCGCCGACACGCGAGCTGTTCCATATGACGGCGGTGAAGACGCTCCGCATCTTCGTCGCCGTACCGGAGGTCTATGCCCGCGTCGCCAAATCCGGCGCCAAGGCGAACATCACCTTCGAGGAATATCCGGGCGAGACATTCGCGGGCACCGTCGTGCGCAACTCGAACTCGATCGACGTCGCCTCGCGCACGCTCAATGTCGAAGTCGATGTCGACAACGCCAACGGCGAGATCATGCCCGGCGCCTATGGCTTCGTGCATTTCACCCTGCCCGAGGAATCACGTAACGTCACGGTGCCGGCCAATACGCTGCTGTTCCGCAGCGAGGGGCTACAGGTCGGCATCGTCCGCGACGGCAAGGCGCAGCTGGTCCCGGTCAAGATCGGCCGCGACTATGGCGACAAGGTCGAAATCACCTCCGGCCTGGAGGCGGCCGACCAGGTGATCCTCGACCCGTCCGACTCGTTGGTCAGCGATACGCCGGTCCAGATCCAGGCGCCGCACAAGGCGGCAGGTTAGGGAGCCGACGCCTGTATTAAGATCGTGAAACTATACGCGAGGGTTCGCGCAGAGGCAAAGTGGGGCGGTCCTCCGTGGCCGCCCTGCCGGCGAAGCCGGCAATAGCGGCGCCAGTTAGTGCCGCCTGCGGCAGCAAGGCGGCCAGGGACGGCCGCTCCATTGAAGATCGGCGCCCCTGTGGCGATATCTCGCATACTGCGCGAGGAGAAGACCTTGCCCGTGGGAGCGTCTTGATTCGAGCCCGTCCAACGAGGTCTTGATGAAGGAGTCGGCGATGAGACCAACTGTACCGCTACTATGCCTGTCGATCCTGCTCGCCGGCTGCACCGGGCAGCCGGACCCGGCTAAGCCGGCCGATCAGGCAACCGCGCAGAACAGCGTCTGCCTACGGACCGACATGATCGACAACACCAGCATCCCAGACGACAGCACGATCCTGTTCCATATGAAGGACGGGAAGATCTGGAAGAACAGCCTGCCGTTCAACTGCCCTGGCCTGAAGAACCAGGGCGGCTTCGAATTCACGGCGTCGTTCTATGAAGTCTGCTCGAACGCGCAAGCGATTCGCGTGCTGCGGCAGAACTCGCAATGCATGCTGGGCGCCTTCACGCCCTATGTGGAGCCGCCGACCAAGCCGCAATGAGCGAGTCGCGCCGCTCATCGGCCCGGCCGCCATCGGCAGCGGCGCGGAAAGCTTCTGCACGCCAGCCTTCCGGCCGCCGTATCTTGCCAGCAGGCGGAGCGGGACGCTAAACAGGGTCGATGCCCAGCTTCTTCGATCCCGCCCGCCGGAGCCGCCCTTGACGGTCCATATCGAGCTCGGCGCGACGCCCTCGGGCAGCCCGGCTCATCTCGATCTCGAAGAGCTGCTCGCTACCCGCGCACTGATCCAGGGCAATAGCGGCTCGGGCAAGAGCCATCTGCTGCGCCGGCTGCTTGAGCAGAGCGCCGCCTCGGTGCAGCAGGTCATCATCGATCCTGAAGGCGATTTCGTCACCCTGTCCGATCGCTTCGGCCATCTCGTCATCGATTCCGAGACCTTCACAGAGGGCGCGCTGCACCGGGCCGCCCTGCGGGTGCGCGAGCATCGGGTTTCGGTCGTGCTCAATCTCGAAGGCCTCGATGTCGAGCAGCAGATGCGCCATGCCGCGGCCTTCCTGGGCGGGCTGTTCGATGCCGATCGCGACTTCTGGTATCCGGTGCTGGTCGTGGTCGACGAGGCCCAGCTCTTCGCACCGAGCGCCGCCGGCGAAGTCTCGGACGAGGCGCGGAAGCTGTCGCTCGGCGCCATGACCAATCTGATGTGCCGCGGCCGCAAGCGCGGCCTGGCCGGCGCCATCGCGACCCAGCGCCTGGCCAAGCTGGCGAAGAACGTCGCGGCGGAAGCGTCGAATTTCCTGATGGGCCGCACCTTCCTCGACATCGACATGGCGCGCGCCGCCGATCTGCTGGGCATGGACCGGCGCCAGGCCGAGATGTTCCGCGACCTGCAGCGCGGTCATTTCGTGGCTCTGGGGCCGGCTCTGTCGCGCCGGCCGCTGGCGGTGCGGATAGGGGATGTCGAGACCTCCGGCCGGAGCGGCAGCCCGAAGCTGACGCCGCTACCCACCGCGCCGGCCGATGCGCGTGACCTGATCCTGCGGCCGGAGGATCGCGACCGGCCGTTGCCGCCGCCGATCCGCCGACCGCCGCCATCGGCCGATGCCGAAGCGCTGTTCCAGCGGGCGCGCCCCGTGCCTGCGCCCTTCCCCGAGCTGACGGAAACGCCGGCCGGCGGCACGCCGGGCCAGGCTTTCGACGCGATCATCCGCGAGGTGCTGGCTGCGCCGGAAGCCGCCGAGCGTTCGATCGCCGTGCTCTACCAGGATTTCCTGGTGCGCTGCCGCAGCCACGGGCTGCGCGGCGAGGCGGTCAATCTGGCCGCCTTTCGCCGCCGACTGACCGCCTGCCGCGCCGGCGCCGACATCGCTGCCGAAGCGAGTCCCGATTGGGCCGAGGCCGCGGCCATCGCCGGCGGCCTGCCGGACGATATCCAGGGCGTCTTCCTGCTGCTGGCCCGTGCCGCCAATGCCGGCGCCGCCTGTCCGAGCGATGCTACAGTCGCCCGGATCTATGGCAGCCGATCGGTCAGCCGTGCCCGCAGCGTGCTGGCCTATATGGAACAGCGCGGATTGATCGGTGCCAGCCGGGTCGCCGGCGGCTATCGGGTGATTGCGCTGCCCGCGCTCGGCTGGGAGACTGCGCCCGGCGATCCGGCCGGTCCGGAGCAGTTGCCGACGGCCGATGGAGCGGACCTAACCGCCGTCGCTTGAGCGAGTTCGGTGGAACTTTCGCCATCGCCCTGGCGTTGCAGTAACGGCCGGAAGCATCCGGACGACATGCCGCGAAAAAGGCTTCACCTGAAAGTTGCCGACGATGTATGGTTGCGGTGAGAGTTCGCCGACCATCCGCCCCGGGTCCGCGCGGGTGAAACATTATATCCGAACGGGCCGCCGCCGCGGCGCCCCGAAATCTCGAAAATTCTGAGCAAGCTGGGGCGAAAATACTGGAATCAGCTGTTCCGATTATTTTTTTCTTAAGAATACTCCTTTACGGCTGACAACCTGATTTTGCAATCGGTGCCGAAATTTGATCGGTTGTTGGGTCTAGCCTTTTGATAGGGTTCAACCGCCGGATATACCTCCGCCGGAAACTCGTCGGCGAGGCGGAGCAGTGGCTCTTGAGACGGAAGCGAGGCGGGGAACAGATGTGCGCGCGCTGATTCTCGACGACGATCAAGCCCTCTGCCGATTGTTCTCGCGCTTGGCTGCGGAGGTCGGGTTCACGCCATGCCCGACGACGTCCCGCGCCGAGTTCGATCGGGAATTCCACAGCGCTGCGCCGGAACTCGTCGTGCTCGATTTGCACCTGGGCGATTCCGACGGGATCGAAGTCCTGCGCTCGCTCAGTACCGCGGGCTATGTCAAACCGATCGTCCTGGTCAGCGGTGCCGATCCGCGCGTGCTGATGGCGAGCAGCCGCCTGGGCAAGGAACTGCATCTCAACATCGTCGGCGTGCTCGCCAAGCCGGCGCGCGCCGCCGAACTGCGCGCCGCCTTCACCTCCGCCTATGCCGCGATCCAGCCGCTCAGCGTCGACCGTCTGCTGACCGCCATCCAAAGCGACGAGTTGATGCTGGAATTTCAGCCGATCGTCGATGCCCAGACTCGCCTGCCCGTGTCGTTCGAGGCACTGGTGCGCTGGTCTCATCCGACCCTCGGCCGCGTCTCGCCGGACCGTTTCATTCCGCTGGCCGAGCGCGACCCCAACTGCATCGCGGCGCTGACCGATTGGGTCATCCGCAACGCAGTCCGCGCGACGGTCGAACTCGAAGCGGCAGGGTTTCGCCTGCCCGTCGCCATCAACATTTCGGCGCAGAACGTGCGCGACCTGGATTTCCCGGAGCGGCTGCAGGCGATCGTGCGGACGGCGCAGATCGATCCGAGCCGCCTGATCATCGAGGTGACGGAAACGGCAGCCTTCGGCGATCCGGTGCGCACGACCGATGTGCTGGTCCGGCTGCGGCTCAAGGGCGTCGACCTCGCCATCGACGATTTCGGCACCGGCTATTCCTCGCTCTCGGCGCTGAAGCACCTGCCCTTCTCGGTGCTGAAGATCGACAAGAGCTTCGTGACCGACCTCGCCAGTTCGCGAGATTCCTACGCCATCGCCAAATCCGTGGCCGATCTGGCGCGTAACATGGGGCTGAGCACGATCGCCGAAGGCGTCGAGTCCGAGGAGGCAGCACGCCTCCTGACCGAATTCGGCGTCAACCAGCTCCAGGGCTATCTGATCAGCTATCCGCTGCCGCTGCCCCGGTTGCTGGTCTGGCTGCGCAACGGTGCCGGCACCGCCTGATTTCGATCACGCCGGTTTCAGCAGATCGTAGAGCGCCAGGGCGATCACCTCGGTCGCCTTGTCCAGATCGGCAAGCGGCAGACGCTCATCGGCGCGATGGGCATTGGCCTCCTCGATCGTGTGCGGACCGGCGCCGTAGAGCACGACCGGGATGCCGGCCGCCGCGTAGTGCCGCGCATCGGTATAGAGCGGCACGCCCTTGGCTTCGACCGGCTCGCCCATGATGCGCGAGGCATGGCGGCACAGCGGCTCTGCCAGGCGATCCGTGCCGGCGATCGGTGTCAGCGGCGTCGCCAGCAGGATGCGCCGGATCTCGACCCGGGCGCCCGGCACCGCAGTGACGGCTTCGGCGATGGCGGCGCGCAGCTCGGCCTCGACCGCATCCGGCCGCTCCTCCGGGATCATGCGCCGGTCGAGCCGCAGCGTCACCTTGTCCGGCACGACATTGGTGTTGATGCCGCCCTTGATCAGCCCGACCGTCAGCTGCGGCGAGCCGATACCGGCCGTCGCCGAGATACGCCGGGCATAGCCCCGACGCAGCGCGTAGAGCGCGTTCAGCACCGCGGTCGCCGCCTCCAGCGCATCGATACCGGTGCCGGGCAAGGCGGCATGGGCCGATTTGCCGATGATTTCGACTTCGAGATGCAGGCAGCCATTATGCGCGGTGACCACGCCGTAGCTGAACCCGGCGGAGATGGCGTAATCGGGCCGGCTGATGCCCTGCTCGACCAGGTAGCGCGGACCGATCTCGCCGCCGGCTTCCTCGTCATACGTGAAGTGCAGCTCGACCGCGCCGGCAAGCGGCTGGTCCAGCGCCTCGAGCGCCCGCAGCGCGAAGAGATATGTGGCGAAATCGGATTTCGACACGGCGACGCCGCGGCCATACATCCAGCCATCAACGATCTCGGCGCCGTAAGGATCGCGGGTCCAACCCTCGCCCGGCGGCACGACGTCGCCATGGGCGTTCAGCGCGATCACCGGCCCGTCGCCGAAGCGCCGGCGCAGCACCAGATTGGTCGCCGAGACCATGCCGTTGGCCCGCACCAGCGTGTCCGGCACGGGATGGCGCTCGACCGTATGGCCGAGTTCCTCGATCAGCGCCGCAGCACGCTCGGCATGCGGCGCGCAATCGCCCGGCGGATTGTCGGACGGGGTCTTGACCAGCTCGGCCAGGAAACGGTGCTGGGCTGCGCGGTCCTGGATCAGGTGCTCGCGCAGAGCGGCGGCGATATCGATGCTCATGGGAAGTCTTTCTCGCGGGGCGGCACGGTGAAGTGCTGCAGGAAATCGAGCAGGATCCGGACGCCGAGCCCGGCATCTTCCGGTGTGATCGCCTCGTCGGGGTGATGGCTCAACCCGTCGCGGCAGCGCAGGAACAGCATGCCGACGGGGGCCAGCGCGGCGATGACCATGGCGTCGTGCCCGGCGCCGCTCGGCAGGCGCTGGGCCGGCATGTCGGCGCGGCGCACCGCTGCATCCAACTGTTCTACGAGGAAGGGCGCACAGGCGGTTGCCGGTGCGTCATGGGTCTGCCGCACCGCCACGCCGACCCGCCGACGCTCGCCGATCGCCTTGAGCCGTTCGGTCAGAAGTTTTGTTGCGCTGACCCGTACTGCGTCGCTCGGCGAGCGCAGATCGATCGTGAAGCCGGCGCCTCCCGCCACGACATTGACGACGCCGGGCTGAGCCGAGACGCGGCCGACCGTCGCCACCAGATCGGGCGTCTCCAGCGCCAGGCGCTCGATCGCCAGGATCATCTCGGCTGCCGCCGCGACAGCATCGCGGCGCAACGCCATCGGTACCGTGCCGGCATGGCCCGACTGGCCGGCCAGGGTCACCTCGAAGCGCGAGGCGCCATTGATCGCAGTGACGATGCCGACCGGCAGCCCGGCCGCTTCGAGCACCGGCCCCTGCTCGATATGCAGCTCGACATAAGCAAGCAGTTCGTCCGGCCGGCGCGTACACAGATCGATCGCCGCCGGATCGCCGCCGAAGCGGGCGAGTGCGTCGGCCATTCGCGTACCGTCGGTGTCCTGCAGCTGCAACACCGCCGGATCGAGCCGGCCGGCCATGGCGCGGCTGCCGGTCATGGTGACCGGGAAGCGCACGCCCTCCTCGTCGCCGAAACCGATGATCTCGATGGCGAAGGGCAGGCGCGTACCCTGCCGCTGCAGCGCCTCGACTGCGGCCAGGGCGGCAAGCACGCCGTAATTGCCGTCATATTTTCCGGCGTTGCGGATCGTGTCGATATGCGAGCCAAGCAGCAGCGCCGGCAGGCCGGGCTCGGCGCCCTCATAACGCCCGACGACATTGCCAGCAGCATCAAGCCGCGCCGTCATGCCGGTCTCCGCCATCCAGCGCATCAACTGGTCGGCCGCACGGCGATGAGCGGGCGAGAGATAGAATCGGGTCAGCACGCCCGGTTCGTCGGTGAAACCGGCGAATTCGTCGAGCCGCGCCATCAGCGCCGGGCCGAAATCGTCGGTCACGGCAGCAGCTCCCGCAGACGGAGCAGAGCGATCCGCTCGACCTGAGCGAGTGCCGTGGCGAATTCGCTATCCCGGTCATTGCCGATGCGCTGCTCGAAGGCGTCGAGGATCGCCTGCCGCGGCACGCCGCGCACCGCCAAGATGAAGGGGAAGCCGAATTTCGCCTCATAGCCGGCATTCAGCGTCTGGAAGCGGTCGAATTCTGCCGGCGTGCAGCGATCGAGCCCGGCGCTCGCCTGTTCGGCACTCGACGCCGCCGTCAGCCCGCCGGCGAGCGCAAGCTTCCCGGCCAGGCTTGGATGCGCGCGCAGCAGCGCCAGCTTGCGGTCCGGTCCGGCCGTCGCCAGCACGGCACAGAGTGCGCGATGCAGCCCGTCCGCGCTGCCGGCATCGGCCGGCAGGCCGGCATCGAAGGCCGCTTCGGCGATCCAGGGCGAATGCTCGAACACACCGCCGAAGCGCGCGACGAAACCGGCGCGATCGGCGGCGCTCATGCTGGGCCTTGGGCCGGCTTGTGGTGCTCGTGCCAATGCCGGGCGATCTCGACCCGGCGGCAGAACCAGACGGCTTCATGGCTTTTGGCGTAGTCGATGAAGCGCTCCAACGCCATGATCCGGCCCGGCTTGCCGGCCAGCCGGCAATGCAGCCCAACCGACATCATGCGCGGCGTCTCGGCGCCCTCGCGATAGAGCGCGTCGAAGCTGTCCTTGAGATAGGCGAAGAACTGGTCGCCCGAATTGAAGCCCTGCGGCGACGCGAAGCGCATGTCGTTGACGTCGAGCGTATAAGGCACGATCAGCTGCTGCTTGCCCTCGACCCGCGTCCAATACGGCAGATCGTCGTCATAGGCATCGGCATCGTAGAGGAAGCCGCCATATTCGGCGACCAGGCGGCGGGTGTTCGGACTGGTCCGGCCGGTATACCAGCCGAGACGGGCGCTGGCCGCTGACCTGCTCCAGGATGACCATGGCCTGGTGCAGATGGGCGCGTTCCTCGGCCTCGTCGACATATTGATAATTGATCCAGCGGAAACCGTGGCTGGCGATCTCGTGCCCGGCCTCGACCATCGCCTTGATCACCGCCGGATGGCGCTCTGCCGCCATGGCGACGGCGAAGATGGTGAGCGGGATGCCCTTCGTCTCGAACAGCCGCAGCAACCGCCAGACACCGACGCGCGAGCCGTATTCGTAGAGCGATTCCATCGACATGTGCCGGACGCCGGGCAGCGGCTGCGCGGCCACGATCTCGGACAGGAAACTCTCCGAGGTGGCGTCGCCATGGAGGATGCAGTTCTCGCCACCCTCTTCGTAGTTCAGCACGAACTGCACGGCCAGCCGCGCCGCGCCCGGCCAATCCGCCTTGGGCGGATTGCGCCCATAGCCCACGAGATCGCGCGGGTAATTCGAAGACAAGACCGCTACCCCCTTCGCCCCGGACAATTCTGTGCGAGCTAACTCTACGCAAGACCGAAGCGCTTCGGTTTCCAGCATTTCTTGAAACTCCTTCGGTCCGGCCATAGCTGGAGAGGGTGGCAGGCTGCATGGAATAGTCTAGCCCTGCGAACGCCCGATATGACAAGCGCGCCGGCTTGGTCCAGACTTTGCTCTTGCTACCTTGCACGAGACCAGCGGCGGCAGTGGATTTGGAGTTCCCATGACAGAAGGTGGCCGGCTCACGACGCATATTCTGGACACGGCCGCGGGCCGGCCGGGCGCTGGCATTGCCGTGACCCTCTATGCCGTCGAAGGCGAGACGCGGCACGAACTCGCGCGCATGCGGACCAATGAAGACGGCCGCTGCGATCGGCCGCTGCTCGCCGGCGACGATTTCCGGCCCGGCCGCTATGAGCTGGTTTTCGCCACTGCCGAATATTTCCGCGCACAGGGCGTGGCGCTGACCGAGCCCCCCTTCCTCGACGAGATCCGCATCCGCTTCGGCATGGCCGCGAGCGACCAGCATTACCATGTGCCGCTGCTGGTCTCGCCCTATGCCTATTCGACCTATCGCGGCAGCTGAATGATGTTCGAAGCATTTCGCAGCTACGGCAGCCCACCTCACCCTAAATCCCTCTCCCCCCTGAAGGGCGGAGAGGGTCGGGGTGAGGTGGGTCGCGCCGGAAGAGCTCACGAGCGAGCCCCATGCGCCGCACGCTGAGATTCCTCCTCGGCGACACGCTGCGCGAGATCGAAACGGTCGATCCGACCTTGACCGTGCTCGACTGGCTGCGGATCGAGGAGCGGCTGACCGGGACCAAGGAAGGCTGCGCCGAAGGCGATTGCGGCGCCTGCACGGTCGTGGTCGGAAGGCTGGCCGGCGGCCGCGTCTGCTATGAAGCTGTCAATGCCTGCATCCGGTTCCTGGCGACGCTCGATGGCTGCCAATTGCTGACGGTCGAGCATCTGAAGCGGCCGGACGGTTCGCTGCATCCGGTGCAGCAGGCGATGGTCGATAGCCACGGCTCGCAATGCGGCTTCTGCACGCCGGGCTTCGTCATGTCGCTCTTTGCGCTGTGGCTGAACGAGGACCGGCCCGGCACGCAGCGGATCAAGGATGTGCTGGCCGGCAATCTGTGCCGGTGCACCGGCTACGCCCCGATCATCGCCGCGGCCCATGCGATGTATGATCTGCCGGCGGATCGGCCGGCCGATGCGACGGTGCAGCTGCAGGCGTTGCGGGACGACGAGACGCTGTCGATCGGCGCGGCCGGACGGCGCTTCCATGCGCCGGGAACGCTGGCCGCTTTGGCCGCGCTGCTGGCGGCCGAACCGGATGCCACGCTGGTCGCCGGGGCCACCGATGTCGGGCTCTGGGTCACCAAGTTCCAGCGCGTGCTGCCGAGCGTGATCTATCTCGGCCGGGTCGCGGAACTGCGCCGGATCGAGGAGACGGAAACCGCGATCGAGATCGGCAGCGGCGTCACCTATAGCGAAGCTCTGCCGGCGCTGGCCCGGCTCTATCCGGATCTGGGCGAACTGCTGCGTCGACTCGGGGCGTTGCAGGTCCGCAATGTCGGGACGATCGGCGGCAATATCGCGAATGGGTCGCCGATCGGCGATACGCCGCCGGCACTGATCGCGCTCGGCGCCACGCTGGTGCTGCGCCAGGGCGAGACCCGGCGCAGCCTGCCGCTCGAAGACTTCTTCCTGGCCTATGGCAAGCAGGACCGCCAGAAAGGCGAGATCGCCGAATTCGTTTCGATACCGAAACTTACCGGCGAGACCAAGTTTCGCGCCTATAAAATCACCAAGCGTTTCGACCAGGACATCTCCGCCGTGTGCGGCGCCTTCCTGGTCGAGTTGGCCGCAGGCAAGGGTCGCGCGCATCCGCATCGCCTTCGGCGGCATGGCCGGCACGCCGAAGCGCGCGGCCGGGGCCGAGCAGGCCCTGCTCGGCCAAACCTGGACGCGCGCGACCATCGAAGCGGCGCGGATTGCGCTGGCCGGCGATTTCACGCCGCTCGACGATTGGCGCGCCTCCGCCGCCTATCGCGCCACGGTCGCGTCCAATCTGCTGCTGAAATTCTTCGTCGAGACGAGCGATCCCGCGGCCGAGACGCGGCTGGTCGGCGACCGGAGCCTGGCCCATGCCTGAGGCGCCGATAACCGAGCGGAAACGGATCCAAGGCGGCGTTCACGCGTCGCAATGCCACGACAGCGCGCATAAGCATGTCGCCGGCGAGGCGATCTATATCGACGATATCGCGGAGCCGGCCGGGCTTCTCCACGTCTATCTCGGTCTTTCCACCGTCGCGCATGCCCACATCCGCTCGATCGACCTCGCCAAGGTCGCGGCGGCGCCGGGTGTGGTGCGCGTCGTCACCGCTGCCGATATTCCGGGCCGCAACGATGTCGGCAGCATGGGCCTCGGCGACGAGCCGCTCTTCGCGACCGAGCTAGTCGAAACCGTCGGCCAGCCAATCTTCGCCGTCGCCGCCAAGACGCGCGAGCAGGCGCGCCGCGCCGCCACCCTGGCCGAGATCACCTATGACCGGCTCGACCCGGTGCTCGACATTGCCGCCGCCCGGCCCGAGGCCAAGCTGGTGTTCAGTCCGCTGCGGCTCGAACGCGGCGATGCCGCTGCCGCCATTGCGGCCGCCCCACGCCGGCTCGAAGGCCGCATCGCAATCGGCGGGCAGGAGCATTTCTATCTCGAAAGCCAGATCGCGCTCGCCATCCCGGGCGAGGACGGCGACATGCTCGTCCACAGCTCGACCCAGCATCCGAGCGAGATCCAGCATATCGTCTCCCATGTGCTGCACGTCCCCTCGCATGCCGTCACCGTCGAGGCCCGGCGCATGGGCGGCGGCTTCGGCGGCAAGGAAACCCAGGCCAATCTCTTTGCCGCCGCCGCGGCTCTGGTCGCGCGCCTGACCGGCCGCGCCGCCAAACTGCGCCCCGACCGCGACGACGATTTCCGCATCACCGGCAAACGCCATGATTTCGAAGCGGATTACCGCGTCGGCTTCGACCAGGACGGCCGGATCCACGGCGTCGATCTGCTACTGGCCGCGCGCTGCGGCTATTCGGCGGATCTTTCGGGCCCGGTCACCGACCGCGCCTGCTTCCACGGCGACAACGCCTATTTCTATCCGGACGTGCTGATCCGCTCGCTGCCGCTCAAGACCAACACAGTGTCGAACACGGCTTTCCGCGGCTTCGGCGGCCCGCAGGGCGTCGTCGCGGCCGAGCGCATCATCGAAGAAATCGCCTATGCCGTCGGCAAAGATCCGCTGGAGATCCGCAAGCTGAATTTCTACGGCACAGCCGACCGCAACGTGACGCCCTATCACCAGATCGTCACCGACAACATCCTGCCCGAACTGATCGCCGAGCTGGAGGAGAACGTCGACTACCAGGCGAGGCGCGCCGCGATCCGCGCCCACAATGCGACAGGCCCATGGCTGCGCAAGGGCATCGCGCTGACCCCGGTCAAGTTCGGCATCTCCTTCACCGCGACGCATTTCAACCAGGCCGGAGCACTGGTCCATGTCTATGCCGATGGCAGCGTCCAACTGAACCATGGCGGCACCGAGATGGGCCAGGGGCTCTACACCAAGGTGGCCCAGGTCGTGGCCGAGGAGTTCCAGCTCGATCTCGACCGCATCCGCATCACCGCGACCAATACCGGCAAGGTGCCGAACACCTCGGCGACCGCGGCCTCGTCCGGTGCCGATCTCAACGGCATGGCGGCGCAAGCGGCGGCCCGCACGATCAAGGAACGGCTGATCGAATTCGCCGCCGGGCATTGGCATGTCGCCCGTGAGGATATCGTGTTCCTGCCCAACCGGGTGCGCATCGGCAGCCAGGAGATGGGCTTCGGCGAGCTCACGGCGCAGGCCTACCGCGCGCGCGTCTCGTTGTCCTCGACCGGCTTCTACAAGACACCAGACATCCATTGGGACCGTGCGGCCGGGCGCGGCAACCCGTTCTATTATTTCGGCTATGGCGCCGCGGTATCGGAAGTCACGATCGACACGCTGACCGGCGAATATACCCTCGACCGGGTCGATATCCTGCATGATGTCGGCCGCTCGCTGAATCCGGCGATCGATCTCGGGCAGATCGAAGGCGGCTTCATCCAGGGTGCCGGCTGGCTGACGACCGAGGAGCTGTGGTGGGATGCTGAAGGCAGGCTGCGCACCCATGCGCCCAGCACCTACAAGATCCCGGCCTGCGGCGATTGCCCGCCGGTGTTCAATGTTCGGCTGTTCGACGGCGCTAATCGCCAACCGACGATCTACCGCTCCAAGGCGGTCGGCGAGCCGCCGCTGATGCTCGGCGCCTCCGTGCTGCACGCGCTGTCGGACGCGATCGCCAGCGTCGCCGATTACCGGCTCTGCCCGCAGCTCGATACGCCGGCGACCCCGGAGCGCGTGCTGTTCTGCCTGGAGCGGCTGAAACGCCGTGCCGCGACGCCATGACAAGCTTGGCCGAGACGCTTTCCGCCTGGCTCGGACGCGGCGAGCCGGCCGTGCTCGTGACCGTCGCCGCGACCCGCGGCTCGACCCCGCGCGAAGCCGGTACGCGCATGCTGGTCGGCCGCGCCGGCCTGTGCGGCACGGTCGGCGGCGGCAGGCTGGAACTCGAAGCGGTCAAGGCCGCTCGCGCGATGATCGAAACCGGCGAGACAAGCGGCTCCATGGAGGTGCCGCTCGGCGCCGCGATCGGCCAGTGCTGCGGCGGCCATGTCGTGCTGCGGCTGGAGCGCGCCGGGCCGGATCTGGCCGAAAGACTGGCGCAGCTCGAATTCGACGAGCGCGCCACCGCCCCCGCCGTCTATCTGTTCGGCGCCGGCCATACCGGCAAGGCAATCGCCCAGGCGCTGTCTCTGCTGCCGCTGCGCCTGACCTGGGTCGACAGCCGCGCCGGAGAATTTCCCGATCCGATCCCGGCGGGGGTAGCGCCGATCATCGCGAACCGTCCGGTCGATCTGATCGCCGAGGCCGGGCCGGGCTCCAGCTTCCTCGTCCTGACCCACAGCCACGCCCTCGATTTCGACCTGGCCGAAGCGGCGCTGCTGCGCGGCGATTTCCGCTATCTCGGCCTGATCGGCTCGACGACCAAGCGTCGCCGATTCGAGCGTTGGTATGCCGCGCGCGGCCATGATTCGGCCGATCTGGCCCGCCTCACTTGTCCGATCGGCCTGGTCCCGGTGCGCGACAAGCGGCCGGAGGTGATCGCGGCGCTGGTCGCAGCGGAGATCGTCGTGACAACGGTAGGGCGGTAGCAGCGCGCCGACCCGGCCGATCACGTTCCCAGCTTGCGGACAAGACCGAAAGGCGGAAAGCTCGTCACTGGACAAGACTTACCGCTCGGACCGGTCTATGCGCAGCCTCCTGCTCGTTCTCGTCATGTTACTCACTGCTCGGCCGGCCTTCGCCGCGGAGCGCTGGCAGATCCTGCCGCCGACGCCGGCGCCGATCGCCGCCAAGCGCAGCGGGCAGGCGCAAGTCAACGGCATCAGCATCCATTATGCGATCTACGGCAAGGGCAGCCCGGTGATCTTCCTCCACGGCGGCTTGGCGAATACTGATTACTGGGGCAATCAGGTGCCGGCTGTCGCCGCGCATCACACCGTCATCCTGATGGACAGCCGTGGCCACGGCCGCAGCACGCGGGACCAGCGCCCCTATGGCTATGATCTGATGGCCGACGACGTCGTCGCGCTGATGGACGAACTCAAGATCGCCAGGGCCGATATCGTCGGTTGGAGCGACGGCGCGATCCTGGGCATCGATCTCGCGCTGCGCCACAAGGAGCGGGTGGGCAAGGTCTTCGCCTTCGCCGCCAATACCGCGACTTCGGGCGTCAAGGATGATACCGAGACCAACCCCACCTTCGCGGCTTTCATCGACCGTGCCCGCCACGAATACGCGAGGAATTCGGCGACGCCGGAGGATTTCGACGGCTTCCTCGACCAGATCTCGCATATGTGGAACGCGCAGCCGAATTGGAGCGATGCCGAGCTCAAGGCGATCGACACGCCGATCCTGGTCGTCGACGGCGATCATGACGAGGCGATCAAGCGCGAGCACACCGAATATATCGCAACGACGATCCCGCATGCCGGGCTGCTGATCCTGCCCAATGCGAGTCATTTCGCCTTCCTGCAGGACCCGAAACAGTTCAACTTCGCGATCCTTCATTTCCTGGGCGACGAATAACCGGCCGGCGACAGCCGCCCGATCCCATAATCCTGTAAGGCCAATTCCGTGCATTCGCCCTTCGACCTGCTCGCCCTCCTGCTCGTGGTGGCGGCCGGCCTCGCCTATCTGAACCACCGATTGCTACGGCTGCCCTTGACCATCGGCCTGCTGGTCGGCGCCGTCGGCGGCACGCTTGCGCTCATCGCACTCGATGCGGCCCTGCCCGCGCTCGGTTTGAAGCCGGCGATCCGCGCACTGGTCGCCAGCGTCAATTCCCAGCCACGCTGCTCAACGGCTTCCTCGCCTTTCTGCTTTTCGCCGGGGCGCTCAACATCGACTCGGCCGATCTCCTGGCTCGCAAATGGACCATCCTGACGCTCGCCACGCTGGGCACGATCCTGTCGACCGGGCTCGTGGCCGTGGCGCTGTATGGCACCGCCCGGCTGCTCGGACTCGGCCTGTCGCCAGCCTGGTGTCTGGTGTTCGGCGCGCTGATCTCGCCGACCGACCCAGTCTCGGTGCTCGACGCGCTTAAGCGGGTCGGCATTCCACGCCATCTCCAGGCGACCGTGGCCGGCGAGAGCCTGTTCAACGACGGGGTCGGCGTCATGCTGTTCACGCTCATGCTCTCGCTCGCGACCGGTCCAGCCATGGCCGATATCGGTGCCGGGCGCGTCTTCTTCCTGTTCCTGCTCGAAGCCCTCGGCGGCGGGCTGCTCGGGCTCGGGCTGGGCTATCTCGCCTTCCTATTGTTGCAGCGGATCGACGACTACAATGTCGAGCTGATCATCTCGTTGGCGCTCGCGTCAGCAACTTATAGCCTGGCCGGCATCCTCGGTGTCTCGGGGGCCGATCGCGGTCGTCGTCGCCGGCATCCTGATCGGCAATCATGGCATGGCGCTGGCGATGATGAGCGGGGCCACGCGCCAGCACCTCGCGACCTTCTGGCGCCTGGTCGAGGAGGTGCTGAATGCCTTGCTCTTCCTGCTGATCGGCTTGGAGATCGCGGCGATCGACCTGGACGGACGCAGCATCCTCGCCATGCTCGCCATGAGCCCGGCCGTGCTGGTCATCCGCTGGCTGAGCGTCGCACTTTCCGCTTTGCCTTTGAGCCTGCGCCTGCCGGACCGGTTCGCCACGCTCGCCATCCTGACCTGGGGCGGGTTGCGCGGCGGCCTTTCGGTCGCAATGGCGCTCTCCTTGCCGGATGGGCCGGGCAAGGCGCCGATCCTGACCATCGCCTGGGGCATCGTCGTGTTCTCGATCGTCGTTCAAGGCCTGACGCTGGAACCCCTCGCCCGGCGGCTATCCGCAGAGCGGGCCGGCTAACCCACGGCTTATATGGTTGGTGAATATCCCCGGCAGCCTCGCGATATGGATTTTTCACCGCGGTCTCGCCCATTCTCGATGTATGGAAAAGACTGAGACCAAGCGGGGCGGAGCTGTACAGCTGCTGCAGCGTGCCGTCCGTCGCCTTCACCGACTGGGCGCCAATCGCCGCCCGAGTCTCTTTCTGCTGGAGATCGGGGCGACGCTACTGACCCTCCTCGCGCTGTGCGACGGCCTTCTCGGCACGTCGACCGTATCGAGCGAGTTGCTCTGTGCCGCGGGGCTGTGGATCGTCGTGCTCGCGACCGCCTGCCGCCTGGCACTACGCCATCGTGCCGGGCGAGCCCGGTCACTTTCGATCGACGGTCGCTAGCCTCCGCTCGGCCAGGGCTGTCCGGACGACCGCAATGCGTCGTCACGGTCGGCCCTATGAGCGCGGCTTTCCGGACGAGCCTCGTGTTACGTTTCAGTTCGACTCCGTTGAATTGGCGTATGAGAAATGACCGCCCCGATCTATCTCGACCATCTCGCCTCGACGCCGCTCGATCCGGCCGTGCTGGCGGCGATGCTGCCCTGGCTCGATCCTGCGGCGGTCGGCAACCCGCATGCCGCGACACATCGAGCCGGCTGGCGGGCGGCGGAGGCGGTCGAGCGGGCGCGCGGCCAGGTCGCGGCGCTGATCGGCGCGCGACCGGGCGAGATCGTCTTCACCTCCGGGGCGACCGAAGCGAACAATCTGGCGCTGCTCGGCGCCGCGCCGGCAGGCTGGCCGGTCGCGGCCTCGGCAATCGAGCATGCCAGCGTCACAGCCTGTCTGCCGGTGTTGGCGGCTCGCGGACACGAAACGCATGTCGTGCCGGTCGACGGCACCGGCCGGCTCGATAGTGGGGCGCTGGTGAAGATCCTTGAGCGGGGACCGGTTCTGGTCTCGGTGATGAGCGCCAATAACGAGATCGGCACTCTGCAGCCTGTTGCGGAGATCGGCACGCTGTGCCGGCGCGCCGGTGCAATCTTCTACAGCGATGCAGTGCAGTCGCCCGCGACGGCGGTGCTCGACGTCCGGGCACTCGGCATCGATCTGCTCAGCCTGTCGGGACATAAGCTCTACGGCCCGATGGGCATCGGCGCGCTCTATATCCGCGACGAGCTGGACCTGAAACCGCTGCTGCAAGGCGGCGGCCAGCAGGAAGGACGGCGTCCCGGCACGGTGCCAGTGGCTCTCGCCGTCGGGTTCGGTGCCGCCTGCGCGCTGGCCGCGGAACGGTGCGAGCGGGATGCGGCCTGGATCACGACGCTACGCGAGCGGCTCTGGACCGGCCTCGCGGCGGCGCTGCCCGGGCTTCGGCGCAACAGCCCGCAAATCGGCTGCCTGCCCGGTTGCCTCAATGTCGCGATCCCCGGCATCGACGCGGCGGATCTGCTGCTCGACCTGCCCGATCTCGCCATCGCCACCGGTTCGGCTTGCGCCAGCGGCGGCGCCGGCCCCTCGCCCGTGCTGACTGCCATCGGCCTCTCACCGGATCTGGCCCATGGCAGCCTGCGCTTCGGCCTCGGCCGTGGCACAACCGAGGACGAGATTGATCGGGCGGTGACGCTGCTGGCGATTGCGATCGGCAGGCCTTGATCGTAAGGCAAAATCGCCTTACTTTACGGAAATACCTTCGATCGAGGCCACTATGCAACGCGTATTGACGGTGACCGCCAAAGGTCAGGTCACCCTTCGGAAGGAAGTGCTCGATCACCTGGGCGTCGTCCCCGGTGACAAGATCGAGGTCGATCTGCTGCCGTCAGGACATGCTCAGGTCAGGGCCGCCAAGTCGAGCGCGTCGATCGACAGCTTCATCGGTTGCCTTGAGCGCCCGGACACCAAGCCGCGGTCGATCGAGGAGATCAACGAGGTCATCGAGCAAGGCTGGGCCGGCAGTCGGTGAAGCTTACCGCCGACACCAATATCCTTGTCCGCGTCGCCGTCCAAGACGATCCGGAACAGGCCGCCATCGCAACCGCGCTGCTGCGCGATGCAGAAAGCATCGCCGTAACACTGCCCGTCCTCTGCGAATTTGTCTGGGTTTTGGCCCGACTGTACAAGCGGCAGGCGGCCGACATCGCCGATGCAATCCGCCGGTTGATCGGCAGCGCGACTGTCTTGGTTGACCGGCCTGCGACGGAGGCCGGGCTGGCCATGCTCGAAGCGGGCGGAGACTTCGCCGACGGCGTGATCGCGTTCGAAGGGCGGCGTCTGGGCGCCTTGATCTTCGTAAGTTTCGATGCGCGAGCCGTCGCTCTCGTCCGAGCCGGTGGCGACGAAGCGCTTCTCCTCAGAGAAAACTATCCGGCGCCAGGCTGAGCAGGCTCGCCCGCGCGTGCTCGACGAAGAAATCGGTGAAGGCGCGCACCTTGGCCGGCAGCAGGTTGCGGTGCGGATAGAGCACGGCCAGCGTTACCGGCAGCGGCGGAAATCGGGCAGCACCGGCACCAACGCACCGCTGCGCAAGGCATCGGCCACTTCCCAGACCGGCTTCATGACGATGCCCTGCCCGGCCAATGCCCAATGCGTCAGCACATCGCCGTCATCGGCGTCGAAATGCCCGGCGACGGCCAACTTGGTCGGGCCGTCCGGCGTATTCAGCGTCCATTTGAACTGCTTCGAGCCGGGAAACCGCAGCAGCAGGCAATTGTGATGCAGCAGATCCTCCGGCCGCTCCGGCCGGCCATGCGCGTCGAGATAACCGGGGGCGGCGACCAGCACGCGGCGCAACTCGCCCAGCTTGCGCACGACCAGACTCGAATCCTCCAGCACGGCCATGCGGATCGCCACGTCGATGCCTTCATGCAGCAGATCCAGCATGTGATCGGACAGGCGCAGCCGGGTCTCGATCAGCGGAAAGGCGGTACGGAACACCGGCACCATCGGCGCCAGGATGCGACGGCCGAAACCGAGCGGCGCGGTCAGGCGCAAGCTGCCCGACGGCGACGCGCCGACCTTGGCGATGCTGTTCTGCGCACGCTCGACCGCGTCGATCACTTCGAGGCAGCTGTCGTAGTAGACCTGCCCTGTTTCGGTCAGCTGCAGCTGGCGCGTCGTGCGGTTCAGCAGGCGGACGCCGAGCTGCTCCTCCAATTGCTGGATCCGGTTGCTGACTACGGCCGGCGACATGCGCACGCTGCGCCCGGCGGCCGAGAGGCTGCCTAATTCGACGACGCGCACGAAGATCCGCATGTTCTCGAGCAAGGCCATGGCCCGCCGCTCTCCTGATTTTACCGAATTTCTTGAAACTGTTGACATGAGGGTCCGGGTTACCGCGTTGCCCGGCCGGTCCTAGGCTGCCATCCTTACGCTTTCCCTTCGTTCGATCCTCGAAAGCCGCGCAGACAAAGCAAGAAAGATGCCAGACAAGTGACGGGTGTGGAACCGATTATTTGGGAGTGGGTCAATTTCATGCTGCGCTGGCTGCATGTCGTCGCAGCAATGGCGTGGATCGGCTCGTCTTTTTACTTCATTCATCTTGACGCCAGCCTGAAGCGACAGGATGCGCTGCCGAAGGGCGCGGCCGGTGAAGCTTGGCAGATCCATGGCGGCGGCTTCTATCACATGGTCAAATATCTGGTGGCGCCCGACCGGCTGCCCGAAGAGCTGACCTGGTTCAAATGGGAATCCTACACGACCTGGCTCAGCGGCTTCTTCCTGCTGGTCGTGCTGTATTATCGCGGCGCCGATCTGTTCCTGATCGATCCGGCCGTACAGGTGCTGACGCCGCTGCAGGCTGTCCTGTTCAGCCTGGCAGCCCTGGCCGGCGGCTGGATCGCCTATGATCTGCTGTGCCGCTCGCCGCTCGGCCGCCACACCGGCGCGCTGGCCATTGTGGGGTTCGTGTTCCTGGTCGCCGGCGCCTGGGGATTGAGCCATCTGTTCAGCGGTCGCGGCGCCATGCTGCAGACCGGTGCGCTGGTGGGCACGATTATGACGGCCAATGTGTTACTGATCATCATGCCGAACCAGCGCAAGACGATCGCCGCAATGCTGGCCGGCCAGACACCCGATCCGGCACTCGGCAAACAGGCCAAGCAGCGCTCGCTGCACAACAACTACCTGACCTTGCCCGTTGTGTTCCTGATGCTGAGCAACCACTACCCGACCGCCTTCGGCACGCGCGACGCCTGGGCCGTGGTGGCGCTGGTGCTGATCGCGGGCGCGTCGATCCGGCATTTCTTCAACCGCCAGCATGCCGGGCTGCCGCGCCCCTGGTGGAGCTGGGCCGTTGCCGCGGCCTGCATGCTGGCCGCGATCGGACTCAGCCTGCGCGGCCCTGCCCCGGCCGAAGCCGCCGCCACGCCGGCCGCCGTGACCGAAGCGGCCGCGGACGAGATCATCACCGGCCGCTGCATCATGTGCCACGCCGCCGAGCCGGTCTGGGACGGCCTTGCCACTGCACCGCGCGGCGTCCGGCTCGACACGCCCGAGGAGATCCGCCGCCATGCCGCGCAGATCCGGCTCGAATCCGTGCTGTCCCACGCCATGCCGCCTGGCAATGTGACCGAGATCACCGAGGCGGAGCGCGAAGTGCTCGCCCGCTGGACCGAAGCGGCGGCCGCCGGTGGCTGACGCGATCCTGCGCGGCCGGCTGTTCGGCTTCCACGCGGAACCGGCCGGGCCGGATGACAGCGCAAGCTACGACTACATCGAAGACGGCATTATCCGCGTCGAACACGGCCGCATCGCGGCGCTCGGTCCGGCGGCCGATCTGTTGCCGACCCTGCCGCCGGGCGCCGCGATCGAGCACTATCCGGACCAGCTGATCCTGCCCGGCTTCATCGATCCGCATATCCATCTGCCGCAGACCCAGGTCATCGCCTCCTATGGCGCTCAGCTCCTGGAATGGCTGGAAAAATACACCTTCGTCGAAGAGCAGAAATACGGCGATCCGGCCCATGCCGAGGCCGGCGCACGGTTCTTCCTGCAGGAGCTGCTGCGCAACGGTACGACCAGCGCCGTAGTCTACGGCTCGGTCCACACGCAATCAGTCGAGGCCTTCTTCGCCGAGAGCGAACGGCTCGGCACCGGCATGATCGCCGGCAAGGTGATGATGGACCGGCACGCGCCCGCCGGCCTGCTCGATACTGTCCAGTCGAGCTATGACGACAGCAAGGCGCTGATCGCGCGCTGGCACGGCGCGGCCGCCAGCGCTACGCAGTGACGCCGCGCTTCGCCATCACCTCGACCCCGGCCCAGCTCGACGCGGCCGGCGCGCTGCTCGGCGAGCATCCCGGCACCTATCTGCAGACGCATCTTGCCGAGAACCATGCCGAGATCGCAGCGGCCCGGGCGCTCTACCCCGAGGCCGCCAGCTATACCGACACCTATCGCCGGCATGGGCTGCTCGGTCCGCGCTCATTGTTCGGCCATTGCATTCATCTCGGCGAGGCCGAGATCGGGCTGCTCGCCGAAAGCGGCTCGGTCGCGGTGTTCTGCCCGACATCCAATCTGTTCATCGGCAGCGGGCTGTTCGATCGGGCGCGGCTGGCCGGGCATCATCCGCCGGTCCGGATCGCGCTTGCCACCGATGTTGGCGGCGGCACGAGCTATTCCATGCTGGCAACGGCGGCCGAGGCCTACAAGGTGCTGCAGCTCCAGGGCCAGAACCTGTCGCCGCTGGCCGGCTTGCACCAGATCACGCGGGGCAACGCGCTGGCGCTCGGGCTGGAGGACGAGATCGGCACGCTGGCAATCGGCAGCTGGGCCGATCTGGTCGTGCTCGATGCGCGGGCGACGCCGGCCATGGCGTATCGGATGCAGACGGCCAGCCAGCTTGAAGACGAGCTCTTCGTCCTGATGATCCTGGGCGACGATCGCGCCGTCCGGGCGACCTATGTTCAAGGGCGCCTGATGTCCGGCCGGTAAGGTTTCCTTCGCTTTGTCCCAGGCATGCTCGATCGAAAAATTGGGAGGATGCCGGTGAAGCTGGACGATCTGAAAATTTCCTGGAAGCTGCAGGCGCTGACGGCGGTCGCGTTGATCTGCCTGGTCGGTGCCGTCGCCGTCGCGGCCTTCGGCCTGCGCGCGCGCATGATGACCGATCGCGAGAACAAGGTTCAGCATGTCGTCGAGGTCGCCAGTGGCGTCGTCGCCTATTTCGAGCAGCAGGCGAAAACCGGAGCGTTGACCGAGGAACAGGCGCAGGCCCAGGCCAAAACCGCCGTGAAGGCGCTGCGCTACGGCGACAACAACGCCGAGTATTTCTGGCTCCAGGACACGACGCCGACCATGATCGCCCATCCGATCAAGCCGGAGCTGGACGGCAAGAACCTGGCCGAGACGAAGGATCCGAACGGCCTCAGGCTCTTCGTCGCCTTTGCCGAGGCCGGCAAGAAGAACGGCGGCGGCTTCGTTTCCTATCTGTGGCCCAAGCCCGGCTTCGACCAGCCGGTGCCCAAGATCGGCTATGTCAAGGGCACGTCCTGGGGCTGGGTCATCGCCAGCGGCCTCTATCTCGACGATGTCCAGGCCGAGTTCTCGACCGAGCTCGTGCATTTCGGCCTCGGGCTCCTGGCCGCCATCCTGCTGATCGGCGGTGTGGCACTGTGGCTCGCACGCTCGCTCACCCGGCCCGCTGGCGCAGGTGACCGCAGCGATGACGGCGTTGGCCGAGGGCAATGTCGATGCGACCGTGCCGACCCTGCAGCGGCAGGACGAGATCGGCCGCATGGTCGACGCGCTGACTGTGTTCCGCGACACGCCCGCGAAGCCCGTCGCCTGCAGACGCATGAAGCCGAGGCGCGCAACCAGGCGGCGGCCGAGCGCCGCGGCGTGCTGGCCCAGCTCGCCACTGCCTTCGAGGCCAGCATCCATGGCGTCGTGCAATCCGTCTCCGGCGCCGCCGGCAAGCTACAGACCGATGCGCGCCGCATGTCCGACGTCGCCGGCCGCGCCGACCGCCAGTCGCGTACCGTTGCCGAGGCTTCGGCGCATGCGACGGCGAATGTCCAGACCGTCGCTTCAGCGGCCGAGGAGCTGTCGAGTTCGATCGGCGAGATCAACCGACAGGTCGCCGATTCGGCGCGCATCACGACTGCGGCGGTGTCGGAGGTCGGGCGCACCAACGAAACCGTCGAAGGGCTGGCCGTCGCAGCGCAGCGCATCGGCGAAGTGGTACGGCTGATCAGCGACATCGCGAGCCAGACCAATCTCCTGGCCTTGAACGCAACGATCGAGGCGGCGCGCGCCGGCGAGGCGGGCAAGGGTTTCGCCGTCGTCGCCAGCGAAGTCAAATCGCTGGCCAACCAGACCGCCAAGGCGACCGAGGAGATTTCCGCCCAGATCGCCGCGATGCAGAAGGTTTCGAGCGAAGCCGTCAGCGCGATCAAGGGCATCGGCACCACGATCGGCCGGATCGACGAGATCGTGTCCGTGATCGCCGACGCCGTGCGCCAACAGGGTTCGGCAACCGACGAGATCGCCCGCAACGTCCAGCAGGCGGCCGCCGGCACCCAGGACGTCGCACAGAATATCGGCGGCGTGACCGAGGCCGCGGGCCGATACCGGCGCTACCGCCGGCCAGTTCCTCACCGCCGCAAACGACCTCGCCCACCAGGCCGAAACGCTGCAGCAGGAGGTCGACCGCTTCACGGCGAACATCCGCGCCGCGTGACGGTGGCCGGTCAGGCCGCTCGGGTCTCGGCCGAAAACACCGATCAGCGCGGCCAGGGGAATTTGCCAACGGTCATGTATTGCGCGAATCATCTCGACGGTCATCGACCGGCGGCCGTTGAGAATTTCCGAAGCCCGGCTGTTGCTGCCTAGAATTTTACCAAGATCTTTGGGGCGCAGGCCATTCTGCTCCATATGAAACCGGATGGCCTCGATGGGATCGGGCGGCAAAGCCGGCCAGCGCTGATCTTCATAAGCGGAGACGAGCACGGGCAAGCACCTCGACTTCATCGTGTTCCAAGGTGCCGGGTTTCGCGTCCCAGAGTTCTTCGATGCGGGCAAGCGCTGCTTCATGGTGCGCATCGGTGTGGATCGGGAAAACCTGCATGATGCCTCCTAGAACAGGCTGACGGTCGCAGCATTGATGCGATCATAAGCCTTATGTGTACCGACGAACTTGATGAACGCTGTCTTGGCCGGAAACTTGAAAGCCACGATCAGCCGATAATTGCCGCCGCAAATATCGAAAACACAGCGCTCCGAATTGATCGGGCCGGCCTTCGAGTAGGTTCGAAGGATCGCATCCATGCTCGACCATTGCGCGGCCTTCGCGGCAACCAACCAAGCTCGAAGCGGTTGCTCGGTTTCGGGGGGCCGTGCCCAGAACTCGACAAGGTGCTTGCGAGCGATCACGTTCATACCGGCAGGCTAAATGTTCCGAAGACAGAAGCAAAGAGAAATTCCCATATTGGGAACTCTCTTCAGCGGCTCAGACTCCTTAACGACCAACAGCCCCCCAAACTCAGACATTTTCGTCACGATTGTTCGATCGCCGGGCTCTGACGAAAATGACGATTTGGACGCGTCCTTCCCGCTATCCCTTTCATATACCGTGATTCCTCGACGGCGATGCCAGCGCGCATAGCGATCAGAGGAGCGGGGCGGTTTCAGGTGACGGGACGGGCAAAACAGATCGATCGGCGGGAATTTCTGACGGCAGCCGGGCTCAGCGCGGCGCTGCTCATGGGCGGCGGCCGGCGGCTCCTGGCTGCGATGCCGCCCGGCGGCAGCCAATTGGCGATCGGCTTCGAAGTGCTGTCGAACGGCTTCAGCGAAGGGCGCTTCATCAGCGAACTGACCCTGACCAATCACGCCGTCGCCGCACTGCCGCGCAGCGATTGGGCGCTTTATTTCAATGCCTCGGCGCTGCCCCAGGCGGAACCCGGTGCCGGCATCGCGATCGAGCATATCGACGGCGATCTGGTCCGGCTGGCGCCGACGGCGGATTTCGTGCCGCTCGGCCCGGGCGAGACCCGGCGGTTTCGGCCTCATCGGCGACGGGCCGGCAATCTGCGAGACCGATGCGCCGGAGGGTTTCTTCCTGGGTCCGCAACCCGGACGGACCGGATGCCGTCGCCGAATTCATCGGCGATCCAATTATCGCGCCCTTCACCCGGCCCGAACAATTGGCGCGGGGGCCGAAGGACAAGCTGCCGAGCGAGACGCCCGTCCTGACCTATGAGCAGAATGCCGGGCTGTCGCTGCTGCCGGCGGAGACGCTCGGGCGCATCACCCCGAACCGGCCAACGCCGTCTATCCGCCGGGCCGAGATCGCGATCGGCGCCGCAACCAAGATCCGGCACCCCACCGCTTTGGCCGGCGAGGCCCAGCTCCTGCGCACGGCGCTCGCCAGCCTGGCAACCGGCCACGCCGCGCCCGGCACTGCCGCGATCGAAACTTGTGCTTGACCCCGGGCTGGCGCTGCCCGGCTTCGCAGAGCAGGGCTATATGCTGGAGATCGGCGCTGCCGGAGTCCGTATCGCCGGGCGGACGGCGCAAGGCGTGTTCCACGGCATCCAGAGCGTGCTGCATTTGCTGCCGGTCGCCGCGTGGCGGGCGCCGCAGCCGAGCCTGACCCTGCCCTTCTGCCGGGTCACGGACGCGCCGGCCTTCGCCTATCGCGGCCAGCATTTCGACGTCGCGCGCAACTTCTCGGACAAGCGCATGGTGCTACGCCTGATCGATCTGCTGGCGCTCTACAAGATGAACGCCCTGCACCTGCATCTGACCGATGACGAAGGCTGGCGTCTGGAAATGCCCTCGCTGCCCGAGCTGACTGCCTATGGCAGTGTCCGCGGCTTTTCGCCGGGCGAGCGCGACTGTCTGCAGCCCTCCTTCGGCTCCGGCCCGGAGCGTAGCCATGGGCCGGGCAGCGGGAGTTTCAGCCAGAAGGATTTCGTCGAGATCCTGCGCTATGCCAAGGCCCGGCATATCGAAGTGATCCCCGAGATCGACCTGCCGGCCATGCCCGCGCCGCGATCAAGGCGATGGCCGCACGGCATGACCGGCTGCTCGCCGCGGGCAAGCCGGCAGAGGCCGAGGCGCATCTGCTGCACGATCGGGACGACCAGTCGCATTATGAATCGGTCCAGGCCTGGCACGACAACGTCGTCTGCATCGGCCGGGAGTCCTGCTACCGCTTCATCGAGACGGTGGTCGGCGATCTGGCGCATGCCTATCGCCAGGCCGGTCTCACGCTGAAGACGCTGCATATCGGCGGCGACGAAGTGCCGGACGGCGTCTGGGAGAATTCGCCTGCCTGCCGCCGCTTCATGGCCGAGCAGGGTCTGTCGACCATCCCGGAGCTGCAGGAATATTTCTTCACCCGCCTTGGGCGGATCCTGTCGGCGCATGGTGTCGCCATGGCGGCTGGGAGCAGGCCGCGCTCGCCAAATCGGGCGGCAAGGAGCGGCCGGTGCCTCCCGCGCAGCGCCCCGGCTTCACCCCTTATGTCTGGCGCAATCTCTGGGAATCGGCCGTTCCGGACGTCGCCGAACAGATGGCCAATGCCGGCTATCAAGTGATCCTGTGCAACGGTGCCGGTCTTTATCTTGATATGGCGTATGAGAAAGCGCCGCAGGAACCGGGTGCTTACTGGGCTGGTTTCACAAAGCTACGCAAGGTATTCGATTTCCTCGCTTTTGATCGCTTCGACCATCCTAGTGTCGACACCATGGGACAGCCGGTCGATCCGGCCGCGCATTCTGGCCTCACGCGCTTGACCGAAGCTGGGCGGGCCAATCTGCGCGGCATCCAGGGCGCGCTCTGGGGCGAGAAGCTGCGCAGCCCGGCGCGGGTCGATTACCTGCTGCTGCCGCGGCTGATCGCGGTGGCGGAGCGCGGCTGGACGCCGGCGCCCGGGTATCGGCCTGACCGGTGAAGCCTGGCGTGGAGCGCGTGACACGGCCTGGAACGGCTTCGCCAACCGGCTGGGCCAGCGCGAGCTGCCGCGGCTCGACGGTTTTCCTCGGCGGCGTGCTTTACCGCGTGCCCGTGCCCGGCCTGAAGATGAAGGACGGCGCGGCTCACGCCAATCTCGACACACCGGGCTTCGTGCTGCGCTACACGCTGGATGGCAGCGATCCGGACACAGCCGCCTCGACCTACGCGGAGCCCGTGCCGCTCGCCGTCGGGCAGCTGCTGAAGATTGCCGCTTTCACCACCACTGGACGGCGTGGCCGGATCGCCTGCCTGCCCGGCCCGGCGGCGTGAATCAGCCACGCCGGGAGCGGCTGGTCTCGCTCGACGCATTCCGCGGCCCTGACCGTCGCCGGCATGCTGCTGGTCAATGATCCCGGCAGCTGGTCGGCGATCTACCCGCCGCTGGAGCATGCGCGCTGGCATGGCTGGACGCCGACCGATCTGGTCTTCCCCTTCTTCCTGTTTATCACCGGCATCACGTGTCATCTCTCGCTGGCCGCGCGTCGTGCCAGCGGCGGTGCCGCGCTGCAGCAGGTGCTGAAGGCGCGCGGCGATCCTGTTCCTGCTCGGCCTGATCCTGAATTGGTTTCCATTCTACGACGCCGATGCCACCCATCCGATCGGCGACAAACTGCTGCATCTGCGCCTGCCCGGCGTGCTGCAGCGAATCGCCATCTGCTATCTGGCCGGCGGGCTGCTGACGCTGTACGGCGCGCTGCGCAGCCAACTTGCCTTGCTCGCCGCACTGCTGCTCGGCTATTGGGCGCTGCTGATGCTGGTGCCGGTCCCGGGCAGCGGCGCCACCGGGCTCGCCGCCATTGCCGAGCCGGCCGGAACATTGGCCGCCTGGATCGACCGGTCGCTGCTCGATTGGGGCGGCTGGGGCAATCATCTCTGGGGCCAGAGCGAGACCTGGGATCCGGAAGGCGTGCTCTCGACCCTGCCTGCCATCGGCACGCTGATCCTCGGCCTGCTCGCCGGACGCTGGATCGCGCAGGAGCCGCGCTGGCCGCGCCGCATCGCCGGTCTGCTCGGCGCCGGCCTCGCCGCCATGATCGCGGGGCTGATCTGGGATCTGTGGCTGCCGATCAACAAGAATTTGTGGACCAGCGCCTATGTGCTGTTCACCGGCGGCCTTGCGTCCCTGCTGCTCGCCGGCTTCATGGCACTGGTCGATCTGCGCCGCTCGACTTGGTGGACGCCGCCGCTGCTGGCCTTCGGCGTCAATCCAATCCTGGCTTATTTCGGTTCCGAAATAATGGCGATCGTCATCTACGAGATGATCCTCGTGCCGCATGGCGGCAAGCGGGTCGCCATCCAGGAATGGATCTACGATGTCGCTCTGGCCTCGTGGCTGCCCGACCGGGTCGCCTCGCTTGCCTTCGCCCTGCTGTTCGTCGCCGCCTGGTACGGCATCCTGCGCGTCTTCTATCGGCGCGGCATCATCCTCAAGGTCTAGCTAGGCGCGCAGTGGCGGCCTCGTCTATCCTGGCTGCATGAGCACCGTCCGTTTCGCCCGGCTCGTCGCCGACCGCCGCGGCCGAGGCTTGGCGCGATGACGGCGAGCTGCTCGCCACTGGCATCACGCTGATCCCGCGGCTCGCCGCCGGGCTGGCCAAGCTGACCATCAACCCCGCTCTGACGATGACCGACGCCGAATGCTACTTCGTCTCGGAGCCGGTGCCGGTCGGGCCGCGCGGCGATTACCTACCGAAGATCGAAGGCTGGGCGCCCTATGCGCGGACTTTCGACAATCTCTGGGGCGGCAAGCGCCACGCCATGGTCGTGCCGGTCCAGCTCGACCGCTTCGGCCAGACCAATATCAGCACGATCGGCGAGCGTGCCCGGCCCAAGGCGGCGCTGCTCGGCGTCCGCGGCTATCCGGGCAATTCCGTGCATCACGCGAACAGCTATTTCATCACTGCCCATAACAGCCGGGCGCTGGTCGCGGGCGAGGTCGATTTCGTGTGCAGCGCCGGCTACAACCCGGCGCGCTGGCCGGGCGGCAAGAAGCCGGCCTGGCTCGATCTGCGGCTGATCGTAACCGATCTGGCCGTGCTCGATTTCGGCGGCCCGGAACACGCGATCCGCGTCCGTTCGCTGCATCCCGGCGTGGGCTTCGACCAGGTCCAGGACAATACCGGTTTCCCGCTCGTTCGGCCCGAAACCATCCCGACCACGCCGGCCCCGACATCCGAACAGCTCGCCGTGATCCGTGAGCGGCTTGATCCGCACGGGCTACGCAAGACCGTGTTCAAGGGCGACCCCCGCCGGCGACCGCCGGCTCAGCAGCTGAGGCCGTGACATGACGGATCTGGTCGAACCGCGCCAGGCGGATATCGTCTACGAGACCGAGGAGCCGGTGCTCTATGAGCAGCGCGGCGCCATCGCCGTGCTGACCATGAACCGGCCCGGCTTCGGCAATACCCAGAACTCCCAGATGACCTACGCGCTGGACCAGCTGTTCATGCGCGCCACCAACGACGACACGGTGCGCGTCATCGTGCTGCGCGGGGCGGGCAAGCATTTTTCCTCGGGCCACGATATCGGCACGCCGGGGCGCGACGTCACCGCCTCCTGGCCGGACCGCAAGATGCCCTGGTACGACCATGCCAACAAACCGGGCGCCGAGTTCAATTATGCGCGCGAGCAAGAAGTCTATCTCGGCATGTGCCGGCGCTGGCGCGACATCCCGAAGCCGACCATCGCCGCGGTCCAGGGCGCCCTGCATCGCCGGCGGGCTGATGCTGGCCTGGATCTGCGATCTGATCATTGCGACCGACGACGCATTCTTCGCCGATCCGGTGCTGCGCATGGGCATTCCGGGAGTCGAATATTTCGCCCATCCGTTCGAGCTTCATCCGCGCATCGCCAAGGAATTCCTGTTCCTGGGCGAGCGTATGCCGGTGCAACGGGCCTATCAGATGGGCATGGTCAACCGCATCGTGCCGCGCGACCAGCTCGATGCCGAGACCTTCGCCGTGGCCGAAAAGCTCAGCACCTTGCCGCGTTTCGGGCTGATGCTGGCCAAGCAGGCGATCAACCAGATCGAGGATATCCAGGGCAAGCGCACCGGCATGGATGCGGTGTTCCAGATGCACCATCTGGCCCATGCCCATAACGACCTGGTCTCGGGCAACCACCTCGCCGGCCAGGACGCGAAATCCATGGCCAAGGCGAATAAGGAGGGCTGAGCGGGCATGGCCGATCCGCTCCAGACAGTGCTGTGCACGCGGCTCGGCTGCCGCTATCCGATCGTGCAGACGGCAATGGGCTGGATCGCGACACCGGAGCTGGTCGCCGCCTCGGCCGAGGCCGGCGCCTTCGGCTTCCTCGCCTGCGCCGTGCTGCGGCCGGACGCGGTCGGGCCGGCGGTCCGCCGGGTCAAGGCGCTGACCGATCGGCCGTTCGGCGTAAATTTCCACATGTTCCAGCCGGGTGCGGCCGAAATTGTCGACATCATCATTGCCGAACGCGTCCGCGCCGTGAGCTTCGGCCGTGGGCCGGACCAGGCGATGATCCAACGCTTCCGCGACGCCGGCATCCTGTGCATCCCGACCGTCGGCGCCGCCAAGCATGCGCGGAAGATGGTCGAGCTCGGCGTCGACATGATCACGGTCCAGGGCGGCGAAGGCGGTGGCCATACCGGCTCGGTCGCGACCAATATCCTGCTGCCCCAGGTGCTCGACAGTGTCTCGGTCCCGGTCATCGCTGCCGGCGGGTTTCGAGACGGGCGCGGACTGGTCGCGGCGCTGGCCTATGGCGCGGCCGGCATCGCCATGGGCACGCGCTTCCTGCTGACCAAGGAAAGCCCGGTGCCGGAGGCGACCAAGGCGGCCTATCTCGCCGCCGGAGTCGACGACATCATCGTCTCGACCAAGCTCGACGGGCTGCCGCAGCGCATGATCCGCAACGCGGTGCTGGCCCGGATCGAACGGGCCGGCCGTCTTGGCATGTGGCTGCGCGCACTCGAAAGCGGTCTCGATATGAAGCGCCGAACGGGTGCGTCCTTCGCGGAATTGCTCCAGGCCGCGAAGTCTATGCGCAGCCATGGCGGCCTCAGCCTGGTCCAGGCTCTGATGGCGGCTAACGCACCGATGCTGATCCAAACGCGCCGTAGTCGAAGGCAAGCCCGAGGAGGGCATCATGGCGACCGGCCAGATCGGCGGGTTGATCCGCGACCTGCCGAGCTGCCGGGATCTGGTCGAGCGGATCGTGGCAGAGGCTCGGGAGCGTCTGACGGCGCTGAGCGGCGAGACGATGACGGTGTCGGCATGATGCCGGAGCGCTTCCCACCTCACCCCAACCCTCTCCCCCCCAATAGGGCGGAGAGGGAGTTAAGGGCGACGGCACCAAAATCTCCCTCTCCGCCCTTTAGGGGGGAGAGGGTTGGGGTGAGGTGGGTCGGGCCGCTGCCTCTATCTGTCCTCGCCAAGACAATCCCCTATAACCCCGGAGGCCGCACCCCGTGCCGATCACCCTAGAGATCACCGACAGCATCGCCGAGATCGTGCTCGACCATCCGCCGGTCAACGCCTTCGACGCCGCGGCCTGGAACGCGTTGCCCAAGCTGATCGAGGATGCCGGCCGCAACGAGACCGTGCGCTGCGTACTGATCCGAGCCGCAGGCCGCGGCTTTTGCGCCGGGGTCGATATCAAGGAGCTGCAGGCCCATCCCGAGCGCATCGTTGAGGTCAATCGCGGCAACTACCTGAGCTTCCGTGCCGTACGCGCCCTGTCCGGTTCCGATCGTAACCGCGGCTCATGGCTATGTCATCGGCGGCGGCATCGGCCTGTGCGGGGCGAGCGACGTTGTAATCGCCAGCGAGGATTGCTTCTTTTCCCTGCCCGAGATCGACCGCGGCGCCATGGGCGGGGGCCGCCCATCTCTCGCGGCTGCTGCCGCTGCACAAGGTGCGCGCGCTGTTCTTCACCGGCGGCAGGATCACCGCGGCCGAGGTCGCGCAATTCGGCGGCATCGAAAAAATCGTGCCGCGCGACCGGCTGCTCGACGAGGCGCGCGGCTTCGCGCGCGTGATCGTGTCGAAGAGCCGGGCGGCACTGGTGCTGGCCAAGGAATCTCTCAACGGCATCGAAGCGGTCGATGTCGACCGGCTCTACCGCTTCGAACAGGGCTTTACCCTCGAAATGTATATGAATCAGGACAGCCAGAAGGCGCGCGACGCCTTCGTCGAAACCAAATCGACGGCGAAATACTGAGGCGGATCGTGGACCTCGCCTATACCTCCGAGCAGATCGCTTTCCGCGCCGAGATCCGCGCCTGGCTGGCCGCCCATGTCCCGGCCGAGGCGCTACCGTCCTTCGACACGGGAGACGGCTTTGCCGCCCATCGAGCCTGGGAACAGGTTCTGGCCGAAGGCCGCTGTGGGCATGGTGACCTGGCCGGAAACCTATGGCGGGCGCGGCTGCGATTTGATCCGGTGGCTGATCTTCGAGGAAGAATATTTCCGCGCCGGCGCACCGGGCCGGGTCAATCAGAACGGCATCTTCCTGCTCGGCCCGACGCTGATGGAGTTCGGCACGGCCGAGCAGAAGGTGCGCTTCCTGCCGGCGATGGCGGCGGGCGACGAGATCTGGGCGCAGGCCTGGTCGGAACCGCAAGCCGGCAGCGACCTTGCCGCGCTGCGGTCGACGGCGATCCGTGACGGCGATCATTACGTGCTGAACGGCCACAAGATCTGGTCGTCTCGCGCCGTCTTCGCCGATTGGGCCTTCGGCATGTTCCGCACCGAACCGGGCTCCGAGCGGCACAAGGGCATCTCCTTCATCCTGCTGCCGCTCGACACACCGGGAGTTCGGGTGCGCGGCATTCCGCAGATCGACGGCGAAGCCGGCTTCGCCGAGATCTTCTTCGAGAACGCACGAGTCCCGGTCGAGAATCGGCTGGGCGCCGAAGGCCAGGGCTGGTCGATCGCCATGGCGACGGCCGGCTTCGAGCGCGGGTTGATGCTGCGCAGCCCGGCCCGGTTCCAGATGACGGCGGCCAAGCTCGTGGCGCTCTATCGGGCCCATGCCGAGACGGCCGACCCGGCGCTCGGCATGGCCGTCGCGCAATGCTGGATGGACGCCGAGGCCTATGCGCTCTCGACCTATGCGACCGCAAGCCGGCTGATCCAGGGCGGGACGATCGGCGTCGAGGCCAGCCTCAACAAGATCTTCTGGTCGGAACTCGACGGCGCCATGCACCGTCTGGCGCTCGACCTGCTGGGCGCCCGCGCCGAGCTGCGCCGTTGGGCGCCGGATGCAGGCGAGGTCGGGGATTGGCTCGACGGCTATCTCTTCGCGCTGGCCGGGCCGATCTATGCCGGCACCAACGAGATCCAGCGCAACATCATCGCCGAGCGGCTGCTCGGCCTGCCGAAGGGGTGAGCGATGGATTTCACGCTCTCAGACGAGCAGCGCATGATGGTGGAATCGGTGCGCGACCTGCTCGCCGCGGAATGCACGGTGCCGCATCTGCGCAAGCTGCTGGAAGCCGGAAAGACGCGGGATGACGCGCGTTGGGCCAAGCTATTCGAACTCGGCCTCGGCGGTGTGCTGGCCGATGAGGAGGAAGGCGGACTCGGACTGCGGGTGATGGACTTCGCCCTGGTTGCTGAGGAATGCGGTCGCGCGCTGCTGCCGGAGCCTTTGATCGAACACGCAGGCATCGCGGTACGGCTCCTGATGGGCGCGCAGAGTATTGCCCCCTCTTCAACGTCATCCCCGGGCTTGTCCCGGGGATCCACGTCGGGCAGCCGCCTCTGGCCTCACAAGACAGTGTCTCGGCCCGACGTGGATGGCCGGGACAAGCCCACGGCTGTCCGGCACGCGGCTTGCTATGCGGCATTTTTGAGCCTTTGGGTTGCGGTCGGCCTTTTGATTGCTCGTCGATCGTGGAAGGTGAACTCCATTTGCCCGGTTGCCGGCCTTGGTGGTTGTGGTTTGTTGAGGAGCGTCGGGATCTGCCTGCGGATCAGCCTAGCGAAGGCGAGCGGGCTTTCGACGAGTTTGTTGGCTTGCTGAGCCAAGCGCAACAGCAGGAAGGCGATGAGCGCGACGGCGATCTGGATGCGCACGGCGTTCTGGGAGGTTCCGAAGAAGTGGCGGATCTTGAGGGTTTGCTTGACCCATCGGAGAACAGCTCGATCGCCCAGCGTCTTTTGTAGAGGGCGGCAATTTCCCTCGGCGCTGGCGTTTAGGTCATTGGTGAAGATCCGCAGGATCTTGCCGGTTTCGATGACGACGCGGATCTCGCGGACCAGACCGGATATCGGGTTTTTGCGGGATGCGGCTAGGCGCTTGGGCAGGTGGCCGAGGTGATCGCTGAGCACACAGGAATTGGCCGGTACGGCGTGTGTTTCGACAACGCTGAAGGGCGTATTGGCCCTTGAGGCGGGTCACGATACGGCAGCCGGCGGCATGGAGCTTTGCCCACCAGCCGAAGTCATAATAGCCGAGGTCGAAGACGTAGGTCGCTCCCGATTCGATCGGCATTTCCTTGGCGGCGGTGATGTCATTGACATTGGCCGGGGTCACGGCGGCATAGATCGGGCAATCGGCGTCCGGATCGTAAACGATGTGCATCTTCGCGCCGCAGACCCCGGTCGAGAAGCTTGCCCAGTCGCGGGCTCAAGCCGTTGAGGCGGCAAGCCGCTGGAATCGATCAGCCCGCACGGCATCGCCCGACCTTGCCGCCGCCAGCCGCGCTCGAATTGCCCAAGCAGCGCCGAGAACAAGCCGCTGAACACGTCAGCAGGGCGATAAGCGTTGGCTTCGGCAAGGGTCGAGCGTGCGACCCTGCGGCCGCCGAGGTGATAGAGTTGGGCGGCGTGGCTCTGCAGCCCCGCTTCGATCTCCGCAGGCTCGCCCGCCCCCGCAAAACTGTCCATAGAGCAGCGCGACCAACTGATCCTTGGTCCGAAGCCGCCGGGCATCCACGTCGCTGCCGTGTGCCTCGACCAAGCGGTCAAAAGCATCCCACGGAAGAAGCTTCACCAGGACCCTGAAAAACGTTATCCTGATGGCGCATGACGTTGGTCCTATTTCGTATCTCGAACACCGGCCAGATGCTCAAGAGCGAGTAGAATCAATGTCATGCACCGCGTCCAGCAAAACATGTGCCGGACAGCCGTGGGACAAGCCCGGCCATGACGCTGAGGGGTTAGAGGATTTGATGCGCGCGGTTGTCGCGGGCGAGACGACGATTGCTGTCGGGCATTCCAGCAACCCCTTCGTCGTCGGCGCCGATACCGCCGATCTGCTCCTGCTGGAGTGGCAGGCCGAGATGCATCTCGTGCCGCGCGCCGCCGTCGCGCTTACCGCCGAACCGGGTATCGATCCATTCCGCCCGCTGTTCCGGGTCGATTGGACGCCAAGCCGAGCGACCCGCGTGGTTCATGCGTTCGGCCCATCCAATTTCTGGTCCGCCGCCTTCGAGCGCGGCGCGCTTTTCGCCGCCGCACAGGGCCTGGGCATCGCCGAGCGCGCGGTTGAGATCGCCACCGCCTATGCCCGGGAGCGCCAGCAATTCGGCAAGCCGATCGGCAGCTACCAGGCGATCAAGCACGCGCTGGCCACGGTCCAGGTCAAAGATCGCCTTCGCCCGCCCCGTCGTCTATGCCGCTGCCGAGCTCTTCTACGGCGCCGACCCGCTGTCCCAGACCCGCGTCTCGCATGCCAAGCTGGCGGCACTCGACCGCTGCCGACCTAGCCTGCCGGACCGCGATCCAGGTCCATGGCGCCATGGGCTATTCCTGGGAAACCCGACGTGCATTTCTATCTGAAGCGCGCCGTGGCGCTGGCCGGCGCCTGGGGCGATCGCAGCTTCCATCGGCGGCGCGTCGCTCATTGCCTATTCGAAACCGGCTGCCGCTCAGCCCGGATCAAACATTTACCTTGAAAGGCGCCCATCATGCTGCCTGAAGCCTATATCGTCGACGCCATCCGCACCCCCGTCGGCCGCAAGAAGGGCGGCCTCGCCGCGATCCATCCGGCCGATCTGGGGCGCCGCCTCGATCGCGGCGCTGATGGCGCGGACGGGCATCGATCCCAGCGCAGTCGACGACGTCGTCTTCGGCTGCGTCGACACGATCGGCTCTCAAGCCGGCGATATCGCGCGCACCTGCTGGCTCGCCGCCGGTCTGCCCGATCACGTGCCCGGCACGACCGTGGGACCGGCAATGCGGCTCGGCCCAGCAGGCCGTGCATTTCGCTGCCCAGGCCGTGATGAGCGGCACGCAGGATCTGGTCGTGGCGGCGGCGTGCAGAACATGAACGCCTTCCCGATCTCCTCCTCGATGATCGCCGGCCAGGCCTATGGCGTGCCCGACCCGTTCTCGACCTCGCCGGGCTGGCAGAAACGCTATGGCGACCAGGAGGTCAGCCAATTCCGCGCCCGCCGAGATGATTGCCGAGAAATGGCAGATCAGCCGCGAGGAACATGGAGATCTTCGCGCTGGAGAGCAACCGCCGCGCCATCGAGGCGATCGATGCCGGCCGGTTCAAGGCGGAAATCGTGCCGCTGGCCGGCGTCGAGGATGACGAGCCGCCGCGCCGCGGCACCTCGCTCGAAAGCATGGCCAGCCTCAAGACGCTGAAGCCGGGTGGCAGGCTGACCGCTGCCGTGTCGAGTCAGTACGGCGATGCTTCGGCTGCGCTGCTGATCGCCTCCGCCGTCGCGGTCAAGACGCACGGCCTCAAGCCCCCCGCGCTCGCATCCATCACCTGACCGTGCGCGGCGACGACCCGGTCTGGATGCTGACCGCGCCGATCCCCGGCGACGCGCCATGCATTGGCCAAGGCCGGCATGAGTCTGAACGACATCGATCTGGTCGAGATCAACGAGGCCTTCGCCTCGGTCGTGCTGGCCTGGGCCAAGGAGCTCGATGCCGATCTCGACAAGGTCAACGTCAATGGCGGCGCCATTGCGCTCGGCCACCCGCTCGGCGCCACCGGCGGACGGCTGATGACCACGCTGCTCTACGAGTTGGAGGCGGCGCGGCGCGCGCTACGGCCTGCAGACCATGTGCGAAGGCGGCGGCCAGGCCAATGTTACGATTATCGAGCGGCTTTAGACCATGACCGGACTCTGCGCAGGACGCATCGCGATCGTCACCGGCGCCGGGCGCGGGCTCGGCCGGGACTATGCGCTGGCGCTGGCGCGTGAAGGCGCCAAGGTCGTGGTCAACGATCTCGGCACGGGAGCGGCCGGCCAAGGCAGCGATGCCGCCCCGGCCGAGCAGGTCGTGGCCGAGATCCGGAGCTTCGGCGGCGAAGCGGTCGCCAGCTTCGACGACATCACCGATTTCGAGGCCTCGCGCCGGCTGATCGATGCTGCGATCGAGCGCTTCGGTGGGCTCGATGTCGTCGTCAACAATGCCGGCTTCACGCGCGACCGCATGTTCGTCAGCTGCTCGCCGCAGGAATGGGACGACGTCATCCGCGTCCATTTGCGCGGCCATTTCTGCGTGTCGAGCTGGGCCTGCCAATATTGGCGCGGATGCAACAAGCAGGGGCTGCCGGTCGACGCCGGATCATCAACACCAGCTCCGGTGCCGGCCTGCAGGGCAGCTTCGGCCAGACCGCCTATTCCGCAGCCAAGGGCGGCATCGCCAGCATGACCCTGGTCCAGGCCGTCGAGCTGAAACGCTACGGCTATCACCGCCAACGCCCTCGCGCCCGCCGCGCGGACGCGGATGACGGAACAGGCCTTTGCCGAGGCGATGAAAAAGCCGGAAACCGGCTTCGATGTGAACGATCCGGCCAATGTCGCCCCGCTCGTCGTGTGGCTGGCGAGCGCACAATCCGCCCATGTCACCGGCCAGGTCTTCGAAGTCAAAGGCGGGTTGATCATGCTGGCCCAAGGCTGGCGCGACGGGCCGACCATCGACAAGGGCGAACGCTGGCGACCGCGGAGGTCGGCGCGGCCGTCGACCGGCTGCTGGCGGAACTGCCGCCGCCGAAGCCGGTCTATGGCGTACCGGCGGGGTGAGGATGACCTGCGCCGGAGATAACCCTCGCCCTGCCCTAAAAGCTCCTTCTCCGCCCCATTGGGGGGGAGAGGGTTGGGGTGAGGTGGGGAACGCTCCGACATCGCCAATGCTCATTGGTGGGCATCGACACCGACCAAGCCCGAATTCTCCGCGGTGGTCAGCCGCGATATTCGAGCGTTCCCTACCTCAACCCCTGCCCTCTCCCCCCCAATGGGGCGGAGAGGGAGTCTGGGTTTGGGCCGCGCCCGCCATGAACTTCGCCTTCACCGAGGAGCAGCGCCTGATCCGCGAAACCGCGCGCGGCTTCCTGGCCGAGCATGCCGGGTCGATACGGCTGCGCGCGGCGATGGCGTCGTCCGAGGGGTGGGACCGCGCGTTGTGGCGGGTGATCGGGAGCGAGTTGGGCTGGCCCGGCATCGCCGTGCCGGAGGCTTATGGCGGCCTCGACCTCGGCTGGGTCGAGTTGGCGATATTGATGGAGGAGACCGGGCCGCGTGCTGCTGCCGGCACCGTTCTTCACCAGCATCGGCCTCGCATTGCCGGCGATCCTCGCCGGCGGCACTGCGGCGCAGCAGGCAGCACTGCTGCCCCGCATCGCCAGCGGCGAGACGATTGCGACGCTGTGCCTGGCCGACGAAGCAGGCGCGACTTTCGAGGACGGGACGCTCGACGGCACCGCCGGCTTCGTGCTTTACGGCAACGCTGCGGATCTGCTCATCGTGACGCTGCGCGACGGCAGGATGGTCGCCAGTGCCGGCAGCAACGCCCGGTGTTACGGTCGAGCGGCTGGTCCATCTCGATCCGACGCGGCCGGTCCTGCCGCATCCGCTTCGACCGCGTCGCCATCACCGAAGATAAGATCCTCGGCGCCGCTGCGCTGGAGCAGACGCTGGCCCTGGCGCGATCCTGCTCGCCGCCGAGCAGGACCGGTGCCGCCGAGGCGCTGTCTCGACATGACCGTCGATTACGCCAAGACCCGCGTGCAGTTCGGCCGGCCGATCGGCTCCTTCCAGGCAGTCAAGCATCGCCTGGCGATCTCATGGTACTGGTCGAATCCGCCAGATCGGCAGTCTATTACGCGGCCTGCACCGCCGACGAGGATCCGGACGGCCTCCAGGAAGCGGCCTCGGTCGCACGCGCTTATGCCAGCGAGACCTTTCTTGCCTGTGCCGGCGAGGCGATCCAACTGCATGGCGGCATCGGCTTCACCTGGGACTATGACGCGCAGCTCTATTTCAAGCGCGCCCGCGCCGATGCCACGCTGCTCGGCGACACGGCCATCATCGCGAACGCATCGCCCGGCTGATCGGGCTGGATCGGGAGGATTGACCATGGTCCCGGCTTACCCGGAACCCCGCGACCTGCTGAAGGGCAAGACCGTCCTGATCACCGCCGCTGCCGGAACCGGGATCGGCTTCGCCACCGCCCTGCGCTGCGCCGAAGAAGGGCGCTCAGGTCTTCATCAGCGACATCCATGAGCGCCGCCTGAGCGAAGCGGCCGATCGGATCGAAGCCAAGACCGGCCGCCGGCCGGGGCGCCAGACTGTGCGACGTGACCAAGGAGGCGCAGGTTCAGGCGCTGGTCACCCAGGCCGCGCAGGAACTGGGCGCGATCGATATCCTGGTCAACAATGCCGGGCTCGGCGGCTCGGCCTCGATCACCGAAATGACCGACGAGCAATGGTCGCGCGTGCTCGACGTGACCTTGACCAGCGTGTTCCGCATGAGCCGTGCCGTGCTACCGCTGATGTATCAACGAAAACAGGGCATTATAGTCAACAACGCCTCGGTGCTCGGCTGGCGTGCCCAGACGCTGCAGGCGCATTACGCCGCGGCCAAGGCCGGGGTCATGGCCTTCACCCGCTGTGCCGCGGCCGAGGCGGCGGCGCATGGCGTCCGGGTCAATGCGGTGGCGCCGTCGATCGCCATGCATGATTTCATGAACCGGGTCAGCGACCCGAAGCTGCTGCCGAACTCAGCGCCCGCGAGGCGTTCGGGCGCTCGGCCGAGACCTGGGAAGTCGCCAACGTCATCGTCTTCCTGGCGAGCGACCTGTCCTCCTATATGACCGGGGAAGTCGTCTCCGTGTCGAGCCAGAGAGCCTGAACCATGCCCCGTATCTTCGAAGACCCGCGCGATCTCGTTGGCCATGACGGCGAGATGCTCGGCGCCAGCGACTGGCTGGAGATCGATCAGCAGCGCATCGACCTGTTCGCCGACGCGACGGGCGATCATCAATGGATCCATGTCGACGCGGAGCGCGCCAAATCCGGCCCGTTCGGCCGCACGATCGCCCATGGCTATCTGACCTTGTCGCTGGTCGCCTCGTTCCTGCCGCAGATCGTCGAAGTGCGCGGCTATTCGATGGGCATCAATTACGGCAGCAACAAGCTGCGCTTCCCGGCACCGGTCCCGGTCGGCTCGCGGCTGCGCGGCACCGGCCAGCTCATCCAGGTCGAGCAATTGGACGGCGCCGTTCAGTCGACTGTGCGCGTCACCGTCGAACTCGAAGGCAGCGACCGTCCCGCCTGCGTCGTCGACACGATCAGCCGGTATTACCTATAGTCGCACCACGAAAGAAAAGGGATCTCACTTTCATGGTCGATATTCATGTCCAGGAACGCGACGGCACCGAGCGGGTGGTGTCGACCCGGCCGGGCGGCAACCTGATGGAGGCGCTGCGCGACGCCGACACCGGGGTCGAGGGCATTTGCGGCGGCAATTGCAGCTGCGGCACCTGCCATGTCTATGTCGACGAGGCCTGGGCCGGCAGGCTGGCGCCGCCTTCGATCGATGAGACGACATGCTCGACGCGGTCGGCGACGTGGTCGAGCGGCGGCCGACTTCGCGGCTCGGCTGCCAGATCCCGCTGACCGAGGGGATCGGACGGCATCGCGCTGGAGATCGCGCCGGAGCCGTAAGAAATTGATAGGAAAATGTCAGTTGCGGATATGGGAGTTGCCTCCGCGCTGATGCTTCACTGCGACCCTGGCGAGACGGCTCGGGGTGGCAGGGCGAGATGAAGACGGCTTTCGTTACTGGCGCGGTCATGGGCCAAGGCCTGATGCTGGCGCAGGAAGCTCTCCCGCCGCGGCTGGCGCGTTTTCGCCGGCGTGCTGCCCGGCGCCGACACCACAGCGCTGGCCACCGACCCGACCATCACCATCGTGCCCGCAGGACGTCTCCGACACTGATTCCGTCCGGCGCAGCGCCGAGATCGTGCAGCAGGCGCTGGGCGAAGACGGGCTCGATCTGCTGCTCAACGTCGCCGGCGTCGCCAATGTCGCGACCGGCGTAATCGAAGGCCTGCCGCTCGAAGACCTGCCCAAGGTGTTCGAGATCAATACCTTCGGCCAGGTCCGGACAATCCAGTTCTTCCTGCCCATGCTGCGCCGGGCGAAGCCGCCGGCCCGCATCCTGAATTTCGGTTCGGGCGCGGTGCTGGCCAATCCGCCGATCGCCGGGGCCTATAATATGAGCAAGCATGCGGTGCATGGGCTGACCCTGACGCTGCGCCACGAGCTCGCCGCCTTCGGCATCCAGGTCGCCTCGATCTGGCCGGGCGGGGTCAAGACCAACATGACCCATAATGCCCATGCCAATACCCTTGTCGTCTGGACGAGATGCGGCCGGACATCGCGACAACCTACGGCCCGCATCTCAAGCACCAGACGACCAAGGTGCTGCCCGACATGCTGGAGAAATATGGCAGCACGCCGAGATTACGTGACCGATCAGGTGCTGAAGATCGTCGATCTGCCCCAAGCTGAAGCCGGCCTATCTGGTCGGCAAGGATGTGGCACTAATGCCGTTCCTGCGCCGGTGGCTGTCCGACAGCAGCTTCGAATGGTTCATCCGCAAGACCTTCAAGATCCCATCCTACGCCGCGAAGTGACGCCGATGTCCGCGATCCGCGAAGCCGCCCCGATCTCCGACGCCAAAGCCGCCTTCGACCGTCTGGCCGCCAAGGCGCCTGCCCTCGCCCGCACCAGCGCCGCCGAGCGCACGGCAAGCTGCAGAAACTGCTCGATGCGACGATCGCCGCTCAGGATCAGATCTGCGCCGCCGTGCGGCAGGAACTCGGCAATTGCGACGCCGATATCGTGGCCCAGCTTCTGATCGTCAATTCGAGGCCGAATACGCGATCAAGCATCTGAAATCCTGGATGAAGCGGCGCAAGCTCAAGAACTCGGTGATGATGCTGGGCAAGACCGCTATGTGCATTACGAGGCCAAGGGCGTCGTGCTGAACCTGTCGACCTGGAACGCGCCGGTCGCGATCGGCCTCGTCCCGGCGATCGGTGCGATCGCCGCCGGCAACGCTGTGCTGCTGAAGCCGTCCGAGCTGGCGCCGCATTCGGCCAAGGTGTTGCGCGAGATCATCGCCTCCTGCTTCCCGCCCGACGAATTCGCCGTGGTCGAAGGCGGCCCGGCCGTGGCGCAGGAGCTGCTGAGCCTGCCCTTCAACGCACATCTATTACACCGGCGGCCAGCATGTCGGCCGCATCGTCATGAAGGCCGCGGCCGATCATTTCGCTTCCGTAACGTTGGAGATGGGCGGCAAAAACCCAGTCATCATCGACGACAACGCCGATATCGCCGAGAGCGCCAAGCGCATCGCCTGGGGCCGCCTCAGCAATGCCGGCCAAGTCTGCTCGCGCCCGACTACGCGCTAGTCCATCGTTCAAAGCTGGACGAGTTCGTCGCCGAATACGGCAAGGCGGCGACCGCCATGTTCAACCCGACCGGCGCCGGCTTCGCCGCCTCGCCGGAATATCCGCGGCTCATCGGCACCGCCCATTTCGGCCGGGTCAAGGCGCTGATCGACGATGCGGTCGCGAAGGGCGCCGACCATCGCCTTCGGCGGCGAGATGGATGCCGAAAGCCGCTTCATGGCGCCGATCGTGCTGACCGGCGCGACCGATGCAATGCGCATTCTGCACGACGAGATCTTCGGGCCCGGTCCTGCCCGTCGTGCCCTGGGACGATCGCGACCAGGTCATCCGCACCATTGCGGCCCGGCCGAAACCGCTGGCGCTCTACATCTATTCGACCGACCGGCCGGCGATCCGAAGAGTTCCTCGGCCGCACCTCCTCCGGCAGCACGGTCGTCAACCACAACATGATCCAGTCCGGCACCAACCCGCTGCTGCCCTTCGGCGGCGCCAATCACAGCGGCATCGGCCGGATCGGCGCCATCAGAGCTTCCTCGAATTCTCCAATGCCCGCTCGGTCGTCGAAGACCCGCTCGACGCCAGCACCATGCCGGTGACCTACCCGCCTTACCCGGCCAAATACACGGCGATGATCAAATCCATGCTCGGCCGCAGCCTGCTCGCTCCGGCCTTCATCGTCACGCTGATCGAAGCGGTCTTGAAGCTGCGCGCGCTATTCGGCGGCAGCAAGAAGCGGACGCCGCCTGCGATGTGAGGGCCGCGACAGCGAGCCTCCACGGCGACCGCAGTACCTTATGTCTCGGCCACGAGGCGGAGACGAGCAACGAAGTCAACCAATCCTTGCCGTTCGAGCCGACCGAGGCAGCTGGCAGCGTCGGGCGTCGTCACCGTCAGATTCCCCCGCGCAGCTTCGACGACAGCCGCAACAAGCTCTGGATCGTCGTCATGAAGCCGGCAGAGGAATGCATCCGGATGCAAGGCAACAAGGCCGAACCGGTCAAGTACGCCGCTCGGGAAATGCCGCAGATTGAAGGTTATGATGGCCTCCGCACCCGCCTCTATTGCGGCTGCCAAGACATGGCGATCATTTGGATCAGGCAGTAAAAGCGCCGGGATCCGATGCTCGAAGTCCGCGACCGTCGCGTCGGGGAGCACTCGCCGCATGATATCGCCCGTCATCTTGAGTCGGTCTGCCGAAACCCGCCCCGCCGCTGCGAGATTCCTCATCCATTCGTCGTGGATTGCATCCGTCCGGCGTGGCGAAACCACATAGTCAACGCGAGTTGGACAAACAGATTCCGAAGATGAAAGGGGTAAAGGATATTGGCGTCATAGACGACGATCGGTATCGGCCGCACGTCGTCTTCAGAGGCCACGCGCCACCAATTCCTCCGTATCCTCCTTCAGCGCTTCGAGTGCTGCCCTGATCGGCGCTTCCCGCCCGCTTCAGGTCGAGGACATCCGCGAGCCTCAGCCGACGATGGGCACCTACGCGGCGGAACGGCAAGACGCCCGCATCCATTCGCCGTCGGACGAGAGGTCGGGATATGCCGAGAATGGCGGCCGCATCTTCCGGCGACACCTCATCTTCGCCGCCCAAGAGAATGACTTCGTCCGAGACGGCGAGCTTTGCCAGAACATCGCCGACAATCTCCGCGGCGGCGGACGAAAGCAGGATCGTGTCATAAGTGCCGTCAGGCCGGAGAATAGTTATCTCCACCGCGGTCCTGAGGACCGCGAGCACTCAACTTTTCGGCGCTGCGCTCCGTCTCCGCCCGATCAGGCAACGGCAGGCTATACCGCGCCATCGCTCCCATTGCCATCTTGGCCTCCAGGCTCAAGATATCTGGAATATCTGGAACCTCGTCCCTCGGAGTCAAGGGGCGACCTCACTGACTCGATCCTCACCTCGCTCGGACAGCCTCTGGCGGATCAGCGGTTTCGGCACCTTGCCGTAGCCGGATTTCGGCAGCTCGTCCCAGAACACCACCTTGGCCGGCTGCTTGTAGCGGGCGACCTTGCCTTCGAGGAAGGATTTGGCTCCGGCCTCGTCCAGGCTTTCGCCCGGACGCAGCACCAGCACGGCGATGCCCGTCTCGCCCCAGCGCGGATGCGGCACGCCGACGATCGCGCATTCGGCGATCGCGGGATGGGGTCAGCAGCACCCTCCTCGACCTCCCGTGGATAGACGTTCGCGCCGCCGGAGATATACATGTCCGAGGCGCGGCCAGTGAGCGTCAGGAAGCCCCGCGCGTCGAGCCGGCCGAGATCGCCAGTGTGGAACCAGCCATGGGCGAAGGCCTTCGCATTGGCCTCGGGGTTCTGGTAGTAGCACGGCAAAGACGGCGCCGCCGCGGACACAGATCTCGCCTTGCTCGCCCGCCGGCAGCTTCGTGCATCCGGCGCCAGGATGCAGAGATCGATGCCGGTACGCGGATAGCCGACGCTGCCGATCGGCGCCAGGCTGTCGTCATCCTCCAGCATGTGCAGATGCGCCGGCAGCACGGTCATATTCCCGGTCACCTCGGCCATGCCGTAATATTGCACCAGCACCTTGCCCAGCTTGTGCAGCGCGCGCTTCTGGTCGGCCGGTACATCGGCGCGCCGGCATAGATGACGTAGCGCAGCGAGGAATGATCGACCTGATCGACCATCGGGTGATCGACCAGCATGTTGACGATGCTGGGCACGGTGAAGAGATTGCTCACACGATGCGCCGCGATCAGCCGCCAGGCCTCGGCGACATCGAATTTCTCAGTCGGCATCAGCACGGTCGGGGCCCCCCGGGCGACAACCGCCAGCGCATGGACGCCGGCGCCGTGACTCAGCGGCCCGACCGTAAGCGAGGCGTCCGCCTCGGTGATGCCGGGCAGTAGATCCGCCAGGAAATTCATCGCCACGAACATCAGCTGGCCGTGGGTCAGCATCGCCGCCTTGGGCGACCGGTCGTGCCGGAGGTGTAGAAGAACCAGAGCGGCGTATCGTGCTCGACATCCGCCGGCGCCGCCTCGACCGGATCGAAGGCCTCGGTCGCCAGGTCGTCCCAGGCAATCTCGCCCGGCCGCGGCGCCGAAAGCGACAGGATCAGCCGCAAGGCCGGCTGCGCCGCCCGTGCGGCATCGCATGAGGCGCGAAATCCGCACCGTAGAGCATCGCCGCGGCTCGCTCGATTCCGCCATATAGGCGATCTCGACCGGGGTCAGCCGAAATTGACCGGCACGACCACGGCACCCAGCTTGAAGCCGGCATAGAGCGCCTCGATCACGGCCGTGTCGTTGTAGGCCAGGATGATCAGCCGATCGCGGCGCCGAAGCCGCGCCGGCGCAATCCGGCGACCACGGCATCGGTGCGCCGGTCGAGTTCGGCCCAGCTCCAGCTCGCTGCGCTCGCCCTGGATCACCCCGGGATGGTTCGGCAGGCGCCGTGCTGTCTGGGTCAGCAGCGACCCGAAATTCATGACCTTATGCGCCATGATCCCCGCCCCGCGCGGCTTTGTAGTAGTCGGGTTCGCCAGCCGCCCAGAAATCGCCCCACAGCCTTCCGCCGCCATCGATTGTCAGCGTCTCGCCGGTGATGAACTTGCCCGAGGCGCCGGCCAGATAGGCACAGGCCTCGGCCACGTCGAAGGCGTCGCCCATACGCAGCATCGGGTTGGAGCGGCGGAAACCCTGCCGGACCTCCGCGGTATAGACATTCATGCCGTCGGTCTCGATCGAGCCGGGCGCCACACAATTGATGCGGATGCCGAGCGGCGCCCCATTCGACGGCGACCGTCTTGCTGAGCGCAATCACGCCGGCGCGGGCCGCCGCAGTATGAGCAACGCCGGGCATGCCGCGATCAGTCACTGTTACGATATTGACGATCGAACCTGGCACGCTCTTGTCGCGCCAGAGCCGCGCCGCGGCCCTGCATCATGAACCAGGTACCGGACAGGTTGGTCTCGATCACAGCGAGCCAGCCCTTGGGCGCGAAGTCGATGGCTGGTTGCGGGAACTGGCCCACCGGCATTGTTGATCAGGATATCGATGCCGCCGAAACGCGCTTCGACTGCGGCGAAGAAGGTCTCCACCTCCTCCGGCTTGCGGATGTTGCACGCGAAGGCGTCGACCTCGATCCCGGCCGCGCGCATCGGCCGAGCGCAGCATCGAGCTTTTCCGGCTTCCGCCCGCAGATCGCGACCTTGGCGCCGAGCCGGCGAACAGCCAGGCAATCGCCTTGCCCAGCCCGCTGCCGCCGCCGGAGACGACGACGACCCGGCCGGCAAAGAGATCGCCGCGATAGCTGGTCGGGCGCGCAGCGAGTTCGGCATCGGAAAAGCCAAAACTTTGCGGCGTCTCCATTCCTGCGCTCCCGGACGACCTCACCAGGATGAATAGAGTTCATCCAAGCAGAAAGTCAAGACAGGTTGGCCTTCTCCCATTGCTCCGGACCATTCACATGGTTGTGACATGCGCATGATCCCAAGATCTCCTTTCCGCCCCACTGGGGCGGAAAGGTTGGGGGAGGTGGGGAACGCTCTGTCCTGGATAGCCAGAAACCATCGAACCGCGAAGGGCACGAAATTCCTGATGCAACGCGGCTGCAGCAACCCATTTATATCAAACAATAAACCTGGCCGGCTCGCCTCGGCCCCTTCGTGTCCTTTGTGTCCCTTCGTGGTTCAATCGCGGCTTCACCGCGCTCAAGCGCCGGAGCGTTCCCCACCTCACCCGGCCTCTCCGCCCCAATGGGGCAGAGAGGAGTTCATAGGGGCCGTTCGCGGCATCGAGAATGTGAGCATCTTTCAGCGCGGTGCTCCCTAGGCACATTAATGAGCTTGCCTCATTAAATCCCACCCGATACGCTCTTCCCATGTTCACCAAAATCCTCATCGCCAATCGCGGGGAAATCGCCTGTCGGATCATCCGGACCTTGCGGACTCTCGGCATCGGCACCGTCGCGGTCTATCAGCACGAGGACCGCGCCGCGCTGCACGTGAGTCAAGCTGACGAGGCAGTCGAACTGTTCGGCCCGGTCCCGACCGCTGCCTATCTCGACCGCGAGCAGATCGTCGCGGCCTGTCGGCGGAGCGGCGCGGGGGCGATCCATCCGGGCTATGGCTTCCTGTCGGAGAATGCCGATTTCGCCCGTATCGTCGCCGAAGCCGGGCTGGTCTTCATCGGCCCGGAGGCCGAGACGATCCGGCTGATGGGCGACAAAATCGGCTCGCGCAATTTCGCCGCCGTTCACGGCGTGCCGGTGGCGCCAAGCGTCACGCTGCAGGGCGATCTGGCCGCCTTCGTCGCCGAGGCCGAAGCGATCGGCTTCCCGCTGCTGATCAAGGCCTCGGCCGGCGGCGGCGGCAAAGGGCATGAAGATCGCCCGTTCCCGCGAGGAGCTGGCCGAAAATGCCCGCCTCGCCAGAGCGAGGCTCAGCGGTTACTTCGGCGACGGCCGGATCTATGCCGAGCGGCTCGTCGAGCGCCCGCGCCATATCGAGGTCCAGGTGCTGGGCGACGGCACCGGCAAGGTACTGCATCTGCATGAGCGCGAATGCTCGATCCAACGGCGCTATCAGAAGCTCGTCGAGGAGGCACCGGCGGCCGATCTGGCGCCGGCGCTGCGCGACGAGATCTGCGGCGCGGCGTCCGCTCGCTGCCGCTGCACGATACAAGAATGCCGGCACGATCGAGTTCGTGCTGGCACCCGATGGTACGTTCTATTTCCTGAAATGAACACGCGGCTCCAGGTCGAACATCGGTGACCGAAGCGGTGCTAGGCATCGATCTCGTCGCAGAGCAGATCCGTATCGCCGCCGGCCTCGGCCTGTCTTTCGCCCAGGAGGGATCTCGTACCGCGCGGCCACGCCATCGAATGCCGCATCTGCGCCGAGGAGCCGGAGCGCGACTTCCGGCCGGCGACCGGACGGATCGGGCGGCTGTGCCTGCCATCGGGGCGACGGCATCCGCTTCGATGGCGGCATCCGCGAAGGCCAGACCGTGACGCCGTCCTTCGATTCGATGCTGGCCAAGCTGATCGTCCATGCCCCGACCCCGCGCAGAAGCGGCGGCGCGGCTGGCCGAAGCGTTGGACGAGTTGGTTCTGCTCGGGGTGAAGGTCAACAGCGACTACCTGGCCCGCGTGCTGCGCCATCCCGGCCTTCCGGCCGGGCGTTGCATACCGGATTCTGGTCGAACATGCGGCGGAATTAGCCGCGCCACCGTTGCCGGCCGAAATCGAAGCCGCACTGCTTGCCGCAACGGCGCTCGAGGATCCGGATTTCCGCCGCAGCGCCTTTGCTGTGCGGAGCCTTATGCCTCGGTCGGCGCCTGGAGGAATTGATGGGCTTCACCGCCATGCTGAACGGGAGTGAGTCGGTGGTGGAGATCGTCCGGCGCCGCCGGCGCTGGTGCTGCGGATCGGTGGGGCGCGCGGTCGAACTCGCTGAGCTTCCGGCCGAAGACGGCACCTTCGACCTTCTGCTCGACGGCACGCGCCATCGCGGCTGGCGCTACCGGGCCGCGGCGACGAGCTGTATCTCCGCCTGGGCCATCGGACCTTCGTCGTCGAGCTGCCGACCGCCATGCCGGCCGCAGCAGCGCAGGGTCGGGCAACGAGCTGCGTGCCGAAATGCCTGGCACCGTCGTCGACATTGCCTGCAGCGCCGGCGCGCCGGTCGGCACCGGCCAGCCGCTGCTCACCGTCGAAAGCATGAAGATGCAGATGATTCTCGCCGCCCCGTTCGACGCCGTGGTCGAGACGGTACACGTCGCGCCCAATGCCAGCTTCGAGCGGAACGCACTGCTCGTCACGCTGAAGCCGGTTTGAGTTGAGGGCCATGGAGCGTTCCCACCTCACCCCGACCCTCTCCCCCCCAATGGGGCGGAGAGGGAGTCTCTAAAATCTCCCTCTCCGCCCTTCAGGGGGGAGAGGGTCGGGGTGAGGTGGGGAACGCCGCCGAAAAATGCACATGAGCTGGCGCCATGACCCGCCTCCGTTCTACCGTGCGCCCGGAGGGCGACGAGTTCCGCCGGCGCTACGTGCACAACAAGGCTGTCGCCGCGGAATTCCGCCGGCTGCAGGAGCGGCGCGGCAGGTGCGGCCGCAGCGCGATCTCGATCGGCTCGCGGCGCAGGGCAAGATGCGGCCGCGCGAGCGGCTGGAGCTTCTGCTCGATCCCGGCACATTCCGTTCCTCGAATCTCCAGCCTCGCCGCTAATCGCGCTTATGATGGCGAGTCCCCGGGCGCCAGCTGCATCACCGGTATCGGCATCGTGTCGGGACAGGAAGTCTTGATCCATGCCGATGACGCCCTGGTCAAGGGCGGCGCCTGGTATCCGCTGACGGTCAAGAAGATCGTCCGCGCGCTCGGACATCGCGATCGAAAACCGCCTGCCGGTCGTGCATCTCTGCGATTCCGCTGGCGGCCAGCTGCAGCTGCAATCCGAAGTCTTCCCGGACAAATACATGGCCGGGCGGATGTTCCGGAACCAGTCGATCCTGAGCAAGCTGGGCGTGAAGCAGCTGGCTTTGGTGTTCGGGCAATGCACCGCGGGCGGCGCCTATATCCCGGCCTTGAGCGACTACAACGTCATCGTGCGCGGCACCGGAGCCGTGTTCCTGGCCGGGCCGCCGCTGGTCAAGGCCGCGACCGGCGAGATCGTCAGCGCCGACGATCTAGGCGGCTGCGACCTGCATACCGGCACGAGCGGCGTGTGCGACTATCCGGCGGAGAGCGAGGCGCATGCCATTGCCATCGGCCGCGAAATCGTCGCGCAATGGCAGAAGCCGAAGAAATTCCTCATGCCCTGCGACGCGCCGGAAGCGCCCTACTACGATCCGGACGAGCTTTACGGCATCATTCCGGACGACATCAAGAAAGCCTTCGATATTCGCGAGGTGATCGCCCGGCTGGTCGACGGCAGCCGGTTCCACGAATACCAGCCGGCCTATGGCACGACCTTGGTCTGCGGCTACGCCAATCTGTGGGGCTATCGCGTCGGCATTCTCGGCAATAACGGCGTCTTGTTCAATGAAAGCGCGCTCAAAGGTGCTCATTTCATCGAGCTATGCAATCAGAACGAAACGCCGCTGGTCTTCCTGCAGAACATCACCGGCTACATGGTCGGACGCGATTACGAGGCGGCCGGCATCACCAAGGACGGCGCCAAGATGATCATGGCACAGAGCTGCAGCCACGTCCCCAAGCTGACCGTGATGTGCCATGCCAGCTTCGGCGCCGGCAATTACGGCATGTGTGGCCGCGCCTTCGACGGACGGTTCCTGTTCAGCTGGCCGAATCACCAGATCGGCGTGATGGGCGGCGAGCAGGGCCGCCAATACGCTGGCCGAGGTCAAGCTGCGCCAGATGGCGCGCAACGGCACGGTCGATCCGGCCATCGCCGAGGAGGTCCGGCGCAAGACGCTGGAGGCGTTCAACGATCAGCTCTCGGCCTATTACGCGACCTCCGAGCTGTGGGATGACGGCATGCTCGACCCGGTCGATACGCGCAACGCGCTCGGCATCGCGCTCAGCGCCGCGGCGAGCGCACCGCTCGGCTTGCCCGGCTACGGCGTCTTCCGGATGTGAGGGATCATGGCTGACTACATCATCGCGCCGGCCGACGAGGGCATGCATGCCCCGGACGCCTCGCCCAATTTCAACGAGAGCGTCTATGTCAATTTTACCGACCCGGTCGGCATCGCCGGCTGGATGCGGCTCGGCAACCGGCCGAAGGAGGGCTATGCCGAGCTGTCGGTCTGCCTCTATTTGCCCGACGGCCGGATCGCCTGCCAGTTTCAGCGGCCGAAGATCGCCGACAACAGCCGCTTCGATGCCGGCGGCTTGGCCTATCGCGTGGACGAGCCGTTCCATCGGGTGAGCATGAACTATCAAGGCGAGTTGCTGCTGCTCGACGATGCGGCAGCCTTGCGCGACCCGGCCGGGATGTTCGAGACGGCGCGGCGTGCACCGGCCGAGATCCGGCTGGACTATACGGCAAAGTCGCCGATCCATGGCGGCGTGCCGGCGAACCCATCGGTCGAACCCTATTACGGCCGCGACTTCTCCCTCGGCCATTTCAACCAGCACCTGACCGTGACCGGATCCATCGGCATCGGTGCGCAGGGCTGGGTGATCAACGGCGCCGGCTGGCGCGACCATAGCTGGGGCCCGCGCTATTGGCAGAACATCTATTTCCACCGCCTGTTCATGGCGAATTTCGCCGATGGCAGCGGGTTGATGCTGCTCAAGATCACCGATCCGGCCGGCAGCGCGCGCCGGCTCGGCGTGCTGCTGGTCGAGGGCGCGTATGAGGAGGTACTGGATTTCGACCTCGTCACCGACTGGACCGCTGAGCAGGATCCGGAGCGTTTCCGCCTGACCGTGCGCACCGCCCGGCGCAGCGCGCAGATCGCCGGCGAGATCATTCGCTTGGCCCCCTTGCGCAACCGGCGCAAGGCCGGTGACGAGATTCTGGTCTCGCGCATCGCCGAGGCCTTCAACCCGCTTCACCTGGGACGGCGTCGAAGGCTGCGGCATGAGCGAATATATCGAGCGTATCGAAGACGGCCGACTGGTCGGCTATCCGTTGTGACCGAGCCCGATCCCTTCGCCGATATCCGGGCGGCGGTGCAGCGCCGCTTCGGGCCGGCGGGCGCGGATCGAGAACGTGATCGTGCCGACCCTGGGCGGCTCGAACCGCACCGTGATCTTCGACCTGGTCGAGAGCGCGGAGCGCCGCCGCCTGGTTTCGCGCCAGGAGACTTATCAGGCCGCGGACAGCCCGTTCCGCTCGCCATCCGAGCAGTTCCGGATCATGCGGATCGCCTATGAGCACGGCTTTCCGGTGCCCGAGCCGGTCTTCGAATATGAGCCGGACGACGGCGCCGGCACCGGCTTCGTGACCGCCTTCGTCGGCGAGACCATGCCAAAGCGCCTCCTGACCGGCGCGGAGCTCGCCGAGACCCGACCGATCCTGGCCGAGCAGGCCGGCAGGCTCCTCGCCGTGCTGCACGCGATCCCGGCCGGCGAATGCGCGCTCCTGGACTCCTGCCCGACAGCGCCGACGCGCTCGCCGCTTATCGCGACCGTTTCGACCATTACGACGAGGCCCATCCGGCGATCGAGCTGGGGCTGCGCTGGCTCGAGCGCAACCACCCGGCACCGGGCAGGCGCGTGCTGGTCCATGGCGATTTCCGCCTGGGCAACCTGATGATCGGCCGCGAGGGGCATCCGCGCCGTGCTCGACTGGGAATGCTGCCATCTGGGCAGCGCCATGGAGGATCTCGGCTGGCTGTGCACGCGGTCCTGGCGCTTCGGCCATCCGGAACTGCCGGTCGGCGGCTTCGGCACGCGGGAAGCGCTCTTCGCCGGCTATACGGCTGGCGGCGGCAGCGTCGATCCAGCCACCGTGCGCTGGTGGGAGATCTTCGGCCTGATGCGCTGGGCCGTGCTCAACATCATGCAGGCCCATGGCCCATGTTTTCGGCGGACGCCGCAGCGTCGTCTTCGCCGCCTGCGGCCGCAACACGGCGCTGGTCGAGTATGATCTGCTGATGACGCTGACCGGGCGCTATGACTGAAATATTTGAAGACACTCATAAATCTTCAGTGGGGCGGGCGTCCTCGGCCGCCTGCCGGCATAGCCGGCGATCACCTATCGCGCGACAGATTATGCCGGCTGATCGCCGGCAGGCGGGCGGGGACGTCCACCCCGCTGGGAAATCATTCATGACCGGAGGAGCCGATGAGCCAAGACCGGCCGGATATTGGCGATCTGCTGTCGAGACCGTCCAGAGCTTCGTCGAGCGGATCACGCCGAAGCTCGCTGGCGAGGACCGCTATCACGCCCAGGTTGCTGCCTATCTGCTCGGCATCTGTGGCCGCGAGATCGCCGTGCCGGCAGGCACGGCCGAGATCGAGCGGCGGATAATCGCCGATTTCCTCGGCCAGGATGGCGTCTCGCCCGAGTTGACCCAGGCACTCTCGGCCGCGATCCGCGCCGGCGCCTGCGATGCGCGCTGGGACGAGGCCATGGCGCTGGTGCTGCAGCAGGTAGTCGACAAGGTGTCGGTCGTCCGCCCCGATCATCTGGCGCCGGAGCATTGTCATGGCCGGGATTGAGCTCGCCTGGTCCGGAGGCCTGGCCCGGCTGCGCTTTGCCGAACCGGCGAACCGCAATGCCTTCAACCTGGCCTTTTGCCAGGCCTTCGCCCAAATCGCGCTCGACGTCGCCGCGGCCTTGCCTTCGGCCATCCTGATCGAGGCGCAGGGCGAGGCCTTTTCCGTCGGCGGGGACATCGCCGAATTCCTTGCCGAACGCGCACGGGTCGAGCGCCATGTGTTCGAGTTGGCCTCGCTGTTCCATCTCGGCATCGCCCGGCTGCACGGCACCGGCGCGCCGATCCTGGTCGCGGTCAACGGCATCGCGGCCGGCGGCGGCTTCAGCCTGGTCTGCGGCGCGGATCTCGCCATCGCCGCGCGCTCCGCCAAGCTGGTCGCGGCCTATACTGCGTCCGGCCTGACGCCGGATGGCGGGGGCACCTGGTTCCTGCCGCGGCTGGTCGGCTGGCAGAAGGCGTTCGAGATCCTGGCGTTGAACCCCGTGCTCTCGGCCGAGGAGGCGCAGCGTCTCGGCCTCGTGACGCGGGTGGTCGAGGATACCGAATTCCCCGCCGCGGTCGATGCCCTGGCCGAGAGCGTGGCGGCGATGCCGTCCGGCGCCCTTGTGGCGCTGAAACGGCTGATGCGGCTTGGTACGGCCGGTGGCCTCGACGCCGCGCTCGATGCCGAAGCCGCCTCGATCGCCCGGCAGGCCGGGCTGGCCTCGACCCTGGAACGGCTCGACGCCTTCATGGCGCGCGGCGGCAAGAGCCGGTAGAAGTCGGGGCTATCAGCCTCCGTCCTCCGGTTCCCATGCATATCCTGATCGTTCGTCTCGGCACCATCGGCCGACATCATCTGGGCCTGCTCCAGGCCCTCGACCCGGCCCCGCAGATCACGGTGTGGCGGCATCGCCGATCGGACGAAGTCCTGCACGGCGTGGCAACGGTTTACGATCTCGACTCCGCCCTCGCGGCCAAGCCAGACGCCGCGTTTCTCTGCGGCCCGGCCAGCGAGCATGTCGAGATCGCCCGGCAACTGGCCGAGCATGGCATTCATCTCTTCGTCGAGAAGCCGATTTCCGACCGGCTCGACGGTACTGCCGAGCTGATCGAGTTCTGCGCGCGGCGCGACCTCGTCTTGGCTGTCGGCTATTGCCTCCGCTTCCACCCGGCTGTTGAGGGCTTACGCGACGCCGTTGCAGCCGGCGCGATCGGCCGGGTGCTGCATGCCCAGGCCGAGGTTGGGCAGAGCCTGCCCGATTGGCGCGCATCCGGCGGCGCGCCGGTCGCCGGCGCCGTGGTGGCGCTCGGCGGCGGCGTACTGCTGGAGCTCAGCCACGAAATCGACATCCTGTGCTGGGCGTTGGGCCGGCCGGTCGCCGTCTCGGCCCGTTTGGCGCGGCTCGGCGCGGAGACGGTCGACACCGAGGATTGCGCCGACCTATTGCTCGACTTCCCGGGCGGTATCCGCGGCACGATCCATCTCGACTGGCTGAGCCGCCCGATGCGGCGCAGCTGCACGATCATCGGCACGGAGGGCACGCTGCGCGCCGATCTCCTGACCGGCTCGCTTGATCTCTATAAGACGAAAACCGAAAGCTGGACGATTCTCGTCGCGGCCGCACCGGATCGGATCGACGCAACGTATCGGGCAGAGATCGACCATTTTCTTCATTGCGTCGCGACCGGCGCCGAGCCGCTCATCTCCGGCAAAGCGGCGCTCGACGCCCTTGCGGTCGCGTCGGCCGCCCGGGAGTCCGATGCGTCCGGTCGGCGCGTCGTGTTGTAATGGACGTCTTGCAGTCCGCGGTGAATAGCCGCCACATTCACCGCAAAGGATGCGGAGAATGCCTCGTTACATTCACGAACTGCTGAACTGGCCCCGTTTCCGCCTGGGCCTCGATCGCTTGGCCGAGGCTTTGGCTGCCGTGCGTCATCGGCAGGGCCGCCTGATCGGCCGCATGGAGGCGCTCGGCTTTCAGCTTCGGGCCGAAGCGGTGCTGCGGACGCTGACCGAAGACGTTCTCAAATCGAGCGAGATCGAAGGCGAGCGGCTCGACGAGGACCAGGTCCGGTCCTCGATCGCCCGTCGGCTCGGCATCGATATCGGCGCCTTGAGTCCGGCAGACAGGCATGTTGAGGGTGTGGTCGAGATGATGCTCGATGCGACCCAGCATTATGCCTCGCCGCTGACCAAGGACCGGATTTTCGCCTGGCATGCGGCACTGTTCCCGACCGGCTATAGTGGCATGACCAAAATAACGGTCGGCGCCTGGCGCCCTGAACAGGCCGGTCCGATGCAGATCGTGTCCGGACCGATGGGGCAAGAGAGGATCCACTTCGAAGCGCCGGACGCGCCGCGGCTCGACCGCGAGATGGCGGGTTTCCTCGACTGGTACAACGCATCGGACGACACGGATCCGGTCTTGAAGGCCGGCATCGCGCATCTGTGGTTCGTGACGATCCATCCGTTCGAAGACGGCAATGGTCGCATCGCCCGCGCCATCGCCGACCAGGCACTCGCCCGATCCGAACGGAGCGCGCAGCGCTTCTACAGCATGTCCGCGCAGATCCGGCTGGAGCGTAACGCCTATTACGACGTGCTGGAGTCAACACAACAGGGCGACGTCGATATCACGCCCTGGCTGGAATGGTTCCTAGCCTGTCTCGACCGCGCCTTCGACACGGCGGAGACGATCCTGGCCGCGGTGCTGCACAAGGCGGAATTCTGGAAGCGGCATAGCGCAACAGCTATGAATGACCGACAACGCCTCGTCGTCACCAGCTGCTCGACGGCTTCGAGGGCAAGCTGACCTCGTCCAAATGGGCAAAGCTGGCGAAGTGCTCGCAGGATACCGCGCTCAGGGATATCGACGACCTCGTCGGCAGCGGCATCCTCGTCAAGGGATACCGGCCGCGGCCGCAGCACGAGCTATTCGCTCGCTGCGATCGATCCTGCTGCGTAGAGCCTCGCCCCCACGCCAGCGCCCTCGATCTCAGGTGAGGTCGGTGAACGGATTGAAGGCGACTTCCCAGAGGAACCCGTCCGGATCGGCGAAATAGCCGGAATAGCCGCCCCAGAACACCTCTTGCGGCACCTTCACCGGCCGTGCTCCAGCAGCGAGAGCCTCGGCGAAAACATGGTCCGCCGCCTCCCGGCTCTTTACGTTATGCGCCAGGGTGAAGCCCGGAAAACCGGTGCGCTCGGCCGGCACTTGCGCAATCCGCGGCCAGGCTGTCACGGGGATAGAGGGCGAGCCACGTTCCGTCGAGCCGGAACATGATGCAGTCATCGCCGTCCTTATAGTTGTTCGGCTCGAAACCCAGCCCGTCGCGATAGAACGCCAGCGAGCGCTCCAACGCCGCCACGCCCAGCGTGATCATGCTGATCTTCGGTTTCACGACCCGCGCTTCTCCCCTCGGCAGCTATGGGGCCGGCCGAGGCCCGGTTACGGTGCAGCCCCGACGCCCGGCTCGACCATCGGGCGCCAGTCATTGGCGCGTTTGTTCGCTTCGGCCCAATCGGCGTCGGTCAGCATGGTCTTGAGCTTCTGTTTCAGCTGCGGGTCGAGATCGCTGACGCCGAGTTGGGTGCGCGCCGGGTTGCGCCTCCACAATATGTACCATTTGCCGGCCTCGGACGGCTCGACCGCGACCCAACCGCCCTGCAGGGTCAGGCGCACCAACTGCTCCTGGGCCGGCGCCAGCCCGGCATCGGCCGCCTTGATGATCCATTTGACGCCGTCGAGCCGGTTCTTCTTGCGGATCTCGGCATCCTTGCTGGCCTCGGCAACTGCAATATAGCACTGGCCGAGATTGAGCTGCGCCACCTCATAGCCATGCCCGGCGCTGGCGAGCGGCTCCAGCAGCTCGATCGCCTTCGGGCAATTGCCCTGCTGTTTGAAGCGCAGCGCCGCCTCATAGGGATTGAGTTGGAGCTTCGGCTTGGTGTCCTGCGCCGGCGGATTGTCCCAGCCGGATTGCGCCGCAGCCGGCATCGCCCAGAACCCAGCCACTACCGCCCATGCGCCGATGGCTCCCGCCAAGCCGCGACGAGCCCATTTGCCTACCATCACCTTGCCCCGCCCCCACCTTGCCGATCGACCGATGCCGCGCATTAAGCCATCGCCGCTGCCGCGGCGCAATGCGGCGGCCGATCACATCTTCCGCGCGGCCACATGATAGGGCTTGTCATTTCCGATGATATTTCCGAAACTGTTTCGATAATTCGCAGCTGCAAAGGCGCGCGTGGGAGGATTGATGGCGACAGCGTCCGATCGCAACGATTCCGAGGCGAAGCGCCCCGTCGGCCGGCCGGCGCGCATCGATCTCAGGGCGATCGTCGACGTCGCCCTGCAGATCGGACTCGACCGCGTCACCATGAAGGCGGTGGCGGAGCGGCTCGATGTCGGCATCGCCACGCTCTACCAGCATGTCCGCAGCCGCGACGATTTGATCCGCATGGGCGCGTTGCGCCTGTCGCTGACCCGCCGCACGCCGGAGGATTCGAACCAGCATTGGGCCGAGCTGGCGACGCAATACGCCAGCAGCCTCTATGAGATGCTGGTCGCCGAGCCCCAGCTGATCGCCGAACTGATGAAGGGCGGCTATGGCCCCGACACCGAAATCGACTTCCTGGAGCAGTTCCTGGTCGCCATGCAGTCGCGCGGCTTCAGCCCGCGGGACGGCGTCCGGCTCTATCGCGGGCTCAGCATCCTGGCGATGGGCGCCGCGGTCGCCGAGGCACATTTCCAGGCGATCCGCCGCGCCGGCACGAACCTCAGCACGGCCGTCCGGCGCGCCTTGGCCGAGCGCGAGGAGACCGAGCTGCCGCTGCTGCGCAGCGTGCTCGACGCCTATATCGACTTCGACAGCGCCCAATGGCTGGGCTCGATCCGTGAGCTGTTGGCGAGCACGGCCGCAGCGCGCGGCGAAACACTGCCGGAGTCCTGAACCGGAAAAGCTTAAAATGGAGGAGGCGACATGACCGCCCTGGCGGAAATCGACGCGAGCGTGTTCAACCCGTTCCTGCCCGACTTCATCCATGACCCTTTCCCGGTCTGGGACCGGCTGCGCGAGGAGTTTCCGATCGCCTGGGCGCAGCATATGGGGCTCTGGGTCGTTTCGCCTCATGCGCTCAATTTCGAATGCACCAAGCATCCGGCGCTGAGCCCGAGCTTCCGCCATTGGGAAAAGGCGCCGCCGGAAAAGACCGACGCGGAGAAGACCGATTTCGACCGGATGAACGATAACTCCTTGTTCTTCGTAGACTTGCCGCAGCATACGCGGTTGCGCCGGCTGACCATGCCGGCTTTCGCCAAGCAGGTGATGCGTCAGATCGAGGAGCGCATCCAGGACGTCATCGTCGAATGCTTCGACCGGCTCGGCCAGCCCGAGGAATTCGACGTCTATCGCGACATCGCGACCCAGATTCCGGTGCGCGCCATCTCGCGCATGGTCGGCGTGCCCAAGGATGCCGAAGATCTGTTCGAGCACGGGCTGGTCCATAATCTCGTGCTGACCGGCAATCCGCTGCTCTCGCCCGATCAGCGCGCCGCCGCGATGGAAGGCACCCTGCCCGGCTTTGCGCTGCTGAAGGAGCTGATTGCCGAGCGCCGCGGCCGGGCCGATCCGGGCAATGATTTCCTCGGCACGCTGGTCGGCACCGTCGAGGACGGCGACCGGCTGAGCGACTGGGACATCATCAGCCTGGTCAGCGCGCTGATCGTCGCCGGCGCCGATACGGTGACCGACCTGCACACGCTGGCGATCAACGAGCTGCTGCGCCATCCCGATCAGCACAAGCTGCTGCTCGACCGGCCGGAGCTGACCGAAGCCGCGATCCTGGAGATCCTGCGCCACGGTGCGCCCGGCAAGACCGGGCTTTACCGCTTCGCTTTGCAGGATGTCGAAATCGGCGGCCAGCCGGTGCGCAAGGGCCAGGCGCTGATGCTGGTCAACAGCGCCGCCTGGAATGACCCGAAGAAATGGCACGAGCCGCGCAAATTCGACATCACCCGCCCGCAGGACGGCAACATCATCTTCGGCGCGGGACCGCATTTCTGCATCGGTCTCAACCTGGTGAAGGCGCAAGGGTCGCTGATGATTAAAGAATTCAGCAAGCGCTTCCCGAATGCCCGGCTGGCCGGCGAAATCGGCTATGATTACACCCACCACAACGCCCGGCGCATCAACAGGCTGGCGGTGCGGACTCATCCCGACGCCTAAGTATAAGGACAACGCCATGCAAAAATGGATCTGCGTCACCTGCGGCTTCATCTACGACGAAGCCAAGGGGCTGCCGGATTTCGACGTCGCCCCCGGCACCCGCTTCGCCGATCTGCCGGAAGACTGGATCTGCCCGGAATGCGGTTCGACCAAGGATTGCTTCGACCTGATGGCGGAGTAGCGGGGAAAGTCCCTCTCCGCCCTTCAGGGGGAGAGGGATTTAGGGTGAGGTGGGTCGCGCCGCTGCCTCGGCGTTCGAGCATTCCCCACCTCACCCCGACCCTCTCCGCCCCACTGGGGCAGAGAGGGAGCAATGAATTTCGATCCCGAAAAGGGACGGGTCCCACAGGGAGGAAATGATGAAGGATTTCACCAATAAAGTCGCCGTCATCACCGGTTCGGCGAGCGGCGTCGGCCGGTCGCTGGCGTTCCGGCTCGGGCGCGCCGGCGCCAAGCTGATGCTGGCCGATATCGAGCATGACGCGCTGGAGAAGACGCTGGGCGAGCTGCGCGCCGCCGGCATCCAGGCTGTCGCCCAGGTGACCGATGTCGCCAATCCGGACTCGGTCGAGGCGTTGGCCGAACGCAGCTTCAGCCATTACGGCCAGGTCCATCTGGTGTTCAACAATGCCGGCATCGGCGCCGGCGGTGCGGCCAATCTCTGGGACACCTCGCTCAAGGCCTGGCATTGGGGCTTCAACGTCAATGTCTTCGGCGTGGTCCACGGCATCCACAGCTTCGTGCCGCGGTTGGTGAAGCAGAATATCGAGGCGCATATCGTCAACACCGCGTCCGGCGCCGGCCTCGTCTTCCCGCCCAGCGCCGGCGTCTATTGCGCGACCAAGGCCGCGGTCATCGCCATGACCGAGGTGCTGCATTTCCATCTGCAAGCCCAGAATTCACCGGTCAAGGCCGCGGTGCTGTTCCCCGGCCCGCATGTCGTCGACACCGGCCTGTTCAATTCGGACCGCAACCGCCCGGCCGAGCTGACCGATCCGGGCGATGCCGGCCATGGCATCAAATCGCTGGAAGACATGCAGCAGATCATGGTCCAGGTCATGGGCCGCCGGATCGACGTGACCCATCCCGACGAGGTCGCGGAGACGGCCTATCAAGGCCTGCTCGAAGACAAATACTGGCTGCAGGTGATGAGCGACAAGCTCGCGAAGGGCATCCGCGACCGCTACGAGGGCCTGATCGCCGGCGCTACGCCCTACCCCGCCGATATCCTCTAGAGGAGCCGCATCATGGTCGATATCGAAGCGATCTTCCGCCAAGCCGCCGCGAAAGCGCCGGCCCTGGCGCTGACCAGCGCCGCCGAGCGCGTGGCCAAGTTGAAAAGACTGCTGAAGGCGGTAGTCGATGCCAAGGACGCCGTCGCCGAGGTCTCGCATCGCGAACTCCGCACACCCTATATCGGGGCGATCGCGCAGATCCTGATGCTGAAGGGCGAAATCGACTACACCTGCGCCCATCTCGAAGACTGGATGAAGCTGCAGGACGCCGAGCCCGCTCCAGGCTTCATGGGCCGCAAGGCCTATGTGAAATATGAGCCCAAGGGCGTGTTCCTGAACCTCGCGACCTGGAACGCGCCGATCCTGATCAGCCTGCATCCCGCGGTCGGCGCCATCGCGGCCGGCAATGCGGTCGTGATCAAGCCATCCGAGCTGGCGCCGTATTCGGCCGCGCTGGTCCAGGACATCGTCGCCTCGGTCTTCCCGCGCGATGAGGTTGCCGTGGTCCAGGGCGGGCCTGAGGTCGCGCAGCAGCTCCTGGCCCAGCCCTTCAACCACATCTTCTACACTGGCGGCATGCGGGTCGGTCGCATGGTCATGAAAGCGGCGGCCGAGAATTTCGCCTCGGTCACGCTCGAGATGGGCGGCAAGAACCCAACCATCATCGACGTCAGCGCCGATCTGGAAGACGCCGCGCCCAAGATCGCGCTGGGCCGGATCATGAATGCCGGCCAGGTCTGCATCGCGCCGGATTACGCGCTGGTTCCAGCCTCGCGCCACGACGAGTTCGTCCGCCTGTTCGGGGGTGCCGCGAACCACATGTTCAATGGCGACGGCAAGGGCTTCCGGCACTCGGACACCCTGCCGCGCATCGTCAACCGGCAGCATTTCGACCGGATCCGCGGCCTGGTCGAGGACGCCGTCGGCAAGGGTGCCCGCGTCGCCTTCGGCGGCGAGATGGAAGCCGACGACCTCTACATCTCGCCGACGCTCCTGACCGGCGTGACCGAGGACATGAAGATCATGCAGGAAGAGATCTTCGGCCCCGTCCTGCCGGTCATCGCCTATCAGAGCCGCGAAGAGGTGCTGGAGATCATCCACCGGCGGCCAAAGGCGCTGGCGAGCTATGTCTTCGCGACCGACCGGGACGCGGTCGACTGGTTCCTCGACCGCACCTCGTCGGGCAGCAGTGCCGTCAACAATTGCGTGACCCAGGCCGGGCACCCGACGCTGCCCTTCGGCGGCGCCAACCATAGCGGCCTCGGCCGCTCGGGCGGCCATGCCAGCTTCCTCGAAGCCTCGAACGCCCGCTCCATAGTCGAGGATGCGCTCGACCCGAGCACCGCCCCGGCTTTCAACCCCAGCCCGGAGGAGCTGCGCCGGATGATGGAGTACATGCTGACGACGTAGCGGAAGCCTTCGCCCGCGAAGCTTTCTGCATTCAGCTTCTTCCTTCGTCATGGCCGGACTTGTCCCGGCCATCCACGTCGGGCCGAGATACTGTCCTGCCGGAGCAGAGGCAGCTCCCCGACGTGGATCCCCGGAACAAGTCCGGAGATGACGAACGGAAGAAACAGATTCGGTCGGCAAGATCCCGCGGGCGGCACAGTCGGCAGATTACCCTTTCCCTGCTTTTACAGGACACGCCATGCCCTTGACTCTGCAGCAGATTTCCGACCGTCTTGAGATCGAGCAACTGATCGTCGATTATGCCAATGCCATCGACCGCCGCGATTTCGACGCGCTCGACCATGTCTTTACTGCTGACGCCTATATCGACTACCGCGCCATGGGCGGCATCGACGGCAAGTATCCCGAGATCAAGGCCTGGCTGAAGCCGGCACTCGACAAGTTTCCGAACTACAGTCATCTCGTCGGCAATATCGCGACCAGGATCGACGGCGATACCGCCACGGCGCGCACGCTGTGCTTCAACCCGATGACGGTGGATCTGGGGGACAGCAAGAGCCAGGTCATGTTCCTCGGCCTCTGGTACGCGGATAAGCTGATCCGCACGCCCGAAGGCTGGCGCATGATCGAACGGGTTGAGGAGAGCGGCTACGTCCACAATGTCCCGGGCGGGCTCAAGGTCAGCGAGGCATAGGCGGGACTCGATGGCCCCCGTCCCAAGCCATTGGAATAAAACCACAAAGCCATCGTGGCGGGGCTTGTCCCGGTCATCCAATCGGGCCGAGATACCGATCGTACAGGGCAGCAGCGACTGCCCGACGCGGCCCCCCGGGACAAGCCCGGGGATGACGGCCGGTGGAGTTCTCCCGCCCTGTTTACAACCTCACCTGTTGCGTCGGCCGGCGTCTCTCACAACCAAGTGTCTAGCCGCTCCCTGAAGTTTGTGGGATGACAGAAGATCGTTGCTGAACGGAGTTTCCCGCGTGCGCTTGTCATTGGCCTCCGCCCTGATCGTCGCCCTCGCCACCCCGCTCAGCGCAAAGGCCGACCCGCCGCCGCATATCCTGCAGCAGCCGGCAATCAGCAAGGATCTGATCGCCTTCAGCTATGCCGGCGATCTCTGGACCGTGCCGCGGGCTGGCGGCCGGGCGGCGCGGCTGACTACCGGCGTCGGCATCGAGAGCACGCCGAACTTCTCGCCGGACGGATCGACCATCGCCTTCACCGGCGACTATGACGGCAATATCGACGTCTTCACGATCCCCGTATCCGGCGGCGTGCCGCATCGGGTGACCTATCACCCGGCCGACGACGTCGCGGTCGGCTGGTCGCCCGACGGCAAGAACATCCTGTTCCGCTCCGCCCGGAATGCGGCGAGCCGCTACACCCAGCTTTTCACCGTTCCTGCGCAGGGTGGCATCGCCAAACCGATGCCGCTGCCGATGGCCTTCGCCGGCGAGTTCTCGCCCGACGGCTCGCGCATCGCCTATACCCCCGCTGGCGCCGGCCTTCAATTTCAACTTCACCACTTACACGGCCTGGGGCAACTACCATGGCGGCACGGCCGGGACGGTCCTGGTCACCGCGCTGCCCGGCCTCGACACGGTTGAGATCCCGCATGAGGATGCCGCCGATTTCTCGCCGGTCTATATCGGCGACAAGGTCTATTTCCTGTCCGGCCGCAAGGGCCATATCGGCGTCTTCAGCTACGATCCCTCCTCGCATGACGTGGCCGAGATCTTTCATAATACCGGCCCCGATATCCGCTCGCTCTCGACCGACGGCCAGACCCTGATCTTCGACCAGCTGGGCGAGCTCTACACGCTCGTCCCGGGTGGCGCGCCGAAGCTGGTCGCCATCGACGTGACCGGCGACATGCCGGATGTCCGCCCGCATATCAAGAACGTCGCCAGCCAGGTCGAGACGATCGGCATCTCGCCGACCGGGCTGCGCGCCGTAGTCGCGGCGCATGGCGAGATCCTGACCGTGCCGGCCAAGCATGGTCCGGTGCGCGACATCACCAACACGCCGGGCGTCATGGAACGCGAGCCGGCCTGGAGTCCGGACGGTCAGTCGATCGCCTATTTCTCGGATGAATCGGGGCTTTACGCGCTCCATGTCGCGGCCCAGACCGGGGCGACGTCGAGCGGGGCGAATCCGGTCCGCAAATTCCCGCTGGCCGCGGACCCGGCCTATTATTTCGCACCGCTCTGGTCGCCGGATTCCAAGCAGATCGCCTTCTACGACAACCGTCTGCATGTCTATGTGCTGGATCTCGCCAGCGGCAAGCTGAAGACGGTCGGCGAGCCGGACAGCTTCGGCGGCTTCACCGACACGACGCATGGCATGGCGTGGTCGCCGGATTCGAAATGGCTGGTCTATCCGCATTCGATGGCAAACCACCTGCATGTCCTGATGCTCTATTCGGTCGACAAGGATTCGACCACGCAGCTGACCGACGCGCTCGCCGATGCGCGCTATCCCGCTTTCGACCGCAACGGCAAATATCTCTACTTCACCGCCAGCAACAACGCCGGCGCGACCGAGCAGCAGCTCGACATGACGAGCGACCTCTACTCCGTCAGCAGTTCGATCTATGCGCTGACGCTGAAGGGCGATACCGCCTCACCCGTCGCACCGGAAAGCGATGACGAGAAACTGCCGGAAGAGATCAAGCAGAAGGCCAAGGAAGAGACCGACGCCACGCCGGCGGGCCAGACCCATGAGGATGTCAGCGAGGCCAAGGCGCATCCCGACGAACCGAAGAAGCCGCCGACGCCGAAGACGACCGAGATCGACCTGGCCGGCCAGAAGGTCGAGGCGATCGCCAACCGCATCGTGGCCCTGCCCCTGCCGGCGCGCCGCTATGTCGGCCTCGCGACCGGCAAGCCCGGCGTGCTCTATTTCGCCGAGGACGAGGAACGCCGGCGATCCACCGAAGAAGAGGGCGCGACGCTCAGCCGTTTCGTGCTGGCCGACCGCAAGACGGAGAAGCTGGTCGAACGGGTCGCGCAGTTCGACATTTCCGCCGATGGCGAGAAGATGCTGCTCGGGCTGCTGCCCAAACACGAGCCGGACATGCCGCAGAAGCCGCAGACCTTCGCCATCGTGCCGGCCAACGCGCCGGTCAAGGCCGGCGACGGCGCGCTGTCGCTCGAAGGCCTGGAAGTCCGTGTCGATCCGCCGGCCGAATGGGCGCAGATGTATCGCGAGGTCTGGCGCATCCAACGGGCCTATTTCTACGATCCGCATTTCCACGGCGTGGACACGGTTGCCGAGGAGAAGCGCCTGGCGCCCTATGTCGCGGCGATCCAGTCGCGCGCCGATCTGAACTACGTCTTCCAGGAGATGCTGACCGGTTTCTCGGTCGGCCATCTGCGCGGTTCAGGCGGTGCCATCCCTTCGGCGCATCGGGTCGAAGGCGGGCTGCTCGGTGCCGACTACACCGTCGAGAACGATCGCTACTGCATCGCCAAGATCTATTCCGGCGGGTCCTGGACGCCGGAGGCCAAGGCGCCGCTCGCACAGCCCGGGCTCAACATCCATGAGGGCGACTGCATCCTGGCGATCGACGGCGCGAATTTGACCGCTGCGACCGATATCCAGCAGCCGCTCGAAGGCACTGCGGGCCATGCCGTGACGCTGCACATCGGCGATGCCGGCGGCAAGGCCGCCCGTGACGTGACGGTCGTGCCGATCGCCAGCGAGGCGCGGCTGCGCAATCTCGACTGGATCGACGGCAATCGCCGCAAGGTCGACCAGCTCTCCGACGGCAAGCTCGCCTATGTCTATCTGCCGAACACCGGCGAGGGCGGTTTCACCGCCTTCAACCGCTATTATTTCGCCCAGACCGACAAGCAGGGCGCGGTCGTCGACGAGCGGTTCAACGCCGGCGGCCAGGCGGCCGACTATATCATCGAAGTGCTCGCCCGGAAGATCGAGAGCTATTGGGCGCCGCGCTACGGCGCGGTCGACCGCACGCCGAGCGCCGGCATCTACGGCCCCAAGGTCATGATCGCCAACGAGGCCTCGGGTTCGGGCGGCGATCTGCTGCCCTGGCTGTTCAAGTACAATCAGCTCGGCCCGCTGGTCGGCAAGCGGACCTGGGGCGGGCTGGTCGGCATCGGCGAAATCCCGGTGCTGATGGATGGCGGCCATGTCACCTCGCCCAGCGTCGGCTTCTTCTCGCCCAAGGGCGAATGGGACGTCGAGAACCGCGGCGTGGCGCCCGACTATCCGGTCGAGCAGGATCCGAAGGCAGTCGCCGCCGGCCATGATCCGCAGCTGGAAAAGGCGGTCAACCTGGCCCTGGAAAAGCTCAAGCAAAATCCCCCGAGCGAACCGCAGCGGCCGGCCTATCCGAACTACCACTGACCGGACAGAACCCTCGTACAGCGTGCAATCCGCGGCCCTGCCATGGGAAAAATCGCGGTTGCGGCCGGGAGATTGAATATCTGACACTGAATGCCGAAAGCATGCCTGTGCCGGCGTCACGGCTATTCACTCCAGGATAAAAGGCTTTCAATCAGGGAGTTTTCGGGAATGACCTACCGCTCCGTTCCGCGCAGCTTGTTACTTGCCGGTTCCGTTATCAGTCTGTTCGCCTTTGCCGCCTCCGCGCAGCAGGCGCCATCCACCGGCCCGGCAATGGCCCCGGCCGCCGCTCCGGCGCCGGCCCCCGCTGCTGCGCCGGCGGCTCCTTCGCTCCCGCCCGGCTCGCCGCTGATCGGCCGGCCGGACAATGCCGCCGCGGCCAAGCTGGCCCCGGTCGCCGGACCGCCGATCGCCACCGCCGTCGACAAGCTGCCGACCGCCAAGCTCACGGTCCCGGCGGGCTTCAATATCGAAGTCTATGCCTCCGGCATGGCCGATGCCCGCGAGATCCGCCTCAGCGACAAGGGTACGCTGTTCGTCGGCAATCGCGTTTTGGATAAGGTGTATGCGGTTACATCCGACAAGCAGGTGAAGGTGGTCGCCAAGGGCCTGCACCGCCCGAACGGCGTCGCCATCCATGACGGCACGCTCTACATTGCCGAGCTGTCGCAGATCTCGAAGATCGACAATATCGAAAGCCAGCTCGACCATCCGCCGGCGCCGACGGTGTTCTATACCGACCTGCCGAAGGATGAGGCCCATGGCTGGAAATTCATTTCCATCGGCCCGGACAACAAGCTCTATGTCCCGGTCGGCCAGCCTGGCAACAATGTGCTGCACGATGCCGCGCACGGCCAGATCCGCCGGATGAATCTCGACGGCACCGGAGCCGAGGTCGTGGCGCTCGGCGTGCGCAACACGGTCGGCTTCGACTGGAACCCCGAGAACAAGCAGCTCTACTTCACCGATAACGGCCGCGACTGGCTGTCGGAAGACGTACCCGAGGACAAGCTCAACCGCTTGACCAAAGTCGGCGAGGATTTCGGCGTGCCCTATTGCTACCAGGGCAATATTCCGGATCCGGAATTCGGCTGGGGCCATTCCTGCAGCGACTACACGCCGCCGGTCGGCCTGATGGGTGCACATACGGCCACGCTCGGCATGCGCTTCTACACCGGCAGCATGTTCCCCAAGGAATACAAGAATGTCATCTTCATTGCCCGGCACGGCTCGTGGAACCGGTCGAAGAAGCTCGGCGGCGACGTCGTCGCGGTCACGCTGAACAAGGACGGCACGGTGAAGTCGGTGAAGCCCTTCCTGACCGGCTTCATCGAGAACAACAACTATCTGGGCCGCCCCGTCGACGTGGAGCCGATGAAGGATGGGTCGCTGCTCGTGTCCGATGATTGGAACGGTGCTGTGTACCGCATCACCTACGGCAAGCAGAAGACAGCCTCGAAATAACGCATCTTCGCCGGGGGCGGCTCGCCTGCCCTCGGCTTCTCTTCCTGTTTACAGCGCCGGAACCGATCGATGCGCATCAAAACCGCCGTTCTCGCACTACTCTGCACGACACTGCCCGCGGCCGCCGAGACCATCCAGGAGCGCACCGCGCCCTGCCTCGCCTGCCATGGCGAAACCGGCCAGTCGCAGAACGAGAACATCCCCTCGCTCGGCGGCCAGCAGCCCGGCTACACCCTGATCCAGCTTTTCATGTTCAGGGGCAATCTGCGCAATTTCCCGACCATGAACGAGATGGCGAAGGATCTGACCGACGACGATCTGCGCACTTTCTCCGACTTCATCGGCACGCTGCCCAAGCCGCCGCCGCCGGCCGATGCCGGTGACCCCGCCCGGATGCAGCGCGCGGAAGAGCTGGTCCATCAGAACCACTGCAATTCCTGCCACAACCCGGACTTCTCCGGCCGTGACAACATCCCGCGCATCGCCGACCAGCGCGAAGATTACCTGGCCAAGACGCTGCGCGAGTACAAGGACAACACCCGCGCCGGCTATGACGGCACCATGTCGGAAGTCGTGGCGCCGCTGACCGACGATCAGATCGGCGATCTCGCTTATTATCTAGCGCGGGTGCGGTAACAGTCGACTGCGGCACGCACCGTAGAGCAGGCAATCGTGCCGCCGCCCCTTAGGCGCTTGTTCCCAAGGCTTGGCTCAACAGCGGCGACGGCGTTCCTGCGAAGGGGTTGACGATCGTCACACCGCCCAGCGTTCGCCCGTCCTGTCCGTCTTCGCTGACGAGGAGCCTGCACCCGGCGCGCTTTGCGGTCGCCCACATCATCGCATCCCAGAACGACCAGCCATGATCTGCGACCGCATCCATCGCGTCGAGCAGGCAGGTATCATCCGCGGCGAAGACCGGAACGGCGTCTCGCCACGCCTGCACGACCGCTATGGCCTTCGCCGGTTCGACCTTGCCCTTTCCGGTCAAAGTCCGAAACAATTCGGCGAGAGCTTGCAGCATGATAACGCAATCCTTACCACGCGCGCGCCGCACAAGGTCCAAGGCAATACGGTGCCGTTCGCCAGCATCTCGATTCGCCGCATAGACCAGCACATTGGTATCGAGTGCGAAACGCATCGTCAGCGCTGGTAGAGTTCGTCGCGATCGAACGAGGCACCGCCGAGGCTGAAGCCGCTTTCGAGTATCGCAGTCAGCCGATCCCACGCGGCGCCGTTATCGTCGACCGCCGCGTTGACGCCGAATTTCGTGAGTTGAGCCACCGGTTCGCCGCGCCGGGTAATCACGACAGCCTCGCCGCGCGCTGCGCGGCTGAGGATGTCGGAAAACTGCTGATTGGCCTCCCGAGCGGAAACCCTGTGCGCCATCACCGACCGCCTTGTAGTTACCGCACTACAATAATCAGTCGGACGCTCCATATCAAGAACGCTGCACGAGCCTCTGAGCAAAATCCTGCCGCGAGATCGCCTAGGCCTCGATATAGAACTGGCTGAACCATTTCCGCCAGGCGAAGATCGCGCCGTCGCCGTCGCACAGCAGCGGGTTCTCGCGATAGACCTTGTTGTTCCAGACGATCAGGTCGACCGATTCGAAGCCCGCGACCTCTTCTTCGCCCTGGCCGACCTGCTCCTGCAGCATCGCGGCGGCGACCGTTGCCTCGGGCGTGCCTTCCGGGTATTTCGGGTGGGTGAAGCTCATGCGGATCACCGTTTTGCCGCGGGTGATCGGCGACGGGTAGCTCACCATGGTCGTGACGACATTGCCCTTGGTGAAGAACAGGATCTGCAGCCCGGGGCCGAAATGCTCGGCCTTGATATAGCCGTTCATGATGTCGGTATACCAACGCTTGCCATCGGCATGCGACGAGCCGGTCGGCATGATCGGCGTGTGGTGCAGATATTTGAGATGGGCGAAGTCGACGCCGTTCTCGCCGATCTCCTGGATGAAGGTGTTGACCGGCCAGGCACCGCGCGCCGGCGTGATGTAGTCCGGGTCGTGCAAATTGGGGATGTCCGGGATTTCCCATTCCGGCGCGGTGTTGTGCGGGTGATACCAGGCCCACACGATGCCGTGCTTCTCGCACATCGGGAGCGCCTTCAGGATCGGCTCGCGCTTGGTGATCGGCGGCATGATTTTGGCGTAGGGGATGTGCTTGCACCAGCCCTTCGGGTCGTAGCCCCAATTGTGGAACGGGCAGAGCAGGTTCTCGCCCTCGACGAAGCCGCCATGGCCGAGATGCGCGCCGAGATGCGGGCAATAGGGCTCGACCATGCCGGGCTCGCCGCCCGCGGTGCGGAACAGCACCCATTCCTGGTCGAAATACTGGACGTTCTGAACGTCGCCCGGCTTCAGATCTTCCGAATAGCTGACGAAGTACCAGCCATAGGCCACCGGCAGCGGCGTACGATCGACGATCTTGCCGTTCACGCGCACCGGCGACGAGATAGAGGCGACACTCATGCTCAAGGCTCCCTTGCAACACGCCCCGGCAAGGCTAGCCGCGGAGCGCCCGGCGGCCCATATCGCGAACTGACAATTTTCGTATCATTATGTGACGGCGGGTCATGCCGGCCTTTGCTACCGCGCCAGCGCCCCGCCATCGACGGCCAGCGGATGACCGGTGACGAAGCTGGCGTGGTCGGAGCAGAGCCACAGCACCGCCTCGGCCACTTCGATCGGCTCGCCGATCCGGCCGATCGGATGCATCGCTTCGATCACGCTGCCGAAGCCCTGGTCGATCGCAGTTTGCACCATCGGCGTACGGATCGCGCCTGGACAGACGCAGTTCACACGGATGCCGCGCGCGCTGTATTGCACCGCCGCCGTCCGGGTCAGCCCGACCACGGCATGCTTGCTGGCAGTATAGGCAAAGGCGCCGTAGCTCACCATGCCGGCAACCGAGGCGGCGTTGACGATCGCGCCATGGCCCTGTGCCAGCATGTGCTCGATCTCGTATTTCATGCACAGGAACACGCCCTTGGTGTTCACGTCGAAGCTGCGCATGAAGATCTCCGTATCCCATTCCTGCCCGGGCAGATTGCCCTCGGAGATGCCGGCATTGTTGAAGGCGCAGTCGAGCCGGCCATATTCGCCGATAGCACGCGCGACGAGGTTGCGCACCGATGCTTCGTCGGCGACGTCGGCCGCGACGAAGATCGCCTCGCCGCCCTCAGCCCGGATCTGCTCGACCGTCACCTCGCCGCCGACAGGCACGATGTCGCTGACCACGACTTTCGCGCCGGCCGCAGCGAAGGCCTGGGCCGTGGTCCGGCCGATGCCGCTGCCGGCGCCGGTGATCAGCGCGACCTTGTCGCTATAGGAAATGCCCGGCATCGGCGTCCTCCCGAAACTTGCAAATCGGCGTTCACTCCCTCTCTGCCCCATTGGGGCGGAGAGGGACTTTCGCACCGCCTCTACCCCGCGAAATCCTGCTTCACGACGCGGCGCAGCAGCTTGCCGAGTTCGTTATAGGGCAGCTCGCGCCGGAACCGGATCACGCTCGGCACGCGGGACGAGCGCAGCCGCGCCTTGACCCAGCTCTGCAGCTCGCCGGTGCTGATCGTGGTGCCGGGCTTGAGCACGATCGCGGCGCCCACGCCCTCGCCCCATTCCTCGTCGGGCACGGCGACCACTGCGGCCTCGGCGACCGCGGGGATGGGCCAGCAGCGCCTCTTCGATCTCGCCGGGCGAGATGTTCTCACCGCCGCGCACGATGACGTCGTCGGCGCGGCCATCGAGAAAGAGATAGCCGCCGTCGTCGAGCAGGCCCCGGTCGCGAGTCGGAAAACCAGCCGGCGCCGTCGAGCAGGCTGCCTGCGCCGAGATATTCGCCGGAAACCTGGTCGCCGCGCACATAGACATAGCCCGCTTCGCCGGCCGGCAGCGCGGCGCCGGCCTCGTCGCGGATTTCGATCTCGACCGTGGCGAGCGGCCGGCCGACCGAACCGAGCCGGCGCCGGATCGCCGGATCGGCGCTGGCAGCGGCCGCGCGGTGATCCGCCGGATCGAGCAGGCAGATGGTCGAGCTGGTCTCGGTCAGGCCATAGGCATTGGTGAAATCGACCGAAGGGAACAGCGCCATGGCGCGTTCCATGACCGAAAGCGGCATTTTCCCCGCCACCATAGGCGATGGCGCGCAAAGCCGGCAGCTCGGGCTTGGCGCGTGTGACGTCCAGATGTTCCACGATGCGCGCCAGCATGGTCGGCACCAGGAAAGCGTTGGGTCACGCGCTGCGCCGTCGCCAGTTCGAGCCAGCGCGCCGGCTCGAAATTGCCGAGCAGCACCATGCGCCGCCGGCATAGGTCGAGCTGAGCACGGCCGAGATGCCAGCGATATGATAGGGCGGCACCGAGACCAGTGTCGCTTCGTCCTCCTCGGCTGAGCCGAATTCGACCGCGCCCAGGATGTAGGCGGTCAGATTGCCGTGACGCAGGATCGCCGCCTTGGGCTGGCCGGTCGTGCCGCTGGTGAAGAGCTGCACGGCGACGTCACGCGGCTCGTCGCTGCCGGAGAGCGGTTCGGCCGGCGGATCGAACGTAAGGAACGCCTCGCGGCCGATCAGGCTGACACCGTCGCCGAGCGTAAGCGGATCGGAGAATTCCGACCCAGCGATCAGATAGGCCGGCGTCACGCGCTCGATCAACGCTTCGATCTCGGCCTTGGCCAAGCGATAGTTGAGCGGCGCATAGGGCAGCCGGGCATAGGCCGCGCCGTAGAGCGCGACCGGCGCCGCGAGGCTGCCGATATCGAGCAATGAGACATAACCGGCACCACTGGCCCGGATCGCCTGCCCAGCCGCCTGGGCGGCCTGCAGCAGCCCGGCATAGCTCAGCGTCCGAGCGCCATCGGTCACGGCGATGCGGTCAGGGAAGACCTCGGCCGCCATCTCCAGCAGGGTGACGATATTCACGGAGCCAGACCCTCAATCCGAAGACGGCAGCGCCTTGGCCGTCTTGATCGCCAGCGCCTCGCCATCGGCCATGAGCGAGCCCTTGCCCGCCTTGGTGCAGAGCAGCTCGATCTTCTCGGCCGCATCGGTATAGCGCTTACCGACGAGCGTCCCGCCGGCCTGGTCGGATGCGACCGCGGCATCCGGCGGCGCCACTGCGTCGCCGGCCAGCATCGCAGCACCGCCGCAGCGCAGATCGATGTCGCCGCCCGGCGCGCGGATGACGATCAGCTGCGTGTCACAGACGGCGCTCTTCAATTTCAATCCGGGTTTCAGAACGGTCATGATGCTCCCAGTCTTGCCGCTTTCGCCACGCTCTCCGCGGCCGACGTGCAACGACCGCCGTGCGCGCCCAATCATTGAGCCGCTGGAACAGTTTCATGCGGGACGGAAAGATGAAATGGGTATGGCCCGTCTCCGGCAGGATCAGCAGCGTCACGTCGGGGCTTTTCGGAAGCTGGCCGGGATGTCGTGCGGCGGCCCGCAGAAATCGAGATCGCCCAGCGCCAGGAAGATCGGCACGTCGATCGCCGCACATTCCGGCGCAATATTGCCGGGGGATGATCGCCAGCGTCGCGGCCAGCGCCAGCATCCGGTCGCGCGCCGGCGCCAGCGCCTCGACTGCCTTGCGCTCGACCCGCGCCTTGCCGAAGAGTTCGCGACCCTGCTGCGTGCCGACCACTTCGGGATAGGCCGTGTCGAAGCGCGCGCGGGCGAGCCGCGCCAGATCGGCGCGTGCCGCGTCGGTGCGGCCGGCCAGCGCCCGCTCCTCCGGCTTCAGCGCCTGGGGCAACCCGCTGCAGCTGAAGCCGAACAGCGCGATGGCGTCGAAGCTGTCGGCCTGGGCCTGCTGCAGGATGGTCAGCAGCCCGCCGACCGAATGGGCAACACCGATGCTGGCAATGTCGGGCAGTGCCGGCCAGCCGTCGAACAGCGTACCCCGGCGCAGCTCGTCGATGATTTGCTCGACCGCGGCGGCATTTTGCCTCGGCCAGGATGTCCGGGCTGAGTGCAAAGCCGTCGCTCGGCCGCGTGCTTTCGCCGACGCCGAGCGGATCGATCGCGACCACGATGCAGCCCTGCTCGATCATGTGCCGGGCAAAGCTGTAGGACGGGTCGTCGCCGAGCACGAGATTGAAGTAGTTGCGATTCATGCCGCCGCCCGGCAGGCAGAACAGCACGAAAGCCGGCATGCTAAGCCAATCCGGCTCGGGCGCGAAGATCTCGGCTGCAATCACCGCGCGCGTCGCCGCCGTCGAGCGCCACCGAGATCTCGACCGGCAGCCGCAGGATCTTGCGCAAGGTCACGATCAGTCGAGCCCGAGCGCCGCGGCGCAGATGCCGGACGACACCAGCGCGCGCTCGACCTCCGACACCGGGTTTGCCGCCGTGCCGCGCAGCTGCCGAACCGCCTCGGAAATGTTGTTCATGCCGTGGATATAGGCCTCGCCGATCAGCCCGCCATTGGTGTTGATCGGGATCGTGCCGCCGATCTCGACCTCGCCGGATTTGATGAAATCCTTGGCCTCGCCGACGCCGCAGAACTGGTAGGCCTCGAGCTGGGTCAGCACTTGGGGCGTGAAGGCGTCATAGAGCATGGCGAGCTGGAAATCCTTCGGCCGCAGCCCGGTCTGCTGGTAAAGCCGGCGCGCGGTCGCAAACATCTCGGGATGCGCGGCATGGGTCAGGTCGAGCTCGTAGAAGCCGGTGACGATCTCGACGCCATAGGGAATCGCCTGGGCAGCGCCCAGAATGCGCACCGGCTTCTGCTTCAGATCGCGCGCCCGCTCCCGGCTGGTCATGGACGATCGCCACGCCGCCATCGCTTTCCCTGGCAACAATCGAGCAGGCGCAGCACCGGCTCGACGATCCAGCGCGAGGCCTGATGGTCTTCCAGCGTGATCGGCTTGCCGTAGAACCAGGCGGCCGGATTGGTCGCGGCGTGCTTCCTCTGCAGCACCGAGACCCGGCCCAGATCCTCGCTGGTGACGCCATGCGTCTCCATGTAGCGCTGCGACATGAGCGCCGCCCAGCTGGCCGGGGTCATGGCGCCGAACGGCATGCACCATTGCGCGAAGCTGGTGCCGCCGCCGGCCGTGACGCCGGTCACGACATGCGGCTGGCCGAAGCGCGTGCCGGAGCGCTCGTTGAAGGCGCGATAGGCGACCACGACATCGGCGATGCCGGAGTCGATCGCCGCCATGGCCTGGAAGATGGTCGCGACCGAGCCGCCGCCGCCATGCGGCGTCCGGCTGGAGAAATGCACCTCCTTCATCCCGGCTGAGCGGATGACATCGACATCGTCGCTGCTGTCGAGGGTGAAGGTGACCAGCCCGTCGACATCGTCCGGCGTCAGGCCGCAATCCGCGAGTGCCGAGTGGATCGCCTCGCAGGCGAGCTGCAGTTCGCTCCGGCCCGAGGCCTTGGAGAATTCGGTCTGGCCGATGCCGACGATCGCAGTATTGCTGTGCTTCACGGCCATGACTCAGGCACTCCTCGGCCGAAACACCGGTACGGCGCCGCCCTTGACGGTCGGCGCGAAATAGACCTCGACCGCGAGGCCGTTGCGCATCTCGGCAACCGACACGCCGGTGACGTTCGAGACGATGCGGATGCCCTCGTCCAGCTCGACCAGTGCGACCACCGTATCGGGCGCGAAGATCGGCAGCACCGGGTGGCGCGGCACGACCCAGCTATAGACAGTGCCGTTGCCGCTCAGCTTCTTGGCATGGCGTTCAGTGCTGCCGCAGCGCGGGCACATCGGCCGCGGCGGATGATGCAACGCGCCGCAGCCGCTGCATTGCTGCGCCAGCAGCTCACCGCGCGCGGCGCCCTCCCAATAGAACACGGTATCGGGCGTCATCACCGGCGCCGGGCGGGTGACGGGGGCCTCGGTTTTGTCGCTCATGTGAAAACTGCCATATCTCCTCTCCGCCCCATTGGGGCGGAGAGGCCGGGTGAGGTGGGGAACGCTCCGGTCTTCGGAGCGAGAAGGTTTTGAACCACGAAGGACACAAAGGACACGAAGTCCGAGACGCGGCATAGCCGCAGCAAGCCCGCGAGATAAAACGAAAAAATCAGCCGGCTTGCCTCGACCCCTTGGTGTCCTTCGTGGACTTCGTGGTTCAATTGCGGCTTCGCCGCGTGGAAAGCCCCGGCGGCTAGTTTAGAAGCGGTCCCCACCTCACCCAGCCTCTCCGCCCCAATGGGGCGGAGAGGAGATGATGGCGTTGAAGCGGGCATGACGCTCATTTCTTCTCCGACTGGGCCTGCCACGGGCTGCTCACCGCCGCATGCGTCTCGCCGGCGCGCCAAGCGGTGACGATGCGCTCCTGGCACAACGCGTCGATCTCCGCCTCGGCATAGCCCAGACCGGCCAGGATCTCCCGCGTGCTGTCGCCGACCACGAGCGGCGGGCCCTGGACGCGCGCCGGCGTATCGGACAGGTTGAACAGCAACCCGATCTGGTCGAGCTTGCCGACCAGCGGATGATGGTAAGACGCGGTCCAGCCGCGCTCCGCCATTTCCGGATCGTCATGCAGGCGCAAGGCGAAGCCAGGATCGGAGATCTCGCAGGGCACACCGGCGCGGTCGAGCGTCGCGAACCAGTCTGCGACCGGCCGCGTCGCGAAGGCCGCGGCCAACGTCTCGGCCAGCGCAGCGTCATTCGCTATGCGCGCTTCCGATGTCGCGAAGCGCGCATCGGTCTCGAGCTGCTCCAGCCCCATCGCCAGGCACAGCCGGTCCCAATGCTCCTCGGTCGGCACGATCAGGCAGAGCCAGCCATCCGCCGTCTCGTAGAGCCGGTGCAGCGCCGAGACGCCATATTGCATGCCATCGAGGAGCGGCCGGTCGAAGCCGCTGCCATCCGGCCGCGCCACGGCGTAGGAGGTGTTGAGCAGCTGGGCATTGACGATCGAAGTATCGACCATCTGCCCCTCGCCCGTCCGGTCGCGGTGATAGAGCGCCTGCAGGATGCCGATGGCCGACAGGAAGCCGTTGCCGGTATCGCCGAAAGACGTGAAGCTCCACAACGGCTTGCCGCCGCGCGCCATGCCGCCATCGGCATATTGCACCCCGGCCAGGCAGGCGCCGGTCTGGTCATTGCCCGGCAGTTTCTGGCGCGGACCGGTCTCGTGGCCGCGGGTGTGGCAATAGATCAGCCGCGGATTGATCTGCTTCAGGCTCTCATAATCGATACCGAGCCGTTCGGCCGCGTCGTAGCGCATATTGTGCTGCACGACATCGGCCTTGGCGACCAGCTCGCGCAGGATCTGCATCGCCTTGGGCTGCTTGAGATTGAGCGCGATGCTGCGCTTGCCGCGATTGGCCATATAGGCGATGTGGCAGCGATGCCAGTAGGTGTCGTAAGGCGCGTTGATCTTGATGACGTCGGCGCCGAGATCGCTCAGCAGCTGCGTGCCATAGGGCCCGGCGATGGCGAGGCCGAGATCGAGCACGGTGATGCCGGCGAGCGGGGCCGCGAGCGTCTTGCCCGACGCCGCAGCCTGCGGCTTGGCGGCGGTCGCCTCGGCCTTGACCGCAGCGGTATGGGTGCCGGACGGCACGGCCGGTCCAGGCACGACACCCGGGCTGGTCTCCAGCCGATAGGTGATGCCGACCTGATGGATGCGGCCGAGTTCAGGATCGTCCAACACCGTGACGCAGCCATCTTCGAGCAGCAGCGGATCGACCAGCGCGGTCTCGGGCGAGCGCACTTCCTGCATGGTCATCTCGGCCACGGCGGCGGCCTCGACCCAGTCGTCGCAGGGGAATTTCTTCACCGCCTCGGCCAGCAGCGGGTGGTAATGCATCATGACGAAGATCTCTTCCGGCGGCAGGCCGAAGCGATCCGGGTCGTTCTGCACCGTGAGATCGGGCGAGGCGTTCAGCGTGTCGCCGGAAGAGGCGGTCAGGATGAAGCGCGGATTGGGCACCCAATTATGGACCCAGCGGCCGTCCGCGCATTCGTAATGGCCCTTGGGCGATTTGCAGCCGAGGATCCAGGAATTGAAGCCTTCGGCTTCCGGGTTCTCGACCCGCTGCCAGACGCCGCTGGCGCCGGCCAGCGCCCCTTGCAGCAAGGAAGTCTCGACCCATTGGCCGCGGCCGGTAATCTCCCGCGCCCGCAGCGCCGCGCTCAGCCCGGTCGAGGCCGCGAAGAACGCACCGAGGCTCGGCCAATGCGAGGCGGTGAACAACGGCCCGGGCCGCGGCGCGCCCTGGACCCAATCATAAGGCACTTCGAGATCGGGAAACGGATCGGGCAGGCCGGACATCCGGTTGACCGCGCCCTCGGCAAAGCCGCGCTGCTCCCATTGCAGCCCGGTGCGCGCCGCGACCAGCGCGTCATAGCCCGGCCGGTCGGCATGGGCGTTGTCGCGGCCATAGCCGGTGATCGAAACATAGATCAGGCGGGGATTGATCTTGCTCAGGCGTTCGTAGTCGATGCCGAGCCGGGCAGTCACGCCCGGCGCATAGCTCTCGACCAGAATGTCGGCGGCACCGGCCAGGGCGAGGAAGCTGTGCAGATCATCCGGCGCCTTCAGATCGAGCACGGCGCTGCGCTTGCCGCGGTTCCAGACCTTGTAGCCGAGCTGCCCACGATAAGGATCGCCGCCCGGCGGCTCGATCTTGGTCACCTCGGCGCCGTGATCGACCAGCAGCATCGTCGTCATGGGCCCGGCGACACCCCAGGACAGATCCAAGACCTTCAGACCGGCAAGTACCCCTGGCATTCAGTGCTTCCTTCCGAAACCGCCTCTTCCTCAGCCCGTCATGGCCGGGCTTGTCCCGGCCATCCACGTCGGGCCGACGCCTGAAAGTCTCAGGCAAGCTCACCGACGCGGATCCCCGGGACAAGCCCGGGGATGACGGTCTCTCTCTACAACCCGAACAGCTTCAACCCATTGTCGCAGATGATCTTCTTGCGATCGGCATCGGGGATGCCGGCTTCGGCGAATTGCGACTTCACCTGGGCCTGGGAGTTCGGCCAGCAGGTCGCCGGATGCGGGAAATCGGTCGACCAGTACAGGCAATCGGCACCGAATGCCTTGTAGCAGGCGGCGACGCCGGTCGGCTCGTACATGAAGGACGCCCCCATCTGCTGGATGAAGGTCTCGCTCGGCTTCCGCTTCACGCCGGGGAAGGTGTAGTGCTGGTCCATGCGGCTATCGAGCAGCTCGAAGAACGAGGGCAGCCAGCCGAGGCCGGGCTCGATCAGCAGGACGCGCAGCTTGGGAAAGCGCTCCAGCGTGCCGGTCAGGATCCAGAACATGATGGTCTCGCTCATCGAGCCCCAGGGCATGGCCGTGAAGATGCCCTTCTGCGGCGTCGGATCGCGCCGGAACACCTCCCACATCGACTGCTTGATATCGAGATGGTTGAGCACGGCGATACCGGTCTCGCTGAGTTCGGCCCAGAGCGGGTCGTAGCGTCTGTCGAACACGTCGGGCAGGCCGAGCTCGGCCGGGAAGGGATGGATCTGGACGCAGCGCGCACCCTGCTTGGCCAGCCGCCTGACCTCGCGCACCGCGAAATCGACATCGAACAGCGGGATCTGATAGGCGGTCAGCAGGCGCTTCACATCGACTGAGGCGAAATCCGCCATCGCCTGGTTGTAGCCTTCGAGGCAGGCCTGCCAATCCTCGCCCAGCAGAGTCGGCGTGCACAGCTTGGCGCCGCCGACTTCGGGGAAGATCACCTCGGCCTCGACCCCGTCGCGGTCCATCGCGGCGAGCTTGCCATGCGGCTCGAAATGGCCGGGATCGCGTGCGGCATTGAGGTCGACGAAATCCTCCATCTGCAGCTGCGGCTGACCGCGGCGCAGCTCGGTCGCCTCGTAATGGGCGCGCTGCGCGACCGCCTCGTCCCAGCGCGCCTGAAGCTTGGTCGACAGCCGGGCCTTGATCCAGTCATCGGTGAAATGAACATGGGAATCGACCGAGATGAGACGTTCCGCTGCGGCGCTGGCCATCTGTTTCCTCCGAGTTATGCAGGCTCTTCCGGCCTTGTTTCCTCGGACTTTATCCAGGCCCTCCGGCCCGGCCCATATCGCGCGGTGACAATCTATCTATCATTTTGTGACGCCCGCCCGTACAGAGAGGGTCGGTCAACTTGTGTGGGTGTTCCTTGGCCCGGCTGACATATGCAGGCGCGAGCGGCTTCTGGCGCGACGCGGCGGGCACGTTGTTCTATTGCGGCACCGGGCTCTCGCAGAAGCCGATGCTGTATCGCGTACCGCCCGACCGGGCGGCGCAATCCTTCGCGCGCAGCACCTGGCTCGAATACGGCCAGCAATTCGTGATCGAGCCGCTGCTGGTCCTGGTCTATGCCGCCGCCGACAGCGAGACGCCGTTCTGGGTGCTGCTCTTCGCCTATGCGCTGTTCGGCCGGCCGGCGCTGCAAGGACTGCTCGTGCTGCGCGGCCTCGGGAAGACCGGCATCCCGGCGCCGCTCGAGACCAAGCTCGAGCCGTTTTCGCGTTCGAACTGGTGGCGCATCCCGGCGGCGCTGATCATCGCCGCGCTGATCCTGATCTATCTCTCTAACACGGACCGGCCGCTGACCTGGGATTCGCTCTGGCCCAACCTGGTTGGGCTCGGGATATTGGGTCTGGCCCGCATCGCCGAGCGCGCGGTCTATCGGCGCAAGCTCGCCCGGATGCCGGCGTAGCGATTTGTTATCTGCAGATTGGCGCAGATTCGTCCTCTAACGACGGCATAGGCTGCGCGCGCTTGCACCCCGCGGCCGGTTCGCCCGATACTCGGTTCATGCGCCGCCTCGTACTCATCCTGATCCCGCTGCTCTCGTCATTCGGCCCGGTTTTCGGCTGCCGAGCTGCCGTCCAATGTCTGGAGCCGCGTCGCCGGTCCGACACATGGCGCGGACGCGGGCGATCGGGTCCTATACCCATGGCTGCCTGGCCGGCGGCATTGCGCTGCCGATCGACGGGCCGGGCTATGAGGCGATCCGGCTGCAGCGCCGGCGCATCTTCGGCCATGCCGATATGATCGCCTATCTGCGCAAGCTCGGCGAGAAGACAGTGGCGGCCGGGCTGCCGCGCTTTCGGGTCGGCGATGTCGCGCAGGCGCGCGGCGGGCCCGCTGCCCTATGGCCATCGCAGCCATGAGATCGGGCTCGACGCCGATATCTGGATGACCTTCGAAACCGCGACCGGTCCCGGTACCGGGCGATCGGGAGTTTCCGGAACTCGGCTCCATGCTGGATGCGGACAAGCAGATCGATCCGGCGCGGTTCGGCCCGGCTCAGGTCAAGCTGCTGCAGCTCGGCCGCGGCGGATGAGCGGGTCGAGCGGATCTTCGTCAACCCGGCGATCAAGCTGGCCCTGTGCCGCGGCTATGGCGGCGCCACGGCGGGCGGGACGGCCTGGCTGCACCGGCTGCGGCCTGGTGGGGTCATGACGATCACTCCATGTCCGCCCTGCGCTGCCCGGCCGATTCGCCATCCTGCGAGAACCAGGAGCCGGTCGAGCCGGGCGATGGCTGCGACGCCGATCTGGCCAATTGGGGCCGACCGGCCGCGCCCCGCCGTCGTTCCGCCCCGACCCGCGCCTCCAGCACCGCCACGCAAGGCTCCGGCCGCTTGCCTGGCCGTGCTGAAAGGCCGGTAGCTATCGGCTCATCGCCTTGATTGTGGCGCTGCCTTCGGCCGAGACCTCGGACATGACGAAGGAGCTGCGAAAAAAAGCGCGTCTCGGCGATCCACCAGCGGCCGTCCTGCCGGACGTATTCGTCGTGATAATAGCCCGCAAGCTGGGTCGCGGTAATGGGCGTCGAGGTCGATGCCGTAATAATAGACATCCCAGATGCCACGCGCCGTGTCTGGGCCGGTCAGTTCGATCTCCGGGTTCTGGCCGTGATGGATGTCGATCACCGCCATCGCGGCAGCCGAGTCGGCGATAGAGGTCGACGAAGCTTTCGCGATCCCTCGAAACGGCCGACATTTCTCGTAATCGACCACGGCGCCCTCGGGCAGGAAGCAGTCGCGCACATCGTCGCCGGCTTCTGCCGGTCGCAGGCGCGCCAATAACGGTGCTTCAGCTGCCGGATCGCTTCGATGTCTTCCAGCGCCTGGATCCGGCGCGCCAGGCTTTCCATGTCAATGCTCATGACGGCCTCTCAGCGGATGATCGCGGGATGGTAGTCGCGCGGCGGGCCCAGCATCTCGCGATAGCTGGGCGGCTGCTTGCCGCCGCGATCGGTGATGCCGTATTTCACCGCGAGTTCGGCGCCGATCAGGGTCTGGCCGCTGAGACTCATGAGATCCGGATCGCGCGACAGGGCGTCGATGACCCGGCCGGTGAATTGCGGCGTCTCGGCGACCGCGGCGAAGCCCTCATATTGGTCGGCGCGCTCGGCAAAGGCGCGCTCCGTCCGTTCGGTCAGCAGCGGCCCCATCCAGATCGACGCGGCGGCGACGCCATGCGGTTTGAGATCGGTTGCGATGTCCCACATCATCTTGTCGAGCCCGGCCTTCTGCGCGCCATAAGCCGGCCGTGCATGAAGCAGCCGGCGCCGAAGGAAGAGGTCGCGACGATCAGGCCGCGGCCGCGGCGCGACCATCAGCGGCGCGGCATGGAAGCTCGCAATATAGGCGGAGGCGCAGGCCGATATCGAGAATGTCGACCAGCTCCGGCGCCTTCTGCCAGAACGGTTCGGGCTTGATCAGATCGTCATGGAGGGGTGGTCGCGTTTGTTGACCATGGATGTCGACCCCGCCATTCCTCCGCACCGATCCGGGCGAAGAGCGCCCGCGACGGCAGCATCGTCGCGATGGTCGAGCAGCACGGCGACGCCCTCGCCGCCAGCCTTGGTGATCGCCTCGGCCGTGGCATAGACCGTGCCGGGCAGCGGCGCATCGCCTTCCTGGCGCGAGCGGCCGGTGACATAGACCTTGGCGCCGAGCTCGCCGAAAGCGAGCGCGATGCCCTGTCCCCGCCCCGCGGCTCGCCCCGGTCACGACGACGATTTCTGCGTTCTGCCATGGTCTCGGCCGCTCCTTATAAGCAACTCCCTCTCCGCCCCGTGGGGGGCGGAGAGGGAGATTTAGGGATGGGGCGGATGCTCGTCAGCACCATCATCATCCACCCACCGGCCCGGCGGAGAGGCGCATCAGTTCGATGCGGATGCCATCCGGGTCGAGGCAATAGACGAATTCGCCGCTGGCGGCGCTGAGCCTCGTCGCAGGCAGCACCGAACCGCCCAGCGACTGCAGCCGCGCAGCCACGGCGTCGACATCCTGGACCAGCAGCGAGAGATGGGTCAGGCCGAGCTGGGTCATCTTGCGCCGCGTGCCGTCGCCTTCAACCGCGGGGCTGCGATAGCCCAGAAGCTCGATGCTGACGCCGTCGCGGCGCAGGAAGACCGAGGTGAGCGCCAGCGCCCCTTCGACCTCCATGACAGCTCCGAATTCCGGCCCGACCTCGAACTGGCCAACCTCCTGGAAGCCGAGGCCATCGCTGTAGAAGCGGCGCGAGTGCTCCAGATCGGTAACGCAGAGCCGATATGGGAGACCGCGACGATGCCCTCTGCCATCGCCTATTCGGCCCCCGCGCCCCAGCGGTACTTGATCTTGAAGCCGAACATCTGCGGCTCGTTTGTAAACGGCGGAGCTGTAACCGATGGTGTTGAAGATCGGGTAGCCGCCGATCCGGTTAGACCGAATTATAGACAT
>JBBCHB010000023.1:0-108583 GCA_037200015.1 Aliidongia sp. | reverse complement strand
CGCGGGACGCCTTTCACCAATGACGATCATCCGGGCATGCCGGCAGCTGGCATATCCGATCGGTACGTATCCAGCCACCTAGCTTGCTGCAGGCGGGAGTTTCGTCACGGAAACCGGTGCGCCTGTAACCCACTGCCTGCCGCCAACGAAAATTAATGCCGTCAAATCGAACCGGACGCGTCCGAGGCCATGTATCCATTCGGACAGCATAACCCCCTAGCGACAAGTTCACAAGTTAATCAGACAAGGCTGCACGGATGCCGCGCATAATGACGACCATCTACAGCTTTCCCATGCCGGCGGGTAAGCACAGATGCGAACAGTGAGGCAGCCTGAGACGCAGGGTGTCTTGCGATACTTCGCGAACTCGCGCCGGGCGCGTTGAAATCGTCGGAGATAGTTTCAATAGCCGTATTACGGAAAGCAGAAACCCCGGCAACGCCCTGCCGATGCAGTTTCTGGGCGTGCCGGATATCAACCGATCCAGTGAACGACCATCACACCGCGATTTCGCGCGCCATCGCCTGAGGCACCACCGTCTCCGGTCGGCGACTACCCTCATTCATAAGAAACTGCGATGCAGCGTGCTCCTCGAGGCCGACGCGGAAGCACATTTTCCCAGTTAACTTGCCGGGATATATTTTGATGGTTATCTATCGAGATCTCGCCGGCCAAGCTGACATCCTACCCGGCGCTCAGGTGCTGAAATGAATGACGATCGACCGCCCCCTATTTTTATCGCCGATGCCCGCGGACTCGACTTCCTCAACTCCGTGGCCACGCCGACCGACGCCCAGGTCGAGTGGCTTCCTTCAGGAGACGATCTCGTGAAGTGGCTGGTCCATGCAGGCATGGTCCCCGCCGAGGTCCCCGCTCTGTTTGGAAAGAACGCCGTTCCGGGCGAACTCGACGCCGTTGCGGCAAAGGCCAGGGCATTGCGGGAGTGGTTTCGCAGCTTCGTCTATCGGCACAAGGGGGCGCCGTTGGGAGCGAGTGCGCTGGAACAGCTCGAGCCGCTCAATCAGGTGCTGGCGCGCGATGAGGAATTCGGCGAAATCGTCGCGCGAGCACCATCGGGCGATCTCCGCCACGACGACGGGCACGATCATGTCCATTCCGACGAGACGCGCCTGCCGGGGTTCGTCTTGCGACAGAGGCGGCGATGGCGGTCGCCCGATACCCTGCTTCTTCCAATCGCCCGTGCCATGGCCGATCTCATCTGCGATGACGACTTCAGCCGGGTCAAAGCCTGCGAGGGAGCCTCGTGTACGCTCGTGTTCATCGACCGCACCCGCCGGCGGACCCGACGGTGGTGCAGCATGGCCCTCTGCGGCAATCGGGCTAAGCAGCAGGCGCATCGGGACCGGATCAAATCGACCTGATCCTTGCAGGTCCGTCCGATGCGCCCTATTCGGGGGTCTTTCACACCAGCCCACCACCGCCGTCCACCGGAAGTATCTGACCGGTCGCGTAACTGTTCAGCATCAAATAGACATAGGCCGTAGCGGCCTCTGTCGGCGCCCCGACGCGCGGCAAAGGCAGCCCCGCAACATAGCTTTGCACCATCTCCTTCGGCATCTGCCTGACATGGTCGGTGAGAATGAGACCGGGGCAGACAGCGTTGATCCGCACCGGAGCGAGATCGACGGCGAGACCGCGCGTCAGATGCTCGACCGCTCCCCCTATGGCCGTCACAAGCGGAGCCCCCTTCCTGGGGCGGTGCGCAAGCATGCCGCTCGTCAGCGTGATCGAACCGTTCGGAGCGATTGTCCGGCTCGCGTGCTTGACAGCGGCGAGCACACCCCAGAAGCGGACTTCGAACCCGTCGCGCGCCGCAGCAAGATCGAGATCCTGCGTGGCCGCGAACATCGTGCCGCCCCAATCGCCTGCCGTGATCGCGAGATGATCGAATGCCCCGAATGTCTCGAAGAAACGGGACACGCCGGCTTCGTCCCGCAGATCGACGGTGCCGCCCGTCGTTCCGCTCAGGCGTTCGACGGCGGCCGCGACATTTGCTGCATTGCTGGACGCGACCGCCACCTCCGCTCCCGCGAGAGCGCGGCGACGGCAAATCCAATACCCGAAGCGCCTCCGATCACGATGACGCGCTTCCCATCGAGCGACAGGGCCGCATCGGTCATTGCCCATCTCCCTTATGCCGACCGGGCGTTACAGAGCAAAATAGGCCGCGTGATCGATATCGGCGATGAGTCCCGGCTGCTCCGGCGTCCAGCCGAGCGTCGCACGGGTGCGCGCACTCGATGTCGGGGCGTCTATGCCGGCGAACATTGTGAACCAGCCGAAATGAGCGGCCGCTTCTTCGGGCGATTTCGAGACGACCGGAATGTTCAGGCGACGGCCGATCACCTCCGCGATCGCCTTGAACGGCACGCCGTCTTCGGCGATGGCATGATACGGGCCACCGGCGGCGGCGCACTCCAACGCGAGGCGATAGATGCGGGCGGCATCGAGCCGGTGCACCGCCGGCCAGCGGTTGAGTCCGTCGCCGATATAGGCGGAGACGCCCGTCTCGCGCGCGAATTGGATGAGCCGCGGAACGAAGCCGTGATCGCCATGGCCATGGACCGACGGAGCAAGCCGGACAGTCGCTGCCCGGACACCACGCTCTACTAGCGCGGCCGTCCCTGCCTCCGATTTGCGGGGATAGGAGGACGAGCGGTAAGGCGGCACATCCTCCTCGGTCGCCATGCGGCCCGGGGCGAGGTGCGCCACGCCGGAGGTTACGAGCAGCGGACGATCGGAACCTTCGAGCACCGCGCCGATCGCTTCGATGGCGCGACGGTCTTCTTCACAGTTTTCGACGAATTTCGAGAAGTCGTGGTTGAAGGCAGTATGGATCACGCCATCCGATTGGGCGGCGGCCGCCTTGAGTCCGTCCAGATCATCGAGTGTGCCGCGCTGAACCTCGGCGCCTGCCGCAGCCAGTGCCTGCGCCCCCTGGTCCGAGCGGGCAAGGCCGAGCACCTGATGGCCGGCGGCGATCAGGTCCTGCATGACGGCCGAGCCGACCCAGCCGGTGGCTCCAGTGATGAATACACGCATAAGCAAAGTCTCCGCGTTTCGTTGGCGACAAATCTCTGCCCGTGGCCTATCCTGGTAAAGTAGTGATAATATCGTAGTATAATGGCTAACAGGATGAGTGAACACGGCACGACCGAGAGCCTGCTCGGGACCTATCTGAAGGACCGCCGCGCGAAGCTCGATCCAGCCGCGTTCGGCTTTGCGGCGGAGCGCCGCCGTACACCCGGCCTGCGCCGCGAGGAAGTGGCGCAACGCGCCAATATCAGCCCGACCTGGTACACATTGCTCGAACAGGGGCGCGGCGGCGCGCCCTCGGCCGACGTGCTCGATCGAATCTCGCGCGCCCTGATGTTGACGGAGGTCGAGCGCGAGCATCTCTTCCTGCTCGGCCTCGGCCGCCCGCCTGAAGTGCGTTACCGGAAGGATGAAGGCGTCACGCCAAGACTGCAGCGCGTGCTCGACGCGTTGCAGCCGAGCCCGGCCTTGATCAGAACTGCAATATGGGACGTCGTCGCCTGGAACCGCGCGGCCACGGTCATGCTGACCGACTACGGATCGCTGCCGCCGGACCAGCGCAATATCCTGCGCTTCATCTTCCTCGATCCGCGCGTCCGCGCCGCGCAACATGACTGGGAAAGCGTGGCGCGGTTCGTGGTCGGCGCGTTCCGGGTCGATGCGGCCCGTGCCGGGGCCGCGGCTGAGGTGGAGCCGCTCGTCGACGAGCTGTGCCGGCGCAGCCCCGAATTCAAGGCGATGTGGCGCGACAACGACGTGCGCGCCCATGGCGAGGGCGTGAAGCACATACGCCACCCGGTACTCGGCCCGATCGCCTTCGAATATTCGGCATTCGCAGTCGATGGCCGGCCGGACCTGAGCATGGTGATCTACAATCCGGCGACCCCGGCGGATGCGGACAAGATCAATTCTCTGCTCGAATCATCGTCAACGATTCTCGCTCGATGACGACCTTGGCGCGGAACTCATCCGTGCTGGCGCAGTGTCGCTACGAAGCGGCCCAGCCAGGCGACCACTGAAGCAAGCCAGCTTCGCGACGGTGCCGTTCCGGCAGGCTCCGCGAACGTCGCCACCGCCGTGGGAGCGGGCGCGTCATTGGGCGGGAGAGCGGGAACGTCACTGGCGGGGGGCGGTTCCACCGCGGCGGAGAACTTCCGAAAGAACTGTTCCGCCATGGATTTCGCGGTTGCGTCGATCAGCCGGCTGCCAAGCTGCGCGATCTTGCCACCGACCTGGGCCTGCACCGTGTAGTGGAGCATCGTGCCGTCCGTCCGATCGGTCAGGCGCACCATGGCACCGCCTTTGGCAAAGCCGGCAGCGCCGCCCTGGCCTTCTCCGGCGATCTTGTAGCCGTTCGGCGGGTCGAGATCCGAAAGGGTGACCTTGCCCTGGAATTTCGCGGACACCGGGCCGAGCTTGATCGCCGCGCTGGCACGCATCTCGGTATCGGACAGTTTTTCAATGCCGGTGCAGCCGGGGATACATTGGCACAGGATCTCCGGGTCGTTCAGCCCTGCCCAGACCTGGTCCCTCGTTGCTGCGATAAAAGTCTCTCCGGTCATATCCATAGGCGGGCTCCTCACTGCGACAGCGTGCCCGGCTTCGGCACTTTGTATGACAGTCATACGATATAATCACTCGATCGAGAAGCGCGGGCGCACGGTCGATCCGGACTTTTGCGCCGCAACTCCCGGGACCCATTCCGAACTCCCGGGACCCATTCCGAAACGGCGGATCGACCGACTTGTCAGGGCACGCACGGCGGTCTATTGTCTGACCAGAATAATCGTTTGCTTTTTGTAACAATCAGTTCCGGGGAGGGTGGGCGCATGGCGACCGAAGTTGCCGCGAGGTTGGAGCCGCTTCAGCATCAATCGGCGCCGCTGCGCAACAAGATCATCGCCACGCTGCGGAACGCCATCGAGACGGGGTTGCTCGCGCCCGGGGCGAGGCTGGTCGAACGCGATCTGTGCGGCCAGCTCAACGTCAGCCGAACTTCGCTGCGCGAAGCGCTCAGGGAGCTGCAGGCGGAGGGTGTCGTCGTCCAGACCGTCAGCAGAGGCCTCACGGTCGGCACGCTGACACGCGAGGACGCGGAAAACACCTATCGAATCCGTTCGGTGCTCGAAGCGCTGATCGTCGAGCAATTCATCGAGCAGGCGACCGATGAGGATATGCGGCAGCTCGTCAAGGACGGCGAGGCGCTCAAATCCGCCTATCGCTCGGGCGATGTCGCCCGGATGCTCCTCTCCAAGCGGACATTCTACGATCGTATCTGCACGGGCGCTGCCAATGCGATCGCCTTCGACATCATCAATCGACTCGTTCTTCGCACGTCGAGCCTGCGCAGCCGCTCGCTCAAGCGGAAGGAACGGCAGCAACAGAGCATCAAGGAAATCGACGCCATCGTGGACGCGATCCAGCGGCGCGACACGGCCGCGGCGAAGCGGGCTGCGATCGAGCATGTGCAGAATTCGGCGCATTCGGCGCTTGGAAGTGCCGAGGCCGAGATCCCGGCAGTTGCGGCCCCTGCAGCGCCGGCGGCAAAACGAAAGCGAGCCGTCGAAGCCTGAGCCCCCGCCGACGGCGCGGCGTTATCCGCCCTGCCAGCGTTTGACGGTGCCGGCATCCAGATCGAACAGGTCGAGCACCCGCCCGATCGTGTGATCGACCATCTCGTCGAGGGAATTGGGCCGCGCATAGAACGCCGGAACGGGAGGCGCCACGATCGCGCCCATCTCCGTCACCGCCAGCATGCTGCGAAGATGCCCGGCATGCAGCGGTGCCTCGCGCACCATCAGGACGACCCGCCGACGCTCCTTCAGCGCAACATCGGCCGCCCGCGCCAGCAAGCCCGAGGTCACGCCGGACGCAATCTCGGACAGGCTGCGGATCGAACACGGCGCGACCAGCATGCCCATGGTCTTGAATGAGCCGCTCGAAATGGCGGCACCGATATCCTCGGACCGGTAGACGACATCCGCCAGGTGCTCGACATCGGACACTTTCAGGTCGGTCTCGTGGGCGAGCGTGATCTTCGCGGCGCGCGTCATGACGAGGTGTGTCTCGATCCCGATCCCGCGCAGGCACTGCAAGGCCCGGACCCCGTAGATGATGCCCGATGCACCGGAGATGCCGACGACCAGTCTTCTCACGCCGGGCTCCATGATCCTTCCCTCCATGCGGAGCCCGGCCATCTCTTGCAAAGATGCCTGAACCCGCTACTTGCTCTTGCCTTCGGCCTCGCGGACCGGTGTTTCCGGGCGGAGGCCGCCCTGACGCCGTGCATAGGTCTCGGCGCCGGATTGCCGCCAATCGCCCCGCGTCGCAGCATCGGCGTAATCCGACCATTGCGGCGACCAATCGCCCAGATGATAGCCATGCCAGGGCGGCTGTGGCGACAGGCGTGGGAGGCCGAGCTCCTCCCAGATCTGCTTCGCCGCCGTCATATAGGGTTCGGCAGGCAGCGCCAGAGGCGGCATGTCGTGCTTCAGCGTCGCATCGATCAGCAGCGTGCCTTCCAGCGGCGCCCGTCCGGATTTCGGGCCGTGACCGCTGGACCGGTAAGGCGTCACCAGCACGTCGCTGGTGAAATCCGAGCGATAGGCAAGCGACCAGAAGATGGCATCGGCATTCTCGGGATTGATATCTTCCGAAACCGCGATCACCAGCTTGCCACATTGCGCCTGGAGCGTCGCGGCGCCCTGCAGGCCGCGCCACACTTCCGGCTGGGGCGCGCCGCGCTCGAACTGCAGGAAGATGACCTTGCGCAGATTCGTCAGGGGTTCGTGCATCACCACCCGCTTGATGCCGCGAATGCCGAGGACGGATTTGAGGTGTTCCAGGAACATCGGCTCATAGGCGACTTTTTTCAGCACCGAGGATTCGCTCGGCGTCACCTGGCTGATGATCGAGACGAAGACCGGCTTCGCCTTCATAGTGATCGCCGTCACCCGCATCGACATGTTGAAGTCTTCGAGCGCGACATAGCCGTGACTCTCGCCGAACGGTCCCTCGGGCTCCAGCAGATCGGTGTCGATCAGGCCCTCGATCACGATCTCGGCCTGGGCCGGGACGTTCAGATCGATGGATACGCAGCGGGTGATTTCGACCGGCCGTCCCATCAGGCCGCCGGCCACCGCCATTTCGTCCTGATCGATCTGCAGTTTCTGCGGTCCGGTGAACAGCACCGCAGGCGCACAGCCCAGCACGATGGCGCATGGCATCGGGATGCCGAGCTTGCGGTACTTCTCCCAGTGCAGATAGCCGCCGGCACCGCTCAACCGGCTCGCCATGCGCACGCCCAGCCGGTCATTCGCCTTAAGCGCGGCCCGGTAGGTTCCCATATTCTGCACGCCCGTCTCCGGATCGCGCGTCACGCACAGCGTCGCCGTGAGATAGGGCGCCGCGTCGAAACCCGGCGTCGAGATCGGTACCGGCAGCCTGGCGAGGCCGCCATCCGGCCGTGTCAGCTCGTCTCCGGTCAGGACGACTTCCTGGCATGGCGCTTCGGCGACCTGCACCGGCTCGATCGGGGCGGCGATCGCCTTGACCCAGACTTGGCCGATCGTGTCGACCGGGACACCGAGCCCGGTGGCGTAGATCTCGGGCGACGCTGCCAGGCCGCCGACCAGGACCGGAATGTCGTAGGATCGGCCCTTCGAATCCGTGACGTTCTCGAACAGGAAGGCCCGACGCTCATCCTCGTGCAAGCCGCCCTGGAATTGCCAGCGGGCCAGCGGGTGCAGTTCGGTGTCCTTGTTGATCGGACGGGTGATCCGCGTCAGCAACCCTTTCGCTTCGAGCCGGGCAATATGCTCCGGCAGATCGGACGGTGCCGACAGCGGCGTCGCGGGCTTGCTGGGAGACTTGGAATGTTGGATCTCTGACAAAATCGCCTCCATGAGGTCTGGCGCCGGACGCCGGCCTCGACCGAAATTCGCTTCGTTAAGCCGGTTGTTGCACTCGGCTCATTTGAACGACTGGATCGTGCCGAGCTTTTCCATCGCCCGCCGCGCCAGCACCAGAATGAGATTCGCCCGATATTCTGCGCTGGCATTCTGGTCGCTCAGCAGAGTTGCGGGGTCGATGGCGCAGCCCTTGATCGCTTCGGGCCGGAAATCCACCGTCAATGCCGCTTCGAGCTCGGCCGGCCGGAACACGCCTTGGGCTCCCGCCCCGGTCACGGCGACGCGGACTGTCGATCCCGTCCGTGCCACGAACACGCCGGCGACGGAGTAGCGCGACGCCGCGCTGCGAAATTTCGCATAGCTGGCGATGGCCGGCACCGGAAACACGATCCGCGTCACGATTTCCCCCGGCTCCAGCGCGGTCTCGTAGAGCGAGACGAAGAAGTCGTCCGCGGTCATCTGCCGTCGGCTGGTGACGATCGTCGCGCCGAGACCGAGAACGCCGGCCGGATAATCGGCGGCCGGATCATTATTCGCGACCGAGCCGCCGATGGTGCCGCGATGGCGGACATGGCGGTCGCCGATCGACCCGGCCAACCCGGCCAAGGCCGGAATCCGCTCGCCGACCACCGGCGATGCCGCCACTTCGGCATGCCGCGTCGTGGCGCCGATGGAGAGGGCGCCGTCCTCGAACCGGATGCCGTGCAGTTCCGGAATGGCCGCAAGATCGATCAGGTCGCTCGGCATCGCCAGCCGCATCTTCAAGGCAGGCAGCAGAGTGTGGCCGCCGGACAGGAACGACGCGTTTTCGGCATCGCCGAACAGCCGCTGCGCATCCGCCAGCGTTGCGGGCCGGCGATAGGTGAACGGATACATCGTCAGTCTCCCGCCGCCGCGCGGCCCGGCAGCCGCATTTCCTCGGCGGCCACCAGGATCGCCTTGACGATGTTGTGGTAACCGGTGCAGCGACAGAGATTGCCCTCCATCTCCTCCCGCACGATCTCCTCGGTAAGCGGACCGGGATGAGTGTCGATCAGTTCGGTCGCGGCCATGATCATGCCGGGCGTACAGAAGCCGCATTGCAGACCATGGCATTCACGGAAGGCGCGCTGCACGGGGTGAAGCTCGGCGCCATGGGCAAGCCCCTCGATGGTCGTCACCGAAGCGCCGTCCGCCTGCGTCGCAAGGACCGTGCAGGACTTGACCGAAATCCCGTTCAGATGAACCACACAGCAGCCGCATTGGGTCGTGTCGCAGCCGACATGGGTGCCCGTCAGCCCAAGCGTTTCGCGCAGGAAATACGCCAAGAGCAGCGAATCCTCGACCTCCTTGTCGACCTTGGTACCATTCACCACCATCGATACGGTGACCACTAGGCGACTCCCTTGATCCCGGTCGGCAACGACTGCTGCCGCCTCATGTCCTGGATGGCGGACCAGATCTTGAGCGGCGTCGCCGGCATCGTGATCTCGATTGGTCCGTATTCGGCCAGAGCGTCCTCGATGGCGCTCATGATCACCGCCGGGGCCGGCGTGGTGCCGCCCTCGCCGCCGGCCTTGATGCCGAGCGGGTTGGTCGGGGACAGCACCTCGACGATCTCCGTCGCGAAGGACGGCATATTGTCGAAGCGCGGCATGCCGTAATCGGTGAATGAGCCGCTGAGCGGCTGGCCGCTCTCGGGATCGATGAAGCAGGTCTCCCACAGCGCCTGGCCGACACCTTGCGCAATGCCGCCATGGGTCTGGCCATGGACGATCAGCGGATTGATGCAGCGACCGACATCGTCGACCGTCGAATAGTGCGTGATCTCGAGCCCGCCCGTCTCCGGATCGATCTCGATCTCGCACATGCAGGCGCCGTTCGGAAATACCGGCGTATGCATCTCGTTGTCGCGGCGAATCCGGAACGTACCGCTGAGCCGCGCCAGCTCGAACCAGTCGATCGAGCGGTTGCTTGCCCCGCTGCGGAAAATTCCGTCTTCGAACGCGACCTCGTCCTCGGCCGCCTCGAGCAGACCCGCCGCGCGTTTCTTGCCCTCGGCGATCAGGTCGGCGGATCCGAGCGTAATGACCGCGCTCGCATGGCGCATCGAGCGGCCCGAATGCGTGCCGCCGCCCGCGCTGACGATATCGGTATCGCCGAGCGTGATCTTGACCTGCTCGAACGGCACGCCCAGGAGATCGGCCGTGACCTGCGCGAAGCTGGTTTCATGCCCCTGCCCGGCCGGCTGGGTGCCGATCACCACTTCGATGCCGCCTGAAGTCACGATCAGATCGGCGCGTTCCTTCGGCGTCCCGATCGAAGATTCGACATAATTGGCGAAGCCGACGCCGAACAGCTTGTTGCGCCGGCGCGCCGCCTCGCGCCGGGTCGGGACGCCCTTCCAGTCGGCCAGCCGCAGCAGCCGGTCCATGTTCAGCTCGTATTCGCCGCTGTCATAGATCGAGCCGACGGCATTCTGGTAAGGCATCTGCGACGGCTTGACCAGGTTGCGCCGGCGCAGTTCGAACCGGTCGATGCCCAACTCGCGCGACGCCTTGTCGATCAGCCGCTCGATGGCGAAGGTCACTTCCGGCCGGCCGGAGCTGCGATAGGCTTGGGTCGACATGGTATTGGAATAGACCGCGCGCGACCGCAGCGTGGCGCAGGGGATATCATAGGAGCCGGTGATCAGGCCCGAGCCCTTGCTGAGCGGCGAGAGCGAAACGCAGCGCGAACCGACATTGCTCAGATTCGAGGCGCGCATCGCCAGGAACTTGCCATTCTGATCGATGGCGAGCGACACCTCCGAGACCAGGTCGCGTCCCTGATAGTCGGTCAGGAAGCTCTCGGACCGGTCGGCGCGGAACTTCACCGGGCGGCCCAGCTTGCGCGAGGCCCAGAGCACCAGGCCGAACTCGACATAGGCCCGGTTGCGCGTGCCGAAATTGCCGCCGACATCCAGCGAGACGACGCGCAGCCGATCCGGCTCTACGCCGAGCACCTTGGCGAGTTCATGCTTCTGGCGCACAGCGCCGCCGCTGCCGGCGTAGAGCGTGTAGCGCCCGGTCTCGGCATCGAGAGAGCCAAGCGCCGCGCGAGGCTCGAGCGGAACGCCGGTTACGCGGCCGATCCTGGCGACCATGCTGACGACATGGGCGGCGCGGGCGAAGGCGGCTTCGGTGGCCGCGGCGTCGCCGAACGAAGAATCGACCAGGATATTATCCGGCAGATCGTCCCACAGGCGCGGCGCATCCGGCCGCGCAGCTTCGACGGTGTCGGCAACCCAAGGCAATGGCTCGTATGTGACCTCGACTGCCTCCGCCGCCGTCAACGCCGCCTGCCGCGTCTCCGCGACCACCATCGCCACGGCCTCGCCGACATAGCGGGCACGATCCGCCGGCAATAGCGCATGCGACCCGATGAAGACCGGGCCGCCGCCGGGACCGGTGAGCTTGACGTCGAAATTGGTCGACGGGACGGGATTGTGCGGGATCTCGCCCAGCCCGTCCGCGATGCAATCCGCGCCGGTGTAGACGCCGAGCACCCCTGGCATCGACAGCGCAGCCGTGCTGTCGATGCCGTCGAGGCGCGCATGCGGATAGGGCGACCGCACCATGACTGCCCAGACTTGGCCAGGCAGGGCGAAATCATCGGTGAACTGACCGCGGCCGGTAATCAGCCGCTCATCCTCTTTCCGCCGGAGAGGCTGTCCGACCGTCCTGAAGATCGGTGAGGAGACCATTGTGGATTTGCTCCAAGCCGCGCCGACCGATACGTCGGCGCTTCGTTGGTTCTTTGTATTATGGTCGACCAAAAATCGCAACCACTCAAAGGTGGATATTCGACGGTACGGGCCTAACCGGCGCGCGCAGAGACCCGCTCGAACGGCGCGAGGTCGAGGTATTTGTCGATGCCGGAGAGCTGGGTGGCCGGACGGCCGAAGCGCGAGCGAAGGTCGAGCACCGCCTGCATGCCTGCCGGCAGGATTTTCCCGCCAGGCGTCAGTCCCGAACGGGGCGACAGCAGGCTCGACATCACGGCATCGACCACGTTCGGCTTGATCTCCGGCATCTTGGACAGCAGGAGCTCGGCCGCCTGGGCCCGATTCGCAGGGTCGAGCGTCCAGTCCAGCCCTTTGAGATAGGCCGCGATGAACGCATCCACCGTTTCGGCGTGAGCGGCGACCCAGTCGCGGCGCGCGGCGACGATCCCGCCCTGATAGGCGGGGAAGAGATCGCTGCTCTGCGTCAGCACCTTGAAGCCTGCCATGCGCGCAATGCTGGTGAAGGGCTCGATGGTGATAGTTCCAGCATGCGTTCCTGCCTTCACCGACTGCCACCGCTCCGGCGTGGCACCGACGGCGACGGCTTCGTAGTCGCTTCGAGCGAGCCCGAGCTTCTCGAGCAAGGCGTAGAGAACGAAGGCGAAGCCGGTCGACACGGCATCGAGAGCCAGGCTCTTGCCCTTGAGGTCACCCGCCTCGGCAATGTCCGGCGCGACGACGACGCTCAGCTCGATCTGCGTCGCGCCCATGAGGACGCGGAAATCCGGGATGCTCGACAGCTTTGCCGCGCCTTGACCTTCGCGATAGGCGACGACGTTGTCGAAAGCCGTAAAGGCAATGTCGAAATTCCCGGCCGCGAATTGCTCGAACTGATAGATCGAGCTGGGCGTGGTCGCGAGATCGATTTTGAGGCCGGCATCGGTAAAGAAGCCCTTCTCGATCCCGGCGAAGAGCGGGAGATTCGGAGCGCCGGGAAATGCGATGATTTTCAGATCTGTCGTCGTCATGCTCGTAACACCATAAGTTTGTCGAATTGGCGTGGGGGCTCGACGCGAGGCCGGAGCCGTGCCGTCAGGCCCTGCCGGCCGCGAGGGCGCGCAGCTCGGCAGCGACTGCCGCGGCGCATTCGATCGGCGTCAGATGCGCGGCGCCGGGCAGGATCTTCAGGGATGCACCGGGGATTGCGTCGTGCATGGCCTGCGCCATGGCGACCGGTGTCGCATAATCATCCGAGCCGACAAGGATACGGGTCGGCACGCGGATCTGCGCAAGCGCGCCGCTTTTGTCGAAGCGGCCCAGCATCCGGCAGGTCTCGACATAGCTCTCGACGTCGTTGCGCAGGAAGATCTCGACCGCGCGGGCGACCACGTCCGGGTTCGCGTCGGCGAATGCCTTGCTGAACCAACGCGATTTCTGGAAGTTGACCAATGCCGACATGCTGCCGGTGACGGCCTTCTGGGCCCGTTCCTCCCATTGGGCGGGCGCATCGGGGCCGTAGGAGGCCGTCGTGTCGAACAGGCCGAGGCCATCGAGTCTTTCGGGGTGGGCCGCGGCGAAAGCCAACGCGACACAGCCGCCCATCGAAGCGCCCGCGACAATTGCCGACCGCCAGCCGACCGCATAGAGAAGATCGGCGAGATCATCGGCAAAGAGCTCGCCCGTGTAAGGACCGGCCCCTTTAGAGGATGCTCCGTGGCCGCGACAATCATGGACGAGGACGTCGCCCGCTGCGGTGAGGTGCTCGGCGGTCAGGTCCCAGAAACTGCCGTCCATGGCAAGCGAATGCACCAGCGCAAACCGTGCCGGGCCGGTGCCGCGATGCAGCCGGTAAGCGATCTCGGTGCCGTCGCGCGTCTTGATCCTGGACGGAGCGGAAGGGGTTTGTGTCGTGGTCATGCTGCCTCGCAAGGAAAGAGAACATCTGCGGTCGGCATCAGCATTGCGCCGGCCGATCGATATGCCGTGGCGTCACGCCTGCCGGCGTGTCGATCCATGCGCGGCCGGTTCCAGCGACGGCTTCCGTTCCTCCGCGGAACGCGATCCGCCGGGCAGGATGACGCCGAGAACGACGACCGAGAACACGCCGACGATGATCGGCTGGCGCAGGATCAGGCTCAGGAAGAACGGCATGGCCGCCAGGGTCGGCGGCTCAAGGAACAGACAGCCGAAGCCGACCATCAGGGAGAAGCCCGCGATGGTGAGGTTCCGGCGGTCCCATTCGACCTTGGACAGCATCTCGATGCCGTGGACGAACACCATGCCGAACAGGACAGTAGCGGCGGCCGAAAGCACAGGAACGGGAAGAAGCACGAAGACGTAGTCGATCTTGGTGCAGAACCCCATCAGGATCAGGATGATCGATGTCGCGAAGGTGACGTAGCGCGATGCGACGCCGGTCGAGCGCAGCATCGCCACATTCGCCGGGTAGGGAATGTTGCTGAAGCTGCCGATGACGCTGGCGACCGCAGAACCCAGCGCCATCGCCAGCACGCCGTGGGACAGCCGCGACGGCGGCATCTTCTCGTCTGCCCACCCGCCGACGACGCCCATGATCGTCATGGTCTGGATATTCACTGCTACGAGCACGACAAAGAAGATCGCGCAGAATTCGAGATTGAACGACGCGCCGAACGGGAACAGCACCGGCCTGACGAACCAGGGGGACCGGGCGACAGCGGCAAAATTGATCGGATTGAACATCTCGAAGAACGCCGCGCCGACGACGAGCGCGAGCAGCAGCGACAAGCGCCGGACCGTCGGCCGCTGCGAAACCGTCAGGACCATCAACACCAAAGCCGTGACCAGGCCAGCAGTGAAATTGATCAGCGGAAATGAGCCGTCACCGGGCTTGCCCAGCCAATGCGGCAGGGCAAGGTCGGCAATCTGCATCATCACCAGCATGACGATGACGCCGGCGATTGCCGGTGTCCGGATGGCTTTGGAGATCAAGGATACGAAACTGACGCCCCGGATCGGGATCGCCAGCAGCGCCCAGAGCAACGACGCCACGAACAAGGATCCGAAGGCCGTGCCGAGATCGCCATTGGGCAGATGGCCGAAGGTCAGGATCGCCGTGAAGATGCCGGCATACGGGCCCGCGACCAGCGGCACGCGGCCGAAGAACATCGAGATCAGCAGCGAGGTGACGCCGCAGCCGATGAAAGTCATGCCGTACAGATAGGCGACAGTATCAAGCGGCAGATCGAACGACCGGCCCATGATGCCGGGAAAAACGAAGATTCCCGTCATCACGAAGACGTTCTGGAACCCCATCGCGATCGCGTCCCGGAGCGGAACCTTGTCGTTGAACCCGACCTCGAAGACCGAATGGGCCGCAACCGGCGTCTTGCCGTCAGTAAGTGCCATGAAATCCTCTGAACCGCTTCGCGTTCCGGCACGGCTGGGGCGGGCGAGCCGCCGAGATGCCCTGCGCGGCCGACACAGGCAGAATGTGGGCCATCCGATGTCCGAGGAGGGGCGCCTTGGCGCCGACACCCTGCCCACACCCCCGATTGCCGATAGGCTCGTACGGGCGGGACGACGGTCTGCGCGCAGTGCCGGGCAAAGGCGTTTCCTCAGAGATCGATCCGGACCTGTCATCCATGCGGCAGGTCCGGCCGTGGGTTCGATCCACTATATCTTTGTCATACTGTATGACCATAAATCCGATGTCAATCACGGGCCGATCGGCGGCTCTGCTCGAAATGTCGCGCCCGCGGGCAGCGCTGTTTCGAGGCGCGAGCCGGCTCAATCGGAGAGGTTCGGTGCGAGCGGGAGACCAAGGAGACCACCGATGTTGATGGTGAGCTTGACACCGAGGACGACAGCGTTCTGAGGCAGAACGCGCGTGTTCGGAATCCCCGAATTGTCGGGATTGATGATGTATTGGACGTTGGGCGACAGCCGGACCGACGGCATCACGAGAGCGTTGTAATCCATCTCGAAAGCATATTCGTTGGCGTTGTTGGTACCCTCGCCGCCCGCCTTGACCCGGGCGTCGTGCAGGAACTCGATCTCGCGCGGCGAGAGCCGGAAATAGCTGCCGGTGACGGCGATAAGATCATGCGGGCGCGCCTCGATCGGGGCGCGCCAGACGCCGCCGAGATAGATCTGATGCACCATCACTTCCTCGGATTCCGCGGGCTGAATCCAACCGGCGAACACCGAAGCGCTTTCGTTGGTCGTCGGGTCCGGACGCCAGATCGCCTGCTCGCCCATGATGTAGGCGCCGCTGCGTAGATCCGGCGAAGACAGTGGCTTGCCGCCCTTCAACACTTGAGGCTGTCCCTTCGTGTTGAAGAGGGGATCGTTGAACGGTGCCGTGGTGGCATAGCCACCGATCTTGAAGTCGCCGGGCAAGGCCGTCGTTTCGAGATCGAAATCACCGACGCCGATCTCACTGAGCGTCGTGACGCCGGTTGCGTTGGCCGTCGAGAAATCGAAACCGTTGGTGTGCTGGATAAAAGAGTCATCTTCGAAGGCGCCGGCCTCGACATAGACTCCGGGGATCGGCTTGTATTTGATGTTGCCGGCCCAGGTGGCGGAGGTCGGAAACGTGAACCCTGCCGACGAGTTCAATACTTGTGGCACGCTGCAGCTAATGCCTGATTCAAAGTAGCAAGTATTGGCCAACCGGCCATAGAAGGTCGTCGAGCCCAGTCGGCCAAGGAAGATATCGACGCGATCGTCGAACAGCCTCTGCTCATAGGCGAAGACGCCGAGGCGCAGCTTGGGGAATTGATTCTTGTAGATCTCTTGCTGCTTGATGAAGGTTCCAGTGTCGTTATGCGCCAGGCCCGAGCCATAGTCGCGCACGAAGGTCATGTGAAAATTGGCGTCGGGCAGCCCGAAGATCTTGTCGAGGTCGAAGCTGGCGCCGGCTTGGAACTGACCGACGTTGCTACCGCCCTGGCGAACGCCGCCGGCCGGGTTATTGGCATATTCGTCGACGATCTGCGATCGAAAGCGTATGCCCATATCGTCGAGTTCCTGCCCGAGATCGGACAGCAACCCGGTGGGCGCAACCCTGCCCGGCGCCTCCTGTGCAGCACCCGCATGTGCGATGAAGACCGTGCCGAGCGCGATAAGATATAGTCGTCTCTTGCCCATTCCCGTCCCGTTGTTGCGAGCCTGTTTTCGCAGGCCCTGCGTTGATTGCTCGGCATCCCGCACGGCAAGTTTGCCGCGGGAGGCGATCGTTGTGTCGTCGGTGCTGGAAGAGGCTGGCGTCGAGCTGCTGTGCCCGGCCAAAAGGCTCTCCTCCCGATTTTTCCACCTATTGCCGGTGCTCGCCGTCAATGGCTTTGGACAGACCAGATGATTGTATGACGATCATATCGTAGTCAAGAAGCTTTGATGCCGTGATAGGCAAAACTGATCAAAAAAGACCGGGATCGCGGAGAGGCGTGCCCCCCGCGCTGGCAGATTTTTGTCGGACCGTCGGATGAGCGCCGGCGAGATTAGGACCCCGTTGACGCCGTCGTCGCCATCGCCGCGGAGCGCCGCGATGCGACCGAACTTTCTGAAATGTCGGAAGAAACCCTCGCTCTAGCGTCGGCGGTGCGGTACGAAAGTCGCGAGGATTTCGAGGAGTGCGGCCAGGGTCACGGCCATGGGGACTCGTTGACGGAGGGACCGCATCTCAGCACCGCAATGAGCAGCCTCAGCGGGCGCACCCTGCCGAAGCCCCCCTGTTCAGCGCTGCCGAAGCAGCATCTGCTGGCGGGCGTAGGCGTGCAGCCGCGCCATCCGCTCGCGCACAGTGAGGACGTGGCCCCGCGGCACCGGGCCGAGCAGCAGATGATCGAAGCCGGTGCCGTCCAGCTCCCAACTGCGTGTCGGCCCGCTGTCGAGATGAATGAAATGCGAGCGTGGATACCAGCCGACGCCGCCACGCTGCAGGGCGAGAGCCGCGTGCTCGGTACCGCCGAGATCGCGGTCGAAGGTCACGTCGATTGCCTTGCCATAGAGATGCTGGCTGTTTTCGGCCACGCCGAATGAAGTCGCCCTGAGCCGCTCGTTGGTCTCGCGCGTCCGGTAGCCCGACAGCACGGTCGCGCTGCGCTGGCCGGTCTCGGCCATCACGTCGGCGAGAAAATCGAGCATGCTGAGATCGACCGGCCCGGTCTTGTCGACATGGAAATCACGCAGGAAGACGGTCAGGTCGGACATGGCGCTCGGCAACGGCCCGGTGGCGTCGCGATAAGGGCCATCGAAGGACTCGCCAGTATGCGCGTGCTTGAGCGTAAGCCGCCGCTCGCCCGTCGGCAGCGCGAAGGCGCCGTCGCTCAGGAGGATGGAGACCCCGGTCGCAATCAGCAGATCGCGCCGGCGCAGGGCGCTATGGCTCATCTCCGCATCATTTCGGTTCCGTCGCCCTCCCGTGGCTCGGCAAATTGCCGAGCGAAGTTGCTGATATGGTGTTCGCGCCCTCCGACGCCAATCCGACGTGAAGCGGTACAGGGCGAAGCGCCACTCCACAGAGATCAAACAACGCGACGGGCCGTTCCGCGCCCCGCCTCCGAATATTTCCGAATTCCGTCACGACTTTCCCGGCCCGAGCCGCCCAGAGTGCAGCTGTCGCCGATTGACGGCCCCGGAGGTTCTCCAGGAGGTTCCATGATCAGGCTCCCGCTTTTCGTCACGCTTGCCGCCCTGCCGCTCGGTCTCGCCCTGCCGGCGCAGGCGGATCCCGCCGCCGAATGCGCCTCCTATGGGCTCTCGCCGGGCACCGAGAGCTACAAATCCTGCGTCGACGCGCTGGCCGAGGCCGATAAGGCGTCTGCCGGTGCCGCCGCCACGCCGGGTGCTCCTGCGACGCCGAATGGCGACACCGAGCAGCGGCGCGCGCAGATGCGGGCCGATATCGATCGCCAGCGTGCGGCCATGCAGAAGGACATGGACGCTCAGATGAAGGCCGCCCAGCACCCGGCCGATGGCAGCCCGTCCAAATGCGTCACGACCGTCAACGGCAGCAACACCTCGACGAGTTGTCCATGATGGCCGGGAAGCGCGCGATGCGAATGCTTCTGGCAGCCATGCTCGTCGCGGCGTTGGCTGCGACGCCGGCCTGGGCACAGACCCAGGCCGCGACCTGGGTGCAATTCGTCGATCCGACCGAGCAGGCCTTTGCGCTCGACGTGCCGCAAGGCTGGACCGTCAAAGGCGGGATAAAGCGCTTCTCCACCGTTGTCGCCACGCTATGGGTGACCGCCGCCTCGCCCGACGGCGCGATCCAGGTCTTCGTCGGCGATCCGGCGATCACACCTTTCATGATCCCGAAAAGCGGCCAGGCGGAGGGCACCGCACTGCCGCCCTTCAGCGCTGTGGTGCCGCCCGCCGTGACGCTCTCCTACCGTGCCGGCGCCGAGTTCGCTAAGTTCTACGGGCCAAAATCGCTGGCGGGAATCGGGTGCACCGATGCCGTGCCCACCGGCACGCAGGCGATGCCGGATCTCGCCCGTTTCCAGTATGAACGGGCTCGGTTCCAGTCCCGCGGCCTCAATGTTCGCGGCGGGTTCACGCCGCCGCAGCACGATGCGGGGCTCGTCGCCTTCACCTGCCAGACAACCGGCCGCGGCTATGCGGCAGGCGTGGTCGCGGACACCGCCCAGCCGCTTCAGATGGGATACTGGTCCGTCTCCGTGGCTGCCGGCTATCTCGCCCCGCAGGGCCAGGATGCCGCCGCCTTCGCCGTGCTCAACCACATGCTGGGCACGCGGCAATGGAACCCGCAATGGGACGAGGCGATGCATCAGGCAGCCCAGGACGTGCTGAACCACATGGCGCAGGCTGCCGATAGGGACATGGCGCTGCTGCAGCGCAACGCCGACCAGTTCTCGGCGATGTTGAAGGCCCAGGGCGACGCCAACATGGCGCGTCTTACTGCCAACCATAACGCCTACATGGCCGAACAGAATCGCGAATCGGCACAGCGCAATGCGGCATTCAAGGATTACGAGGCGGCACGCAGCCTCAATTCCTGGAATTTCACCGCGCATATCCGCAACGGGGAGCTCTATCGCAACCCCAATACCGGCGGGATCTTCGAGGTCGATCACTGACCGCCGCCTCATCCGATTTCGGCGTTCCGCCGCAATCGACGCTGCAAACCAACGTCAGCCCGCTGACGCCCGGCCCGTATCGGCTTCGGCCGGCAGCCGTTTGATCCCGAGCTCTGGCCCGCTTCCTTGCAGAGGGCGGCGGAGCCGAACCGGACGCATCGGCGCCCGACATCTTCCGAAAATTTCCGAATTCCGTCAGGACTCTCAGCCCGCCCTGGCCGAAGGTCGATGCGTGACCATATCGCTCGGGGCGTGGGGTTTCGATCATGACGGAGTTCATCGGACAACCAGACGCAGATACAAGCCCGGCGCGGCGGGCGGAGACAATCTTGTCGCGCCGGCAGTGCCGTTTCCTGCGCTATTGGGCGCTGAACATCTGCATCGCCCGGCGCAGCGGCACGGCGACCCCCGGCTTTTCCTACGAGGATGCCGAATGGGACCGGCTCTTCGCCATCGCCCGGACGGTGTCGGGCTCGTCGGTCGGCCTGTGGTTCGCCGCGACCGCGTTCGGCTACATCGCGCTTGCCGCCGTGCTCATGGTCGGCGTCCTGGCGCCGCTGCTGTCGCTGCTGTGGCCCGACCCGGCGACGCTGCCGGCCAGCGCCTTCTTCGCGCTGCTCGCGCTCATGGGCATCACGCTGCTCGGGGTCGGCATGCCCCTCTCGCTCGCCTGGGGCGGCGCGCTCGCCGATTGGTTCGCCGGCACACCCGATCTCGCGAGGGAGGTCGCCGACGCGGCTCTGCTCCGCAAGGTCCAGCGGCAATTCTGGCGGATCGCGATCTTCGCCGCGCTTTCCGTCATCCCGGTCTCGCTGCTCATGACGGCGCTCGGCGCCGAAGCCGGCTGGGTTCCGACGATCCTCAACCTCGCCGCCGCCGCATCGGTGCTGCTCGGCATGATCGCCCGTGCCCTGGAGCGGCGGCGCTTGCGCCGGGACCAGCAATGATGCCGGGCCCCATCCGCGAAACGGCCTCGGTCATCCGCGACGGGAACCGGCTCATCGTCCCGCGCGGGGCGGATTTTTCCGGGTGCTGCGTGCAATGCGCCGGGGCACCGGCCGGCAAGCCGATCGTGAAGCATATCGCGGCCGACAAGAGCGCGCTGTTCGGCCGAGGCACGGTGATGCCCTCGGGCGGAACGGCCGGGTCGATCATGCTCCTGCTCGACCTGCTGCTGCTGCTGATCTGGCTCGTCTGGCTGGTCGTCGACTGGCCGAAGATGCGCCGCCGCCGTGTGAGCTTCAGCCTCTGCGCGTCCCATCGCCGGCGCCGGCTGCTGTTCCGCTGGCTTGCGCTCGCCGGCCTGCCGGTCGGCATTGCGCTGCTGCTGATCGGCATCTTCGGGAACCAGCCGGACGAGTCGGATCTCCTCCCTTTTGTGCCGGGATGCATCCTCATCTTCTGCGGGCTGATGTCGTTGGCCTACAATCCGGACCCGAAGCTCGCCGCGGAGAACGAGCAGTTCTTATGGCTGAAGAATATCGGCGGCCCGTTTCTTGCGCGCCACCCCCAACACGCACCGTGACTTCGCCGAAGGGAGGACACAGGTGAACAACCGTCCCGCTAGACGCTCCAGCGCGGCTCATGATCCCTGGCCGTCATCGAATTCGGCGGCCGGCCCCATTGCCAGCACCAAGAGCGCCAGGCCGGTCGGCAACGCCAGAGCCCAAAGACCGATCACCGACTCGCATGCCGCCCCGACACCGCAGCCGACAGTGAAACCGACGATTACCGGCCCGGTGCGTCCCGCGCGGCTGCGCGCCTTCGCGATGTCGGCCTGGTCTCGCCCGAGCATCACACTGACGATATCCAGCATGAAGCGCGTGATATTGGATGTCATGACCGCCGTGGACGGGGCGCCCTTCAGCGAGATCTGCACGAGCGCGTTTTGCACCGCCATCGCCGAAACGCCGAGCATGCCGGCAAGGACTGCTCGCCCGGCATTCGGATCGATTGGCGGGTCGGCAGAGACGCTGAGGACCAGAAAGCCGGCAAGCAGGAGGAATTGCAGGACAAGGAGAGGCTGCAGCGAAGCGGTCCCGATTCTCTCCAAGCAGCTGACCACCGCTCGCGCCGAGGCGAGTGCCGCCATGAACACCGGAACGGCCAGCATCGCCGCGACTGGCGCGTCGCCGCCATTAACGAGATGCGCAGCAAGCATGACGAGATTGCCGGTGACGTGGGCCGTGAACAGGCCGCCAAGCCCGAGAAAGCCGATGGCGTCCGCGCTTCCGGCAATGACGCTGAGTGCGATCGGCAGCAATTTGATGCCGACAGAACTCTCAGCCGACAATGCCGTTGCCAGAGGAGCCGTGCGATCAGCGTTGGTCGACATGTGCCCTACCATAGCAGTGGAGCGGCCACCCGCCGCAATACGTCGCTTCTGCTCGACACGGCCGGCGCCCGGCATCACGGGGCCTGCTCCCCTCTAACCGCGTGAGACGAAGATAAGCCGTGTCCTCGGGGCTGATCGCAAGCTCCGCTAACATAATTTCACAACAACCAGCAACACCTCGCATGCCGGCCGGCCATCCTGGGGCCAGAGTGACTGGATCGCGCTACTCGCCCCCGGTATCGGGATTCGAGTCCGGCGGGAGACGGCTCTCGCATTCAGGCACAGGCGAGGAGGCGTTCGGAAAATGCCGGACGGCGCCGGGCGCGGACGAGGGAAGCATTGGGGGCTCGTTCGCCTCTCCGCAAAGTATGGGAGAAGAGAAATGGATTGGGACAAGCTCCGTGTCTTCAGCGTGGCCGCCGAAGCGGGCAGTTTTACGAATGCAGGATACACTCTGCGCCGCAGCCAGTCCGCGATAAGCCGGCAGATCACCGCCCTTGAACACGACTTAGGAGCGATGTTGTTCCATCGGCACGCCCGGGGCCTGAAGCTGACCGAGCAGGGCGAGATGCTGCAAAAGGCGGTCGGCGAGGTCACCACTCGCCTGTCCATGGCCGAAGCGCTGCTGGCGGAATACAGTTCGGTGGCGCGCGGGTCTCTGAAAATCAGCGCCGATGCCACGTTCGGAGCGTTCTGGTTGGTTCCGCGCCTGAAGGAATTCCAAGATCGCTACCCCGACATCTCGGTGACTTTGATGCTGGACGGGGGGGATGCCGACCTGTCCATGGGACACGCCGATGTGGCTATCAGCATGTCGATGCCAAGCAAGAACAACCTGCTGCAGCGCCGGATCCTGAGCGCCCGATGCTATGCCTATGCTGCGCCGGAGTACCTGAGAACCTATGGATATCCCAGCCATTCGGCGGATCTCGACCGACATCGGCTCGTCGTATTGCGCGGTGGCGAGGGGCGCTCCGGTACCGATGACGCCTGGCTTCTCCGGCTCGGCGCGACTGGGGCCGAAGCTCGGCGCCCGAACGCGACGCTCGACAATGTCCATGGCCTCTACCAGGCGGTGAAGAGCGGGCTCGGCATTGGCGCGTTGCCGTATTTCATCGAGCCGGAAGCGGCCGGTCTGGTCAGGGTTCTGACCGACGCCGCTTCGCCGCGGCGCGAGGGCTATCTTGTGTACCCGGCGGAACTCCGTGATTCGAAGCGCATCACCGTCTTTCGGGACTTTCTGCTAGCCAAAATCGCCGAGGCCAACCTGCACCGCGACCCATTGGACCGCCTCGCATCGCCGCACTTCTCGGACGGCCCGCCCGGCACCGATCTGCGTCGTACTGGAGGCCGTTCCGAGGGGCGCAAACATCGCGCCTCCCTGGACAGCGACGCCGATGCACACTGCGTCGTGTCCAGCCTGTAACGCCTCGCCCGTTCGCAAGCAGAGATTCGGAAACGGCGGGGCCAACGCTGACTGACCCGACGATCCGGGCCTTGACCTCCCGTCCGGGCTAAGCGATTAGCCGGCAGGATAAGATGGGGGGCGTTGGCGTGCGTATTCGGGATTCGGCTAAATCTTCTTGTCAGCGGCAGGCACGATTTCGCGCCGGGCGCCAGAAGCGTTGCACTGTCGTCGCTGTTTCTCCAACCAATCAGGCCGGTTTGGAGCCTGGAATGAGGGACCGGACTTCGAGGAGGCAAGCGATCGAGCGCTCCCGGTCGCAGATCTATGGCGCCGTCGTCGGCCCTTGCGGGAGTCCGAGATGACCGCCTCCCCTGTCTTCTTGAGTCGGATAATCGGACGCAAGACGGCCGAGTCCATGAACCGTCGCCGAAGGGCAATCCTGCTTGCGACATTGGTCATGCTCGTCCTGGCGGTCCCGATTGCGGAGATCGCGAGCCGGACGCACTTCATCCTCATAGGGGCAACGGTTGGCTTCCTGCTGGCTTGCTTGCAACAGATCGGAGCCCATCCGCGGCTACGCCTGTCCTCGCGCCTGATGGTCCTGCTTTGGCTGATCCTGAATCTGCCGCTGCCCTGGTTCGATGGCGCCTGGGTTCCGAGCGCCGCGGCGGCCACTCTCGCCGCCCTGATCTTGTGCATACTCTGGCTGGCGGCGCAGCACCTTATGAGAGCAGACCGCGTCGATGCCGAGCTCCTGTGCGGCGCTCTCGGGGCCTATCTGCTGCTCGGCGTCTTTTGGGCCGAGACCTATGAGATCATCGATTTTGCCGTACCGGCGGCTTTCACCAAACCCGATGGGGTGGCGCCGAGTCCAAGTGCACTGCTCTATTTCAGCTTCACGACGCTGACGACGACCGGCTATGGCGATATCACTGCGGTCAACCCCGTCGTGCGCATGTGGTCGATTTTCGAGGCCATCATCGGGACGATGTACAATGCCACCGTAATCGCCCGCTTGGTCTCTCTCTATGGCGGCCGTGTGGAGCGGCAGGATCGGTAGATCGCGGTGAGCTTACGGGCGCCGAGGCCGAACCGGCGAAGGCAGTCGATCAAGCAGCAGGCGCGGCAGGATCAGCCCGAAGGTCATGGCGAGAATGATCAGGAACGCCGTGGTGCCGTTCGTGACAATGCTTTCGAGCAGGCTTAGCGGTGCGCTGTCGCCGATCGACACGGTGCCGACGAGCGCGCTTGCCGCGCGGAACAGGAAGAGCCCGGGCATCATCGAAACGACGGCGGAAAAACCAAGCGCGGCAAACGGCAGATGCAGGCGGTTGGCGGCCGGTGTGACGATGATGCCCGCAAGGAAACAGGCGAGGAGCGCCCCGGTGGCGACATGCGCGCCGGCCAGCGAAATCAGCGCCCAGCGCGCCGCATGCACCAGCATGCCGACAACGATCGGCACGGGCAGCAGGTGCCACGGCATCGAAAAGAAGGTGCCGAAGGCAGCGACAGCGCATCCCGCCGCAATGACATCCGCGCCGAAGGGCACGGGCACAGACGGCGCAGCCGTTGGCAAAGGGGCGCCGCCGGCAGCGAGGCCGAGGAGCAAGCCCGCGCAGATCATAAGCACCGTCAGGCCGGCATAGCCGAGACGGGCGATGCCGAGAGCGACGCGGGCGCGCGCAAGATCGATTGCCCCGTTCAGGATATGCGGTCCCGGCACCAACACCATGCAGGGGCAGATCGCGATGAGGCTTTGCGTGTCCGACAGATTGAACCGGACGGCGCAAGCGCCGATGACGCCCGCGATGATCGCGGCCGAGAGCGGTTGGAAGAAAGGATTGGCGAACCATTTCGCCAGCCAACGCCGGAGGACCGCGCCGAACGCGGCACTCAGGGCAATCAGTGTCAAGCTGGCCAAGTCGAGTGTTCCGAAGGTCACGCCCAGCGACGCGGCACCGATGGCCGCGAAGAGGACGAATCGCGGCGTCGAGGCCGGCGGCAACCGCTCCGCGGCCGCCAGCCCTTGGTCTACGGCTTCCATCGGCGTCACGCCGCTGCAGACCTGGTCGATGACGGTCATCGTCGCCAGAACGCGCCCCATATGGACGCCGAGAGGCGCCGCCGGCACGCCCTGGGCGAACGGCGTGCCCTCGACATAGATCGCGATTTCGTCCCAACGCGGCAGCACTCGGACGGACAGGCCAAGGGCGCGGCCCAGCCGTTCGGTGGCCAGGACCGTACGCTCGGTGGTTTGCCCCTCGTCGAGCAGGAGCGCCGCCGCCCGTGCGACCGTCTCGATCGCCGCCGCACGCATCACCTGTGCCGGTCGAGGCGTGGTCGGTTCGACAATAGAGGTCATCGCGCTTCCCTGGACAAATGCGCTTCGTTGAAGGCTCTATACTGCACAATAAAGCCCAAATCGTTGATCTCAAGCGGCTGATCGATAGGTCAGGCACGAGCAAAAATCGTAGCCTGCCGCCCGCAGCATGACCCGGTCCGCCCGATCCAGGATTGTTATTTTTCGCTTGATCTTGAAAGCCCCGTTCCCGGCCGAACAGCATCGGTCGGACGCTATCGATTTCCTCGAAATCTTCGCGCCATAGGACCGAGGTCAATCTTTCCCGCCGATGAGATGCAGCTGAAAGCCAAGACAAGGAGACCGGGACGTGGAGAGCGGGCGATGATCCTGCTCGGGGTCGCCACTCAAGCCTCCGGCCTCGAAGCAATCGGCGGCGCGGGCCATCCAGCCGCGGTATTCCGCAAGGAGCGATAATGCGCGCCAGACCGGCATCGAGCTCGCCGCGAGCGCAGCGCCGATCTTGATGTCGCCCTCGGGAGAAAAGGCCCAGTTGAGGGCGGCGCGAATATTGTCGATCTCGCCGGCGAAGCGGTGTTGCCGATGAATGACCTCGACCGGCCCCGACGGGTCGAGCAGGTCGCGATAGTATTCGGCGTGGCGCCGCGTACAAGCCCCGACCTCGCCGCTTTCGATCAGCTTGCACCTCGCATAGGCGTGCGTCGTATCGAGCAGGCGATAGCGCGAATGGTCGGGCTCGATCTCCGCCGCCACCAGTGACTTGGCGACCAGCCGGACCATCGCCTCGATCACGCGCGGCCGATCGAGATCGCGGCCCGCCCCGACCGTTTCGGCGGCATCCATTCGGAAACTGCCGACGAAGACGGACAGCCGGCGCAGCACCACGCGCTCCGGCTCGGACAGGAGATCGTAGCTCCAGTCGAAGGTTGCGCTGAGCGTCTGATGCCGCGGCACCGCAGTACGGCGGCCTTGCCACAGCAGCTCCATCCGGTCGCCGAGCCGGGCTGCCGTGCCCTGAATGCCGAAGGCCTCGACCCGACCGGCAGCAAGCTCGATCGCCAGCGCAATGCCATCCAGCCGGCGACAGATTTCCGCAACGATCGGCGCATCGGCGTTACTGAGATCGAAGCCGTCATCGACCATCGCAACGCGCGAAACGAACAGCTGCACCGCCGGAAAGGTCAGCGCCTCCGCCGCGGTCAAGGCACCTTCCGGCGGCGTCCCTAGCGGCAAGAGCCGGTGGATATGCTCGCCCTCGGCTCGCAGCGATTCCCGGCTTGTCGTCAGGATATGGATCTGCGGCTTCATCTCGAAGATGCGCTCGGCCAGCAACGCCGCCGCGTCGATGACATGCTCGCAGCTGTCGAGGATGATCAGCATGCGCTCGTCCGGCAGGGCCGCGAGCAGGCTCGGGACCGGATCTTCGGTGCGGATGACGAGCTTGAGCGCGGCAGCCAGTGCACCCGGCACCAATGTCGGATCGTTGAGAGGGCCCAAATCGACGAAACACACGGCACCGTCGAAGCTTTCCGACAGCGCATGGCCGGCCGCGACCGCAACGGTCGTTTTCCCCGATCCCGCCCGGTCCGACGATCGAGACGAAGCGGTCCGACAGCAGTTTCGTCATGATCGCGGCAACATTGTCGTCCCGTCCGACCATCCGGCCGAGGCGCGAGGGCAGGCGGAAGCTTCGATCGGCGGCCCGCTGCTCAAGCGCGAGCGCCTCCGCCACGTCCGGGCGCTGAATCGGGGCCACAAAACAATAGCCGCGGCCCGGCACGGTCGAGATGTAGCGGACCCCCGAGGGATCGTGGCCAAGCGCGCGCCGGAGCGTCACCATCTGATAGCGGAGATTGCCTTCCTCGACGACCGTGCCCGACCAGACCCGACTGAGCAGCTCGTGCTTGCCGACCATCTTGCCGGGCTGCTCGATCAGTGCCAGAAGAATCATCAGGGCGCGGTCACCGAGCGCCACCGGCACGCCGTTACGCTCCAGCCGCCGTTCTGCCGGAATTAAACAGAATGGACCGAAGGAAACGGTATTCCTCTTCAGCTCACCTTGCATTTGACCGTTCTTGCCTGTCCCAAACCCTATTCCCGGCGCATCGGCCTCGACGGTTCGTGCTTTGGAGGAGCATGGCCCCCTTCAAGCGTGACCAGGCGGAGGATCGCGACGAGCACGAGGCCGACCGCGCCGGAGACGATTAGGCGTGGGCTTTATCCGCCCGCTCTGTCGACAATTCTGGCGAAAGGTGCCGGTCGGCCCCATCCCCCCGATGGGGGGCCTATCGCATTCAGCCGGGGGAGAACCGGCCCCTCCGGCGCCAACGCCTGCAAGCGCCCTACTCTTCCCGTTCGGGCGAGCGGGATCCGCCGGTCGATTGCTTGGCGATCTTCGCACGAAGTTCGGAATAGGCAGGAGCCACCATGGGATAGTCGTCCGGCAACCCCCATTTCTTTCGGTATTGCTCGGGCGACAGCGCGTATTTCCGCCAAAGATACCGCTTGAGCGCGCGAAGCTTCCGTCCGTCGTTCAGACAGACGAGGTAGTCATGCGCCACCGACTCGTCCACGGGCACCGCTGGCTTCTCGTGGCTGTCCGGGATGGCGCCAGCAGCGTCGATACCGCTCAGCGCCGCGTGCGTGGCTGAGATCAACGAGGGCAGCTCGTCCGGTGCCAGCCGATTGTTCGAGACAAAGCAGGCGACGATTACGGCAGTCAGTTCCGTCAGGTTCGTTTCAGTTGCCATCGCCGCCACCTCCGTGCGCAACACTGGACGTTTGGCGCACGGATCGGAGGAGCGAGCTGCTCGCTCCTCGGCCCAGACGCTTGTCGCGCCGCGAGCGCACCGCAGAGATCACCGACTAGACAGAGACATAGCCCGGCCGGAGTGCGCCATCACTCCCCCTTCCGGGGGGATCCGGCCTGGCAGATGGGGGAGGAGATCGGCGCCGCCCCGATCCCGCCCTTCGGGGCGAAGTCACGCTCGTTACTGCCGGGAATTGTGGCAAACTTCGGACAAAGCAGTCCCAATACCAAACAAGACCGAAACTCTACCGAAAGAATACGGAGAAATCACGACAGCCGGGCGTCTTGTTTATAGTATCTCGAAACTGAACGCGCGCCGTCAACGGCACGCTCGTAATCTTGGACAAGCAGCTCGCATAGGATGATGCCGTGGCTGGGTGGAATTTTCCAGACTATCGTGATGAAGAACAGCTCCTGGAACCGCAGACCCAGGCATGGCACTCATCGACGCCCGACAGTCTCCGGCGATGCAGAACGCGGCAGAACCTGACCGGCGCGTCGCTGCCGCAAATCAGACGGGGACCTGGCCCGAGCGTGGCACCTTGTGCTGGCGCAGCAGATGACCGAGGCGCTTGCCGCGATCGATCGGATCGAGCGGCAGCTCGACGATGTTCCGTCCATCGTCGCGACACGGCTTCATGCGGCAACGCAGCTGGTGCGGGCGGTCGGCCTCGCCTTCCAGGACGACAGCCTTGCTGCCCTCGAAAATGCTCTGTCGATTGCAAAAGAGGGCGGTGCGAGCCAAAACGATCAGGTGATTTCAACGCTCTGCCGGCTAGGTTACTGGCACCTCGGCAAGCTCGAGGCATTCCACGCGCTGCCGAGGCAGCAGCCCCGCGCGCGATGGTCACGGCCTCACGCGTTATCCGCCATGGTCGATCTGTCGATCGAAGCGGCCGTCGCCCTCGATCACCTTCAGGTATCGACCGCCAAGCGGCTGGCGTCCGACGCCTTGGCCATAGCGGCGGCCGCGAAGGCGCCCCCCCGGTCTGGCAGCCATTCCGGCCTGTCTTGCAGCGCAACTCCTGTATGACGAAGGCCTTCTCAATGAAGCCAGCGCGATCGTGCGTGACCGGCTTCCCGCGATAAACGCGGAAGGTTCGATCGAATGTGCGCTGCGGGCTTATCTGCTTCTCGCTCGCGTACCTCGTTTGAGGGGTCAGCTCGATCACGCTGCGGTCGTGCTGCGCGAGGCCGAGGTCTTGGGTGAGCGCCGCGGATGGCCGAGGCTCGTCGCAGCGTGCGTCCTGGAGCGCATATCGCTGCTGCTGGATGCGGGCCGGAAGAAGGAAGCCCGGCTGAGCGTCGAGTGGCTCGATCGCTACGCCGAAGCGCACCATGCGGGATTCGGGCAATCTCGAACCGAGATCGTGCGATACTCCACGCTCGCCCGCTGCCGCATATCCTGGGCCGAGGCTCCCTCGCGGGAGGCCGCGGCGGCATTTCGGCGCCTCTATCATCGCGCCGTCGACAGGCGGAGTCTGTATGCCGGGTGCCGGCTCGCCGTCGAATTGGCCGGCATGCTGGCATCGATCGGTGAGACCGAAGAAGCGGATGCGCTGTTCATCCATACGATCAAATCGGGAGCGGGCGCAGGCCTCCATCAGATATTTCTCGAGAGGGGGGAGGAGTCCGGCCTGCTTCTGCAACGGGCCTATGACCGCGTGGAAGCCCCGGATTCAGCGGATCGGGAAGTCCTGCCCCTGATCGGCAGCCTGCTCTCGCGCTGGAATGCCCGACATGCGGCGGTTCGTCCGGACGCTCGGATCAGCGACGTTCTGACGGAGCGTGAGCGCGATATCCTCTGCTGGATCAGCCAGGGCATGCCCAACAAGCAAATCGCCCGAGTCCTTCGGATCTCGCCGGAAACGGTGAAATCCCACATGAAACGGATTTTCCTGAAGCTGGCGGTCGGCACGCGTGCCGAGGCGGTATCTCAAGCCAAGACTTTAGGGCTGCTATGATCCCGGGTATCGGCACCCGGCCGCCGGCGGCGGAACGGCTCTTCGGGCGTCGCGGAACCGCCGACGATCCCGACACGGCACCCGGCCCCCAACCTCGTGAGGCACACGCCGGGCCGGCCGGCCCGTGCCGTGCCAGGAGGCGCCAACCACCAGGTCAGCGCCCTTGGGTATGAGCGATCTCCTCGTCTGTGCGGTTGCCCAGTAAATTGGGGCCGGAGGGCGCGCTCACCGGAGCGTCATCCAACCCCGTTGGTCCGAGGAATGAATCCAGGTACGCCGGAATCAACCACGGCGTTGAAGCGTACTCTGTTCGTGACACCGTCTCGAATCTCCTGCATGGCGTCGTCGGGCAAGGTCGAGATCTCAAAGTTCTCCTGGAGATGGTGGGGAGATTTCGAGGTGGTCAGGAGCGCGGTACCGCGTTGCACGGCCCAGGCCAGTATAACTTGCGCCGGGGTCTTGTGGACACGCCGCGCAATGGCCGTGATGACCGGATCTTCCGTAACTCTCGGCTCCATCGCATGTCCCAGTGCGGCAAATGCGAGGACCACGATGCCCTGCTGCCCGGCAAAAGTCGAGCAGTTCCCACTCGGGGAGATACGGATGGGCTTCGACCTGCACCACGGCCGGTTTGATCCGCGCGATCGCAACGATTCTCTTGCAGCCGCTCCAAATTGATATCCGATAGACCGATCGACTTGCACCTGCCGTCATCCACCAGGCGCTCCATCGCGTGCCAGGTTTCCGCCAGCGTCACACCAGAATCGTAGATGACCCCGCCATTCTCGTCCCTCGGGTCTGCTCGTCGCCGGGCTGAAAGGCAAAAGGAGTGTGGATGAGATAGCAATCGACATAGTCGAGTTGCAGTCGTTGGAGACTTGCCTCGAAGGCAGGCAGGACCCGCTCGGGACGATGGTTGTTGTTCCATACCTTCGTGGTGACGAAGACATCCTCCCGCCGAATCCTTCCTGCTTTGAACACCTCCTGCATGGCCTCGCCGACGGCGGCTTCGTTGCGGTAGCGCTCCGAGCAGTCGAGATGTCGAAATCCCACTTCCAAGGCAGCCTTTGTCGCTTGCTTGGTTGCAACAGGATCGGGGATCAGCGTGCCGAACCCAAGGGCCGGCATAGCACCGGATCCATGGGCGAGAGGAATTGTCGTATAGCGAAGCGTGTCTGAGGTTTGCCATGCTTGTACTCCTTGTCTGGGCCCGACGAGATACCGGCCCCCGCCGGGAAGGCGCTTCTACTAAGGCCGCGAATGCCGGCTACAGGTCCGTGTTCCTTCCGTCATCGCGGTCCGCCGTTCTTTGCGCCAAGGCGCCGGTCGAATTGCCGCCGAGGGCCACGCAGAGCTGCGTCGTATCGAGATATCGAGCCGTTTCCGCCCTGATATGGCCGAGCAGGGCCCGCTGATAGGCCCTTCCGCATCCAGCACCTGAAGGACGCCGGTTTCGCCGTTCGGTAGCCTTCCCGGCTCAAGCGCAGACTCGTCTGCGCGGCGGCGAGCGCGCGGTCCTGCGCTGCATAGCCTTCGGCGTCGTGGTTGATCGCCTGGAGTACGTCGGCCCACCTGGCCCAGCGATGTGACGATCGTCTGCCGGTAATCGGCCAGCGCGACCTTGTAGCCGTCGATCGCGGCGCGGCGCTCCGCCTCGAGGGAGCCGCCATGGAAGATCGGACCAGCCAGCCCGGCGCCGATACTCCACAGCGTGCTGCCCGCCTCGAACAGCGAGCCCGGACCGGCAGCGGCTTCGGTGACCGAGGCCGAGAGCGTGAGGTGAGGATAGAGATTGGCCGTGGCCACCCCGATCGCCCGCGCTGGCGGCATGGAGCTCTGCCTCGGCGCTCCGGATGTCGGGCCGGTTATGGGCGAGTTCCGACGGCAGGGTGACCGGCAGGTCGGGCGGCAGCCTGAAGTCGGTCAGATCGAAATCCGGCGCCACCCAATCGGCCGGCCCCTGCCCCGCCAGGACCGAGAGCGCGTGGCGCGCCGCATCGCGCTGCTGGACCAGAGGCGGCAGCAGCGTCTCATCTTGGGCGAGCTGGTTCTCGACCAGCGAGACATCGATCTGGGTGACGCTGCCCGCGAGATGGGCCACGCGGACCAGTTCGAGGTTCCTGCGGTCATCGGCGAGCAGAAGCTGAACCGCGCCGATCTGTGCCCGCGCGGATGCCATCGCGAAGGCCTGGCTTGCGACATCGCCCGTCAGGGTCAGGTAGGCGGCCTCGAAGCGACGCTTCTGGAGATCTTCGAGTGCGCCCCGCTCTTCCACCAGCCGCTTGGTGCCGCCGAAAATATCGAGATCGAAACTGACCTGCGGGGCCGACCGCGTAGAGGCTCGTCGTCCACGGCGGCGGTGAGGCTACCGTCCTTTGGCGGCTTGATCTGGGAGCCGAAATCGACCTGCGGATAGAGCCCGCCCTCGGCCGCCTTCACCGTTTCAGCGGCTTGGGCGATGGTCGCATCCGCTGCCGCGAGATCGAGATTGCCGTCGATCGCCCGGCGCATGACGTCGTCGAGCTTCGCCGAGCCGAAGAACGACCACCAATCGCCACCGAGGCTTTGATCGAGGCTGATATGCTGGGCGCCGGGTGTGCCGCCGGTCGCGGCGAGCTGATTCTCAGCCGACTGATCGTAATGCAGCGATGTCGGATCCGGCGGGGCTTCGAAGTCGGGAACCGACCGTGCAGGCAGAGAGCACGGCGAGCGCGGACGCAACGATGCTCCTCCGGACGATCCGGCGGCTGACGAAAGGGGCGGGCAATGTCATGGCGGGACTCCGCGAAAGCTAGTTGATTGGGCGCGGCTTGCGGAGAAGCAGGACGAGCGGGCTGACGACCAGCATGACGACCATCAGGATCTTGAACTGGCCGATGACCCCGATAAGCGCGGCCTGCCCGGTGATCATATCGTTGAGGTGGGCGAGCCCGTGCTTGGGGAGCGCCGCCGCGGCATGGGCGGCGGCGCGATAGGGCGTGATGTTCTTGGCGAGCGCCCCGTGCATCGCCTGGGTATTGTTGTAGAAGAAGGTCAGAACCACGGCGATGCCGATGGTGCTGCCGTAGAGACGCGCCAGGTTGAAGACCACGGTGCCTTCCGGCCGGAGCTTCGGGTCGAGCGTGCTGAACGCGCTTTTTGCCGAGCAGCGGCAGCAAAAGACCGAGACCGGCGCCCTGGAGCACGCCGGCCGTGACCACCATCCACCCAATGCATCAAGGGCGAATAGCCGAGCATCCACCAGGTCCCGTAAACCACCAGCGCTTGCGCCGCCGGCGATGAGCGGCCGGGTGTCGATCCGGATCGGAACGTGATTCACCAGGATCAGCGCCGCCAAAAGCGCAATGCTGCGCGGAATTGCTATATAACCGGTCGTGTCCGGCGGGTAGTTGAGCACCTCGTCCAGCATCGGCGATTGCAGGGCCACGGTCGGCAGCAGCACGAAGCCGAACGCGAAGAACATGACGGCCGAGAGAACGAAATTGCGATCCTTGAGCAGCGCCTTGTTGAGGAAATGCGTCTCTGTGGTCAGGACATGCACGGTGAAGAGATAGAAGCCCAGCACCGAGGCAGCCGCCTCGCCCAGATCACGGGCGACTCGAACCATTCCAGCCGCTCGCCCCCAGTCGAGCATCATCTGCACCCGATCATGCCGAGCGTGAACGTCGCGAACCCGAAGAAGTCGAAGGGCGGGTTCTGTTCGGCCTTCTTCTCGGGAACCGAGAGGCGCGATCACGAGGAAGATGAACCCGGAGGTCGGCAGGTTCAGATAGAAGATCGAGCGCCAGCCATGATACTCGCCGAGCCAGCCGCCGATGCTCGGGCCGCTGAGGATGCCCAAGATCATGGCGAAGCCCCAGATGAAGCTGAAGCGGCCGTGCCGGGCCGGCGGCAGCAAGATCGAGCAGGATCGCCAGCGACAGTGGCCCAAGCGGGCCGCTCGCCGCACCCTGGACGATCCGGGCGGCGACGAACTCCATCGGGGTCTCGGCGCGGGTAGCCAGTACGAGGCCGAGGGCGAAGACGGCAATCGAGCACTGGTAGACCAGCTTCCGGCCATAGCGTCCGGCGAACCAGCGCGTCAGCGGCATGGTGACGGCGCTGGCCGCGATATAGACCGAAAAGACCCAGCCGACCTCGTCATCCGACATCGACAGCGTACCCTGCAGGTGAAGCAGGGTCGCGTTCGGAAGAGAGGTGGTGGCGGCCTGCATCCAGGTCGCCAACAGGAGTGCAACCGTTGCGGCGCGATGGCCATCGGGCTTCGCCTGCTCCACCGCAGCGGCGGTCATTCGCCCGCCCCCCTCGCCGGCGCGGCGTGCACCAGGGGCCATAGTCCCCGGCGATAGCCGGTATCAACCTCGACCGTGATGCTGATGCCGGAAAACAGCTGCCGATCCTGTTCCGCCTCGTCGAGTTCGAGGCGTACCGGAAGGCGCTGGACCACTTTCACCCAATTGCCGGTCGCATTCTCGGGCGGCAGAACCGCGAAGTCCGATCCGGTGCCCGGGCTCATGCTCACGACATGCGCCTTGAAGGTGCGGTCTGGATAGGCGTCGACATCGATCGTCGCCTCCTGGCCCAGCCGCATATGGGTCAGCCCGGTCTCGGCGAAAATTCGCTTCGATCCAGATTCGCCGGCTCGACAACAGCGAGAACACGGCGGCACCCGGATTGACGAAGTCGCCGACCTGCAGATCCTCCACCCTGGTCACCATGCCGTCGTCGGGCGCCACCACCGTCGCATAGGACAGATCGAGCTTCGCCCGGTCGAGCCGGGCCTTGCCTCGCGTACGGTCGGATGCCGAGCAACTTCGATATCCGGATCGCCGTTCAGGGCGACGACAGTATTCGCGATCTGCTGTTCGATTGAGGCGATGTTCTGGCGGGCGACCTTGAGGTCGGTATCGGCCCGCTCAAAGGCCGATCTCGAGGCGAAATCGGATGCAACCAGCGCCTTCTGGCGGGCGTATTCACGCTCGTCGAAGGCCGCCGAGGCCTTGGCCGACTCCAACTCGGCCTGTTGTTGGCGATATTTCGTCTTGAGCGCCTCGATCTGGAGGCGTGTGCTGCCCAAGTTCGCATCCGCCTGATCGATGGCAATCTGGTACGGCTCCGGATCGATCCGGAACAAGAGTTCCCCTTTCCGAACACGCTGATTGTCGTATACGGCGATTTCGATCACCTGGCCGGAGACCCGCGCGTTGATCGAATCCTTTGCCGCCCGGACGAAGGCGTCGTCCGTCCAGACATAAGGCTCCTCGGCGAGATACCAGGCGGCGCCGACCGCAGCCAGTACGATCGGGACCGCGATCATCAAGGGCCGGCGAAGCCGCTGTCTGAGTGTCCTTCGGGGCGGAGCAGCGGGCTGGTCGGGTGCAGGCCGACCAACCGCTGGGTCAATTTGCGTATCCATCATCTGACCTGCCGTGACGGTTGGACGTACGCCGATATCCGCAGACGTCGGCTGCTCGTCTGGTGACTGCGATCGACGCTCCGCCACGGACAGATTGTCGTGGCCCGGTTCGCAAGAAGGCATGTGTCCATAGTACGGCGCGGCGCTTCGCCGCCGTACGCCGGGTCGCAATAGCTGCCGCAGCCCGCTCGTGTTCTGGCGTTGCACGCGCCAGGACGAAAAGCCGGCTGAGCATCATCTTCACTCTCGTCCCGGCCGCGGTGCGCGGCTTGCATCGCAATGCCGGTGTTTTTCCGGCTCGCTGACGGCCTGCAGATCACGTCAGAGCCTCGTCGTTGCGACGGAGGATGATCCGCTAAAAAGGCGAGCGCTATTGGACGAAGGTGTCGGCAATACTTAAGATCACGGGGCGGCCGGCGTGGCACCATTACAAAATTCAGCTTCGTGCCGAACCGGGTTGCGTATGCATTGCAAGCGTCACAATTCACGCGGGAATTATGCTGATGCCCGCAAATGTCGCCCGCTGATTTATGCCAAACGGTCAGCATTTCGCCGCTCTCGGCACGGAGGGCCGGCGTGCCGCTGCGCAAGCCGATCCCGACGCGACCATCACAATCGATCGTCCATTCTGACGCGATGTCGACATCGACGAACGGCGCCGGCGCATTGGTTCTACAGAGCCCGTTACGAGGACCAAGCAGGCGAATGCCGAGAAATTGAGTAGCATGGCGCGCCTTCGCTCTCTTGATTTTTGTACCGTTCCGAACAAATATATTCGCCAGTTCCTGCCGTCAAGGTTTTATGCGATATGGTACAAAAAAAAAGCAACACGGAGCCGAAGCCCCGAGGCCGGCCTCGCGCCTATGACCCGCAGACGGCGCTTCTGCGGGCAAGGGATGCCTTCTGGAAGACCGGCTATTCCGGAACGTCCCTCGACGAAATCTCCGCCGCAACCGGCATGAACCGGCCGAGCCTCTATGCGGCATTCGGCGACAAGCGCGCGCTCTATCTCGAGGCGCTCGCGCAGTATTGGCAGCTCAGTTTTGCCTCGATGCGCGAGGCTCTCGCCGACGACCGGCCCTTGGACGAGGCCCTAATGCATGTCTACGAGGGAGCGCTGTCGATTTATTTTTCGGGTGACGGCCGCCCGCGCGGCTGTTTCGTAATCGGGACCGCGGTAACCGAAGCCATCGAGGATTCTGAAATCCGGCAGAGCCTCGCGGCGGGACTTCAAACCTTCGACACCGATTTCGAGGCGCGTCTGCGAACAGCGCGCGAGAAAGGCGAGCTGAAAGGGGATGCCGATCCCGCAGTGCTCGGGGTGCTCGCGACCGCTACGATGCACACCATCGCCATCCGCGCCCGCGCCGGCGCTCCCCGCGCCGAATTGAGGGAGCTTGCGCGCAAGGCGGTCAAGGTGATCTGCGGATGACGGGCCGACACGGGGCGACCGAGGTCCCCCGCGCCGAGAAGTTGCTTCGCTCATCTGTTGAGCGCCTGCGGACCATCGACGAATTGTCGCGCCGAATTTATCCCATGCGCTCGACCAAATGCGCGCGCGAAGGTCCAGGCTCGAAGGGGTCGGCAAAGTATTGGGTCTCGCGGACCACTTTGCCATCCAGGAACTCCATGATGCTCACCGTATAGGAGGGCCGGCCATCATATGCGAGGATGAATTCCGTGACCCAGAGGTCGCCAGTGCCGATGATGCGACGCACCGTGAAACGCTTCGAGTTCGGCTGCGCGGCCCGAGAGGCCTGGATGTTGTGCCGGCCCCTGATGCGCTCGCCCGATTGCGGGTACTCGAGCACCGCATCCTCTCGATATATGTCGTGCTCGGTATCGGAAGTCATTCGCGTTCGAGGCGGCCCAGTGTCGATTGAGTGCCCTCGCGAATCCCGTTCTGATCCATCCTGCGCCTCCCGTTGCTGGTCGTTGGGACTGTGCCATCATACGCGGTCCGCCCACGCGAACCCGATCACGAATGCCCTGGTAAGAGGAAACATGGACAGGTCGACCTTTCGCAGATAGGCGGCCCAACCGGCCTTTTCGAGAGCCGTCGCGGGTCCGAACGAACGGTCAGCTCGACGCACCGGAAGATCTATCCCGACTTGTACTTGTGAGGTCCGTCATGACCGATCCGCTCCTGGACATCATCACCGAACGCCTTGCCGTGGTCTTCTGCGGGATCAACCCCGGACTGTCCGCAGCCGCGGCGGGACATCATTTTGTCGGTAGAAGCAATCGCTTCTGGCGCGTGATCCATCTGGCCGGCTTCACGCCGGACGAAATCCTTCCTGAGAACGACCACACAATCCTGCAGTATCGATGCGGCCTGACGGCGGTGGTTGAGCGGCCGACAGCGCGGGCGGACCAGCTGTCGACACAGGAATTCCTCGCCGCCGCTGCGCAATTTGAACAGAAGATCACGCATTATGCGCCACGCTTCGTCGCTTTTCTCGGCAAGGCGGCCTATTCCGCGCTATCCGGCCGGCGAGAAATCGCCTGGGGCTCTCAGCCGACTGCCCTCGGCGGCGCCGCGGTGTGGGTCCTGCCCAATCCCAGCGGGCGGAACCGGGCATTCAGCCTCGATCAGCTGGTCGGCGCCTATCATCAACTCTATCGAGCGGTGGAGCTGAGCTGACATCCGACAGAGAAGCGGTAGGCACACACGCTGCTCGCCTCGTTTCGCCCCATTCCCCGATTGGAGAATTCGCCATGGAATACGTGAAGTTCGGCCGGACCGGCCTGGAAGTCTCACGGCTCTGCCTCGGCTGCATGACCTACGGAGTACCGGAGCGAGGTGCCCATCCCTGGACCCCTGCCCGAGGAGGCGAGCGGCCGCTGATCCGGCAGGCGCTCGATCTCGGCATCAATTTCTTCGACACGGCGAACGTCTATTCCGACGGTACCTCCGAGGAGATCCTCGGCCGAGCCCTGAAGGATTTCACGCGTCGCGACGAGATCGTGCTGGCGACCAAGGTCAACAATAGGATGCGCCGCGGACCGAACGGCAAGGGCCTGTCGCGCAAGGCCATCCTCGGCGAGATCGACAACAGCCTGCGTCGGCTCGGCACGGATTACGTCGATCTCTACCAGATCCACCGCTGGGACCCGACCACGCCGATCGAGGAGACAATGGAGGCGCTGCATGACGTGGTGAAGGCCGGCAAGGCACGCTACATCGGTGGCTCCACCATGTCGGCCTGGCAATTCTCCAAGGCGATCTACACCGCCCGCCTCCATGGCTGGACGGAGTTCGTCAGCATGCAGAACCACGTCAACCTGCTGAACCGCGAGGAAGAGCGCGAGATGCTGCCGCTGTGCCGCGATCAGGGCATCGCCGTCATCCCATGGAGTCCGCTCGCCCGCGGGCGCCTGACCCGGTCCTGGGGCGAGACCAGCGCTCGCCAGGAAACCGATAAATTCGGCAATATGCTCTATACTGAATTTCCGGACTCCGACCGGCAGGTCGTGGACAAGGTCGCGGCAATCGCCGAGGCGCGGGGCGTGCCGCGGGCGCAGGTGGCACTGGCCTGGGTCATCCAGAAACAGGGCATTACCGCACCCATCGTCGGTGCGTCCAAGCCGCACCACCTGACGGATGCGGTCGCGGCCCTGTCGCTCGGCCTCACAGAGGAGGAGATCGCCGCGCTCGAGGCGCCGTACGTCCCGCATCAGGTCACGCCATAGGCCGGAGCCGTCGAGTTGAAGGTGAAGGTCGGCTCACTTGCCGAGCGAAGGCAGGTTGAAGCAGATTATGCGTCTGTAGAATACAATCGGCAGCTAGAGATCTGTCGATACCAAAGTATCGATAACACCTATGTCCAATATATAATTCGACTATTTCCTGATGTGATTATTTCTATGTTTTAGGCTCACTCGTCGGCTCGAAGAGTTTCGGGAATGGACACGTTTGCCGAGTGGTCGATCCAGGTTCGCACCGATCCGAAGCGCCGGCCGGTGCCGCCTCGGCGGGCACCCACGGCCCGGTAACGACCGCACCCCGTCGCTGGAGCACCGCATGATCGAATTGCGTCAATTCAGTTGCTTCGTTGCGGTCGCCGAGGACCTGCATTTCGCACGTGCGGCCGAGCGGCTCCATATCGCCCAGCCGGCCCTGAGCATGCGCATCAAAGCGCTCGAGGAACAACTCGACGTCCGTCTTCTGGACCGTAGCAAGCGGTCGGTGTCGCTGACGGCGGCGGGAGCGCTGTTCCTGGAGGAGGCGCGAAGTACTTTGCGCCAGGCGGAGCAGGCCGAGGTGATCGGTCGGCTGGCCGGCCGGGGGGATCGCGGACGGATCGCAATCGGCTACAGCAGCTCCGCGCCGTTCACCGGAGCGCTCTCGGCCATCCTGCGCCGTTTCCGCGCCGCGTACCCTGCTGTCGAATTGAGCTTAAGCGAGCTCGCCGGCTCGGAATTGGCTGAGAGGCTCAACGACGGACGACTCGATTTCGGCTTCTGCCGCCACGGCTATATGCCGAACAGCCGCGGACTGAACGTGGTCCCGATGGCGAACGAGGGCTTCGAGGTCGTCATGGCACGGACGCATCGTCTGGCGGCACGGGACCGCATCGCCGTCATCGACCTGGCCGAGGAACACTTCATCAGCTACGAAGCGCCCGGCGGCTCTGCCTTGATGTCGCCGGCCAAGGAGATCTGCCGCCGCGCCGGCTTCGAACCGCACATCGCGCAGTCGGTGCTTCAGGTCACTACGGTCGTCAGTCTCGCCGCTGCCGGGCTTGGCGTTGCCATCGTGCCGTACTCGTTGAGCCAACTGCAGATTCCGGACGCAGTGTTCCGGCCGCTCGATGTCGAGGACAGGTCGACGCTGGTCTTCGCCTGCCGCCGCAACGAGCGGGCGCCTGCGACCATGGCCCTCATTCGAGAGGCGAAGCGCTATATTGCGATGCAGCCGCCGATGCAGCGCGCCGCGCGGGTGGCCGCCGAATGACGGCAATCCGGAACGGCTCAGGCGACCTGCGGCTGCAGGATGAGGCGGTCGTGGCCGTCCAGCACCCTGGGTTTCGTGTCGCTCAGCGGCTGGTGAACTGCTCGACCAGCGCATGATTGCCCTGCGATCGGGCCAGATTGGTGACGGTGTTGCCGCTGGCGTCCGACAGCGTCGGATCGGCACCGGCCGCGAGCAGCAGGTCGATGATCTCGATCCGGTTGAACATTGCCGCCGTCATCAGCGCAGTCTGGCCGGCAAAATTACGCGCATTCACATCGGCACCACGGTCGATCAGCAGCTTCGCGATCGCGGTATAGCCCTTGAAGGCGATGCCCATCAGTGCGGTATTGCCCCGCTCCGTGTCGCCGGCGTCGACGCGAGCGCCGTACGACAGCAGCAGCGCGGTCGTTGATTCCTGGCCGTTATAGCTCGCCAGGATCAAGGCCGTGTACCCTTTCGGGTCCGTGCCCTCGATATCGGCTCCTGCCTGGAACAAGGCGGGCAGCACATCGTCGCGGCCCATGCGCGCGGCGGCGAACAGCAACTCCTGCAAGCGTTCGGACGACGGAAGTTCGGGCAATTCGGCGTTGGCGGTCTCGACGGGCATGGCTGGGCAACTCCTGATGCGAGGGGTGGTTCGGGGTCCCTGCCCCGCTTTGATTACCGCCCAATGTAAGGCGTTCGGCGCGCTTGGCGACCACCCAGGAGTTCACGAGTGAAATAGGGAAAAACTATATATTACTCGTTAATATTCATATTTCCCTTTTCCGTTCAAACGCTCCAACTCTCCTCCAGGTCAGCGACTGTCAACCCGGAGGAAGCGTCCCGTGTTCAGCAAGGCAATCATCCAAAAAACCAACGTCCCGGTCACGCCCGGCCGCTCGGCGGCCCAGACGGGCGTCCTGCTGGTCAATCTCGGCACGCCGGAGCAGCCGACGCCCGGCGCCGTTCGGCGCTATCTTCGGGCGTTCCTGGGAGATCCTCGGGTCGTCGAAATGCCGAGACTGCTGTGGAAGCCGCTGCTCGAGGGCGTCGTCCTGCCGTTCCGGCCCGCCCGCGTCGCCAAGGCCTATGCCTCGATCTGGCACCACGAGACCAACGAATCGCCGCTGCGCTACTACACCCGGCGTCAGGGCAACCGCTTGCATGAACGCTTTGCACAGGATCGCCGGAATATCGAAGTCGCCTGGGCCATGCGCTATGGCGAACCGTCGATCGAACGCGGCATCGACGAGTTGATGGCTGCCGGCTGCACCGAGATCATCCTGCTGCCGCTCTATCCGCAATACAGTGCCACCACGACCGCGACCGTGAACGACGTCGCCTTCGCCTATCTGGCGCAGTTGCGCGACCAGCCGAGCATCACGACGATCCACGATTTCCATGATCATCCGGCCTATATCGAGGCGGTAGCGAGCAGCCTGTCCCGGGCGATGCTCGACGGCCCCCGCCCCGATTACCTGCTGATGTCGTTTCACGGCCTGCCGGAGCGCAACGGCGCACTGGGCGATCCCTATGCCGGGCAATGCCGCGCTACGGCCGAGCGCGTCCGGCAGGTGCTGCATCTGAGCGAAGCCGGCTACTCGGTGGCGTTCCAATCCCAGTTCGGCCGGCAGAAATGGGTCGGTCCGTCGACCCAGACCGAAGTGGTTCGCCTGGCCGAGGCCGGCGTGCGCCATTTGATGATCGCGGCACCAGGCTTCATGGCTGATTGCCTGGAAACGCTCGAGGAAGTGCGAGTCGAAATCCGCGATCTGTTCGTCGAGGCCGGCGGCGAGCGATTGACCTACGTGCCCTGCCTCAACGACAGCGATGGTGCCATCGACGTGCTGGAGGCCATCGTGCTCGAGCGGCTCGTCAGTGTCGCCACAATATATAGGTAAACGGCATATATACTACGATTAATATGTATTTTCCCTAAAAGTTGTCATCCCTAACTTCCAACCATGGCGGCAACGCCTCAGCAGATCCCAAGGAGTTTCCCCACCATGTCCAAGCTCACGACCGTCTTCGGGGCACCTGTCGTCGACGACAACAACACCATGACAGCGGGGCCACGCGGCCCGGCGCTGCTGCAGGACGTCTGGTTCCTCGAAAAGCTGGCGCATTTCGACCGGGAGGTCATTCCGGAGCGGCGCATGCACGCCAAGGGCGCCGGCGCCTTCGGCACCTTCACGGTAACGCACGACATCACCCGCTATACCAAGGCGAAGATGTTCGCCGAAATCGGCAAGAAGACCGAGATGTTTGCCCGCTTCTCCAGCGTCGCCGGCGAGCGCGGTGCGGCCGACGCCGAGCGCGACATCCGTGGTTTCGCACTGAAATTCTATACCGACGAAGGCAACTGGGATCTGGTCGGCAACAATACGCCGGTGTTCTTTATCCGCGACCCGCTGAAGTTCCCCGACCTCAATCATGCCATCAAGCGCGACCCGCGGACCGGCCTGCGCAGCGCCGACAATAACTGGGATTACTGGACGCTGCTGCCCGAGGCCCTGCACCAGGTCACCATCGTCATGAGCGAGCGCGGCATTCCCCGCACCTGGCGCCACATGCACGGTTTCGGCAGCCACACCTACAGCTTCCTCAATGCCGGGAACGAACGCTTCTGGGTCAAGTTCACCTTCAAGACCCAGCAGGGCATCCAGAACATGACGGACGAGGAAGCGGTCGCCGTCATGGGCAATGATCGCGAGAGCCATCAGCGCGATCTGTTCGAGAGCATCGAGACGGGCGATTTCCCGCGCTGGACGCTCTACATCCAGATCATGCCGGAGGTCGAGGCGAACACCTACCACCTCAACCCGTTCGACCTGACCAAGGTGTGGCCGCACAAGGATTACCCGCTGATCGAGGTCGGCGTGATGGAGCTCAACCGCAACCCGGAGAACTTCTTCCAGGATGTCGAGCAGGCGGCGTTCAGCCCGTCGGTGATCGTGCCGGGCATCAGCTTCTCGCCGGACAAGATGCTGCAGGGCCGGCTGTTCTCCTATGGCGACACGCAGCGTTACCGCCTGGGAGTCAATTATGCCCAGATTCCGGTCAATGCGCCGAAGATCCCGGTCACCAGCTACCATCGCGACGGCGCCATGCGCGTCGACGGCAATGGCGGCCGCTCGACCCACTATGAGCCGAACAGCCGGGGCGCGCTCGCGGCTCAGCCGGACTTCGCCGAGCCGCCGCTGCAGATCGAGGGTGCCGCGGCTCGCTGGAACCACCGGGAGGACACGGATTACTACTCCCAGCCGCGCGACCTGTTCCGCATGATGTCGCCGGCCCAGCAGCAGGTGCTGTTCGACAATACGGCGCGGGCGATCAACGGCGCGTCGCGCCCGGTCGTCGAGCGGCATATCGCGAACTGCACCAAGGCCGATCCCGCTTATGGCCAGGGCGTCGCCGACGCCATAGAACGGCTGGCCAAGGCAAAGGCTGCCAAGTAGCCATCGAGCGGCGCCGGAGCGGATTGCCCGCTCCGGCGCCGTCGAACGGAATTCACGCCCCAAAGGATGCACCACGGATGGTCGACTATCTCGCCCCACTTCGATTCGGCGCTGGCAGCCCTCAAGGACGAGCGGCGCTATCGCGTGTTCGCCGACCTCGAGCGCCAGGTCGGGCGGTTCCCGCACGCGCTCTGGCACAGCCCTGCGGGCGAGCGCGAGGTCACGATCTGGTGCTCCAACGACTATCTCGGCATGGGCCAGCATCCGAAGGTGGTCGATGCCATGTGCACCGCCGCGCGGACCATGGGCGCCGGCGCCGGCGGCACGCGCAACATCTCGGGCAACAACCGCGCGGTCGTCGCCCTCGAAGCGGAACTCGCCGATTTGCACGGCAAGGAGGCGGCGCTGGTCTTCACCTCCGGCTACGTCTCGAACCTGGCCGGCATCGCGACGATCGCCAAGCTGCTGCCCGACTGCCTGATCCTGTCCGACGCGCTCAACCATAATTCCATGATCGAAGGTGTGCGCGCCGCCGGCCGCAGCAAACTGGTCTGGCGCCATAACGACCTCGCGCATCTGGAAGAGCTGCTGATCCAGGCCGGTACGGACCGGCCGAAGCTGATCGTGTTCGAGAGCGTGTATTCGATGGACGGTGACGTCGCGCCGATCGCGGCGATCTGCGATCTCGCCGAGCGCTACAACGCCATGACCTATATCGACGAGGTTCACGCCGTCGGCATGTACGGGCCGCGCGGCGCCGGCATCGCCGAGCGCGACGGCGTCATGCACCGGATCGATGTCATCGAGGGGCACGCTCGCCAAGGCGTTCGGGACGCTGGGCGGCTATATCGCGGGCAAGCGCGCCGTGGTCGACGCAGTGCGGTCCCATGCTCCGGGCTTCATCTTCACCACGGCGCTGCCGCCGGCAGTGGCCGCGGCAGCGACCGCATCGATCGCCCATTTGAAGACGTCCCAGGCCGAACGGCTCGGCCAGCAGGCAGCCGTCGCCGAGACCAAGGCGGCACTCGCCGCCGCCGGCTTGCCGGTGATGGCAACCGAGACCCATATCGTGCCGGTCACGGTCGGCGATCCCGAGCTGTGCAAGCAGGCGAGCGATCTGCTGCTGCAGCGGCATGGCCTCTACATCCAGCCGATCAACTACCCGACCGTGCCGCGCGGCACCGAACGCCTGCGCATCACGCCGTCTCCCGCCCACGGCCCGGCCCTGGTGGCGGAGCTTGCGGCGGCAATGGCCGCCGTATGGCGCGAACTCGGCCTGCCGCTTGGGCAACCGGTCGAGCAGCCCGAGCACCGGACCCAGATGATCGCGGCAGGTGGCTGATGTTGACGATGAGAAAGTTCCGCGAGCTCGCCGCCAAGACGAACTTCCAGCGGGCGACGCCTGCCGGCGGGCCGTCCGGCATCGGCATGACGACGGAGGATAGGACGAACCACCATCAGGTGCGGCGGGGATCCTCCAGGCCTATATATACGCCATGAACCTCTCCGGCCTTTCGCTCCGCGACATGGAATATGTCGTCGCCGTTGCGGATCTCGGCAGCTTCGTCAAGGCTGCCCGAGCATTGCCACGTCGCCCAGCCGTCGCTTTCCGTTCAGGTGAGCAAGCTCGAGTCACGGCTCGGCACCGTGATCTTCGAGCGGACGACCAGGCGCCTGATCCTGACGTCGGACGGCCATCTGCTGATCGAGCAGATGCGCCGGGTCCTGGCGGAAGGCAGGGCGCTCGTGACCTTGGCGCGCCGGTCCAACGAGCCGTTCGGCGGCACGCTGCGGCTGTCGGCCATTGCCACGCTGGGTCCGTATTATTTCCCGCAGGTGCTGCCGACGCTGCGGGCGCAGTATCCCAATTTGTCGCTCGTGCTGGGCGAAGGTCGGACGGACGCGTTGGTCGCCGCCCTGCTTCAGGGCCAGCTCGACGCGGTCCTGATGTCGACCCCCGGTGCTCGAAGCGGGCTTGAGCGAGATGCCGCTGTTCCTGGAGCCGTTCATCATGGCCTGCCCGTCGGGGCATCGGGCGCTCGAATCGTCGGGCACGGCCTGGACCGAGCTCGATCCGACGGAACGGCTGCTGCTGGAAGAAGGCCATTGCCTGCGCGACCAGGCGATCGCTGCTTGCGACGACATCAGTGCCTCCAATCGGCACGCCACCGGCCTCGAAACCCTGAAATACATGGTCGCCGCAGGCGAAGGGTGCACCCCTGATGCCGGCATTGGCTGCGACCGAGACGAACGGCATTGCCTATACGCTGCTACCCCGAGACGGCTATGCGCGGACGATCGTGCTCACCTGGCGGCGCAGCGACCCGCGCAGCGCCGAATTCGAGGCGCTGGGCGAAAGCCTCAGGCAATTCCGCCATCCCGCCATCGAACATATTCAACCGCTGAGGAAAACCGCTGCCCGATAGTCCCATGGTTGGCCCGAGGCGCAGCGCGACGGTTTTCGGCGGGACCATGCTTTAGCCGGTCACAGGCCCGCCATGCGGCCAGCGCTGCGTTACGAGCTTGGTCCGCGTGAAAAAGCGGATGCTGTCCTCGCCATATTGGTTGAGGTCGCCGAAAGCGGAGTCCTTCCAGCCGCCGAAGCTGTGATAGCTGACCGGCACCGGCATGGTAACATTGACGCCCACCATCCCCACCGCGACCTCGGCAACGAAACGCTGGGCCGCATCTCCGCTGCGCGTGAAGACCGACACCGCGTTGCCTTGATGATGAGCGCTCGGGTAGCTCAGCGCCTCTTCGAAGGTCTCTGCACGAACGATCTGCAGGACAGGGCCGAAGATCTCCTCCTGGTAGCTTTTCATTGCAGGCGTCGCGTGATCGATCAGCGTCGGCCACAGAAAGAACCCCTCCTCATGGCCTGGCAAGCTCCGGCCCCGCCCGTCGATGACCAGGTCGGCACCCTCATCGACAGCCATCTGGATATAGCCCTCGATCTTCTTCTTGTGCTCAGCAGTGACGACCGGACCCATTTGCGCGTCAGGATCGGAGGCGACGCCGATCCGCAGCTTGGGAATCGCCTGCAGCAAACGATCGCGAACCGCCTCAGCCGTCTTCCGGCCAACGGGCACGATCACCGGCATGGCCATGCACCGCTGCCCGGCCGAGCCGAAGGCGCCGGCGAGAGTGTCGGCCACGACCTGGTCAAGATCAGCGTCGGGCAGGATGACGCCGTGATTCTTCGCTCCGCCCATGCATTGCATGCGTTTGCCGCTGGGCCGCGCCGCGCGCATAGACGGATTTGGCCACAATCGTCGAGCCGACAAAGCTGACGGCTTTGATGTCCGGATGATCGGTGATCGCCTGACCAACCTCCTCGCCACCAAGGACGACGTTGAGGATCCCCGCTGGCACGCCGGCCTCGAGGGCCAGTTCCGCGAGCCGAACGCTGGCGGAAGGGGTGCGGCTCGGCGGCTTCAGGATGAAGGCGTTGCCGACGGCGATGGCCGGGGCGAACATCCAGATCGGGATCATGGCAGGGAAGTTGAAGGGCGTAATGCCGGCAACGACTCCCAAGGGTTCGCGGATCGAATAGACATTGGTGCCGGGGCCGGCGCCCTGGGTGAACTCGCCCTTCTGCAAGTGCGGGACGCCGCAGACAAACTCCACCACGTCCAAGCCGCGTTGCAGCTCCCCGAGGGAGTCATCCAGCAATTTCCCGTGCTCGGAGGACATCAGCCGGGCGAGTTCCTGCATGTGCTCTTCGATCAAGGCCTTGAACTTGAACATCACCCGGGCCCGGCGTTGGGGGTTGATCACGGCCCACGCAGGTTGCGCCGATTTGGCGCGCGCGACAGCCTCTGCCAGGATTGCGGCGTCACCCTGCTGCAGATGGGCCTGGACCCGCCCGGTGTTCGGATCATAGACCGGGCTGGTCAGCGCGCCAGCGCGCGAGACGCGCTGCCCGTTGATGAAGTGGCTGATCGTCCGCATGGGCTTCCCTCCTGCGAGTTCACCCCAGAAATGGGAAGCGAGCGATCTGTCTGAATACCTGCCCGGCAGGAGACACAATTGCGGCGTGCGCACAAATGCGCACCAGGCACGCCTCTCCAGCCAAACGAGCGAGGGTTTGCAGCTTGCGCGCCGCCTTATCCTAGCGGCTATGGGCGTCCCCGCCCGCCCCACTGACGCTCTGAGTCCGCGGCAGTATTTTCACGGCCACGATGCGGGCGAGAAGGTTTCGGCACCGTCATTTCCCGCCGAAGCCTACCCCGTTCAATCCGCCGCCTGCAGCCGTACCGGCGCCGCTTCGTGATGCGGCTTGGCCAGCAGCGCCGCGATCAGGCTGAGCGCGGCGGCGACTGAGAGCCAGGCGGCCGGGATCGCCTTGTTGCCGGTCTCGCCGATCAGCCATTGGCTGATGAAGGGCGTGAAGCCGCCGAGCGTGGTCGCGAGACTGTAGGCGACCGAGAAGCCCGAGGTGCGGACATGCGCCGGCATGATCTCGGTCAGGTAGACCACCATGGCGCCGTTGTAGCTGCCATAGAGGAAGGACAGCCAGAGCTCGACGATCAGCAGATTGGTAAATGTCGGGGCGCCGATCAGCCAGGCCAGGGCGGATAGGCGGTCAGGATCGCCAGCACGGTGAACAGGATCAGCAGCGGCTTGCGGCCGACGCGATCCGACACTGCCCCCATCACCGGCAGCCAGAACAGATTGGACAACCCGACGCAGCCGGTGACGACCAGGCTGTCATAGCTGCTGAGATGCAGCACCGATTTGGCGAAAGTCGGGGTATAGGCGGTGATCATGTAGAAGGAGACGGTGGTCATCAGCACCATCAGCACGCCGATCAGCACGATCTGCCAGTTCTCGGCCACCGTCAGATAGATCTGGCTGATGGTCGGATGGGTCTTGCGCGCCAGGAACTCGTCGGTCTCATGCAGCGAGGCGCGCAGCAGGAAGATCAGCGGAATGATCATGCAGCCGACGATGAAAGGAATGCGCCAGCCCCAGGTCTCCATCTGGTCGATCGGCACCCATTCGGCCAGCAACACGCCGAGCACGGCGACGAAGATCACGGCGATCTGCTGGCTGCCCGATTGCCAGGCGACATAGAAGCCCTTGTTGCCCGGTGTCGCGATCTCCGACAGATAGACCGAGACGCCGCCCAGCTCGACCCCGGCCGAGAAGCCCTGCAGCAGCCGGCCGATGACGATCAGCAGCGGCGCGAACAGCCCGATCACCGCATAGCCCGGCACCAGCGCCAGCGACAGCGTGCCGATCGACATGATGGCCAGCGTCACGATCAGGCCCTTGCGGCGGCCGTGATGGTCGATATAGGCGCCGAGCACGAGGGCGCCGATCGGCCGCATGACGAAGCCGACGCCGAACACGGCCAGCGTCTTCAGCAGCGTCGCCACCGAATCGTCGCCGGGGAAGAAGGCCTTGCCGATCTCCGCCGCGTAATAGGCGAAGACGAAGAAATCATACATCTCCAGGAAATTGCCGCTGGAGACGCGGATAACGGACATGATCTTCGACGAGCGGTCGGCAGCGGCAGTCACGGGACCTCCCAGGTCACGGGCGGGCGGGGCATGGGGACGGCCGGCATATTCACATCATTTCCCGGCAGGATGTAAGAAGTTTTATGAATTCACGCTCGCCAATTTAATCTCTATTGCAACTGCACGAGAGTTATATTGCGGCGCAGCATCAAGAGTCTATTCGCGAATGGTCAGCATATCCCTGCGGATCTCGACGCTGCTCAACCGTTCGAGCAGCCGCATGCCGAGCAGGGAATCGCGCAAGCCGCCGGCGCTGATCGAAGCCCGCACATGCTCGAAGTGGATCGAACCGATGCTGAGCTGGCCGAGCACGACCGGCGCCTCGCGGATCCGGCCATTGGCCGTGTCGGCCTCCAGGTTGAAGCTGAGACGATCGAGATTGTAGCCGAGCCGCTCGGCATCGGTGCTGCTCAGCACGACATCGCTGGCGCCGGTATCGACCAGGAACCGTACCCTCTGGCCGTCGACCTGTGCGTCGACCCAGAACTGCCCGTCGCCCGAGCGCGCGAAGCTGACCACGCCGGGCGTGCGCTCGATGCCATGGGCCGGCATCAATTCGGCCCTGGCGCCGAGCGCCATGTCCTGCAGCTCGAAACCGGTAGGAATAGCCGACCGCCAGGACCAGCAGCGCCATCGCCCAGACCGAGAGCTCGATCGCCATCGCCGCGAGACGCCGGCGCGACGCGGCCAGGCCGAAGACAACGAACAGCAGCACCAGGCCGTAGCGCGCGGCATAGGCCGAATCCAGTTCGTCCCAATGCCGCGACGGAAAGGCCGAGACCAGGCCGAACAGCGCCAGGGCCAGGATGGCGCAGAGGATCAGCAACCGCCGGCCGAAACGGGCAGGCTCCGGCGTATGTCCAGTGCTCATCCCCACGTCGCGCCTGTTCGCTTGCGCGGTGCCATCCCGGTCTCCTAACTTGTGCTCGTTAAATTAGAGCGGGTGCCGGCTTCCCTCAAGCGAGCGATTGCCGCGCCGGAAGGAGAGCCGATGGGCCTGCAGCTGACGCAGCGGGATCGCGACAGGCTGGACGGCGCCGACGGGCCGGCCGTGGCGCTGGCGCTGCGCATCGTTGCCGGCACGGCGCGCATGCTCGGCGCCGATACGCTGCTCGACATCGCCTCGGCCCATATCGATGGCTGCCTCTATCACGGCCCGGCCGGCGCCTATTTCGCCGAGCGGCTGGTCGAACTCGGCGGCAAAGTTGCCGTGCCGGCGACACTCAATGTCGGGGCGCTCGATCTCCTGCACCCCGACCGGTCGCGGCTCGATGCCGAGTCGACGGCGCTGGCGCGGCGCCAGATGGCGGCCTATGCCGCGCTCGGCTGCCGGGCGAGCTGGACCTGCGCGCCCTATCAGGCCGGGCATCGCCCGAGCCTCGGCCAGGATGTCGCCTGGGGCGAGAGCAACGCCGTCGCCTTCTGCAATTCGGTGCTCGGCGCGCGCACCGAGCGCTATGGCGATTTCCTCGATATCTGCGCCGCCCTGTCCGGCCGGGCGCCGCGCACCGGGCTGCATTTGCCGGAGAACCGCCACGCCACGATCCTGATCGACGCTTCGGCGCTGAGCCCTGCGCTTTGTGCCGAGGATGCGCTTTATCCGGTGCTCGGTGCCTGGCTCGGCCGGCGGGTCGGCGGTGCCGTCGCCGCGATCGACGGGCTGCCGCGCGGGACCAGCGAGGATCGGCTGAAAGCACTCGGCGCCGCCGCGGCGGCGACCGGCGCGGTCGGGCTGTTTCATGTCGTCGGCACGACTCCGGAAGCACCGGATCTCGCCACGGCCTTCGCCGGTCGGGAACCGGAGAGCACGATCCGGCTGGAAGCCCCGATGCTCGATGCCGAGCGCCGGGCCTTGTCGACGACGACCGGCGGACGGATCGACGCCGTCGCGATCGGCAGCCCGCATCTCTCGCTCGACGAATGCCGCGCCCTGCTGGCTAGGCTCGACGGACGACGCACCGCCCTGCCCTTCTATGCCTGCACCGGCCGACATGTTGCTGAGGCGCTGGGCGAGGACCGCGCGGCGCTGGCCCGCGCCGGCATCATCCTGGTCACCGATACCTGCATCGTGGTGACGCCGATCCTGCCGCCGGGCGGCGGCGTGCTGCTGACCAACTCGGCGAAATTCGCCCATTACGCGCCCTCGCTCACCGGCTGGGCCGTGCAGTTCGGCAGCCTCGGCGATTGCGTCGAAAGCGCCGTCGCCGGCCGGCTGGTCGCCGATCCTGGGCTATGGCGATGACGCCGCAGCCGATCCTGCCCGGCGCCGCACGCGGCCCGGTCCTGCGCCTCGACCAGCCGCTCAGCTTCTGGGGCGGCGTCGATCCGGCCACCGGCACCCCTGCTCGTCCCGCCCCACGCTGCGATCGCCGGCACGGTGCTGATGCTGCCCGAGACGATCGGCTCGAGTTCGTCGAGCGCCGTGCTGCTCGAATTGCTGCGCAACGGCAAGGCGCCCGCCGCCCTGGTGCTGGGCCGCCTCGACGCCATCCTCGGCCTCGGCATCCTGGTCGCCGCCGAAATGGGCTGGCCGACCATCCCGTTGCTGCTCCTGCCGGCCGAAGAGCAGCGCAGATTCGTCCAAGGCGAGGTGGTCGAGATCGCCGCAGAGGGCATTTTCTCGGCCGGGTCGTGACAGGATTGGCTGGAACGACCCATCGCTTTGCCCATATCCTCGCTCGACACGAGGCAACCCGAGACACTCCATGACCCCTCGCCAGACCGCCCCCTATGGCAGCTGGGCCTCGCCCGTCACACCGGAGCTGATGACCGGCAAGACCGTCGGGCTGGGCAGCCTGTCGGCCGATGGCGAGGCGCTCTATTGGCTGGAGGCGCGGCCGAACGAGGCCGGACGGTCGCTGCTGATGCGCTGGACCGCGGCCGCGGGCAAGACGGAGCTGACGCCGGCGCCGGTCAATGTCGGGACGCGCGTCCATGAATATGGCGGCGGCGCCTATGCCGTCGCGTCCGGCTGGATCGTCTATAGCGAGAAAGCCGACGGCTCGGTCTGGCTCGCGGCGCCGGGAGAGCCGGCGCGGCAGATCGCCGCCGTGCCGGGCTGCCGCTATGCCGATTTCCAGTTCGACCTGCCGCGCCGGCGCGTGCTGGCTGTGCGCGAGGATCACCGGGACCGGCCGGAGACCGATCCCGAAGCGGCGATCATAGCACTGCCCTTCGATGCCCAAGGCCCCGGCACCGTGTTGCTGCGCGGCCCCGATTTCCTGGCGGCACCGCGGCTGTCGCCCGATGGCAGCCGCCTCGCCTGGATCGAATGGGATCATCCGAACATGCCGTGGGACGGCACGCGGCTGAAGCTGGTCGCGCTCGATGCCGATGGCCGGCCAGAAGCCGCTGCGCTGATCGCCGGCCAGGAGCCGGAGGCGATCGTGCAGCCGCTCTTCGCGCCCGACGGCACGCTGCATTTCAGCTCGGACCGCACCGGCTGGTGGAACCTTTACGCCTGGCGCGACGGCGCGGTCGAGCCCGTGGCGCCGGTCGGGGCCGAGATCGGCGGCCCGGCCTGGACCTTCGGCCAGCGCTATTTCGCCTTCCTGGAGGACGGCAAGATCCTGTGCAGCGTAGTCGATGACGGGATCCGGCAGGCAGCGCTGGTCTGTCACGGCCGGGTGCTGCGCCTGGATATCGGCGCCGTGCAGGAAAGCCGGTGCCGTCGGGCGACGGTTTCGCCGTCGTCTCGACGCTGCCGGATGCGCCGCCTTCGATCATTCGATTGGGCAATTTCGCCGGCGGATTGAGCGAGACCGTGACCGTGTCGGGACCGCCGGTCCTGGGCCGGAACGATGTCTCGATCGGCGACCCGATCCGCTTCGCGACCGAGGATGGCAGCAGCGGCCACGCCTTTTTCTACCCGCCGCGCAATGCCGGCTTCCAGGCACCGGAGGGCGAGCGTCCGCCGCTGATCGTGATCAGCCATGGCGGTCCGACGGCGATGAGCAGCAACAGCTTTTCGCTCGGCGTGCAGTGGTGGACGACGCGCGGCTTCGCCGTGCTCGACGTCAATTACGGCGGCTCGACCGGCTTCGGCCGACCCTATCGCCAGCGGCTGAACGGACAATGGGGCGTGGTCGATGTCGCCGATTGCATTGCGGCGGCCCGTTCCGTCGCGGCGCGCGGGCTGGTCGACCCGGCCCGGATCGCGATTCGCGGCGGCAGCGCCGGCGGCTATACCACGCTGGCCGCCCTGGCCGGTTCGACCGGCTCGCGGGCACGCGTATCCCGCGCGGTGACGGTAAAGACGCCAAGGGATATGTTGTCGCTGGCCCCCCGCGCGAGCGCAGCGGAGATCAGCGCCTGACACGCCTCGGGCGGCGGCAACCGACCGACGATCTCGGCGATCCCGGCATCGTCGAGCCTGTCGCTGAGCCGTCGGAGCACAGCACGATCGCATCGCCGGAATGGAGCGGCATGCCTTCGCGCCAAATCAGCGGCTCGATCGTCGGTTTGGTGCCCAGCGCGCGCAGGGACGATGTTCCGGTAGGGACTCCGCGATGCCTCCGCCGCCGTGATGGTGCCATGCCGGACGAGTTCGGCGACCACCGAGTGGTCCTGGCTGATCTGACGGAGACGGCCGTCGCGCAGGATATAGGCCCGGCTGTCTCCGACATGGCCGAGATAGATCAGGCCATCCCGCACGGCGAACACGGTACAGGTCGTCCCCATCCCCGCCAGCTTGGCATTCGACGCGTTCCGCTCGTAGATCGCCCGGTTCGCAGCCTCGAAGCTCGCGGCGAGGACATCCGGCACTGTGCCGGCAAGCTCGTAGTACCGCCGACGGATGATATCCACCGCGACCGCACTCGCGACCTCTCCTGCGGCGTGCCCGCCCATGCCGTCGGCGATCAGCGCGAGCGCCCCGCTCCGCGCGAAGGGGCTCGTCGGGGCGCGGCAGGACATAGGCCACGACATCCTCGTTCCGCGTCCCGGCCGGCCCTGGATGAGTCTGCATCGCTCCGGCAAGATATAATTCCTCACCCCCGCGGCTGGAGCATCGTCCGGTCTCCGGCGTGCGAAGAATTTGGCGCGGAACTCACTGGGCGCTCTCCTCTCGACACTTACTGCAACTCGAGCAGGGCGCGGACGAGCCGCGCCGAATAGGCGTGTGCCGAGCCGTTCGGGTCCGCCGGTCCCGGCGCGATGACGGCCACGACCTTGCCATCGGCGGCGAGGACCGGCCCGCCTTGCAGGCTGCCATCAGGCGGTAACCCCGACAGATCGATACCGGGGCCGTCGCCAAGCCCGGTGATGGTGCCGTCCGCCGTCACGAGTTCCGGCGAACGCGCCTTGCCCGGATCTGCGCCGCCGGTACCGTCGAGCGGGCGCCGAGTATCCCAAGACGGTAACGTGGTCTCCGACCTTGAGACTGGCATCCGCCGCCAAATCGGCGGCGGGAAGCGGTCGATCGGCGTCGATCTTGAGCTCGGCGACATCGGCGTCGAGCGATGCACGGACGAGACGCGCCCGGCATGGCGACATGGCTGAGTGGGAACTGGACGGTCAGAAGCTCGTTGCGACCTTCGAGACTGCTTTGCGCGGCACCGAGCTGGACAGGGTAGCGCGTGCGAAACAGAAACCCGCCATTGCCCGGAATCCAGGTTGCCAGCCGCGCCGCGCCGCCCATCGGCACCGTTCAGGTCGATGATCGCGCTGGCGCCTCACGCGCCGGATCGCGCTGAACCCGGAAGACCGCCCCTTGTCCCGCCCAAGCTGCCCCGCCCCGATAGGCCATCATCCAGCCGGCGGCGATATGGCCGGTCGGTAACGACGCCACCCCGTGTCGCTGACGACGAAGCCGCTGCCGAAACTGCTGCCGCCGATCGGGATATTGGTGCGCTCTTCGTCTTCCGTGGTCAGCCAGGGGACGATCCTACCGTCGCCCAGCTCGACGAAGCTCGGGAGCCTCTGCCCCCGCCTGGTCACGACTTTCTGGAAAACCGGCTTGCCGCTGAAGGTGTCGTACAATCGCCACCGCGCGCCAAGATAAACTGTTGATTTACCCAATATTTTGACTGGATCCTCGGCGGGATCCGTATGGCTGGCGGATTGCGGGGGGAAGGGATGTTAATGGCGACAGTGCTCGCTGGAATGCTGGACGAGTTGCGCGCGCGCCACCAGTCATGCTCGGACGACAAGGCGACGAGACCCGAGCCGATCGCCGCGAGCGCCATCACATAGATGACGCCGCGCCCCCGTTTCCGGCCGGCATCGAAGTTCTTGTTCGCAGCGGCCGGCGGCCGGCTGTCTCTGCGACGGGCGCGGGGGAAGTTCGATATCGAGACCTGACGCTTTGGCGGGCTGCTCGGGCCTATCCAGACACACCGGCTCGGCCTCGACGGCGATGCTGAACGCCGGACCGCCGGGGCTCAGTTCGACGATGTCGCCCGGCACGAGATCGTGTTCGCCAGCTATGTCCTTGCCGTTGACCCGAACGCCATTGGTGCTGTCCAAATCGGCAACCGTAAAGCGGAGACGATTGCCCCGCTGGATCTTGATGAGCGCGTGACGGCGGCTGACGGTATCGTCGCGCCGCCCGTCGAACACGACGTTCGCCGGCGGTTCCCGCCCGATGATCAGCTCGTGCGTGCCGTCGAGTTCGAATTGATCGATCCGGTTGGCCTGCGAACCCGCGACATGTTTGATGAGGATCCGGGGTATCATCTTCTCGCATTTCGGCCTGAATGGCTGGCCATCGATCTGAAATATTGGCCGGATATCGGCGCAAGCCTTTATGCAGCGGCGGCCGCCATTTCGACTACCGGGACAGCTTCCGGAGCTTTGCGGCAATCCCGGCACGCCGGTCGAAATCGCCGGGCGGGGCGGAAGCCGACCGTCGGGGACATCCACCGCCGCCGGGAAACTGACAGCGGGAACTACACGTCGATTTCAATCGCGCCGAACTGCGCTACATCTGTAACGAGATCAGCCGGGCCGAAATCGCACCGCGGCCGGACAACCGGCCGACAGGCGTTTTTCAGACCGGCTCGACGGGCAGAGCGAAGACGTAGCCGACGCCGCGTTCGGTCTGGATGACGCGTGGCGCGCTCGGATCAATCTCCAGCTTGCGCCGCAGCCGAAGAACTTGCACGTCGATGCTCCGATCGAACACGTCTTCGTGGATGCGCGTCGCTTGCAACAGAAACTCCCGAGAGGAGCGGTCGCTGCGGCGCATCGAGAAACGCGATCAGCAGAGCGTATTCCCCCTTGGTCAAGGCGACCGGATTCCCGTCCGGGCTGGTCAGGCGACGGTTGCGGCGATCGAGCTGCCAGCCACCGAACCGGCAGCGGCCACGCGCCGCATCCCGCGGCGATACGACGCGTGCGCTTTCCTGCCGCCGCAGCACGGCCCGATGCGCGCCAACAACTCCCGCAAACCGAATGGCTTGTCGACATAGTCGTCGGCGCCCAGTTCGAGGCCAACAACCCGATCGATCTCGTCGCACCGATGAGCCGTCATGATGATTACGGGCACGTCGGACCGCCGCCGAATTTCACGCAGCAGATCGAGCCCGTCCTCATCGCCCAACCGCAGATCGAGAATCACGAGACTCGGCTCGCCGGCTTCGAAGTGTCTGGCCACATCGACTCTCTGCGCAGCCGAGACAACGTGCATATCGTGGTCTTCGAGGAATTTCGTGACCATGCGCTGGATGGCCGGGTCATCGTCGACCAGAAGTATGCGCGCATATTGCCTTTGCGGCATATTCATGCCTTGACCACACCGACCGATCGCACGGAGTCCGTCACCGCCGCGGTCGACCGCTTCGCTACTCATCAAGTGACTAATCCTTTTGGGATGCAGCGACAGCAAAGATGATCGGAAGCCGATAACCGCCGAGGCCGCGTGAAGACATGCTCGTGCCGGGCATCCTGGCGTAGTCAAACCAGAGCGATTTCATAAGCGGTGCGATAATACCCAAGCTGGGCGTCGCTTACTTGAGGCAATAAAATGACACGCAGCTTCGCTTTCAATAAGCGCGATGAATATGCGGCAGTACGACGCAGAAACCGCCGGCGAACATCCGCCGGCGGTTTCTACCCCACCTTATTTTGTCCTCATGGTGTGCGAAGCGTCGGACAGCGGAAATCCTTCAGGAGATTCTGCCCGAACGGATTGCGGGACGATCCGGCCCGCAGAGCGAAATTTGCCGCGTGATCGCCGGATCGAAAGCCCAGGCTGAAATCCACCGGCGTGCCGGCCGGCGCGATCCGAGCCTTTTCGAACAACCGGAACAGCGCCCATGTTCCCCTCGGCCCGGACGGTCGGCGCCGCCTCGACCGGCGGATCGAACGCAAGGCTCGCCACGCTCATGCCGTCGGCTCCGGGCCAGACCAGCGCGGTTTCCGGGGCCGCCGCCTTGCCCGCCGCGACGGTCGTGCCGCCCAAAGTCAACGTCGCCTGCTTGGCGCCGGCATCATCGGCGTCAGGCTTGATAGAAAAGCGGATCTGCGGCTGCGTGCCGCCGGCCGGGAAAAAAGCGTCCCGGATTTGGGCGGCCCGTTGGAATTGCGCCACGGTGGCGGCGGCGACTGGCGGCGTCACGCCGCCCAGCGGCTGTGGCCGCCAGACCGCGCCGGTGGTGTTGACGAACGGCTTGATCTGAGCCTGGAAGAAACTGTCGAGCAGGCCGCCGGGCGCGAACAGCCGGGCGAAATCGTCCAAGGGTGCATCCTGGGTCGAGGCGTCGTCGAACGGGTAATGGCCGGTCACGACCGCCTGGCACAGCTTGTCCGGGCCGTCGCTGCCCGAAAAAGCGGCGCTGGCCGCATCCTGCGCACCGCCGCCCAGCATCGCCGTCCCGCTGGCCGCGATCTGGTGCAGCCAGCGCCCGACGGGCTGCGGCTGACGCTGCGCTTCCGCCAGCAGGAGCTGGACAGGATCGCCGCTGCTCTGCAACGTCGCCGGTATATTGGCCGTATTCGGTCCGAGCTGGGCGAGCTCCTGCTGCAGTGCATTGATCATCCGCAGCACGCCGGCGATCGGTGCTGTCGCGCCGTCGCCGACGAAATCGCGCAGCGGCTGGTAGCGGGCCTCGAACGCCGCGCCGGCCGGCGATGCCGGCGCGGCTGCGGCTGCGGGCGCAGCTCCGACCACGCCGGCCAGGTAGCTCTGCTGCGGGCTGGCCGAGCCTTTGCCGGCTTCGGCGGCCGGTGCCGCGGTTGGGACGAGGCTCAGCTCATGCTTGATCGAGACGAGCAGATCACGCATCGGCGATTGCGGCGAGGCGAGCACATAGAGGTTTTGAATCGCAGCAGCGCGATCGCCGAATGGCGCCAAGGCGAGATCGCCCAGCATCGCGTCCCATTGCTTCTCGTAGTCGGCGACATAGAGCGCCACGACGCCGCGTTCGAGCTCACCGATCTGCGGCTCCTGTGCCGGTACCGCCTCATTCCGCCCCAGGACCCAGCTTTCATCCGCCACTTTTTTCGTGGTTGCGGCCAGACCGTGCAGCAGCATGGTCTGGAAACCCTCGGGCGTATAGAAACCTGAAATCCCTTCGGTCAGCGGCTTGCCCGATACGCGGGTGAAAAGCGGCGTCCCCGCGGCGCCGAGCACGGCCGCCGGGACCCAATCCGGCACCGAAGCCGCGGCAGCGTCGGGGCGGGCCCCGGCCGTAGACGCGTTCGGCAAGCGATATGCGGCTGAAGCTCGCCCGGGCCGTTCCCACGAGCTCGCCATCCAGATTCAACGGCGGCAAAGGTTCGGCAAGCAGGGCATTCAGATGGTTGCGCAGATCGTCGCGCAGCTGCGCATTGAGCGTGCCGGGATAGCGGCTTTGCCAATCGAGCACCATCCAATCCCGCACCAGATCGGGATCGAGCGGACCGGCACCGCCCAGCATGAGATAGACGCGCGTCGCCTCGTAGAGGAAATCCGGCTTGTCGAGCTGCCCGCGCATCTGCTGTTCGAGACGCCAGACCAGCCGCGGGAGCAGCACCCGTTCAAGCACATGGCGATAGACCGCGCCGTCGCTCTCGGCCAGCTTGGCCGTCTGGGACAACCCCGGCAGATCCAGGAAGCCGACCTGCCGATGCACGGGCAAGGCCCGGGCCGCGTTGAGCAGCGGCACGACCCGCTGCAAATCGTCATTGTCGACCGTGTCGAGATTGACGGCGGAAAGTTGCTGCCGATAGACCGCGACCGCCTCCGTCGCCGTCTCGATGGCGAGACGGTTGGCAGCTTCGGCCCGAACCAGCAGAAAAGCGACGATCAGCGTCGCCGCGGCACGCCGGCATAGCCTCCGGCGCGCAACCAGCGGCGGCGGCGCAGCTTGGCAGATCCGTTGACGACGAGCAGAGCCTCGCCGAGCACGACTTCGGCCAGCAGACGCTTGAGGAAATAGCTCCGCCCGGCGGACGGCTGCAGGCTTTCGATCCGTTTCTGGTCGACGCCGAACGAGCGGGCGAGGACGCCGGTCAGCCGGTCGATCGGGGTCCCTTCCTGGGTCGCGGAGGTGACGTAGACGCCACGCAGGAACGGCGCCGGATCCAGCTTTGTGCCGCCGAAAGCCTGCGTCAGAAACTCTTCCAAGGGCTGCTTCAGGCTCGCGACCTGAAGCGGGAAACCGGCGATCAGAGCGCGGCGATCGGTCGTCCGCTCGGACTGCAACCGATCGATCAGGCGCTCGTCCAGGCGGTCGAGCAGCAGCTGGAATTCAGCGGAAAAACGCCTCGACGCCCTTCGACAGCGGAAAGGTCGTGCCCCAGACCTGGCCGCGGGCTTCGGCATCCAGATCGTCGAAATAGGCGTCGAAGCCGGGTCAGGCCGATCCGCCTTGCTGAACACGGCATAGACCGGAATGCGCAGGCGAAGCCGCTCGGAGATCTCGGTGACGCGCCGACGCACGGCACGGGCGTGCGCCGCGCGCTCGGCCGGATCGGCCGCGGCGATATCGGTCAGCGAGATGACCGTGATCACGCCGTTGATCGCCTGGCGCGGGCGCGTGCGCCGGAGCAGGTCGAGGAAGCCCGTCCAGCCGGCCTGATCGACCGCCGCGTCGGAATCCTGGGTGGTGTAGCGGCCCCGGCCGTGTCGATCAGCACGGCCTCGTCGGCGAACCACCAATCGCACAGCCGCGTCCCGCCCCACCCCGCCGACCACGGTGTCCGATCCGTCAGCTTGAGACAGCGGAAAGCTTAGCCCCGAATTGAGCAGCGCGGTCGTCTTGCCGGCACCCGGCGGCCCGATCAGCACGAACCAGGGCTGTTCATAGAGATAGCCGCGCGTCCCGCTCGCCCGCAGCCGAGCCAGGGCATCCTTCATCCGGGCGCGCAACCGGCCGACTTCCGCGCCCGTATCGGCCCGGCGGTCGCGCGGACTATCGGCGCTTTCCTTGGTCGCGCCGTCGACCAGCGCGGTTTCGCGGCGGCGACGGCGCCAGGTCAGGCCGCCATTGACCACTGACCAGATCAGCACGAATCCCAGGATCACAAGGGCGCGCGGCAGGGCTCCGCTGAGGCCCGGGACGAACGGCCCGAGATACCAGACGATGCTGCCCGCGATCGCGACCCCGGCGAAGCCCGTGGTCCAGCGATTGAGCAGCATTGCCGCCAGATATTGCAGGTTGCCCATCAGTTCGCTCCGGTCCTGCGCAGGACGATCTCGATGCGCCGGTTTTGCTGTTGACCCTCCGGCGTCGCGTTGGACGCCACCGGGTCAGCGTCCGCGCGGCCCTCGGTCGAGATCCTCGAAGGGTCGACCGCGGGTCCCAAAGCGGCGGCGGCGGCCTTGGCACGCGCCGCCGAAAGCTGGAAGTTCGACGGGAACTGGACGGTGTGGATCGGCTGATTGTCGGTGTAGCCGATCACGTCGACCGCACCCGGCTCGGTCTTGAGCGCGGCGCCGACCCGGGCCAGCAGCGGCAGGTAGCGCCGGTCGATCACGGCGCTGCCCGATGCGAACATGCCGAGATTGAGGATACGCACGATCGGGACGGCTTCGGTCCCGGTGATGGTGACCTGACCCTGCTTGACCTCAGGTGCGAGGAAGCCCGCCAATTTGTCGAGTTCGCCTGGCGGCTGCGGCGCCGGCGGCACAGACTTCGGCGGCGCCGTCCGGGTGATGGTCGGCGCTTGCGTCGGCGGCAATGCGAGAGCCGCCTCGAACAGCCGGTCCGACGCGTCGTTGAGGCTGAAGACGAAGAACGCATAGAGCAAAGAGATCAGACCGGCGCCGATGAGCGCGGCAACCCAGATCGGCAGCACCGCCCGCAGCGGCCGGTACGGCGCGGATACGCCCTGCCAATGCACGGATAGAACCCGCTCGACGGCGCGCGCTGGCGCATGATGACCAGATAGGTCTCTTCCCCGCACCCGGTCGAGTTCGGCCGGGCCACGCGGCGCGAGCCGATAGCGGCCCTGCATGCCCAGCGCCATGCAGAGATACATGAGCTCGACCACGGCCAGGAACTTCCCGGCATTCTGGCAAAGCTGCTTCAGCAGGTCGAAGAAGCGCTCGCCGCTGCGCACCTCCTGGTGAAACGTCGACACGAGCGAGGCGTCCGCCCAGGGTCCGCTGCTGCCCCAGGGCGTGCTCTGCACCACATCGTCGAGGCTGGCGCAGAGCGCGTAATGGGCGGCGCGGATCTCGTCCATCGGCAAGGTTCTGCCGCCGCAGCTCGCTTTCGAACCGGCGCAGATCCTGGATTGCCCGATCGCGCAGGCTGGCCGGATCCGGGACCGAGAGGACATTGCGCAGCCTTGCGAGCAGCAGGAGCAGCGGCGCCGCCGCCGCCAGGATCGGCGATCGCCCAACGCAGGCAGCTTTTCGACACCACCCTTGTCCGCCACGACCTCCCCCTGGCGGCTTCAGCCGCGGCGACGGCGGCGGGCTGGCCGGTCGTCCCGCGGCCAACACGCCCCGGATCGGGCGAATGACGGTGCGGTCCTGCTCGCCCGGCCCGGCGAAGGGATTGTCGTTCATGATCGCCTCTCTCAGCCGCGGATCGACCAGAGATCGAGCGTCAGATTGGGATAATCGCCCGACACATGGATGGCGAAACCGCCGGAGGACTGCATCTGCTGCCAATGCGGGCTGTTGCGGTCGAGCTCGAAATAGAGCGCTCCGGCAACGAACGGCATCTGGCGGGGCGCAACCGGCAAAGCGCGCAGTTCGATGCCGGGCAAAGCGACATTGACCAGCTCGCGGATGTGCTCGACGGCGCCGATCTTGACCGTGCCGGGGAAGCTGCGCCGCAGCGTCTCGGCCGGCATGTCGGCCCTGCACGACCAGGACGAAGCTCGAGCCGCCGAGCAAGGTCCGGTCGAGGATGGCGCCGACCCGGACGCCGTGCCGGCGCTCCTGCAGCGGGATGCGGATCGCCGTCTGCTCCAGCACGGCCGAAAGCGACCGACGGATATCCGCCATCACCGGCGTGAAGCAGCGCTGCAGATCGTCGTGCCGGTAGGCCGGATAGGTGTTGGGCCGGCGCCGGACATCCGTGAAGGTGGCGAACTCGCCTGCCATCTGGAGCAGCGTGCGATAGAGCGTCTCGGGATGGACGTTGCCGGCATCGGCGAAATGGCTGATCAGCGTCTGCCAGCCATTGACCGACTGCAGCAGCAGGAAATCCGCCACTTCCGTATTGCTCTTCGCGGCAACCGCCGTCAGGCGCCCGGCGATCGCCTCGCCGCGCTGGTTGAGCATGCCGGCCAGTTCGACGACGAGCCCGGCGAGCGGGGCCACTGCGGTGCAGGTCAGGGCCGGCGGGATCCAGCGTTCGTCGAGCACCACCCGCTTGTCGGCCATGACTTCGGTCAGCCGCGCCACCGGCAGGCAGATATAGCCCTCGCGATCATCCGTCTCGAGCAAGTAGCGCAGCCTGAGTCGGCCGACCACCAGCTCGGTCGGCTGCGGCGCGCCCGAATGCGTGTCATAGGCCTCGAACGGGCGCGGCCGGTACCGGTACTCGTCGCCCTCGCTGCCGATCTCGACGGAGCCGGGCTGGTGCGCGGGCACGGCGAGATAGACCAGGACGTTGCGCGCCGTCTCGGGGACCTCCAGCGGCGGCGGCAGATCGACCTCGCCGGGGATCGAGAACGGCGTGCCGTCATCGAACAGCCCCGCGGCCGATGCCAGGGCAAAGCGGCCGCTGTTCAGCAGGTCGCGCGCAATGACGATCTCGGCGAACCCCCAGGGATGCGGCCGCAGGGAGGCGAAGCTACGACGCAGCTGGGATTCGACCCAACGATCCTGCTGCTGGAAATGCTGTGCCCGGAGGAACATGCCTTCCTGCCACGCGATCCGATTAGTCCAGCTCACGGCGTACTCCTTGAAACGCGGCAATCGCGTCGATGGTCACGAGGCGCGGCATTGCTCAGTCGCGATCCTGCAGGGCGATTTCGGTCATCGCCCGCTCATAGGCCCGCGCGAAAGACTTGCCGAAGACGCTGTCGAAATCATCGGCCAGCGCCCGGACGGTCTCGCCATGCAGCGCCTCATAGGCGTCCCAGCCGCGCGCCTTGCGCCGGCCCGGCAGGCTGTCCAACGATTCGGACGGCAGCCGACTCATTACCCGCGCCGGCTCCAGCTCGGCCAGCATGTCGCGCACCGCCTGCTGCATCGCCGAAGCCGTCGCCAATTCGTGCGAGCGCATGTGCCGCAAGGCATCCGCCACCGCTTCGGCCGCGGTCATGTCGCTATGCCGGCCGATGCCGAGCAGCGCTGCCAGCGCATCGTTGTCGCTCGCGGAGAATTTCAGCGGGTTGTTCCGCACGGCCCGGATCATCGTCTGTTCGATCCGGAACTCGCCCTTGACGGCCGCGCGCGCGATCATCAGACGGCGCAGGCCGACGACCATGGCGCGCAGCGCCTGACCCAGTCCGCGCAGCACGCCCGCAGGATCTCCCGTCGGCGCGCCTTCGACCTCGGCCGCCGCGAGGATGATGCGCAGCGCATCGCCGGACGACGGGTTGCCGGGGCGTGGTATTCGGTTCGGACACTGCAGCCGGGATGGGGTCATCCAGCACCGGCTGTGACAAGACCGGCGGCTCGACCGGCATTGGCGGCGACGCTGCGGGCGCCGGCAGCGGTTCCGGCTGGACAGGCAGCGGCACGGCGCGCGGCGGCATGATCGAGGCGCCGCGGTCCCAATCGGCCGGCAGCAGCTCAAGCGAGCTGCGCGGGGCGCGATAGCTCTCCTGGAACAGAGGCGTATGGTCGGACACCGGAAGGATCGCATCGAAGCGGTCCGCCTGACCGAGTGCAGCCGGATCGTCGCCTAGCAACAAGCCGAAGGGCTGCATCGCGACGGCGAGCGGGTCGGACTGCGGCGAGGGAAACGGGTCGCCGGTCAGCCTGTCCTCTTCGAAGCCTGCGCTTCGTTCGCCGAGGACGGCGAGACCGATGCCGCGGCACGGTCGCTCAGGATGACCTCGATCTCGTAAGCGCCGATGATGATGCGGTCGCCGTCGCGCAATATGCGCGGCGCGTCGGTGCCGAGGCGTTGGCTTTCCTGATTCAGATAGGTGCCGTTCGTGCTGGTATCGGCCACCTGCCAGGCGCCGTCGTGGAACGTCACGAGGCAATGGCGCTTGGACATGACGCGCTCGGGTCGGGCAGGACCCAGTCGCTTTCGAGGCCGCGTCCTATCGCGAACTCGCCCCCCTCGACCTGACGGGTTTCGGGCGGCACGCCGTCGGGACAGCGCAGAACGCTTAAGGTCAGCGTCATCGATTCCTCCTTCCGCGCATCAGCTCGTCGCTCCGGCGAGACGGCCGCTGCCGCCGGAAGCGATGTCGCAGCCGCTCGCGATGAAGCGCTGCAACCGGTCGGCCTGGCGCTCCGGACCGCCATAGACGGCGGCGAGAGCGACGGCGCGCTCGACTTTCCGGCCGGTCCGCATCGGCCACGACACCGGCAAAGGGCTGGCGAAGGCGGCCTGCGCCGCCAACGCGGCCGGCGTCCGGTGGCCCGCCTGCGCGCTTGCCAGATGCGCGCGCAACCGGGCCGCGTCGCTCGGCTCGCGAACCCAGGCCTCGGCCGCCGACACCGCGGCGCGCTGCTGCTCCGGCAAGGTGGCGAGCGGCACGGCATGGGTAACGCACATGCATGCCCACCACACCGCTTCGCGCTCCGGCAGGGCGTAGCCGAGCAGCCGGGCCGCCTCCGGCAGAAGAGGCAGATCCACGAGCCGGGCCAGGAGCGCGGCCGATGCCGGTCTTTCCGCCAGCAGATGCCGGTGCTCGTCCGGCAGCCGGAGACAACGCTGCAAATTGTCGGGCGAGATCGCGAAGCTTGGCGAGCGGCTGCATCGTGTTACCGGCGCGCGACGCTGCGACTATACCGGGAACGGCGTACAAACCACCGCCCCGTCGCCGGCATCCAGGCTGATTTCCTCGGCCTCTACATTGAACGAAGCCGATGCGATATTGACGGCGAGACCAACCTCGACGGTGTTGGCGCCGCCTACGGTTGATGTTGTACTCGCCGCCGACCGTGACCGTCATGGCGGCCGCCGGCGACGAGCGCGACCTTTTCGGCGCTGGTGAATCGTGATGCCGGTCTGATCGATGACGATCGAGTTGCCGCCGACCTGCAGGGTGATGCTGTTCCCCGCCGTCAGCGTATAGTCGCGACCGCATTGATCGTCTCGTCATTGCCGATCTTGACGGTGCGGTCATGGTCGACGGTCAGGCTCTGATCGTGCTCGACCTCGGTCGTGTAGTCCTTCTGGGCATGCAGGAAGACCGAGTTCCTGCCCTTTCCGGTCGTCGAACGACAGCTCGGGAGAATTCCCTGCGTGGTGCCGCGCAATGTCGAGCGGCTGCGGAAGCCCTGCCGGGGCTGCTGCTCGGGGATCGGGAAGACCGGCCGCATCTCCTGGTGATAGAAGCAGCCGACCACGACCGGCGTATCGGGGTCGCGTTCATGAAGGAAACCGCGACCCTCGCGTTCCGACCCGCGGCAGATGCTGCCAGCCCCAGGTATTGCCCGACCAGGGCTGCATCACCCGGACCCAGGTCGCCATGCTCGCTACGGTTTCCTTGCGCGGGTCGAACAGCAGCCTGACCTTGATCCGTCCGATCGGGTCGGCATGGATTTCCTCGCCCTCGCTGCCGAGCACGATGGCGGAAAAGATTCCGCCATGGCCGGCCGCGGGATATCGAGCGGCTCGCGCCACGACACGGTCTGCAGAAAACAGGTGTGAACTTGGTCTCGTAATGGGGTTCGCTGCCACCGGTGATCCAGGTCTCGTCGATCGCCGAATGCGTCACGCTGTGCAGCGCGTAATCGATGCCCTCCGCCTCGGTGAACGGGTCCTTGCCCAGCGTGAACCGACGCCCGGGCAGAATTCCGAAACATAGCCATGCCCGGCATGGAGGCTGGGCCGCCGCTTCCGATGCTTCGACGCGGAAGCGGGGCGCGGTCCGCCGCGATCTGGTTCTCGACCGTCATCGCCGGCCAGTTGAACACGTCGCGCTTGGCCGCGCCGGCCGTCGAAAGGTCGTCGTCCTGCTGGCCCAATACCGGCGTGCTGGCTTGGTCGGGTCGTATCCTGCAGCTTTACCTCGCCATAGGCGGTCTGCAGCGCCTCGCTCCAGCGATCGAACACATCGACATTGTTGCCCTCATGGATCACCCAGTGAATTGGATGGGCTCGGGCTTGAAGGACTGGTTGCGGTCCGTCACGATCAGGACATGATCGGTCTTGCTGTGCTCCGAAATAATAGAAATAGCCGGATTCCTGCAGGAGCCGGTGAATGAAGGTCAGATCGGTCTCGTTGTACTGCGTCGTATATTCGCGTACAGCTGGTCGCCGAGATGCGGAACTCGACCGAGTGATCTGGTTCTCCGAAAGCAGGGTCTGCACGATCTCGACGGCAGTCTTCTGCTGAAAGATCCGCAATCGATCGTCTGATCGAGGAACCACAGGCCGCGGCACGACTTCGATGCGATATTTCCAGCGGTCGCGCTGGACGAGGCCGATCGCCTCCATCCGCCGCACGATACCGTTGAAGAAGCGATTCCGCATGCGGCTGCTTGCGCACCGTCAATCCGATCGGCTGGAACAGCAGCACATTCGGATCGATCGTGCGGACGGAAGACACCGCCGTCACCACGAATTCGAAGGGCGCTGATCTGCGTCGCTGGCTTCAAGACCGACGGCATGCAGCGTGCCCTCTTCGATCGGCAAGGTATCGTCGCCGAGCGGCGACGTGAGCAGCAGCAGCGGGCTGGAGCGACCCACCGCTCATCGGTCAGCCGTCGCAGTACCGGCAGAATAGGCATGGCCGAACGGCGTGCCGCCTGATGGGAGTTCGAGCATGATGACCGACCTGGGCATTCAATTTTCCAAGCGCAGCCGGATGACTGCAGAGTACCGGCGATATCCTCCGCATGCCGTTCCGATCAGGAGCGGCGCGCATCGACGGCAGCGAAGATGAAGGTAGAAGGCTACGCGTCGATATCAGATCGGCGTGAAAGCGTTACATCCGTAGCAAACGCCGCGGGCCGTCACGCCATGGCCAGGCCGATGACGCAACAACGCTTTGAACAAGGTTGCGGATCGCCAGCAGCGGTCGACCCGGCCGTCTTCGCGCGTGTCGGCCGGGTCGGGTTTCGCTGCTGCCGGTTGCCCGCGATCGCAGGCCTCTAGCCGGTTTTCGCCTGTGGTCAGGTCGTAGAGCAGGCGGTCGGGTTGGGCATCGGAACCGTCAGCCGCCATCTGCTTGGTCGAGACCAGGGACCTTGGTGAAGTTCAGCGAGATGGTCCTCCGTCGGGCGGTCGGCGCCGGACGCCAGGGAGTAGCCGCTGGATGATCGTGTTGGTCAGCGTTACCGTCAGATAGACATCCAGCTTGTCTTTGTTGGTGCGGCAGAAATCGATCTGCACCGTCTCGCCTTCGCCGGTGAAGGCTTCCACCAGCAGCTTGCCGGACGCGACGTCGTTTTGCTTGGTGACCACGACTTCGCTGACGGAGGGAGCGCTGGAATTCACGCTCGGGCGCCCGAACCGACGCTCGTCGAGATGCCGCGCCCCATGCCCCAGCTGAACGAGTCGAGCTCGATCCAGGTGGAATGTCCCGTTTCGGGTGACGTCTCCTGGAATACTGTTGTAGTTCATATAGATAGGCATGAGATTTCCTTCTGTTTTCGACTTTATCGGAGTTCGCACAGAAAAGACCCGGAAGGGTCGACACCGATCGACACCTGCTCGACCGGCCGGCCTTCCGCCATCCGCGATAGGAATTGGGCCGACAGGTCCGGCAGCAGCGTCCGCGTCAGCAGGCTCTCGATACTGCGGGCGCCGGAACCGGAATCGGTGGGAGCGCGCGACGATCAGATCAGTCAAATCCGGGCTGTATTGCAGGGGTGGCGCCGAAGCGCTGTTTGACCCGGCTTGCAACGCGGCCGAGCTGCAGCTCGACCACCCGCCGCAGCGTGTCCTGGCCGAGCGGCAGATACGGCACCATGGTCACGCGCCCGAGAAAGGCCGGCTTGAAGACCCTTGGCCAGTTCCTCCCGCAACGCAGCCGCCAGGCCGTCGGGCTGGGCGCCGTCTCCGGATCGGCGCAAAGCTGCGCGATCAGATCGGTGCCGGCATTCGAGGTCATGATGATGATCGTGTTCTTGAAATCGATATCGCGCCCTTCGCCGTCCTTCATCGTTCCCTTGTCGAACACCTGGAAGAAAACGTCCTGGACGGCGGGGTGCGCCTTCTCCATCTCGTCGAGCAGGATGACGGAATAGGGCCGGCGGCGAACCGCCCTCAGTCAGGATGCCGCCCTCGCCATAGCCGACATAGCCGGGCGGGCTGCCCATCAGCAGGCTGACTTTGTGTGCTTCCTTGACTCGCTCATGTTGATGGTGGTGAGATTCTGCTCGCCGCCAAGAGCAGTTCGGCCAGCGTCAGTGCGGTCTCGGTCTTGCCGACGCCGGAGGTGCCGACCATCAGGAAGACGCCGATCGGCTTGCGCGGATCGGTCAGTCCGGCCCGCGACGTCCGGATTGCCTGGGCGACTGCTTCCAGGGCATGAGACTGCCCGACGACCCGGCGCTCCATCGCCGGCCGCAGGTCGAGGATCGCCGCGATTTCATCGGATTGCATACGGCCGGCGGGAATACCGGTCCAGCTTTCGACGATCTCCGCCACCGCCTGGGCATCGACGACCGGAAAAACCAGCGGGTGCTCGCCCTGCAAACTGAGAAGCTCGCCTGCCAGAGCCTCGAACTGGCCGCGCAACGCAGCGGCTCCGCGGCCGCCTCGACCCGCCCTCGCATGTCGCGGATCGCCTCCGCCAGCCGCCGCTCTTCCGACCAGCGCGCTTCGAGAGCTTCGAGACGAGTCGCCAAGTCCTCGCGCTCGGCGCCCAAAGCCGCGAGACGAGCTGAGTGGTCCGCCCCCGACAGCGCCTCGCGCTCCAGCACGCGCCGTTCCGTGGCGATCAGCTCGACCCGGCGCCGCGCTTCTCGATGGCAGGCGGCGGAGCGGCCTGGCTCATCGCCACACGGGCGCAGGCAGTATCGATCAGGCTTACCGCCTTGTCGGGCAGTTGGCGGCTCGGAATGAACGGGCCGAGAGCTTGACCGCGGCTTCCGCCGCTTCGTCGAGAATGCGCACGCCGTGATGCTGCTCCAGGGTCGCGAACAGGCCACGGACCATGGCGATCGCCACGTCCTCGGACGGCTCGTCCACCTTGACGGTCTGGAACCGCCGCGTCAGCGCCGCATCCTTCTCGAAATACTTCTTGTATTCGGCCCCAGGTCGTAGCGGCGATCACGCGCAATTCGCCGCGCGCCAGCGGCGGCTTGAGGAGATTCGCTGCATCGCCCTGCCCCCGCGCCGGCGCCCGCCCCGATAGCATATGCGCCTCGTCGATGAACAGGATGACCGGCTGGAGGCTGGCCTGGGTCTCGTCGATCACCGAGCGCAAGGACGGTTTTCGAATTCGCCCTTGATGCCGGCGCCGGCCTGCAGCAATCCCAGATCGAGCGTGCGGAGCGCGACATTTGCGAGCGGCGCCGGCACGTCGCCGGCCGCGATGCGCAGCGCCAGCCCTTCGACCACCGCCGTCTTGCCCGACGCCGGGCCTCGCGCGTCAGGATCGGGTTATTCTGGCGGCGGCGCGTCAGAATATCGATGACCTGGCGGATCTCACCGTCGCGTCCGAGGATCGGATCGATGCGGCCTTCGCGCGCACCGCGCCGTCAGATCGATGGTATAGCGATCGAGAGCGGCACCGCCGGGGGGTCCGGACCGGCGGTGCCGCGCCCGCTGACGGCGCGTCCGGGGGTCTTCGGCGCCGTCTGCGAGAAGTGTCGCGAAGTCGCGACGGATAAGGTCGGGTACGATCCGGCGCAGCAATCGGTGCCGCGGGCACAGAGCCGGGCCGAAATCGTCTCGTCGGCCAGCATCGCCCAGAGCAGGTGACCGATCGGATTTCCGTCACACCCTGTTCGACCGATGCGAGCAGCCAAGCTTCCTTCGGCAACGCCAACAAGATCGGGCGACAGGCTCGGCGCCCGGCGTTCCCGGGTCTTCATCCGGTCGAGCGCTACCGTGAGCTCTGCGGTCAAACGGTCGGCCGGAATCTCGAAATGCCGAACCAGCAAGGCCGCGTCGGATTGCGCCGCATCGAGTAGCTGGAGCAGCCAATGCTCGATTTCCACATTGTAATGCGTCCGCGAAAGCGTATGGCCAGCCGCCGCCTCCAGCGCTCGCCGGCACAGGTCGTTCAACCGACCAACCAGCAGCTTGAGATCGATGGCCGCCATAATGTCTCCTCGTGACTGCGCTGTTGCGTTCCAGAAATATGAAACGGCCACAGTCAACGTCCAGTATAATCGGGTTACAATTGCAACTAAGTTCTCCAGTCGCGAAATGATCTGGTAACAATCACACTACATATTAACGATCGACAAAGTTATTTCACTTCATTCTGAGCCAGGCCCGCGAAAATCACAGAGATTTTGCGATCTGAACTCTAAGAATTAAAAGCGAATTATGGAAGAAATTCTAAAAATACTTGAGAGTGATGCGGCCGCTGGGCAGGATTTGCGATTGGACGTCACGCCGCAATCGCTCTAGTTTCCGGATGCGTGACGCCCGCTCGGAGGCGCGAGCCGAGGAGCGCCTTGCGGATAACGATCCGGGCGCGGAAGGCGGCGTCTCGCGGCATTGGAAGATCGTCCGCGAACTCGCCGTGGAGGCGCTGACCAAGAGCACGAAGGACCTTGAGATCGCCGCCTGCTGACCGAGAGCCTGGTGCGGACCGACGGGCTCGCCGGTTTGGCGGCCGGCGCGAAAATATTGGCCGATCTGGTCGTCCGGTTTTGTGGAACGGAGGGGGCTGTTCCCGCTGCCCGACGAAGACGGCATCGGAGGGGCCTGTTGCACCGATCGCCGGGCTGAACGGCCAAGGCAGCGACGGCACGCTGATGCAGCCGCTGCGCAAGCTCGTCCTGTTTGCCCGCAACGACGGCAGGCCCCCTGACCTTCTGGCAGTTTCGAACAGGCCGAGGAGGTCGCCAGCCTGACGGATACGCCCCGGAAGAACCAACGTATCGCCGCCGGGGGTGCCGGTCTTCGCGGACCTTGAAAAGGAAGCGTCGGCGACCGGTCGCGCCGCGCTCGCCAAGCTGGGGCAGGATGTCGTTCTCGCCCTCGATGCCTGGGCGCGCTTGAGGCGGCCTTGGCCGCCGCTGCGGGCGATGGGGCGCCGCCGACGCGGCGCGTCCGCGATCTGCTGGAAAAGCTCCGGCGCGCTATCGAGCGCTATGTACCGGTAGAGGAAACAATCGCCGAGCCGCAGCCGATCGCGGCCACGACGGGCCGGCACAGGAGAGCCCGCTCGGGGCCGCGCCGCGTGAAGAGACGCGCGAACAGCTGCTGCAGGAGATTTCGCGGATCGCCGCCTGTTTCCGGATCAGCGAGCCGAACTCGCCCTTGAGCCATACCCTGGACGACGCCGTCCGCCGCGCGAGGCTCAGCTGGCCGGAATTGCTGAAGGAAATGATGCCGGATCTGCCGGCGGCGGTCCGCGGTCCTGTCGAGCCTCGGGATCAAGCCGCCCGCCGAATAGACGAAACAGCCCCATCCAATTCAGGAGAGACGCCGATGAGCGCCAGCATTCACGAAAAGCTCAGCCGCGTGCGCCGGCCGCGTGTGCACATTACCTACGAGGTCGAGACCGAGGGGGCGCAGATCGTACGCGAGCTGCCCTTCGTGGTCGGCGTCATGGGCGATTTCTCGGGGCGATCCGAGCCAGCCATTGCGGCCGTTCGGCGAGCGCAAATTCATCCAGATCGACCGCGACAATTTCGATGAGGTCATGGCGCGGCTGGCGCCGGGTCTCAAGCTCAAGGTCGACAACAAGCTGAGCGAAGCGGGCGGCGTCATGGCGGTCGATCTCCGCTTCAACTCGATCGAGGATTTCGAGCCCGGCCGCGTGCTCGACCAGGTTCCGGCCCTGCGCGCGCTGCTCGAGACCCGCAGCCGGCTGCGCGATCTCATGAGCAAGGGCCGACCGGTCCGAGGAATTGGAGACGCTGCTCGAGCAGGTGCTGAAGAGCAAGACCGACCTCGACCAGATTTCAAGCCAACTCGGGTATCGAGCTGGAGCACTGAGCCATGTCCGACAGCGCCTTCAATCGCGAGACGGCCGCACCGGTTGCTCTCGAAACCGGCAGCCTCCTCGACCAGGTCGTCTCCGCGACCAAGCAGACCGAGCCGGATCGCGCTCAGGATCTCGTGCGCACGCTGGTCGAGCAGGCCTATGCCGGCACGGTCACCTTCGACCGCAATCTGACCCGGACGATCGAACGGGCAATTGCGGTCATCGACCAGAAACTGTCCGATCAGCTGAACGAGATCGTCCATGACGAGAAATTCCTGAAGCTGGAGGGCAGCTGGCGCGGCCTGCATTATCTGGTCCGCAACAGCGAAACCGGCACGAACCTCAAGATCCGCGTCATCAACGCGTCGAAGCGCGAGCTGCATCGCGATCTGACGCGCGCCGTGGAGTTCGACCAGAGCCTGCTGTTCCGCAAGATCTACGAAAACGAATTCGGCACGCCGGGCGGCGAGCCCTATGGCGCGCTGATCGGCGATTACGAATGGACGAACCATCCGGACGATATTGAGTCGCTGCGCCTGATCTCGAATGTCAGCGCTGCTGCCTTCGCGCCCTTCATCTCGGCCCGGGGTGCCGGGCTGATGGGGTTCGAGCAATGGACGACCTCGCCCGGCCGCGCGATTTGGCGAAGATCTTCGACACCGTCGAATATCTGAAATGGCGCGGCTTCCGCGACAGCGAGGACAGCCGGTTCGTCTCGCTGGTGATGCCGCGCGTGATGGGGCGTCTGCCTTACGGCGCGCGCACCAGCCCGATCGACGAGTTCGGCTATGAAGAGGGCGCCGATCGATCCGACCGGCGCGCCGCTGCCGATGAATCACGAGCATTATTGCTGGATGAAATGCGGCCTTCGTCATGGGGACTCGTCTGACCGAGGCGTTCTCGCGCTACGGCTTCTGCACGGCGATCCGAGGTGCCGAAGGCGGCGGCAAGGTCGACGACCTGCCGCAGCATATCTTCCAGTCCGACGACGGCGACATGGACGCGAAATGCCCGACTGAGATCGGCATCACGGATCGGCGCGAATACGAGTTGTCCAATCTCGGCTTCCTGCCGCTGTGTCACTACAAGAATCACGACTATGCCGTGTTCTTCGGCGCCCAGACGGCCCAGAAGGCCAAGGAATACGACCGGGCCGAGGCGACGGCGAATGCGAAGATCTCGGCTCGCCTGCCCTACATCATGGCGACCAGCCGGTTCGCGCATTACCTCAAGGTCATGGCGCGCGACAAGATCGGCAGCTTCATGGAAGCCGAAGACTGCGAGCGCTGGCTCAATCGTTGGATCAAGAACTACGTGAACACCAACGAGAATGCCGGCGCGGAAAGCAAGGCGATGTTCCCGCTGCGCGAAGCCCGGGTCGAAGTCCGCGAGATCCCCGGCCGGCCCGGCGCCTACAACGCCATCGCCTATATGCGTCCGTGGCTGCAGATGGAGGCTGCAGATGGAAGAGCTGACGACCAGTCTGCGCATGGTCGCACGCATTCCGGAAAGGGTCTGACCTGTCGGTCTTGCCCCGGCCGGGCGAGCGGGAGCGGCGCGAGCCGCCCCCGCTGCGCTTCGAAACGCTGGCCGGGCGGTTCCTCGGTGCAAAAGGGGCGCCGATCGCGCAACGCCTCGCGGTTTTCCTTCGTCAGGATCGCGGGGCGCTGGCCGAGTGGTTCGGGCCGTCGCTCGCGGCCGAAGTGGCGCGGGATCCGGACCGATGCCGCGCGCTGCTGGACCGGGACATCGCGGCGCTCGACGCCCTCATTGCCGATCAGCTCGACGCGGTGCTGCATCATCCGCGCTTCCAACGGCTCGAGGGATCCTGGCGCGGCCTGGCCTGGATGATCGAAGGCTTCGATCCGGCCGCCCGGCTGAAGGTCCGGATTCTGTCTGCATCCTGGTACGATCTCGGCCGGGATCTCGGCCGCGCCAGCGAATTCGACCAGTCGGCCCTGTTCCGCCTGATCTATGAAAACGAGTTCGGCAGCGCAGGCGGCGAGCCGTTCGGCTTGCTCATCATTGACCATGAACTCCGGCATCTGCCGGAGCAGCGCGGCTTGTCGGCCCAAACGCCGGTCGATGAATTGTCCGTGCTGTCGGAACTCGCCGCCATTGCCGCTGCGGCGTTCATGCCCATCGTGACGGCAGCGGCGCCGGCCTTGCTCGGCGTCGACCGCTTCGAGGATCTCGCCCTGTCCAACGACATTGCGGCGGCACTGGCGGATGAGGATCACGTCCGCTGGCGCGCCCTGTCGCTGCGCGAGGATGCGCGTTTTCTCTGTGTCACGCTCCCGCGCGTGCTGGCACGACCGCGCTGGACAGCAGCAATAATGCGCAAAACTGCGCTGAACTACGACGAATATGCACCGGAAGCGAAGCATCGGTGCTGGTCGGTCGCCTGCTACGCCTTCGCAGCGGCGGTCGGCCGCGCGCATGCACAGCACAATTGGCCGGCCGATATCCGCGGCGTCGCCACGGACCGGATCGGCGGCGGCCTGGTGACCGGGCTTCCGGCCGAACCCTTCACGCTCGGGCCGGAGACGGTCTGGAACCGCCCGTCGCTCGATCTGGCCCTGACCGACCGGCAGGAGCGCGACCTGGTCGCTGCCGGTTTCATGCCGCTGAACACGCTGCCCTATGGCGAGGCGGCATTCGCCGCGGTGCACAGCTTGCAGGCACGGCCGCTGGAGCAGCCCGGGCGGGATCCGACGCCGGCCGGCGCCAACCGGCAGCTCTCGGCCCAGATCAACGCAATGCTCTGCGCGTCGCGCTTTGCCCATTACATCAAGATCATGGGACGCGAGCTGACCGGCGCGTTCCTGACTGCGGACGAGGTCGAGCGGCGGCTGCAGGACTGGCTGGCCGGCTACACCAATGCCAGCTCCAGCGCCGGGCCGGACAGCCGGGCGCGGCATCCGCTGGTGTCGAGCCGGGTGAAGATCCATGAACTCGAAGGCCAGCCCGGCGCGTTCGGCTGCGTGATCCATCTGCAGCCGCATTATCAGCTCGACGACGTCTCGGCCACGTTCCGGCTAGTTACGGGATTTTCCGCGCCCGGCAACCGGAATTGAGAACATCGCTATAGCGACAGGAGATCAAGATGCAGACCAGCGAAGCCGGGACGTTGTTCCGTGACGGCAAGCTCGCTCAGGCGATCGCGGCAGCGAGCGCCGTCGTCAAGCAGACGCCGACCGATACCGGGGCACGCCTGCTGCTGGCCGAATTGCTGCTGTTCGACGGCAAGCTGGAGCGCGCCGACACCATGCTGGACACGGCCAGCACGATCGATCCCGCGGCAGCGCTCGTCCTGGCCGAATTCCGCCAGTTGCTGCGTGCGGAAAAGGCCCGCCAGCAGGTTATGACCGAAAACCGCGTGCCCGAGTTTCTCGGCCAGCCGACGCCGACGCAGACCCATATCCTGCAGGCTCTGGTCGCATTGCGGCCGACGACGCCGCCGGTGCTGCCGAAGCCGCGCAGGCCGCCGAGCAGGCGCGGCCGGCCGTCACCGGCATCGGAGACGGTGTGTCCTTCTCGGATTTCCGGGATATCGACGATCTATGCGCTGGAAGCTTCGAGGTGCTCACCACGACCGGAAAGTATTTTTGGGTCGCGACCGAGCAGGTCGTGAGCATGGAGTTTCATCCCGCGAAACGGCCGCGCGACCTCTATTGGCGGCGTTGCTCCATGGTCGTGCGCAACGGCCCGGACGGCGATGTCTATCTGCCGGCCATCTACCCGACGACCGACACGGCCAACCGTGCGCTCGGCCTTGGACGCGGGACGGAATGGACCACGGCTGAGCCGGTCCGCGGCATGGGGCAGCGCATGTTCCTCGCCGGCGAGGCGGGGAGTGCCGATGCAGCAGCTGTCGACGCTGGAATTCGCATGAGCCCGTCCCACCCCGCCCCGTCCCGGCGGGGCGGGCGCGCGGCGCAGGCGTCCCTGCTCGACCGGCTGATCGATGCCGATCCCGAGCAATTGCACGACGCGCCCGTCTCGGCGACGGAGACCGTGTCGCAACTGCGGCGATCCGTTCACCGCGACGTCGAGGCCCTGCTGAATGCGCGCCGGCCCTGGCGCTCCGTGCCGGATAATTTCCCGGCGCTGCGCTTGTCGCCGCTCGGCTTCGGCATCCCCGACTTCACGGCCGGCGCCTTCAACGATCGCCGTCAGCGCGAGATCCTGCGCGCCGAGATCGAGGATACCATCCGGCGCTTCGAGCCGCGCCTCGTCCAGGTCCAGGTCCAGCTGGCCGAAGAGGACGGGCCGTTGCGGACGACGCTGCATCTGCGGATCGACGCGATGCTGCGCATGGATCCGGCGCCCGAACCGATCATTTTCGACACCATGGTCGACACCACGACGGCCGATGTCGTGCTGCACCCTCTCTACGATTTCTAGGCCATGTCAGACGCTTTCCTGTCCTACTACAATCGAGAACTCGGCGCCCTGCGCGACTTGGCCGGCGATTTCGCCGAGGCGCATCCGAAAATCGCCGGGCGCCTCAGGCTGGCGCCGAATACCATCGACGACCCGCATGTCGCACGGCTGCTCGAAGGCGTGGCGTTTCTCTCGGCGCGGGCACAGCAACGGCTGGACGATGACTTTCCCGAACTGACCGATGCGCTTCTGGGCGTGCTCTACCCGCATTACCTGGCGCCGGTTCCGTCCGGCGCCATCGTCCAATTCGCCTGCCAGCCCGATCTGCGCGTGCCCGTCTCCGTCCCCCTCCGGGACAATGGTCGAGACCGATCCGATCCGCGGCGAGCCGTGCCGCTTCCGGACCACGTATGACACCGTGCTCTGGCCGATCGAGATCGAGAGCGTCAGGCTGACGGGTCTGCCGCTCGCCGCTCCGGCCAATGCGCTGGCGCAGGGGGCGCGGAGCAGCCTGCGCATCGTGCTGCGGACGACCGATCCCGAAGCGAGCTTTGCCGAGCTGGGATTGGACGGTTGCGCTGCTTCTTGCGCGGCGCCGCCGAACAAAGCCTGCCGCTTTATGAAATGCTCTGCGGACATACCGTCGGCGTAGCATTGGCGGATGGGCCGAACGATGCCCGGCCGACCCTGCTGCCGGCCGGGACCGTCCAGCCGGTCGGCTTCGCGCCGAGGGAGGCGCTCTATCCCTGGTCGGCCCGTTCCTTTTCCGGCTTCCGCCTGCTGACCGAATATTTCGCCCTGCCGGAGAAATTCCTGTTCGTCGATCTGACGGGGCTGGACGCCCGAACACTGCTGCAGACCGGCAATCGCCTGGAGATCTTCATCTATTTCGACCAGGCACTGCCGAGCTCGAGCGCAGCCTGCCGCCGGATTGCCTGGCGCTCGGCTGCACGCCGATGGTCAATCTGTTCACCCGGCAATGCGAACCGATCCCACTGACACACCAGGCGACCGAATATCACATCTCGCCCGATACCCGGCGTCCACGGGCGCTCGAGATCTGGAGCATCGAGCGCGTCCGTGAATTGCGGTCGGACGGCTCGCTGCGGCCCTGGCGGCCGTTCTATCGCCATCCAGCCGAGGCGCCGACGGAAAATGAGCCGGCCGGCTTCTTCAACATCCTCCGCCGGGAGAGCCCGGCACCGCTGACCGGCACCGACGTCTTCCTGGCGCCCTTCGACCCGGAGCTGTCGGTCGATCGCCAGGCCGATACCGTGCTCTCGATCGACGCGCTGTGCACGAACCGGGATCTGCCGGCCGAGTTGCCCTACGGCGGCGGGCAGCCGCATCTGCATCTGGCGGAGGGGGTGAGTGCCGTGACCGCGGTGACCTGCATGACGGCGCCCACTCCGTCGCTGCGCGCGCCGCTGCGCGAGCATCGGAGCTGGCGGCTCATCTCCCATCTCTCGCTCGGCCATCTCTCGGTTGTCGGCGGCCCCCAAGCTGCAGAGGCGCTGCGCGACGTGCTGAGGCTCTATGATCTGCGCGACAGCGCGGAGACGCGCGGCGCGATCGAAGGATTGGTCGGCGTGCGCTCGGCACCCGAACCGCGCGGGCGCCCGGCGCTCGCGCCGGAGGATTTTGTCGCGGCATCGATGTCACGCTCGAATTCGACGCCCGCGCCTGGGAGGCGAACGGTTTGTTCCTGCTGGCGACCGTCCTCGAACGCTTCTTGGCGCTGCACGCGACCGTCAACGCCTTCGTCCGGACCTCGGCGATGTTGCGGGGGCGCGCCGGCCTCTTCGCGAAATTCCCGCCACGCGCCGGCGCGCGTGAATTGTTGTGAGCGAGCCTCTGATCGGGCCGAAGACCGGCCTCACCTTCGAGGAGCCGGCATCGACGACGGACCAGATCTCGGGCGAGATCCTGGATCCGGAAGAGGAACCCGCCCTCATCCCCAGCCAGAAGCGCGTGCGGTCCTTGCTGCAGACGCTGATGGAGGAGCCGCGACGCTTCGGCTTCGACGCGGCGGTTGCGATCCTGATGCACGCGGCGAAGCGTGCCGACCCCGGCGAGGCCGTGCGCTTTCACGCCGTGGCAGGCCTTGGCTTCGTTCCCAGCGATGTGCTGGCCGTCGAACGCGACGCACGAGGCCAGCGCGCAACAATCGGCCTCATCGGGCTGTCGGGTCCATCCGGCGTCCTGCCGCGGCCTTATACCGAGACGGTCAATGCCGAACGGCGCCGCCGCTCCCCGGCGCTGGCCGATTTCTTCGACCTTCTGGCCCAGCGGCCGATCGCGCATTTCGCCCGTGCCGGCATCAAGTACCGGCCGCATCGGGCGGCAGATACGGCAGCTCTGGCACGGGGTGGATCCGGCGCCGCGCCGGCGGACAGTCTGCGCGATATTCTGCTGGCGCTCACCGGCTACGGCACGCCGCATCTGGCGCCCCGCCTCGCCGTCGGGGACCGATCCGCTGCTGTTCTATTCCGGCCTGTTCGCCGCCCATCCCCGCTCCGCCGACCGGCTCGGCGCCATCCTGTCCGATTGGCTCGGCCAGCGCGTCGAAGTCGAGCAGTTTGCCGGGGCATGGCTCCCCCTCGGCCGGGCGCAGATGTCCGCACTCCCAACAGGCGATCGTCCCGGCAATTTCAATTGCCTCGGCGTCGATGCCGCGATCGGCGACCGCGCCTGGGATGTGCAATCCCGCATCGTGCTGCGGATCGGCCCGTTGGATCTAGCCCGGTTCGAGGCGCTGTTACCGGATCGATCCGTGCTCATCCGCTTGGCTGCGCTGGTGCGCGCCTTCCTGGGCCTGGAAACGACCTTTGCGGTCAATCCCGTTCTCGCCGCCGAAGCAGTGCCGCTCTGGAAATGTCCGGCACCGCTCCGCCCCGCCTGGGTTGGAACAGCTGGTTGCCGATGTCCGGCGCGCGCCGTCAGGACGCCGACGAAGCCCTGTTCGAGGCAGAGTTGATCGAACGGCCGATCGGAGCGAGTTGAGGCAGTCCTGCTCGATGCGAACAAGTCCCTGGCCAAGACTCCGCGCCGCATGGCCGTCAACCGAGCGCCAAGGCGATGGCCTGGTCCTCGCTGAGGTGCCGTCCCGCTGCCATCAACTCCTCGATACGAGCGGGATCCATGACGCCGCGCAAGAGCGCCGCAAGCGCTTCGATCGCTCGCTGCTCGTTGATCTGCCAGACCGTGCCGCAGCGGTCGGCGTAACCCCAGAGCTGCGCCGCATCCTTCGGCCGGCCCGCCTTGGCGATTCGCAGCGCCAAGTGAGGAAGCAGCCAATCGATATATTCCTCTTCTCGACAGAGCGGCACAGCCTCGCGCGCGGCAGCGAGGGCGCTGTCGACCTCGCCATGAGCGGTCAGCATCCCAGCGAGATTGCCCGAGGCATTGCCGATGAAGCGCCGGTTGCCTTCCCGCCGCGCCTGATTCAGCGCGTCCCGCATGGTGTCGATCGCCATCTCGAGCGCGCCTTCGGCCCACATCGTATCGGCCAGATTGTATAAGGCCGCCGTCGCCAGCCTTTCGGCGCCGGCCGCCAGAAACAGCGTCCGGGCCAGACTATGTTCCCACCGTGCTTCGACCCAGGATTCCGTAAGGGTATGCAGCATGCCGAACGCCAATGCGCAATTGCCCAGGCGGCGCTTGCCGGCCCCCGGCTCGAGCAGGCGGCGCGCCTCGGGTCAGGATATCGGGCGCCGATGCCGTCTCTCCGGACAGAATCAACATCTGACCGAGCCCGGTCAGCGCAGCGCCTCGTTCGATCGGGTCACCCGCCGAGCCGAATAGTTCCACGGCCCGGCGGAGCGCCAGGTTCGACCGCTCGAACGAACGTCCCGCCGTCAAATATCCCACGGCGAGCCAGACCGGAGCCGCGACACTGTCGGGCGTTTCCGGGCCGAGCGCCGCAGCCGCAGTCTCCGCCCATAGACGCCCTTCGACGGTGAGATTGAGCATCTGCCAGAGCGGGCGCATGCGGCCGGCAATCGCAAGGCCGAGTTCAATGTTGCCGACCTGTCCGAAGCTCCAGCGCAATGCCGCGCGCAGATCGGCCAGCAGCCACGCATATCGATCGCGCCAAGCCCTGTCTCCTATCACCTCCCAGTCGCGCATGGCGTCTGCCAGCACATCGCCGACATAGCGCGCGTGGCGGGCGCGCAGCGGCCCCTGCTCCCCGGCGGCCTCCAGCTTTTCAAGAGCATAGGCGCGGATGGTTTCGAGCAGCCGATAGGACAACGGGGCCGCCATCGGGTCGATCGACACCAGCGATTTGCGGACGAGCCCGGCCAGCAGATTGCCGCATTGCGCGCTCGATAACTCTGCGTCGGCCAGGATCGCCTCGACGGCCTCGAGCGAGAACCGGCTGGGAAAGACCGCAAGCCGGCGCAGCATGACGCGCTCGGTCAAGGACAGGAGCGCATGGCTCCAATCGAGCGTCGCTTCGAGCGAGCGGTGGCGGGCCACCGTCGTCCGCGTGACGCTGTAGAGCAGCTGGAACGATTCCTCCAGCCGCGCGGCCAGCACTTCCAGCCCGAGCCCGGATGTGAGCCCGCCGACCATTTCGATGGCAAGCGGCAAGCCGTCGAGGTGCCGGCAGATCGCACCGGCCGCGGCCGCCGTCGCATCGGTCAGGCTGAAGCGCAGATCGGCCGCCCGGATCCGGTCGACCAGCAGGGCGACGGCGGGTGCGGCCAGCGCTTCGGCCGCCGACGCCACCTGATCGCGCGGCACCGTCAGCAGCGGCAGGCGATAGACCTGTTCACAGACACAGGCCAGTGGCTCCCGGCTGGTCGCGAGGAAGCTGATCGACGGTGCCTCCGCCAGCACGAGTTCGACGAGCGGCGCCACGATATCGACGACCTGCTCGCAATTATCGAGCACGATCAGAAGTTCCCGCGACTTCAGCCGGCGCGCCAGCAATTCGGCCGGCTTATCGCCCTTGAGCTCGATGCCCAGTGCCGTAGCGACATGGCCGGCAACCAGAGACGGATCCTGCAGCACCGAGAGATCGACGAAGACGGCGCCGTCGCGGTACCGGCCGGCGATCGTAGGGATGATCTCGAGTGCGAGGCGCGTCTTGCCGATGCCGCCCGGACCCGCCAGCGTCACCAGCCGCGCCTGATCCAGGATCGCCTGGACCGCGGCCAGATCCGCCTCGCGGCCGAACAGGCGGTTGAGCGGCCGCGGCACGGCCGCCGACGGCAAACCCATGCCCACCTGCCGCGTCGTCGTCACCGGTCCGACGAAGCGGTAGCCGAGCCGCGGCACTGTCACGATCCAGGCCGCATCGCTGCCCAAGGCCTTGCGCAGCGCCGATATCTGGACCTGGATATTGTGCTCCTCGACCGCGACGCCGGGCCAGACGCGGTCCATCAGCTCGCTCTTGGTGACGAGGCCGCCGCCTGCTTCGACCAAAGTCGCAAGGATGTCGAGGCCCTTCGCTCCGATCGTGACCGGCGTATCGTCCACCAGCAAATCGCGGCCGGGCTGCAGCCGGTACCGGCCGATCAACATATTCACGCTTCGTCATCGCCCCGCCTGACCACCGTTCCCGACATTCACCCGACTGGATCGACTCCGTCGACCGGCGGCTCGGCGAGACCCTCGAGAGAGGGATACCTTCAACGGTCCCGATCAGGCCAATAGGACGACGTGTCGAGACCAGGATGCAGAAACTCTGCGCCGGGATCCGGGGTGCCACGAGCGTCATGAGAGAGCCAAGGCAATGGCTTCTTCTTCGCTGAGATGCCGCCCGACCAATGTCATTTGTTCTATCCGTACCGGATCCATGACATCGCACAGCAAGGCCTCGAGCGTTTCGACAGCTCGCCGCTCGTTGATTTGCAGGAAGGCGCGGCTTCCGTCAACGCGGTCGGCGTAACCCCAGAGCTGCGCCGCGTCCTCATGTCTGGCCGCCTTCGCCGCGCGCAGCGCCATGTGATAGAAGAGCCAATTGAAATACTCGGCCTCACGGCAGAGCGGCACCGCCGCGCGAGCGGCAGCCAGCGCCTCGTCGAGATCGCCGTGCGCCGTAAGCATTCCAGCCAGGCTGCCGAAGGCAGCACCCGCAAAAGCCCGATAACCCCAACGCTGCGCCAGATGCAGCGCCTTCCGCATGGTCTCGATCGCGGTCTCGAGCTCTCCTTCCGCCCACATAGTATCGCCAAGGTTGTACAAGGCCGCGGCCGCCTGCCGTTCCGCGCCCGCCGCCTCGAAGAAAATCTTGGCTCGTTCGTGCTCTCGCCGCGCCTCGGACCACGCTCCGTTCGCGGTATGGAGCATTCCGAAAGCCATTGCGCAGGTCCCGAGGCGGCGCCTGCCGGCGCCACGCTCAAGCAGAATCCGAGCCTGGGTCAGCGCTTCCGCCGCTGCCGCCGTCCTGCCGGACAAGGTAAGCACCTGACCGAGTCCGGTCAGCGCAACGCCCCGTTCGATCGGATTGTTCAATTGTCCGAACAGCTCCTCGGCCCGGCGCAGCACCTGGATCGAGCGCTCGAACGAACGTCCCGCCGTCAAATTCCCTACAGCGAGCCAGACTGGAGCCGCGCCCCTGTCAGGCGTTTCGGGGCCGAGCGCCGCAGCCGCAGTCTCCGCCCAGCGGCAGCCCTCACCGACGAGATTGAGCATCTGCCAGAGCGGATGCATGCGGCCGGCAATCGCCAGGCCGAGTTCAGTATCGCCGCCCGGTCCGAAGCTCCAGCGCAATGAAGCGCGCAGATCGGCCAGCAGCCACGCATATCGATCGAGCCAAGCCCTTTCGGCCATCACCTCCCAGTCGCGCATGGCATCTGCCAGCACATCGCCGACATAGCGCGCGTGGCGGGCGCGCAGCGGCCCCTGCTCCCCGGCGGCCTCCAGCTTTTCGAGAGCATAGGCGCGAATGGTTTCGAGCAGCCGATAGGACAACGGAGCCGCCATCGGGTCGATCGACACCAGCGATTTGCGGACGAGCCCGGCCAGCAGATTGCCGCATTGCGCGCTCGATATCTCTGCGTCGGCCAGGATCGCCTCGACGGCCTCGAGCGAGAACCGGCTGGGAAAGACTGCAAGCCGGCGCAGCATGACGCGCTCGGTCAAGGACAGGAGCGCATGGCTCCAATCGAGCGTCGCTTCGAGCGAGCGGTGGCGGGCCACCGTCGTCCGCGTGACGCTGTAGAGCAGCTGGAACGATTCCTCCAGCCGCGCGGCCAGCACTTCCAGCCCGAGCCCGGATGCGAGCCGCCGACCATTCGATGGCAAGCGGCAAGCCGTCGAGGTGCCGGCAGATCGCACCGGCCGCGGCCGCCGTCGCATCGGTCAGGCTGAAGCGCAGATCGGCCGCCCGGATCCGGTCGACCAGCAGGGCGACGGCGGGTGCGGCCAGCGCTTCGGCCGCCGACGCCACCTGATCGCGCGGCACCGTCAGCAGCGGCAGGCGATAGACCTGTTCACAGACACAGGCCAGTGGCTCCCGGCTGGTCGCGAGGAAGCTGATCGACGGTGCCTCCGCCAGCACGAGTTCGACGAGCGGCGCCACGATATCGACGACCTGCTCGCAATTATCGAGCACGATCAGAAGTTCCCGCGACTTCAGCCGGCGCGCCAGCAATTCGGCCGGCTTATCGCCCTTGAGCTCGATGCCCAGTGCCGTGGCGACATGGCCGGCAACCAGAGACGGATCCTGCAGCACCGAGAGATCGACGAAGACGGCGCCGTCGCGGTACCGGCCGGCGATCGTAGGGATGATCTCGAGTGCGAGGCGCGTCTTGCCGATGCCGCCCGGACCCGCCAGCGTCACCAGCCGCGCCTGATCCAAGATCGCCTGGACCGCGGCCAGATCCGCCTCGCGGCCGAACAAGGCGGTTGAGCGGCCGCGGCACGGCCGCCGACGGCAAACCCATGCCCACCTGCCGCGTCGTCGTCACCGGTCGACGAAGCGGTAGCCGAGCCGCGGCACTGTCACGATCCAGGCCGCATCGCTGCCCAAGGCCTTGCGCAGCGCCGATATCTGGACCTGGATATTGTGCTCCTCGACCGCGACGCCGGGCCAGACGCGGTCCATCAGCTCGCTCTTGGTGACGAGGCCGCCGCCTGCTTCGACCAAAGTCGCAAGGATGTCGAGGCCCTTCGCTCCGATCGTGACCGGCGTATCGTCCACCAGCAAATCGCGGCCGGGCTGCAGCCGGTACCGGCCGATCACATATTCACGCTTCGTCATCGCCCCGCCTGACCACCGTTCCCGACATTCACCCGACTGGATCGACTCCGTCGACCGGCGGCTTGAGAAACATTTGAGGAAATATTGAGAGTGGCGCCAAGGACACAGGCAACCAATTCAGTCAAGTTTGTTCCTGCCTGACGCACCTTTCGTCCGTTGATTATCGCCTGGATTCGTACATCGAGATCCCGCAAGAGAGATCTGGGCGGCCTACCACCGGCGCAAGGTAAACGCTTTGCGATCGCAGGATGGCGGCCGTCATTTCCCCGACCTGGCGAGGTGCACATTCAATTTCAATTCGTTTGAGCTCTTCGCTGAAGGAGTGCAGAATTTTGGCCAACCCCTACCCCCCGACGACCGAGCGCTACGAGTGGGGCGCAATGCCCGGTTCAGCTGCCAAGGGCAGCACGCTTGTCCCCTTTCCAAAACCCGTTCGTGCAGACGGCATTTTTTCGACCGGCAGCAACCCCGGCACGAAGCAGGAACAGCCGCCCCGTGCACGTCCTCGTCGTCGACGATGACCCGATCCTTCTGGATATGGTGTCCAGCTACCTCGAGGGGCAAGGCATGCACGTCGCCTCGGCCTCCGGCCCACAGGAGGCTGTGCGCCAAATTGTCACGAGCGAACCGGATCTTATCATGCTGGATCTTCGGCTCGGTCAGGACAATGGGCTCGATCTGCTTCGAGAGATCCGGTCGCGCCACGACATCCCCGACCAGCGGCGATGCCTGCCACCGAAATCGGACCGCGTGGTCGGGCTGGAGCTCGGCGCCGACGATTATGTCACCAAACCATCGGCCTGCGGGAGCTCCTGGCGCGGGTCCGTGCGATCCTGCGCCGGCGAGAGACGGTGCGTAAGGAGCCTCGGCAGGATGCGGAACGCGGGCCGGTACCACTTCGGCGGTTGGCAGCTGGACCGACGCGTCCGGCGATTGACGGCGCCGGATGGGGAGCAGGTCGCGCTGACCAAGGGCGAGTATACGCTCTTGACCGTCTTCCTCGACGCGCCCCAGCGCCCCCTCACCCGCGAGCACCTGCTTCAGGCGACGCGCGTCCATGACGACATCTTCGATCGCAGGCATCGACCGTACAGGTCCTGCGGCTGAGGACGTAAACTCGAAATCGACCCGAGTGCGCCGCGCGTCATCCGGACCGAACGGGGCGTCGGCTATCTATTCGATCTGCCCGTCGAGCGTCAGGACGCAGGCTTCAATCGGCGGACGGGCCTGAGGCCGGACCGAACACGGTAACAGCCGCAAGATTTCCCGCGGTGGTGACGCGGGCTTCGCTGACTGCCAGTCGTCTGAAGCGCCTGCTCGTAGGTCGAACACTACGCTGCAGCATGAGATCTTCGACGATGCTGTCCATTACGCTTTGGACAGGGCGGGAGTTTTCGACCGGCGGGGCGCGCCGGCGAGATTACGATAGTAACGCGAAAAGCCGGCGCCGCAATCGTGACGTAATTTCTCCACCTGCAAGCTGGGCACCGGATCGGCGGTCGCAACGTCGCAGTTTCGGCGGGTGACCTCAGGTCGCTGCCGAATCGCCGTTGCGGTTACTGCGCGATCCAGAGGAGGCCATGACCGACAACCGGCCGGGAGAACTCGTGGAGCCGTGGATACGTCGCGCATCGACATGCCCAATATTGCGGGTCTGCTGATACTGATCGCTGCGGCGGTCTTGTCGGCGTGGGTGGGCAGGCGTGCCTGGCGCGTGAAAGGCAGCATGTTGAAATGGGGCGGCGCCGGCGCGGCGGCCCGTCGGCCGCAGCCTTGTCTTTGGCCAGCGTGCTGGCGATCAGCGGGCTGATCAAGCTGCATGCCCGCACTACTCCGCTTCGGAGCTGAGCGTCGCTCGCACTGCGGAACAAATCCAACGCGGTCAGGATATCGCCGACAGGCTTCTGCAGCGCTTGCCATTCGCGCACTGGTCCGCTCACCGGCGACCGTGGACATCGGCGGCGATTTTCCGATCACGGTGGGCTCCTTCGTCTCTTCCAACCTGACTCCGGCCGGGCAATTGAGCCGATGGTCGGATGGCGAAATCTTTCGGGCCATCCGCAACGGCATCGGTGCCGACGGGCGGCTGGCTGACCATCATGTCCTATATCAACGCCGGCAGGCTGAGCGACGAGGATATCCAATCCGTCATCGCCTATCTCCGCAGCCAGCCCGCCGCCGGGCGGGAGACCGCAGAGCCGCCGGACCGGTTCAACCTGTTGGGAGTCATCATGTTGGGCGCAGGCATGCTGCCGGCGGGCAAGCCGATCACTCTCGGCACCATCACCGCGCCGCCGAAAGGTCCAACGGTACGGTACGGCGAATATATCCTGTCGTATCGGGATTGCCGCTCCTGCCATGGCGCCGATTTGACCGGCGGGCTAGAAGGTCAGTTGGCCCCCATCGGGCCCGATCTGGCCCTTGTCAAGGAATGGACGCCGGCGGAATTCATCGCCCACCCTGCGTACCGGCATCGATCCTGGCGGCCACGAGCTCAGCAACAAAATGCCGTGGCGTCCGATCGGGGAAAATGGACGATGACGAACTCACCGCGGTCTATCGGTATTTGATCCGCCAGCCCGAATCTCGCGCCACGGCGGCAAATTGAAGACACTCGACTGGACAAGACGAAGAGGCCTGCGCGACGATCGTAACCTCTCTCGCCCGCGCCGGAACAGCGTCGTAACACCCGAACGGCAGGATGGCCTCGGTCATGCGTGGCGGGAGAGATCGATGCAACCTACGGAGAAGCCGCCGCTGATCGCCGCATCAGACGCCGGCACGGCATCGCATTCGGTCCTTCTGCCTGCTATCCTGGATATTCGACCGGACTCTCGACGCATCGCCGCTTGTGGAGACGCAACGTATCCAAGCTTTTTCCAGCCGCCCGGACTACCGGCAGCATTGCCCAATCCGCGAGCCCCCTTGAAGTACCGAGCGCCGCAGCGAGTCCGGTTGGGGAGGTCACGACGACGGGCCGATGAGGCATTGAGGAGCATCGATTTGCCGCCATCCGATTTACGATCATCCCCCCGGACCGGGCGATCCGGGTTGCGGAGCACATTGCGATCAGGGCCGCTGGACCTGGGTGGGACTGGTGCTGCTCGCCATCGGCACGGCGTCGGCACCAATCGCTCCGTCGCCGGCGCCGGACCAGGGATCCGTACTCGGCGAAGAGCCCATCACGGCGATTCCCGCGCCCCCTGCCGCCGACCCGATGAAGCTGGCGCTTGGAGAACGCTTATTCGCGGATCCTCGCCTGTCCCACGATGGCTCGCGCTCATGCTCATCCTTGCCACGACACGCGCACCAACGGGGCGGACGGCAAGCGGCTGGACAAGTCGCCTGACGGCTCCGACCTGCCGCTCAACACCAACACCGTCTTCAATGCGGCGCTGAGTTTCCGCATCGGCTGGGAGGGCAGTTTCCGGACGCTGGAGGACCAGGCCGAAGCCTCGCTGCAAGACCCTGCCTTCATGGCGACCAGTTTCGACGAGGTGCTTGGAGGTCTGAGCGCGGATGCCGACACTGCGCGGCAGTTCGAGGCAGCCTATGGGCACGGACCTGACCGGGCGAGCCTGCTGGATGCCATCGCGACCTATGAGCGCTCGCTCCTGACCCCTGGAAGCCGCTTCGACCGCTGGCTCGACGGCGACGCCGAGGCCCTGTCGGCCGAGGAGCAGTCCGGTTATGCGCTGTTCAAATCGCTCCGCTGCGTTTCCTGCCATCAAGGTGTGAATGTCGGCGGCAATCTGTTCCAGCGTCACGGCATCTTTCATCCGGTTGCCACGGCCAAGCCTGAAATTCTGCGGGTGCCGAGCCTCCGCAACATTGCGACGACCCCGCCCTATTTCCATGACGGGAGCGCCCCCACCTTGGGCGACGCGGTGCGCCGAATGGCCGCCGGCCAGCTCAACCAGACACTCTCGGATCAGCAGGTAGCGGAGATCGTCGCCTTTCTGGGTACGCTGACCGGCACTTATCAGGACCACCCAGTGACGGCGGCAGCACCATGAAGCCGACGACAGCCGCGATCCCATTGCTGCTCCTGTTGCTCACCTGGCTGGCGTTTCGGGCAGCCAACGAGAACGCGGAGCTGTTCGATACCGCTCTCGCCACGGTCGATCATTTCGCCATGCAGGAGAGTGCACTGCAAGGCAATGTCCTCAGTGCGCGCGCCGGCGTGCTGCGCAATTACGACCCGCTGGTCCGCGAGGCAAATGCCCTGGATAAGTCCCTCAGCCGATTGCGCGAAACCGCTGCCGTCGATGCCCAGGCATCGGCAACGATCGATCGACTGACGGAGTCGGTTGGGCGTGAGGAGGCGCTGATCGAGCGTGTCAAGAGCGACAATGCCCTGCTGCAGAACTCCCTTGCCTATTTCGGCCTGTTCAGCGCCCGGTTAAGCGCTTCGGACCAGACGCGGCCGATCGCTCCGGCGGTTGGCGGGCTGGTGAGCGCCATGCTGAATTTCACGCTCGACACATCGTCGGATACAGCACGCGAGGTCGAGAATCGGCTGGATGAGCTTGCCCGACAGCCATCTTTGCCGACCGACGCCGAGGCCGACGCCGTTCGAGGACTGTTGGCGCATGGGCGGCTGCTCCACGAAATCCTCCCGGCAACGGACAACCTGCTGAAGGCGCTGCACGCCATACCGCAGGAACAGGACCGGGAAGCCCTGCGCGCCGCGGTGCTGGCGCAGCAAAACATCTCCCGGACGACGGCGCGCTGGTTTCGCCTGGCGCTCTATGTCACGTCGCTGCTGCTCGTCGCCATCCTCGTTCGCCTTGGGTTGCGGATCCGGGCGCAGTCGATGGCGCTGCACCGCCGTGCCGCGTTCGAACACGTCATAGCCGGCATCTCGATGCGCTTCGTCGATGCCCGGCCTCAGGATATCAACGCCGTCATCGAACAGGCTCTCGTCGATATGGCGGAATGCGTCGGTGCCGATCGGGCTTATTTCATATCCTCGGACCCCTCCGTACAGAGTCATCACTGGCATCGAAAGGGCATCAGCTTCCCACCGGATTGGCCGGATAGGGCGGCGAAACTGACGACCCGGTTCAGCCCGAGCGCGGAGGGCGTCGTCCACATTCCGTATGTAAACTGGCTGCCACCCGGAGCGCACAGGGATGCCTGCGCCGCCCTCGGCATTCAGGGCTGGGCCTGCGTGTCGACGCCGGGCATGGGCGACACGCACCACATCCTCGGCTTCGACGCCGTGCGGGGGCCTTGCCGGATCACTCGGGCCGGCGAACTCAGCCTGTTGCCGATGGCGCTCGATTCCATCGCCAATGCCGTTCGGCGTCAGATCATGGAGCAGGAAAGAGCGCGGCTCGAGACACGATTGCAGCATGCCCGCCGCATGGAAACGGTCGGGGCCCCTCGCCAGCGGTATTGCGCATAATTTCAACAACATATGAGCGCCATCCTCGGATATGCCGAGATGGCGGAGACGCAGGCTAGGCCGGATGCCCGGCTGGCCGGCAATCTCGCCGAAATCCGGCGTGCCGCAGAACGTGCACGCGATCTGATCGGCCGGATCCTGGCCTTCGGCAACGCCGCCGAGGCCCGCCGTCATCCGATGAGCATACAGTCGCTGATCGCCGAGACAGCCTCGTTGCTGAGCGCGACATTGCCGCCGACGATCGAGCTTGCAATCCACATGAAAACGGAACGGCGTTCGTTTCCGGTGAGCCCGCGGCATCTGCAGCAAGTGCTTCTAAACCTTTGCAACAATGCGGCGCAGGCGATGGACGGGTCCGGATGCATCGAAATCGACACCGTGATGCGGGAATTCGACCGGGCGCAGCCGCTCAGCCATGGCGAACTGGCACCGGGCTGCTATGGTCTGCATTGCCGTGAGCGACGCCGGACGCGGCATGAACGACGCGGTCCTGCAGAGGATCTTCGAACCCTTCTTCACCACGCGTCCGGCCGGCAACGGCCTCGGTCTCGCAACGGCGCTCGAAACCATACGCGAGCACGGCGGAGAGATGCATGTTCAGAGCACGCCGGGTGCAGGTAGCCGGTTCGAGGTTTGGCTGCCCTGTAGCGCGGCCCGGGTGATCGAACGAGCGAGAACTTGCCGAAGCTTCCGGTCGGGCACGGCGAGACGGTGCTGATCATCGATGAAGAGCGGGAACAGCTCCTGCGAGACGAGGATATACTGGCGGCGCTCGGCTATGAGCCGGTCGGTTTCACGGAAGGGGCCGATGCATTGACAGCGTGCCGCGCGTCGCCGGATCGGTTCGATGTGGTGGTGGTCGGCCATGTCGCGCCGAGCGCGGCACTCGATCTCGCCAGGGCGTTGCATGCGATCGTTCCGGACCGGCCGATCCTGCTCGCAACGGCATCGGCCGACGAGATCGGCGCCGATGCGCTGATGGCGGCCGGCATATCCGAAATTCTCGGCTGGCGCTTCCGCTCCACCGATATCGCGCCGGCACTCTTCCGCTGCCTCGCGCCGCTGCGAGTATCCTTGGCACCTTGAACGTCGTGCATGATCGGCCGAGTGGGTTTCGCTAAGGCGCTGCCTTGCGGGCCAATCGCGTGACGAACCGGATCTGGTCACCTCGGTAGTGCAGGCGCTCATAGTCGACCGCGCGTCCGCCAACGGCATAGGAGGTCCGCTCGATCAGGAAGATCGGGCTCCCTATCGGCACACAAAGCGCTTCCGCGATCGCTGCATCGGCAACGATCGCCTCGAGCTGATACTCGGCCTCGACCAGCGGCGTCTGGTATTTCCGTTCGAGCAACGCGAAGATCGGCTCGGTCTCGAGATCGTCCCCGACGATTTTTTCGCCGAGATCGGTCGGCAGGAAGGTCTCATCGTAAGAGAGCGGCATGCCGTCCGCCAGCCGGACTCGCCGAATGCGGGTCACCGGCGTCCCCTGCGTTATCATGAGGTGGCGCGCGACGGTAGGATCGGCCGCGACGGCACGCTGGTCCAGCAGGCTGGCAGTGGCTTGGCGCCCGAGCGCCTCCATGTCCTCGACAAACCCCGTGAGGTTGGTCAGCTCCTGCATGATCTTGGGTGCTGCGACAAACGTCCCGCGGCCGCGCCGGATCTCGACGAGACCCCGCTGGACCAGGCTCTGTATCGCGGACCGGACCGTCGTCCGGCTGACGGCGAACTCGGCGGCAAGTTCGTCTTCCGAGGGCAGGCGATCACCCGGAGCCAGCGCCCCTGCCGCAATGCGTTCGCTAAGCGCGGTTTCCACCCTTGCATAGAGAGGAGAGCGATCGGGGGGCTGGTTGATCATATGACTAGCATGACATAATGATGTCCCTATGTCCGTAACCTTCACCCTCGCCCAAGCGAATTCCCTGCAGCGAGGTTAAGAAGGAAACGGAGATGACGGTGATGAAGCGCTGGTATCGATTTGCGGCGGACGGGATGGCGGGGCGATGGGCCCCCTTGCCGCTTCGATTGATCGTCGGGTATGGCTTCATGGAACATGGTTTTGCCAAGCTGGGGCGCGGTGTCGAGTCCTTTGCCGACATCCTGCATGCGATCGGCACACCGTTCCCGTTGCCGATGGCGTGGGCGACCGTGCTGGTGGAAATATTTGGGGGCTTCGTGATCCTGATCGGCGCCTTTGTCGCGCTGGCGAGCATCCCGATGGCGATCGTGCTGCTGATGGCTATCGTCACCGTCCACCTGCCCAATGGCTTCAGCTCGATAAAGCTTCAGGCCGTTACGGCGAGCGGTGCCCATTTCGGCCAACCGGGCTATGAAACCGATCTGCTTTACCTGGCGGCGCTGGCGGCGCTGGTACTGGGCGGGGCCGGCCCCTTCTCGGTGGATCGGATCCGCGCCCGCAAAGTTCGGAAATAGCCGCGTTCAAAGAGCGGTCACGCCACCTCCGGCATGCGGGCATGCATGCCTTCCGAACGCGCCCGCACCTCCGGCGACGCCAAACAAGTGACAACGGAATCATAGCCGGGAGCGCCAGCATAGGGGGCGACACGGATCGGCGGGCTGTGATTGGCCGGGCAGTAGAGGATTGCCTCGTCCGGACCGGTTTCGGCAAGGTCGAGAATGACATTGGAGCGCGTCATCAGGAATAGCGGGTTTGCATCCGGACCTCGGCGGCGCAGGCGCGAGATAAGGGCTGCCTGAGTCGCCGCGTCGAGTCCCTGCTCCACCATGTCGACGATCAGGTCGGCCGGCCCTGCCACCTCCAGGCCGACAACCAGGGCGAACAGCGCGTCCGACAGGGTGGCGCCATCCTCCAGAAGCCAGGCAAGGCTGTCATTCACCCGCTTTTGCAGCGCCGGGTCACGGTCAAATTGTGCGCGAGCCGCCGCGCCGCCATCTGCGGCACGGTCAAGGTCGAGGAACATGGCGCCCGGCAGCGTTTCCGCCAAGCGGATGGCCATCCGGGTCTTGCCGCAGCCGAGCGGACCGGTGAGGTAGTTCAGCGGCCGGATGTCGGAAAGCTCAAAGCGTTCGCCGCCCCACGGCCACGGCAGATCGAATGCGACATGAAGCGCCTTCGCCGGCGCCACAAGACGGGCCAGGTCTCCGACACTCGGTGCCGCGCCGCAAGCTAGGCCGGCGCGCAGGCCGCGCACCCGGCCCACCATGGCGGTGAGTTGGCGAATCTGGCTTTCGAGCGCCGCCTGATGCGCTGCCAAAGCCGGCTCGAGGCTCGCCGCATCGCCGTCGAGCACGCACTCGACCTGCGCAAGACTGAGGCCTAGCGCACGCAGGGTGGCGATTTCGGCGGCACGGGCCATCTGATCGGGACCATAGGCCCGCCAGCCGACAGAGCTGCGGATCGGCTTGACCAAACCGTGCCGCTCGTAGATCCGCAGGGCCTTGACGGATACGCCGAGCCTTTGGGCGGCCTCGGCAGGGCTCAGGAACTCGGCGGAAGCATTCATGACTCACCTCTTCGTCGGCTGCCGCTATCCTATCGAGCCGGTCCCAAGGGCCGGGTCAAGAGGGAGCTGCGGCCGCGGCAGCCACACTCTCGCAAAGCGCCGCTTCTCACATCATAATACCGTGATCTGGGGCGGGCTACCGGAGCGACGCGGCGGAGGGGTTTGGAGATAGACGAGAAGAGACGGTGACGGCGGCTGAGCTTTCGGTGCAGTATGGGTCAATAATGATATTAGAGAAGCTTGAGAAAACGATGACGCGAGAGCTCCGTAAAATTGTGATCGTCAACACCGCAGACGAAGGGGGCGGAGCCGAGCGTGTGTCTATGGCAGTTCTTGATGGATTTCTGAAGCTTGGCCTCGATGCCTGGCTCCTCGTCGGCAATAAGTCTGGAAATCACCCCCGCGTTTTGTCGTTTTACGAGAGTCCATTTTTCGATTACAGGCCCTATGCAAATGAGCGCCTCTGGCGAGAGATCGAGCAGCAGCGAAGCACTGACGTGTCCCTGGGGCTTGAAGATTTCAATCACCCTTATTCCCATCGGATTGTCGAGCTGACCGGTTCGCCGCCGGATCTCGTGCTGTGCCACAACCTCCATGGCGGCTATTTCGACCTGCGTGCCCTATCCGAGCTGAGCCACCGCGTGCCGGTCGCGCTGAGACTGTTCGATACCTGGTTGCAGACCGGTCATTGTGCTTATACGCTGGGCTGCGGCCGGTGGCAGAACGGATGCGGCGCCTGTCCCGACCTGACCATCCCGCCGGCGATCGCCCAGGATGCATCGCGGGACAATCTGCAGCGCAAGCAGCAGATCTTCCGGAACTCCCGCCTTTTCATCTCGGCCGAAAGCCGGTGGCTGCTCGATCGGGCCAAGCAATCCGTGCTCACCTCGGCCGCGCTGGACTGGCAACACATTCCGGGCGGGGTCGATCTGGACGTTTTCTGTCCCGGGTCCCGAAACGAAGCCCGACGACGTCTGGACCTCGATCCCGACGCAACGCTGCTGCTCTATGTCGCGAACCAAGGCGCGGCCAACCGTTACAAGGATTTCGATACGGTACGGCAGGCTCTGAAGGCGCTTCCGGACCGACGGCCGGAAGGCGGTATCGTCCTGCTTGTGGCCGGGTCGGACGCGCCGGACGAGGAGATCGCACCCGGGGTCGTAGCCCACCATGTCGGCTATATCCAGTCCCGGGCGGGTCTCGCCGATTTCTTTCGGGCGGCCGACATCATGATCCATTCGGCGGTCGAAGAGACGTTCGGCTATGTCGTCGCCGAGGCCTTGGCCTGTGGAGCGCCGGTCATTACGGCATCGGGCGGCGGCGTGCTCGAATTGATCGATCACGGGCGGACCGGGCTGGCCGTGCCACCCCGAGAACCGGCCCGCTTGGCCGATGCCATTGCGCTGCTGCTCGACAGGCCCGCGTTTCGCGCGGAATTGGGAGCGGCGGCGGCCGAGGCGGCACGCCATGATCTTGACGCTCGGGTCATGATCCGGAACTTGCAATCCTGGTGCCGCGAGGCCCATTCGGCCTGGCATGCCCAGGCGGCGGAGTGAGGGACCGCGCCATGGACGGAACATCCTTCTCGTCTGACGCCGTCGCCCGGCTCTTCGCCTTCGGGCGGCCGGGACACTGGTTTGTCTCGAAGATCCCGCCGCTGCTCGCCATCGGCTATATCGACATCCTTCGGTTCGGCACCGCTCCCGACCAGACCGCCCGACTGCTCGTATCCGCTCTGTTTTCGATTTGCTGCGTCGCGGTCTACGGCCATGTCGTGAACGATATGTTCGACCTGGAGGCGGATCGGCTGGCCAATAAGGTCAACCGGCTCGCCACGATGCGCCCGGCCCGGCGCCTGCTGTTGACCGCGGCGTTCCTGCTCGCCGGCTTTCTGCCCGCCCTCGTCACGGCATATCCGAACGGCGCAGTGTCGCTGCTTGCGCTCAACTACCTATGGCCGACCATCTATTCGATCCCGGCCACGCGGCTGAAGGAAAAGGGTTTGCTCGGCGTAGCCTGCGATGCGCTGGGCTCGCATATCACACCGACCCTGTTCATCCTCGCCCTGTTCGCACCGGCGGCACCGGGCGGGCTCACTGTTATCGCCCTGGTGGCGACGCTTTGGGCCGCGGTTTTGGGCCTGAAGGGGATCCTGCATCATCAGATCGCGGATCGGGACAATGACATCCGATCCGGGGTCGGGACCTTTGTCACCAAGGCCGATGCCACAACCCTCCAGCGTTTCCTGACCCGGTTCAATCTCCTGGCGGAGCTTCCCGTCAGTGCGCTCTTCACCCTCCTGCTGTGCCCCTGGTTCCCGCTCGCGATCCCGGCCTTCATCCTCTACACCGGGTCCGAAGCGGTGAAATACCAGCTCGGCTTCCAATTCGCCCTGACCGCCGATCCGGCGGCGGTGCGGCCGAGCGTGCCCTTCACCAACGAGATGTTCTATGTCTTCTGGCTGCCGATGGCCGCGGCGCTGCAACTCGGCTTCGAGGGGCCGGGCTTCTTCTGGATTCCCCTGCTGCATGCCGCCGTCTTCCGCCAGCCTCTGATGCGGCAGCTCGACGATTGGCGGGAGATGCTGCAGCTGGCCGGCGATTGGCGGGCGATCCTGAAGCGGCTAGGCGATTGGGGCGGAGAGCTCGAGAATACCGTCGAGGCCTATTTCACGCGGTTCGCCGCACCATCGAGACCGCCCCAGTCTGGCAGCAGGGGCCGCGGCTCGAAGCGACAGGATGTCGTGCGGCTCTACGACGACGCCTATGCCGCGAATTACGAGCGGAAGTTCCTGCTCGACCCGCTGGTGCTCGCCGACACCGACAGCGAGCTGCGCCTGATCCGACACCTCCTGACCGCCGGGGTGAGCTGGCTCGACGTCGCCTGTGGCACCGGCTATTTCCTGCGGCATTTCCCCGAGGTCCGGCGCGCCGGGATCGATCTCTCGCCCGCCATGCTCCGGCTGGCGCGGCAGGGCAATCCGACTATAGAGCTGCGGGAGCATGATTACCGCGACCCCATCCCCGAATGGGAGAATCGGTGGGGATTGGTCTCCTGCATGTGGTACGCCTACGGCTTTGCGGAGACGATCGCGGAGCTCGACCGGCTCGTCGCGAATCTCTGGTCCTGGACCGCGATGGACGGCACCTGCTTCATGCCGCTGACCGATCCGCGTCTTCTTACCGGCGTGAACCTGCCCTACCAGGCGCCAACGCAGAATGATGGCCGCGTGATGGTCACCGGCATCCTCTGGAGCTATATCGAAGACGACATCGGCGCGGCTCATGCCCATCTGCTGGCGCCGAACATAGAGTTCATGGTCGAGCTGTTCCGCCAGTATTTCGAACGCGTCGAGATCGTCCGCTATCCGCCGGCCTTCGAAGGCTGGCAAGGGCGGCCCGCAGTGATTGCCCGAGGGAAGAAGTCTCTGCCCGACAAGATGCCGCCGGCAGGCCCCTGGGCCGTCACTCCCGCACCGGGCTGAAGGCAATGCAGCGCTGCCGGGGCGGTCAGGCCCGGCGAACCGTGACAGCGCGCCCGGCACGGCACTGCGAGGCAGAGCACGGTCAGTCCGGCAGCCGGGGATTTAGACCGACTTCACTTCACCGCCATCGATGCGAAGTTGGATGCCCGTAATCCAGCGCGCAGCCGGAGAAACCAGAAAGGCCATGAGATCGGCGATATCCTGCGGCTCGCCATACCGGCTGATCCCAGCTTTCGTCAGAAGCGCCTGCTTCGCCTCGTCGACGCTGACATCATGCGCCGAGGCCCATTTTTCGATCATCGACAGGCGCCGACCGGTCATGACCGGCCCCGGCGATACACTGTTCACCTGGATGCCGTCCGCAACGCCGCGATCGGCAAACGCCTTGGCCAGGGCGACGATCGCGGCATTGATCACGCCGACCGCCGCTGCCGAAGCCGCCGGGATTTCCGCGCTATTGCCGGAGATGAGGACGACGGCGCCTTTCGCCGCCTTCAAAGCCTCCCACGCACGGAGGGTCAACCGGCGGGCGCCATGGAGCTTGAGCTCCATTCCTGTGTTCCACTGCTCATCCGTCATCTGAAACAGGTCGATTCCCGGCACCGCGCCGGCGATGTTGAGCAGCGCGTCGATCCGACCGAACTTGGCCAAAGTCCCGCTGATGACGGTTTCGGCAGCCGTCGGCGCCATCAGGTCCAGATCGATCGCGAGCGGCTCGGCACCATTCGCGCGCACCTGGTCGGCGACCTCCGCGAGCTCGGCTGCGCCCCGCGCCGCGAGGACGACAGCCGAGAAGTCACGGGCCAGCCGGATCGCTGTCGCTCTGCCGATTCCGGAACTCGAGCCGGTTACGATTGCTACCGATTGCGTCATGATACAATCCTCTGGCGCCGTTGAAGTTTACGGGGGTCGGATGCGGCTTCAGGCGTGAACTACGACCATCTTGCCGCTCGCCTCATTGGCCTCCATCACACGATGAGCCTCGCGGATGTCCTCGAAACGGAAGGTTCTGGTCGGCTTGACGTCGAGCCGGCCGGCCGCGGCGTCGCCGGCGATCTGTTGAAGCGGCACATCCGAGAGCGGAAAGCCCGGCGTTCCGAACACGAAGCTGCCGAAGAACGTCAGATAGACGCCGCTTGCCATCTGCAGCAGCGGGTTGAAGTCCGGAATGGGATCAAGGCCGCCGAGCCAGCCGGCCAGACAGGACCGGCCGCCGCGGCGAAGCATGGCGAGCGAGTCGAGCATGACGGTATTGCCGACCAGGTCGAGCACCGCATCGATCTTCTTTGCTTCGGGGATGTGCTTCGATAGATCACGCCGCTCGATCTCGCAGCGTTCGGCACCCAATCGCTCCAGCATCGCGAAGCGTTCGCGGCTACGGGTCGTTGCAATCACGCGGACACCGGCATTGACGGCCATCTTCAGCGCAGCCTGACCGAACGAGGAGGTCGCGCCGCGGATGACGAGCAATTGGCCGCGTTCGATCTCAAGATTGCGGAACAGGCAGGTCCAGGCGGTCGCGTAGGTTTCGGGAATCGCAGCGAGTTCGGCCCATGGCAGGTCCGCTTCGATCAGCGCCACATTGGAAACCGGCGCGCGGGTATATTCGGCATAGCTGCCGTTGATGGTGCGGCCGAGGCCGCCCATGAGAGCGGCCACTTTTGCACCGACCGGAAACTCGCCCCCAGGGCAGGAACTCACAAGGCCGACGCATTCGATGCCGCTGACCGGTGCCGCCTCGGCCCATTCGCCGCGGCGCATGTGCAGCTCGGCGTGATTGATGCCGAACGCCTTTACCTGGATGACGACATGTCCCGCCAACGGCTCGGGGTCGGGGATCTCCTTGAGCACCAGACTATCGAGGCCGCCAAACTTATCGAGGACAATTGCGCGCATCGGATCACTCCTCGAAACGAAGCATTTGACGAGACGCGGACCACCGGCCATTCGGCCGGTGCCGCCCATGACTCTTCATTTTGACCGGGAGAGAAAATCGCGGATCGCCGCAGCGATCTCGTCACAATGAGTCTCGAGCGCAAAGTGCCCGGTGTCGAAGAAACGAACCTCGGCACCCGGAATATCCCGCTTGAACGCTACGGCACCGGGCGGCAGGAAGAACGGATCGTTCTGGCCCCAAACTGCCAGGAACGGCGGCGTATGCTTGCGGAAATAGGCCTGAAACTCGGGATAGAGCGCAACGTTGCTCTTGTAGTCGCCGAAGAGGTCGAGCTGCACTTCATCTGCGCCGGGACGCGCCAGATAGAAGTTATCGAGCGAATATCCGTCCGGCGAAACTGAAGACGTATCGGCAACGCCATGGGTGTACTGCCAGAGCGTCGTCTCCGGCGACAGGAACGCGCGGAGGGCCGCGCGGTTCGCTTCCGATCGGTCCTGCCAATAGGCTCGGATCGGATTCCAGCCGTCGCTCAACCCTTCGACATAGGCGTTGCCGTTCTGCGAGATGATGGCGGTGATCCGCTCAGGATGCCGCACTGCAAGACGGAACCCGGTCGGCGCGCCGTAATCGAAAGCATAGATGGCGAAACGGCGAAGCCCGATGACTTCCGTGAAGCGGTCGATGACCCCGGCAATATTTTCGAACGTGTAGCTGAACTTCGTCCGGTCCGGCATGTCCGACTGGCCAAATCCGGGCAGGTCGGGCGCGATGACGCGGAACCGATCGGAAAGCTGCGGAATGAGATCGCGGAACATGTGGCCGGCGCTGGGAAAACCGTGGAGCAGCAGGAGCACGGGCGCGTCCTTCGGCCCCGCCTCGCGATAGAAAATGTTGAAGCCATCGACGTCGACCTTCTGGAAGCTGACTTTGGACATTGAGGCGCCCTTTCGCTGCGGTCGTAGACATTCAACGACCTTCGATTCAGATATCCCGGCTCGTCGTAACCTGTCAATATGACTTTCACAGGTTACGTTAGAATATCGATGCAGGCAGGCTCGAGCGCACCTGACGCCTCTGCCGCCCCTGAATTCTCCCAACCATCGCTGGGCGCTAATTGCGGCTGAAGCGGTTCGCAGGCCTGGGCAGGCCCAGCCGGTCCCGCAACGTCCCGCTGCCATATTCCTTTCGCGTCAAGCCGCGGCGCTGCAGTTCCGGCACGACGAGCCCGGCGAAGTTCAGCCAGTCGTCAGGCAGGAGCGGGAACATCAGATTGAAGCCATCCGCAGCACCGGCTGCATACCAAGCTTCCATCTCGTCCGCGATCTCCGTTGGCGTGCCGGCCATAACCGGTCCCGTGCCCGCATTCGAGATACGTCGGGCAATCTCGCGGATCGTCAGGTTCTCCTTGGCGAAGGCCGCAAGCCGTTCCAGATTTGTCCTTTGGCCATCGTAGGTCGATGCATCAGGCAAAGGCGGAAGCGGGCCATCGGCGGGATAACCGGACAGATCGATCCCGCACCAGCTCGAAACGAGATCAATCCCGACGCGCGCGGGTACGAGCGTTTCCAGGAAATCACGCTTCTCCTGCGCTTCGGCTCTCGATTTCGCAACGATCGGCAGGATGCCGGGCAGGACTTTGAGATCGCTGGGCTGACGCCCGACGCGCTGGAGGCGCTCGTCGAAATCCTTCCGATAGCGCTGGCCCTCCTCGATCGTCCGCACCAGTGCGAAATTGAGATCCGCATGTTTCGCGGCGAGGAGCTTGCCGTCTTCCGACGAGCCGGCCTGCACGATGACCGGATACCCTTGAGGCGGGCGCGGCACGTTCAAGGGACCCCGCACCTTGAAGTGCTTCCCGACGTGATTTATGCGATGGACGCGACTTGGATCGGCGAAGTAGCCCGATTTCTTGTCGAGCAGCAAGGCGTCGTCCTCGAGACTGTCCCAGAGCGCCTTCGTAACGTCGAGGAACTCCTCGGCGCGCTCATAGCGGGACGCGTGCTCGATATTGGCGTCACGGCCGAAATTCATCGCTTCTTCGTTCATGCCCGACGTCACGACGTTCCATCCGAAACGGCCGTTGCTGATATGATCGAGCGACGCGAAAGCCCGGGCGATGTTGTAGGGCTCGCTGTACGAAGCAGAAGCGGTCACGATCAGGCCGATGTGACGCGTCACCGCGGCCAGGGCGGCCAACATGGTGATCGGCTCCAGCCGCGCATTGGCATAATGCGCGATGTTGCTCTCATAGGTGTCCCACATCGCCACGTGGTCGGCGACGAAGATCGCGTCCATGCGGGCAGCTTCCGCGGCCTCCGCCAGATTTCGGTAGTAGGAGAGATCAAAGATATCGCGGCCCGGCGCATCCGGATGGCGCCATGACATCCGATGATCGCCCTGTGGATTGAAGAAGAAGGCGCTCAGGATCATCTGGGTGCGCTGCATGGCTGTCTCCTCTGGTACGGTCCGAACCGCGCCGTCGAACTGGCGCGCTCGATTCAGATGGTTGGCGAAAGCGCGGCATATGGCGGCCGGTCACCTGCGGCCCCTTCAGCGCGGATGCCGTGGGCCGTGAGAAAGCTGTCGATCGCGGCCGCGATCTCGGCGTAATGCGTCTCGAGAGCGAAATGCCCGGTCGGAAAGAGGTGGATTTCCGCGTCCGGGATATCACGCCGGAAGGCCGTGGCGCCCTCGGGCAGAAAATACGGATCGTTCCTACCCCAGACGGCGAGAAGCGGCGGACGGCGCGAGCGGAAATATTCCTGGAATGCCGGATAGAGCGCGACGTTGGCGCCGTAATCCGTGAAGAGGCTGAGTTGCACGTCGTGCGCGCCGGGCCGGGCCAGGTAGAAATCGTCCAGCGCACTGCCGTCGGGCGAGACCAATGACGGCTCCTCGACCCCCTGCGTGTACTGGTACCGGGTAGCCGCAGGGGTGAACGCTGCGCGCAGCGACTCCCGATACTCGGCCGTCGGGTGACGCCAGTATTCCTTCATCGAATCCCAGCCCGCGCTCAGCCCCTCCTCATAGGCGTTGCCGTTCTGGGAAATGATTGCCGTGATCCGATCCGGATCCTTGAACGCCATCCGGAACCCGACCGGCGCACCATAGTCGAACACGTAGATGGCAAAGCGATCGAGGCCGAGCACCTCGGTGAAACGTCCGATCGTCCGAGCCAGGTTCTCGAACGTGTACTGAAACTGCGCCTCCGTCGGCATCGCCGACTGTCCAAAGCCTGGAAGGTCCGGGGCGATCAGTCGGAAGGGGTCGGCAAGAAGGGGCATTAGATCGCGGAACATATGGCTTGCAGTCGGAAAGCCGTGCAGCAACAGAATGACCGGCGCGTTCGGGCGACCCGCCTCCCGGTAGAATATTTCGATGCCGTCGACGGGTATCCGCCGGTAAGAGATCCCGGTCATTCGTCCGCTCCTGCCTGTGTCGATCACACAGCCGAACTCGCCACGGCTTCGAGGATCAACTCGATGACGGGCTTTGGCGCAGTGACCAGCGGCGTATGGTCGACCTTCTCCGATCGGATCCGCGCGCCCATGCGTTGCGCCATGAAGAGTTGCGTAGCCGGGTGAATCATCCGGTCTTCCTCGGCAACGAGATACCAGGACGGCTTCGCTTTCCAAACCGGCCGCGGCGCCTTCTGCTGAATGCATGCGACGGCGATCGGCCGCTGTGTCGCAGCAAAAAGGGCTGCTCGTTCAGGGGACGCGTTTTGAGCGAATGCGGCGGCAAACCGGTCTTGCGGCATCCAGATGAATCCGTGCGCGTCGGGTGCCAATTGCGGCGCTTCCGGATGCGGCTGGTCGCGATAGAACACTTCGGCGACCGTCTCGCCCTCCTCCGGCGCCAGGGCCGCTATGAAGACCAATGATCGGACTCGTTCGTTGCTGCTCGCCGCTATCACCGCGCCGGCATAGGCATGCGCCGCCAGGACCACGGGGCCGTCGGTGCGCTCCAAGGTGCGGTCGAGCGCGTTCACGTCATCGGACAGGGATGTCAACGGAATCGGCGCCGCCACGACATTCAAACCCGCGGACAGCAATGGCCCGATGATGTCGTTCCAGCTCGAGCCGTCGGCCCAGGCGCCATGAACCAGTACGACGGTGGCCTTTCCTTTGGATCTATCCATGTTCCATCCCAAGACGTTGCTCAAAGTTGACAGAGAGACTCTTCAAGTTGGCAGATCATCGCTTTCAGACCTTCATGCCCGGCGCCTCTGGTCGAAAATAGACGACGAGGCAGAGGCATATCAGCGCCATTCCGCCGGCCGGATATTTGAGCGCGACGATCGCCGCGGCGACGAATATTCCGAGTGTCACGAGCGATCTCACACGCATCATCATCTGCGCACGGTGCGGCAGGCCTTCGCCCTGAGGCCCATCGACGGCCTCGAAGCACAGGACGAGGTAGGTCGCGTTCACCAGAACGAAGACGCAGGCGTAAAACGCCACGGGAATTGCCGCCAACTCGGTCTCTGCGATCCATGCCGTCGAAAACGGCATCAGCGAGACCGTAAACAGATGGGCAAAATTTCCCCAGATCAGCCGCGACGTCGCGACGGTCGCATACTGCAAAAGATGATGGTGATTGATCCAAACGATCGCGATGAAGAGGTAGCTGATCGCGTAGCTCACCGCGGTCGGCCAGAGGGCGACGAGAGCTTGAATGCTCGCAGTGTGCGGCGGCTTCAACTCAAACACGAGAAGCGTCATGATCACGGCGAACACGCCGTCCGAGAGCGCGGCCAGCCGCTCCGACTCTCTCTTCCGTGTCATCATTTCGCCCTCCTTCAGGCGGCCGGCTCGAATCCTTGAGGCGCGCGCCACCGAACCTTGCCCGAGGAACAGAGACCCTGGCTCGCGGCGCCCGCACCGGCCGGCCTATCGGCACTGCGACGTTCCCCAACCGATGAGTTCATGTGCTTCCAACAGTCCGCTCGAATGGATGATAATCGCCCTGCCAGTAGACGAGCGGGCAGAACCCGGTGCCGGAGCTGACGGCGCAGATACGGCCAATGATGATGGCGTGATCGTAGCGCGGAAGCATTTCCTCGACTTCGCAATCGAAAGAGGCGAGAGCGGTCTCGAGGACGGGCGCTCCAGTCAGTATGGTCGTCCACCGTGCCCCGACATATCGATCGGGACCTTCGAGGCCGTCTCGGCCGGCGAAGCGATCGGCGAGGGCGCGCTCGTCATCGCGCAATACATTGACGGCGAAATAGGGCTGGCGCTGAAGCGTGGGCCACGACGCCGAATTCTTGGCAAGGCAAACCAGCAATCGTGGCGGGTGCGCACACAATGACGAGACGGACGTGGCGGTAAAGCCGGTAATATCTTTGTCCCTGCCGACTGTGACGGCGGCCACACCGCCGGCCAACTGCCGCATCGCCAGGCGGAAAGACTCAGAATCGACTTCAGCGAAAGCCTTTACCGATGGACTCAGCGAAGATGACATGCCTGTTGCAACCCTTCTATCGAGAGCGTCTTCAAGATAAGAGACACTGGTGACGGACGGCTCCATTGCTCAGAACGACTTACACCGGGCACCCGCCGAGATCGCTTCATCGGTCAGCTGCTCGTCAGCCAGCGCCGTGAACGCGATAGACAAAGGACGCCGTCCCCACGGAACGTGAGCCGCTGTAGGGGGGGTGGCATTCGAGGTAACGCCAAGCGCAACAGAACCATGTAGCGATGGTGAGTGTCCCGCCGCCCTGGCCAAGGCAGGAGGCACCTGATGCCGGGTGGCAGCGCCGAGATGCAGACGAAAGATGCTTTCGACCAGGCTTGGCCACAATCTGTCGAGTATGATGCCAAACCCCATACCTTCGTATGGGTCTCGCTCTCGCCCACAGCTATCCGGCAACCGCTCGCGCCGCAGTGACGGTTGACCGGCTCACTCTCGGAGGTCGAGGATTTCCGCTATCCGTGCGAGCCTCGCCACGGACTTCACGCCCAGTTTTCGCGTGGCGCTGCTGCGATGCATCTTCACGGTCACTTCGCTGATCGACAGCTCGTTCGCAACCTGCTTGTTCATGAGCCCGGACGCGACCAGCGTCATCACCTGCCGTTCGCGAGGCGTCAGCCGCTCATAGCGTTCCCGCAACTGAGCAATCTGTGCGATCTCCAGCCGTCGACGCTGGTCCATTTGAATGGCGGCGGCAACGGCCTCCAGCAGATCCTGATCGCGTATCGGTTTGGTCAGGAAGTCGACCGCGCCGGCCTTCATACCCTTCACCGACATGGGAATGTCGCCAAAGCCGGTCATCAGAATGACAGGCAGCCGGATATCGAGACGTGTCAGATATTGCTGGAGCTCCAACCCGCTCGTGCCCGGCAGCCGGACGTCAAGTACGAGGCATGCGGGTGCGTCAGGCAGATCGACTTTAAGAAATTCCGCGGCGGATCTGTAGAGCTTTACTTGATAATCGACAGAGCGAAGCAGCTCGCCGAGCGATTCGCAAACCGAACGATCGTCGTCCACGATATGGACATAAGCCGAGGAAGACATTCTCAGTTGCCACTTGCTAGTTGGCCGGATCGGCGAAAGGGGAGAGCGAAGCCAAATAACGCGCCGTGGCTCGCGTTGTTCTCCGCCCATAGGCGTCCGCCATGGGCACCGATGATTTTGCGACAGATGGAGAGGCCCAGGCCGAGCCCCTCCCCTTTTGTCGTGTAGAGCGCGTCGAACAGGCGCTCCCTGCTTGCGGGATCGATGCCCACGCCAGTATCGGCGATCGTCACCGAGGCGTGGCCATCGGCAGCCTTTGACGACGCGGTCAGGACACGAACCCGGTCATCGACACCGGCCATTGCGTCAATTGCATTGCGCACGAGGTTCAGGATCACCTGTTGAAGCTGCACCCGATCGGCCTCGACGTCCGGTATCGAGCTGTCGAAGTCGGTCTTGAGGGCTACGGCCGCGCGTTCCAGCTCCCGCTTCGACAGCATAAGGACCTCCTCGACAGCGTCATTGATCTGAACTTCGGCGAATTGGAGCTGCGCATCGCGCACCAAGGACCTGAGACCCGTGACGACATTGCTCGCCCGGCGCCCCTGTTCGATCGCGCGCAACGCGGATTTCCGGGCCTCGCCCAGTTCGGCAGGATCCCGGGCAAGCCACCGCAGACACGCCTCGGCGCTGGCGATGACCCCTGTCAACGGTTGGTTGACCTCGTGAACGATCGAGCCTGCGAGTTCCCCGAGCGATGCGAGACGGGCGGCCCGCGCAAGCTCGGCCTGCGCGTCTGTAAGCGCTTGCTCCGCGGCCTTCCGCTCGGTGATGTCGGTAATGATGCCTTCCAATTCGAGGTCCCCGGACGGGCCGAGGTCGAATTGTCCGACGGCAACGACATGCAGGATCGCGCCGTCCTCATGGACAACTCTGTATTCGTGTCTGAAAGGGGATTGGGTTCTGACCGCCTCTGCGAGCGCCCGCTCCAAAGCGGGCAGATCGTCTGGGTGTATCCGGTCTCTGAACGCCTCGAACGGCACCGGATTGACCTCAAGATTGAGGCCGAGAATGCGATAGATTTCGCGCGACCCCCGCGAGAACAGAGTCCTCGTGTTCCATCGATAGCTGCCCATCCGACCGAGTTGCTGGCCCCTGACCATCCACATATTGGTCTCGCGGAGCGCCTCGAAGAGCTGCGCGGAATCAAACGAAACGGCAGCTTGCGAGGCCAGCATCGACATCACCACGACACAGGCTGGCGTGAACTTCGCTTCGCCACTCTCCGATTCGAGATAGAGAACGCCGATTGTCCGCTCCTGATGGATCAGAGGCAGGCACAACACATCGATGTCCCGCCCCTGCAATTGTTCGACCGAATCGATCAGCGCCGAGCCGGTCCAACTGTCGTGCGTCACGACGGTTTCCTGTTGCGCAAGCACTTGGTCGCTGAGATTCGGCGGCAATCTAAATTCGCCGGATGGTCGCGAGGCAAGGGCCTTCACCCGCTCGCGCGGAAAGTTCGCGTCGGCCTTCGCGAGAAGTTCGCCGCCTTCGCTCAGCAGCACCGCGCCTCGCATGACTCCGGAAAATCCGAGCGCGGCTTCAAGAAGAGCTTCGGCCAGGCCGTCATAATGGACCTCCTTCGAGATAGCCCGAAACGCCTTCGCGATCTCCTCCAAACCGAATGTCTCGTTCTCGAGCCTCAT
>JBBCHB010000022.1:0-136648 GCA_037200015.1 Aliidongia sp. | reverse complement strand
CCATGATCTCCCGAATCATGGTCGCCCATAGATTCAGAGATCAGCAAAATGCGCAACTGTAATGCTAGGCCATAATTCCTCGCCGTCATTGCGAGCGGAGCGGTAACTGCCCAGGTCGATCGGCTCGTGCTCAGAGCCTGCTGATGAGGAGGTCCGGGTGCTGGGTAAGGGTATCGAGTATGGACCACGCGCGCTTGCGGGCGGTTCCGATCAGGGTGCGCAGGCAAGCAAAGTTCTCGGCGCCTTGTGAGGTCCGGAAGCAGCCGGAGATTTTTTGGCGCAGTTTCATCATGCGCGCGTCGCGCTCGGCTTCGTTGTTGGTGAAGGGCACGGCCGGATTGTGCAGGAACAGCAGCACGGCTTGTTTATGCTGCTGCAGGCGCAGCAGGAGATTATGGCCGGTGCGCCGCCTGATGCGTCCTCGCTTGATATCGCGAGGCAGCGGGGGCTGTGTCTCGTGCCAGGCGATGCCCTCGCGCAGGATGCGGTCATAGATCCGCTCGGCGGTGCTGATCGTGGCGGGGCGCAGTGCTGCTGCCTTCTCCTGTGCCAGATTGACCGCATGGCACAGACGGCGCAGCAAGCTGCGCATGTTTCGGGCCCAGTCCTCGCCGTCGATGTCGACCAGCGCCGTCAATTCGCGCAGGTGATGGGCATTGCACATCGCATGCGTAACGTCGGGCAATTGGAAATAGGATGTCCAATGGTCGTGCACGACGATATGGGCAGCCCCCGCCAGCACCGCGCCGCGCCGGGGCGACACGCGGTAATGCACGAGGCCATCAGCACCGGCGGTGCCCGCCACATGCAGCCATTGGGCCTGGGTCCCGACCTTGAAACCGGTCTCATCGAGATGCTTGCTCGCACACCGCCGTCGCGAAATTCCGCGCCCGATCGGCGGTGCTGGCGATCATCTGGCCGATCGTGGCCGGCCGAGACGCGCACGCCGAACAGATCGGCGAGGATCTGCCCAAGCCGGTCTTCGGGCAGGAATTGCCCGGCGGAGAGATAGGTCACCACGGCCGCCAGCCGGCTGCCATATTGCACCGGTGCCCGGACCTCGGGCGGAAAGGCGCCCGTGGTCATCGTCCCGCAATGTCGACATTGGCAGCGATACCGCTGATGCTCCGTCACGATCAGCGGGGCGGGTTCCGGAAGATCGAACACCTGGCGGCTCTCGACAAGGTGGCCCGCCGCATCCGCCAGTCCCGCCTGACAGCCCGAACACACGGCCGGCCGATGCACGAGCGTATGGTCGACCCGCTCCGATCGCTTCAGATGCTTGCCCTTATGCCCAGGCTGGCCGCCTGACTTCTTCAGCCCTTTCTCCCGAAGGCTCCCGGTCCGGCGCGGCGCGCGCCACGGTCCATCGCTCGACGGAGGCTGGTTACTGTTGGAACTGTCCTGCCCAAGCCGTCGCTCCAACTCGGCTACACGAGCCGTAAGCAAAGCGTTCTGCTCCTCCAAGAGGCGATTGCGCGCCTGCAACTCGCCCAAAAGGCTAAGCAGCGTGTCCACTGACGGCGGGGAGAACGGAAGCTTCATCCATACCTTGACTCACGAATTGGGGTGAGCCGTCAAGCCAGGACCTGGGCAGTTACGCGGAGCGAAGCAATCCAGGGGCCGGCGGCTGAGGCTCTGGATTGCTTCGCTCCGCTCGCAATGACGGACATTAATGTCACGATTAGCGTGGATAGGCGCCACGCTGCCATGTTAGCCAGCCGCTTCGATTATCGATGCGGCTGTCCTAGTCATCGCGCCCGGCGATCCCTATCAGGTCGTATGCGCGCGATTGGGCGGCAGTGCCGGCTCGTCCGGCAGCGGGATGAATTCGCCATTGTCCTCGGGCGGCAGCACCATGCGACCGGCTTGCCAATCCTGCTTGGCCTGCTCGATCCGCTCGCGGCGCGAGGACACGAAATTCCACCAGATGAAGCGCGGGCCGAGCGCTTCGCCGCCGAGCAGCATCAGTCGCGCGGGCCCATCCTCCGCGACGATCACCGGCGCGCCGCCAGGCGAGAACACCAGCATCCGCCCCGCCTCGTATCGGTGTCCCTCATGGTCGATACGGCCCGAAACGATATAGGCGGCCCGTTCGGCATGCTCTTCCGGCAAGGCGATCCGCGCGCCGGCTGCCAGTTCGACATGCAGATAGAACAGCGGCGAATGCGTCTTCACACTGTTGCTCAACCCATAGGCCGAACCGGCGACCAGCCGGGCCCAGACGCCGCGCTCCGATAGCTCCGGCAATTCCGCAGCACTGTGATGGGCGAAGGCGGGCGCCTCCTCCTCATCGGCTTCCGGCAGGGCGACCCAGGCCTGGACGCCATGCATCAGTCCGCCGCGATTGCGCCGGGCCGGATCGGTCCGTTCCGAATGCACGATGCCGGCGCCGGCGGTCATCCAGTTCACGGCGCCCGGCCGGATCAGCTGGCTCACGCCCAGGCTGTCGCGGTGATGGATCTCGCCGTCGAACAGATAGGTGACGGTCGACAGGCCGATATGCGGATGCGGCCGGACATCGATGCCGTGGCCGCTCGCGAAATCGGCCGGTCCCATATGGTCGAGGAAGATGAAGGGGCCGACCATGCGGCGGCTCTGGAACGGCAGCACGCGGCCGACCTCGAACCCCGCCCAGATCCTTGCGCCGGCTTTCGATCACCAGGTCGAGCATCTGCCGCCTCCGTTCATGCTGAAGACTGCAAGCATAACCGAGCGGATCGGCGTAGTCCTGCGCTATTGCTCGGCCGGCTAGGAACCGGCTTCCTGCGCCGCCTCCGTGCCCGTCTGGTCGGCGCTGCGGCGCTGCCGTGCGGAACGCATCGGCTTCAGGATGAACAGCGCGGCCAGCGCCACGGCCAGGTTCATCACCGTCGCGACCATAAAGACGGAATCCCAGCTGCCCGTGCCGGACTTGACCAGGCTGGCCAGCGGCACGAGCCAGACGGCAGCACCCTTCGCAGTGTAGAGCAGTCCGGAATTGGTCGCGGCGTGGCGCGTGCCGTAGAGATCCGTGCAGGTCGCCGGGAACAGGCTGTAGATCTCGCCCCAGGTGAAATAGATCAGCCCGGCCGACAGGATGAAGGCGATCGGATCATGGCCAAGGGTCGCGAGACCCCAATAGCTCGCAGCGCCGGCGGCGAACACCATCGCCATGGTGTTCTCGCGGCCGAGATAATCCGAAACCCAGCCGAAGAACGGCCGGGCCAGCCCGTTCAGGATATTGTCGACGACCAGGGCGGTGGTCAGCACAGTCGAGCTGATGAACAGGAAATTCACCGGCAAACCGTCGATCTTGAAGTCCTTGGCGATCGGCGCGAGCTGCGCCGTCACCATGAGGCCGCTGGCCGCGACCATGACGAACATGATGTAGAGGACGTAGAACACGGGGGTGCGCAGCATCTCGCCCGGCGTGAAGGCGTGGGCGGATTGGCGCAGCCGTCCGACCATGTGACGCGCGATCTGCGCCGGTTCGGGCGCGCGCAGCCACTGCGCCATCAACAGGACGATGGCGCCCTGGCCGAGGCCGAACCACAGGAAGGCAGTCTGATAGCCGTAATCTGCGATGACCGCGCTGATCGGCACGACCGTCAAGGCGGCGCCGGCGCCGAAGCCGCCGGCCGTGATGCCGGCGCAGAGACCGCGCCGGTCGGGGAACCATTTCAAGGCGTTGGCGACGCAGGTGCCGTAGACGCCGGCGGCGCCGATACCCGAGATCGCCGCAGCCAGGTAAAGTAGCGGCAGCGAATCGGCAACCGCGTCGATCACCCAGGCGAACGCGACCAGCGCGCCGCCGATGGTCACGACCCAGCGCGGGCCGTAGCGGTCGACGAACCAGCCCTCGATCGGCACCAGCCAGGTCTCGGTCGCGACGAAAATGCTGAAGGCGACCTGGATCGCCCGCCGTGCCCCAATGAAACTTCTGGTCGATCGGGTTGACGAACAGCGTCCAGCCATATTGCAGATTGGCGATCATGGTCATGCAGATCAGCCCGGCGGCCAGCTGCGCCCAGCGGTTGATCACCGGCTTGTCGCCGTTCGTGGCCGGGTCGGCCGGCGTCGTCAAACGAGCTTGCAAATCGCCCCCCTTCCCGTGCGGTATCGATATCCGCGCGAGCCTGGGGCCACTCTTAGGGTAGAGTTATTAATGATTGGTTCATCAAGATGAACCGGAGATGACGGAGGCCGCTTTTATCGATCGCTGTCTTTGCGGCTCGACTGCAGCGTGTCCCGCAGCTTGCCGACCTCGTCGAAGAACTGGTCGTCGGTCTGCGGCGGCGCCAGTCGCAGCTCGGGGAATAGAGCCGGCCTTGAAGCGGCGGCGGGTCGAAATTCCGGTGCACCTCGACATCGGCCAGGGTCTCGGCAGCGCCGGCGACAATGGCCAGGGCGACGACGACGCCGGCGGTCAGGCGCCAGCGCCGGGGGGGCGATCTGCTGCAGATGACCGAAGCTGATGACCGCGATGATCACCCACATGACGAGATATTCGTCGCTCAGCAAACCCTGCAGCGAGAGTGCGAAGCCGACATATTTCAGGATTTCGTCGGTTAACGAATAGGCGAAAATGCCGGCCAGCGCGATCGTCAGATGGCGCTCGAACCGGGCTTGGCCGGTAAAGACCCGCACAGGATCGTCCACAACCCGACCCAGCCTACGGCGAACGTGCCGATCTGCACCAGCCCGCCGAGATAGGCGGACAGCCGCGGTTCGGCCGTCTCCGACAGCCAGTCCGAGACGAGCTCGATGCCGACGATGCCGGAAATCAGCAGCAGCGCGACCGGCCAGAGCGGCAACCGCCGCTTGTCGAGCCGCTCGGCGGCGACGGGATGGTCGGTCGAGCGCAGCCGCAGCAGCGTGTGGCCGATACGGATGATCCGCTCGCCGTCGAGACCGGCCGTCTCGAACCGCGCCTTGCCGTGTTCGGCGCGGATGCCGTTGGCCGTGCCGAGATCCTGGGCAACCCAGCCGCCGTCTTCCGCCCGGGCCACGCGCAGGTGATAGGGCGCAACGAAGGGGTCGTCGAGCACGATGTCGTTGTCGTAGCCCCGGCCGATCCGGATGGCCGCGCCGCCGCAGCGATGGCGCGCGGTCACGTCATGATGCCGCGACAGGATCTCCAGCCACATCACCGGTTCCATCGGACGGCCTCGACGAAATTCCGGCTCAACGCCATCGCGTTGTCGAAGCTGACCCCGTCGAGGGTCAGCCGCGAGACCAGCGCCTCGGTGTCGCGATCCTCCGTCACCAGCGTCATCGACACGTCGTAGAGATCGTCGAAATCCCGATAGGCGCGGGCACACCAGACGATGCGCTGCAGCGGCCCGGCCGCTTCGGCAGCCGGCGCCGCGACGGCTGTCGCACCGGGCTCGCCGGGTGTAATGAAATCCGTGCGGCAGGATTGCCGCGTCACCATTTGCGCGGCCATTGCCCCGTCATGCCGCCGCGGCCCTGTTGCGTCAGGACATTGGCGAATTGCATCGCGTTGAGATCGGCCGAGCGGATATAGGCGTGCGACAACTGGATGAGGCCGGTGTTCAGCCCCTCTGCGACGAATAGCCGGCTGTCGCTGTAGCAGCTCGTCCGGTCGATCGTCGCGCGCGGCTTGGGCACGGCTTCGGCATTGGTCTGCGCCCAGCAGGTGAACCAGGGTGCAGAGCTTTCCGGCGCGCGGTACGGGCCGGCGATTGCCGTCTTGAACCCGGCCTCGCCGATGGCGTGGTAGAAGCCGGCTTGCCAGGCACTCAGCTGCCGGCCGATCTCGGCCTTGAGATCCTTGGTGTCGAGCGGCTTGCCGTCGCCGGCCTTGCCCAGCAGCGTCGCAGCGAAGCGCGCCGGCACCAGGAAGCTAACCAGCTCGCCATTGAGCTGCTTGGCGACGTTGATGCCGGCGATCCGGCCTTCGGCATTCACGGTCGGGCCGCCGCTCATGCCCGGATTGATCGCGCCGGAGAAATGGATCCGGTCGGTATAGCTCCGATCGACCAACCCGTTATAGGTGCCGTCGACGATGGTAAAGCCGAGATCGAGCGGATTGCCCATCGAATAGAGCCGCTCGCCCTTCGGCAGGGTGCCGGCCACCGCGCGGTCGTCGAAGCGGAAGAAGGGCTGGTCGCGCCGATCGATCCGGATCAGCGCCAGATCGTCGGCAAGGTCGAGCGCCACGAGCTGGACCGGGCCGGTGCCGCCATCGACGGCCGTGTATTCGAGCGTATAGGTCTCCGGCTCGAGCGCGTATTCGGACACGACATGATAGTTCGTGATCGCCAGCCCGTCGGCCGAAACCAGGAACGCCGAGCCGGTCGAACTCTTCTGTCCGGCGGCGGTCAGCAGCGTGCGGATCTGCAGCAGCTTGGGCCGGGCGTCGGAATAGATCGAATCGGCCGTGGTCGACGGTTCCGGACCTTGCGCCTGCGCCAATGCGGGGACGAGCAGCACAGTCAGAAGCAGCACAGCGCGCAAAAGGATCATGAAGCCGGAATTCTGCGATGGAGGGCGGGGAGGCGGGCTATGCATCGTGCAAGGACCATAGTCGACCGCGGGCCGGGAGACAAATGCAGGCTGCACGCGCATTGTGTCGCAAATTCAGCGGCAAAGGGGGCACGGGCATGGCATCGCGGCGGGACGCGCTCGATTTGGCGGAGCGCTGGTTCGAGGACGGGCATCTGCTGGCGGCGCTGCGGCGCCGCGTGGCGCATCGGACCGAGAGCCAGGCCCCGGACTCCTTGCCGCGCCTCGCGAAATATCTCGATGAGGAGATCGGGCCGTCGGCCGCCGAACTCGGCTTCACCTGGCGGCTGGTCGACAATCCGACGCCGGGATTCGGGCCGTTCCTGATCGGCGAGCGGCTGGAGGCGCCGGCGCTGCCGACCGTGCTGACCTATGGCCATGGCGATGTCGTGCGCGGCTATGACGCGCAGTGGCGCAGCGGGCTCTCGCCTTGGGAGGTCGTGGTCGAGGGCGAGCGCTGGTATGGCCGCGGCACGGCCGACAACAAGGGCCAGCACAGCATCAACCTCGCCGCGCTCGGCATCGTCCTGGCAGCGCGCGGCCGGCTCGGCTTCAATGTCAGGCTGCTGGTCGAAACCGGCGAGGAGACCGGCTCGCCCGGCCTGCGCACCGTGTGCGAGCGCGAGAAAGCGGCGCTGGCGGCCGATGTGCTGATCGCCTCGGACGGACCGCGGCTGCACGCCGATCTGCCGACCCTGTTCCTCGGTACCCGCGGTGTGTGCAATTTCGACCTGACCGTGGCGCTGCGCGAGGGCGGCCATCACTCGGGCAATTGGGGCGGCCTCTTGGCCAATCCCGGCACGATCCTGGCCAATGCCATCGCCAGCCTGGTCGATGCCTGCGGGCGGATCCTGGTCGAGCGGCTGCGCCCGGCGCCGATCCCGAATTCGGTGCGCCAGGCCCTGGCCGCGATCGAACCGGGCGAGCCGGGCGGTCCGGCCATCGATGCCGATTGGGGCGAGCCCGGCCTGACCCCGGCCGAGCGCGTCTTCGGCTGGAACAGCCTCGAAACCCTGGCCTTCCGCACCGGCAATCCGGACCAGCCGGTCAACGCCATCCCGCCGGTGGCCAAGGCGCATATGCAGCTGCGCTTCGTCGTCGGTACCGCGCCCGACGAGATCATCCCGATCCTGCGCGACCATCTCGACCGGCACGGCTTCCCGATGGTCCGCGTGACGGCAGCGCGGGCCGAGACCATGAGCGCGACGCGGCTCGATCCCGAGAACCCCTGGGTCCGCTGGGCGGCCGGCTCGATCGCGGCGACGACCGGGCGGGCGCCCGCGATCCTGCCCAATCTCGGCGGCTCGCTGCCCAATGAGTGCTTTGCTGGGATCCTGGGATTGCCGACGATCTGGGTGCCGCATTCCTATGCCGGCTGTTCCCAGCACGCGCCCGACGAGCACCTGCTGACCTCCGATCGCGCGCGAGGGCTTGCAGATCATGACCGGGCTGTTCTGGGATCTGGGCGAGCAGGGCGCGCCGCGATAGATCGTATAATACAGTCGAATCAAAGCGCTGAACACCGTAGCCCTTCTCCTGCATTGCGGAGAAGGTGGCGAGCGTAGCGAGCCGGATGAGGGGTGAGACGCGTCAGCGTCTTATACCAACCCGCCTAACCACTGACACGTGCCCAATCCCGGCTCCCGATTGAGGTTATGCGTGCGGGGTCGGCGATGAGCCAGTTCCAAGCGGTTACGCAAGCCGCCAGGATGTCGTCGTAGCTGTCCCAAACGGCCGCGCAGAGTTTGTTCTGGCGCAGATAGTCCCAGACATTCTCCATTGGGTTCAGCTCGGGGCTGTATGGCGGCAGCGATAACAGACAGATATTGGCCGGCACCCGCAGCTTTTGGCCGCGTTGATGCCAGCCGGCACCGTCGCAGACCAAGACGGCACACGCGCCCGGTGCGACCTGGGTGCTGATTTCCGCCAGATGCAGATTCATCATCTCGGTAATTGGCGACCGGCGTGAGCATCGCCGCCCCCACCCCGCGCTGCGCGCAGATGGCGCCAAAGATGTAGGCGGACTCATGACGGTTATCGCGCACCATCAGCGGGCGCGTGCCGACCGGCGCCCAGATATAGGCGTGGCCGCCCTGCTGGCCGACGCGGGCTTCGTCCTGGAACCAGATTTCTATCGATGCGCCGGGCGCGGTATCTTCGAGCGCCTCGCCGACCAGATCGGCAAAGTTTTTTTAAAAGCCTCCTCCGCCTCGGCATCCTCTTCGGATGCACCGGCCGGGGCTGCAACCGCGTCAGGCCAAGCTCGTCCAGCCATTTGCCGATCGTGCTCTCATGCACCTTCACCGACCAGCGGCGCGCCACCTCCGCCTGCAGATCAATGCACCGCCAGCGCACCACCTTGTGCGTCTGCGGGTCAGGGCCGCGGATGACCAGTGCGCGCAGCTCGGCCTTTTGCGCCGCGCTCAAATAAGGCTCCCGGCCCGGGCCAGTGCGCGACTTCAGCCCGGCAATGCCCTCGGCATTGTAGCGATGCACCCAGTCGGGCAGCGTCTGGCGATCCATGCCGCGCAAGGCCGCCGCCTCGGCCCGCGGACGCCCCTCAAGGACCAGCGCAATCGCCAAAATGCGGCGAACCTGCGCGCCATCCGTGCAGCGCGCGCACAACGCCCGAAGCGCTGCCGCCGTATGCTCAACGCGCGTGATCTTGACACCTGTCCCCATGAAACTCTCCGCAGCGCGTATCGGCGCACCACGACATCGAGTCACAGTTCAACGCGCTTGGGAATCCCAAGCGAGTCAAGGGCAACGCGGGTTGGTATTAGATCTTGCCGGCTGCGCGACCCTCACCCTCCCAGCGCTTTGCGCCGGGTCCCTCCCTCTCCCGCAGTGCGGTAGAGGGGCTTTGACGCCGAGTTCACTTATGCGGATGCGGGTGTCCCGGATCGACCCAGTAGACCGACTCCGGCTGCTCCGCGGCTGCGATGTCGAGGTTGACCACGACCGGCTCCTGGCCGCTGCGCACCAGTACGCAGTCGAGCGGTTCGCCCGGATCGGCGTTGATCTCCTGGTGCGGCACGTAAGGCGGCACATAGATGAAATCGCCCGGCCCGGCCTCGGCGTGAATTCGAGCTTTTCGCCCCAGCGCATGCGCGCCTTGCCGCGCACAACATAGATCACGCTTTCGACGGGACCGTGGTGATGGGCGCCGGTCTTGGCGTTGGGATGGATAGTGACGGTGCCGGCCCAGAGTTTCTCGGCGCCGACCCGCGCGAAATTGATTGCGGCGGACCGGTTCATGCCGGGAGTCTGCGCGGTGTTCGGGTCGAGCTGGTTGCCCGCAATGACGCGCACGCCAGTGTCGCGCCAATCGGTCTCGGTCATTTTCGGTCTCCGGCAGCTATGGGGCCGCCAGCATAGCCAAGCGGCGTTCAGGCCGAAAGCGCCGGTGAGAAGGGCGAGGCCTCGCCCGGTGCGAAACGCAGCCTGAGCGCGCCGCGCAGCCATTGCCCCCCGATCGGATGGAAGCGCCACAGCCGCTGCGCACCCGGCATCGCGGCAATGTCCGGTCCATCCCAATCGAGCTCGGTCACCCCGGTCAATTGCAGCAGATCGCCCGTCGCGAAATCCGGAAACAGCAGCCCGGCGCGCGGGTTGACCAGCATGTTGCCAAGCGTGTTGAAGAACAGATTGCCGGAATAATCCGGCACGGTCAGCGTGTCCTGCGTGTCGATCCCGACGAAGCCGGGCTGGCCGCCGCGATGCGAGACGTCGGGCAGCGCACCCATCCCTGGCGAGGATGCGACGAAGAAGGTCGCGGCACCGCCGATCAACCGGCGCGTCTCGTCATCCAGGGCCGAAACGGTCTCGACCCGCAGCGGCGCGGCCGACGCCAGCGAGACGTAGTTCCGCTTCACGATATATTTCGGGCAATTGCCGAAGCTCTGTTCGACCCTGAGGGCGATGCCGTCATGGTCGACCGCGGCGACATGGCCATTGGCCCGGTTGCGCCGCCGCGTCGGCAACTCGATACCGAGCACGCCCAAGGGCGCGCCCGGCATCAGCGCCTCGGCCAGCGGGTCGCCGGCGACGGGTACCGCGTCGATCTCCAGCCGTTCGGGGCGTCGGGCTGGTCACGAAGCCCGGCGCGCCGGCCAGCAGCGAGGCCCAAAGCTGGCCGCGCCGGTCGGTCGAACCGAGCAGGATGAAGGGCAGTTGCTGGAAGAAGGCGCGATGCTGGTCGGGCATGAAATCGCGGATGACGTGGCGTCCGGCCGATTCCATGCGTTCGGCAATGCCCAGGCGCTGATGCACCGCCCGTTCGCCGTCATGCCAGGGGGAGTCCTCGAGTGAAGCCATTATTGCACCTCGTCTATGCGATGGGCATCGGCAGGAAACGCGGCAGCGCCTCGACCCGGCCGAGCCAGGCGCGGATCGCGGGATAGGGTTCGAGCGAGACTTCGCCCTCCGGCGCCCGGGCGACGTAGCTGTAGAGCGCGAGATCCGCCAGGCTGGCAGCACCGCCGACCAGGAAATCGCGCCCGGCCAGCTCCGGCTCCAGCACCTTGAACAGCCTGCCGGCGGTCGCGACGGCGCGCCCATGATCGAAATCGCCGTTGAACAGCTTACAGATGCGCGCAATGGCCGGCCCGTTATAGACCGGCCCCTGCGCGACCGAGAGCCAGCGCTGGATCAGCGCGGCCTGCACCGGATCGGTCGGCAGCCAGCGCCGGTCGGCATCGTAACGGCTCGCCAGATAGACCAGGATGGCGACGGAATCGGCGACGACGTCGTCGCCATCCTCGATCACCGGCACCGTGCCGAACGGGTTGAGCGCCAGGAATGCCGGAGCCCGCTGCGCGCCCTGGGGCAGATCGACATTGCGGAACTCGTAAGGCAGACCGAGCAGGTTCAGCATCAGCTCCGCGCGATGCGAATGGCCCGAAGGCCGGAAGCCGTGCAGCAGAATCGGGCGGTCGGATGCCATGGCTCGCTCCCTCTTGGCGGATCTCTTCAATGTGAGCTAGTAAGTAGTCAATTTAATCGATCGGCATAATTGCGTAAGATCGGCGAAGTCTGTTTCGCCAAGTGGAATAATCCGATGGATCGCCTCGATACGCTGTCGGTCTTCGTCGCCGTTGCCGAGCAGGGCAGTTTCATCGCTGCGGCCCGTCAGCTCGGCCGCTCGCCGGCTGCGGTGACCCGCGCGGTCGCCTCGCTGGAGGACCGGCTGGCGACCCGGCTGCTGACGCGCACGACCCGTGCCGTGGCGCTGACCGAGGCCGGGCAGCGCTATCTCGACCAGGCGCGCCGCGCGCTTGCCGAATTCGCCGAGCTGGAGACGACGGCGGCCAGCGTGCGCGGCGAGCCCTCCGGTGTGCTGACCGTGACGGCGCCGGAGCTGTTCGGCCGGATGCATATCCTGCCGATCGTGCTCGATTTCATGCGCGACTATCCGCAGATCGAAGTCTCGCTGCTGCTGCTGAACCGGGTCGTCTCCTATGTCGATGAGGGCATCGATCTCGGCCTGCGCATCGCGCATCTGCCGGATTCGAGCCTGCGGGCGCACCGCCTCGGTACCGTCGGCCGCATCCTGTGCGCCAGCCCGGCCTATCTCGCCGCGGCCGGCGAGCCGGCGCATCCGCAGGATCTGGTGCAGCATGACACGATCACCGTGTCCGGCGGGCGGCCGATGCCCGATCGCTGGAGCTTCGGCGCCGCACCGAACGAGACGGTCATCCAGGTCAAACCGCGCCTCGCGATCAGCACGATGCAGGCGGCGCTCGATGCCGCGGTGGCCGGGGGCGGCCTGCTCCGCGTGCTGTCCTACCAATCGGCGCCGCTGGAGGCGGCCGGGCTGCTGCGCCGGGTGTTGACGGAGCACGAGCCGCCGCCAGTGCCGGTCCAGCTCGTCTACCCGGCCGGGCGGCATCTGCCGCTGAAGACGCGGCTTTTCCTCGACCGGGCGACGGCTGCGCTCCAGGGCCGCTTCACTTAGGTGTGAGGGCATGGCTTTCGCGCTGCTGGTCGGCGAAGCTGGATCGTTCCAGCCGAAATGGAGATTGACGATGAAGCGCGCCGATTTGACCGAAAAGATCCTCGACATCAAGCGTGAGAAGGGCTGGAGCTGGCGTCATATCTGCGACGAGATCGGCGGCATGAGCGACGTGCTGATCGTCGGCGCCCTGCTCGGCCAGATGAAGCTGGTGAAGCCGCTGGCGCAAAAGGCAGGCGAACTCTTTGGCCTGAGCGCAGCCGAGGCGGCGATGCTGAACGAAGTGCCGATGCGCGGCATGGACATGCCGCCGACCGACCCGCTGCTCTATCGCTTCTTCGAGCTGGTCATGGTCAACGGCCCGGCGCTCAAGGCGCTGATCGAGGAGGAATTCGGCGACGGCATCATGTCGGCGATCGATTTCGACCTCGACATGACCCGGCAGCCGCATGAGAAGGGCGACCGCGTGCGCCTGACCATGTCTGGCAAGTTCCTGCCCTATCGCTATTACGGCGCCGAGCAGGGCATTCCCGAACTGGGCTATAAGGAGGAGTAGGATCCCTTTTCCAGCTACTCCGTCCTTGCCTTCCGATCCCCGCCCGGCGCGATGCCGTAATGTCGCTGATAGGCGCGGCTGAACGCCGTTTCGGACTGATAGCCGACCTCTTCCGCGATGATCGCCAGCGGCGTGTGGCTGGCGCGGATGCGGCTGCGGGCGAGGTTCAGACGGAGATCGGCGAGGAAGGCGACCGGCGCCATGTCGACCGCGGTCTGGAATTGGCGGACCAGCGTCGCCCGTGAGGTCCGGGCCAGCTCGGCCAGCTCGTCAAGCGTCCAGGGATGGGCCGGATCGGCCAGCATTACAGCGAGGGCCCGGGCAGTCTGGCGGCGGGTCAGCAGCGCCAGGATGCCCCGGCCGGTGCCGGCGGTTTCGAGATGGCTGCGCAGCACGAAGATCATCAGCGAACTGGCGAGACCGCTGGCGATCGGCGCGGCGCCGATCCGGTCTTCTTCCAGCTCGGCCTGCATGAGTTCGACCAGGCGGGCGACGCGTGCGGCATCGCCATTGGCCGCGCCGGCGAGCACGATGACGTCCGGCAGGGCGGCCAGCACCATGTTGCGATGCGCGTGCTCGAAGCGCAGCCGGCCGCAGATCAGCTTGGTCTCAGCCTCGCCCTCGACATTGCTCTTGAGCACGATATCGTCGTGCAGCCGATGCTCGACGCGCAGCGCCACCGCCCGGCCGGTCGCCGTCGGCAGGGCGCGGACGGTATGCGGCCCGCCATGCGGCAGGACAGCGACATCGCCGGCCGTGAGCGGGATCGCGGTCCGCTCGCCGGCATCGAGCAGGCAGCTGCCGGCCGTCACGATGTGGAACGGTGCCCAGCCATCCGGTTCGGGCCCATGCGGCGAGGCCCATTGCGCGCCGAACCGGCAGAGCTGCTCCAACTCCGGCTGCACCCGCAGCAGGGGAACCAGTTCCTTGAAGATCTCGGACTCTTCGTCCATGTCGTCCCTGATTTTGCGGGTGGATTGATCCGCACGGCTAAATCTCTGCACCCTGCGGATAATGTCGATTCCGGCGCATTCCGCTATCTTCTCTGCATTGAACGATGTGCAGGGAGCTTCACCATGAGAGCGCTGCCTTGGAACAGATACCATGCCGCGAAATCCGCCGGATCGGTGATTTCGAGCGAGCTGGCAATCGAGCTGCCCTCGCTGGCGCGGCGCTTCGGAACGGCGTTGCCGAAGGTCCCGGCGTCGTTCTTCGGCATGGTGCTCGGCCTCGGCGGCCTCGGCTTCACCTGGCGTTCGGCGCATCAGATCTGGCCGGTGCCGGAGTCGGTCGGCGAGGCGCTGATGGCCGTCGCCGCGGCGGTCTGGGCGGTGCTGCTCGTGCTCTACGCCTTGAAATGGGCCTTTGCCCGCGACGAGGCGCTGGCCGAGGCGCAGCATCCGATCCAGTGCTGCTTCATCGGCTGGTCGGGGTTTCGACCATGGTGGTCGCCGGCGGCGCGCTGCCTTATTCGTATCCGGCGGCGGCACTGCTGTTCGGGCTCGGCGCCAGCTTCACCCTCGGTTTTGCGGTGTGGCGCACCGGCCTGCTCTGGCAAGGCCGCCGCGATCATGCGGCGACGACGCCGGTGCTCTATTTACCGACGGTAGCCGGGGGTTTCGTCACGGCCATCGCCGCGTCGGCACTGGCTATCCGGATTGGGGGCAGCTCGCTTTCGGCGTCGCACTCTTTTCCTGGTTCGCCATCGAATCCGTGCTGCTGCATCGGCTCTATACGCTGCCGGCCAAGCCGCCGGCGCTGCGGCCGACGCTCGGCATCCAGCTGGCCCCGCCGGCCGTCGGCGCGATCGCCTATCTCTCGGTCAATGGCGGCGTGCCCGATCTGGTCGCCCATGCGCTGATCGGCTACGCGCTGCTGCAGGCGTTGCTGATGCTGCGCCTGCTGCCCTGGATCCTGGAGCAGCCTTTCGGCGCCTCGTATTGGGCCTTCACCTTCGGCGCCACGGCGTTGGCCACGGCGCCATTGCGCATGGTCGCCCATGGCGATACCGGGCCGATGGCGGTGCTGGCACCCTATCTCTTCGTCGGCGCCAATATCGTCGTCGGCCTCATTGCGCTCGGCACGCTGCGCCTGATCTTCCAGGGCCGGTTGCTGCCGAAGCCCGCGCCTGCGCGCTGAGACGGTCGGGTGCTTGGTTACAATAGCGCGCCCAGCGCCACGGAGAACCGGTGCGCATCGCCTGGCCAGCGCGCCGAGACGTAGCTGCCGTCGATCACCGCGAAGCCGTCCGGGCGTTCCGGCGTGTCGCGGCTGAAGCTGTTCGGGCCGCGCTCGAAATCCGTCTTGTCGGCGAGGGCGGCGATCACCTCGTCTTCGACCGTTTGCGGGTAGGTCCGGTAATAGTCGCCGAGCCAGAGCCGGGTCAGGGTCCAGGCCAGTATTTCCTGGCTGCGCAGCAGCGACGTCGTACGGCGGCCATGCAGTACCGACCGGCCCGACGCCGCTTGCGACCGCGCAGCCAGCACGACGCCGTGGCAGATGGCGCCGACCGGCTTGCCGACGGCGAAGAATCCGGCCACGACACTCTGCAGCAAGGGCGATTCGAGATAGGAGCGCATGCCCTTGGCATGGCCGCCCGGCAGCAGCAGCGCGTCGAAGCTGCGGCCGGCGATCGCGTCGTAGGCAATCGGGTTGCAGAATTCCGGGCTCGCGCGCAGCGCCTCATAGGCCGCGAGTCCGTTGCGGTCGGCTTTCAGCACCGAGGCGAGCAGGCCCAGCCCCTGGCCGGTCACCATCCGCGGATCGGCCGCGCCCGCAGCACCATCCGGCGTGGCGATGACGAAGCGGTGGCCGGCGGCGCTCAGCATGCGCCAGGGAATGCCCGTCTCGCTCGGGTCGAAATCCCGGCTCGGCAGCGGCATCAGGATTGTCGCCATGACCGTGTTTCCTCCCAATTCGATTGCTTTCGACCGGCGCGCTCAACATCATCGCCTGCAAGGGGAATCCGGACAACAACCCCGACGGAGGATCGACTTGGCCGTCTATGCCTATCCGCTGCTGATCAAGCAACTGCTCGTCACGCCGATTGCCCAGGCTTCGCAGAACGAGATCGTCTATCGCGGCCAGGTGCGCTACGGCTATCCGGCGCTGAAGGACCGGATCGGCCGGCTCGGCAGCGCGCTCACGGCGCTGGGCGTCAAGCCGGGCGAGACCGTGGCGGTGATGGATTGGGACAGCCATCGCTATCTCGAAGCCTTCTTCGCCGTGCCGATGCTGGGCGCGGTGCTGCAGACGGTGAATATCCGCCTCTCGCCCGAACAGATCATCTACACGCTGAATCATGCACGGGCCGACATCGTCCTGTGCAATGTCGAGTTCCTGCCGCTGCTGCAGGCCATCCGCGGGCAGCTCTCGACCGTACGGAAATGTGTCTGCCTTTCGGATGACGGTACGATCCCGGGCGATTTCCCCTGGGACGGCGAATACGAGGCGTTGCTCTCTGCCGGCGATCCGGCGCATGATTTCCCGGATTTCGACGAGAACACGCGGGCCACCACCTTCTATACTACCGGCACGACCGGCCTGCCCAAGGGCGTCTACTTCAGCCATCGCCAGATCGTGCTGCACACGCTGGCCTTGCTCGCCAATCTCGGGATGGGCGCCGGCGGTCAGTCGTTTTCGCGCGACGACGTCTATATGCCGATCACGCCGATGTTCCACGTCCATGCCTGGGGCGTGCCCTATGTCGCGACGCTGGCCGGGATGAAGCAGGTTTATCCTGGCCGCTACACGCCGGATGCGCTGGTCGGGCTCTATACCGGCGAGAAGGTGACCTTCTCGCATTGCGTGCCGACCATCATGCAGATGATGCTCGGCTGCCCGCAGGCGCAGGAGGTCGATTTCACCGGCTGGAAGGTGATCATCGGCGGTTCCGCCCTGCCAAGGCGCTGGCACGGGCGGCGCTGGCGCGCGGCATCGAGATCTTCGCCGGCTATGGCATGTCCGAGACCGGGCCGCTGCTCAGCACGGCATTGCTCAAGACCGAACTGGCGGATGGCGCGGGTGATGTCGACACGCGGGTGCTGGCCGGGCTGCCGGCGCCGCTGGTCGATCTGCGCATCGTCGATGCCGAGATGGTCGAACAGCCGCGCGACGGCGTCTCGACCGGCGAGATCGTCGCCCGCGCGCCCTGGCTGACTCAGGGCTATCTGTTCAACGAAGACGCTTCGGCCACGCTCTGGGCCGGCGGCTACCTGCACACCAACGATATCGGTGCGATCGACGCGAACGGCTATCTGCACATCACCGACCGCATCAAGGACGTGATCAAGACCGGCGGCGAATGGCTGTCCTCGCTCGAACTGGAGGACATCATCGGCCAGCATTCCGACGTCGCCGAGGTCGCGGTGATCGGCGTCAAGGACGAGAAATGGGGCGAGCGGCCGATGGCGCTGGTCGTGGCGCGCGCCGGCCGGGAGCTTGATGCCATGGTGCTGCAGGCCCATGTGCTAGGTTTCGCCGACAAAGGCATCGTCTCGAAATATGCCGTGCCCGAACGGTTCCTGTTCGTCGAGACGCTGGACAAGACCAGCGTCGGCAAGCTCGACAAAAAGGCGATGCGGGCGAAATTCGCCGGCTGATGCCGTCATGCAACCCGAACGGATGTGACCGACCATGGCGCTGACGCTTGCCAATCTGAAAGACCATCTGCACAAGGAAATCGGCGTATCCGACTGGCTGGCCATCGACCAGGACCGGATCGACCGTTTCGCCGCATGCACTGGCGATTTCCAATGGATCCATGTCGATGCCGAACGGGCCAAGGACGGGCCCTACGGCGCCACCGTTGCGCATGGCTTTCTGACCTTGTCGCTGATCCCGATTCTGGCCAAGTTCGTCTGGGCCGAGCATTCCGGCATCAAGGCCTCGTTCAACTACGGCTTGAACCGGGTGCGCTTCGCCGCGCCGGTGCGCTGCGGCGACCGGATCCGCGACCGCGTCGGCCTGGTCGCGGTCGAAGATCGCGGCGACGGCCGCCAATTGGGACCATGGACCACACCATCGAGATCGAAGGCCAGGAGAAGCCGGCCCTGGTTGCGACCAGCCTCGCCATGGTGCAGGGCTGAGTAGCTCCTCTCCGCCCTTGGGGGCGGAGAGGCAGGGTGAGGTGGGGAACGCGATGATGCCGAGCGAAGGGCGACCGATTGCCGGTATCGCGGCGCCGCAGGCCCCCACCTCACCCGACCTCTCCGCCCCCAAGGGCGGAGAGGAGAAGAACGGGAACGGCTCGCCCGGCCAGGACGCAAATTCACCCGACGACCGCATCAGCCGCAAGCGCGGCCGGCTGCGGCGGATGCGGGTGCTGGCGACGGCGCTGCTGCTGGCCATGGCGGTGCTGCTCGTCGCTTCGGTGGCGCTGAAACCGGCCTATCCCTGGCTGGTCTGGGTCGAGGCCTTTGCCGAGGCAGCGGTGGTCGGCGCGGTTGCCGACTGGTTCGCTGTCGTGGCGCTGTTCCGGCATCCGCTCGGCTTGCCGATTCCACATACTGCGATCGTTCCGCGCAACAAGGACCGGATCGGCGGTGAGCTCGGCAAGTTCATCGAGCAGAATTTCCTCACGCCCGAGAACATCCTGGCCAAGCTGGCGCAGCTCGATCCGGCCGGTCATGCCGCTGTCTGGCTGGCCGAGCCCGCGCATAGCCGGCAGGTCGCGGCGACCTTGCGTGAATTCCTGCCGCGCGTGCTCGGCGCCTTCGACGATGCTGCGATCGAGCGGCTGATCGCCGGCACTGTCGCGGCGCGGATCGAGGCGATCGATCTGGCCAAGGCATCGGGCGGCATCCTCGCCATGATCACTGCCGGCGACCGGCATCAGGGCCGTGCTCGACCAGATATTGCGTCGGCTCGGTGTCTGGCTCGATCTCAACCGCGCCCTGATCAAGCGCAAATTCGGCCAGCAATCGACCTTCACGCCGCGTTTCGTCGACACCTATATCGTCAACGCCTTCGTCGACGGCATTATCGACCTGATCGGCGAGGTGGCACAGACGCCCGATCACGAGCTGCGCCACGGCTTCGACGCTGCGCTGCATGAGTTCATTGCCCGGCTGCGCTTCGAGCCGGGCTTCCAGGCCAAGGCGGAAACGCTGAAACGCGAGATCCTGCGGGGCCTCGATCTCGACCGCTTCGTCGGCGCGATCTGGGGCGAGATCAAGCGCCAGCTGCTGGCCGATGCCGTTGCCGAGACCTCCGTGATCGAGAGCCAGCTGGTCGAGGCGCTGCAACGCCTCGCTGCCGAGATCCAGGCCGACCGGGCGCTGGCCGACCGGCTCAATGCCGGGATCTCGGCTGTGGTCGAAGCGGGTGTCCTGCGTTTCGGGCGCCAGGTTTCGGCCCTGATCGAAGAGGTCGTGCGGCGTTGGGACGCACGCGACGTCACGGAGAAGATCGAGTTCGAAGTGGGCAGCGATTTGCAATTCATTCGGCTCAACGGTACAATCGTCGGTGGCACGGTCGGATTGCTGCTGCAAGCCGGACTCGTGCTGCTGGGCTTGCGCTGACCACGGCCGATCCCGGCGAAAATCGATCATCTTTCCGTGGTTGCGGGGGTCGTCATGGTCTTGCGGCTTCGATCGGTGTATTGGCCTGTGCCGTCCTCATCCCCGCCATTGCCGCCGCCCAGCAGTCGCCGGGGACGCTCGCCGTCTCGATCGACCCCCCGCGCATTCGATCCGCCGGCGGCGCGGCTCGACCTGAATCCGGCCCTGCCCGAAGCCGTTGCCGGCCTCGCCCGGGCCCAGGATCTGGGCGGCACGCCGGTCCCCATCTCGGCGCGGGTGGCGGCCGCCGATCTTGACAGCTATCACAATTCGCAGGCCTATCAGCAGGCACTCAGCCACTACTATCCGAAGAGGCCGGTCGGGAACGGCAAGCAGTTCCGCGGTCTCGCCGGGGCGGCAGTCAAGGCGCTCGCGCTGCTTGCGAAAGACCGGGTCGAGGACAGGATCCGGGATGATATTGCCGAGCGCATCGACGCCGGCGAATTGCCGGCGGCGATCACTGGCGCTTTCGATGCGGCCGGCAAGGCAGCGTCGCTCGCAGTCGTCGCGACCGGCATCAAGTAGGGGATTGCCGGCTGCAACCGTCTTGTATCGGTCGTGTTGAACACCAGATGAGGATCATGATCGTCTTGGGAACATCCGAAAGGATGACGAGGATGCGAACCGTTCTAGGGCTTGTCCTGTCCGGCCTTGCGACATTGGCAATGACCGGTTCGGCCATGGCGCAGCAGGCGGCGCCCCAGGCGGCCAGTCTGCAGGTGACGCCGAACGACACGGTCACGACGCCAGGGGGCGCAGCCCGCGGCTTCGACGCGCCCAAGCCGGCGCTGACGTTGCAGGCTCCTGCCGATTCGGCGGCGGTGCGCGGTCTCGCGCCCGGCCAGGATCTCGTCGGCGATGCCGGGCCAGGCGAGCGGCGGCGTCCTGCGGCCGAAACCGACACCTATTTCGCCAGCCAGGAATACCAGCAGAAGGCCGAGACGATCGAGCGCAAGGGCCATCAGAGCATCGGCAAGCAATTCGCCGGGGCCGGCGAGGCGGCCGCGGCCAATCTGGCGATCGGCGGCGTCGGATTGATGATCAACGGCAACTAGTCCGAAACGTCCGGAAGGTTGTAAAACCTTCGGCGCGATGGCATCCTATCGGATAGTGCCGCGACCGGGACTCTTTCCATGCATTGCAATCTGGCGATTATCCTCCTCGGCTGCGCGGCAGCGGCCGTTGCACCGTCTCTTGCGCTTGGCGCAGAAGCCGCGCGCAGCGGCTTCGACGCGCCGCCGCCGGCCCTGAACCTGACCCAGCCCGATCGGATCTTCGTTGCCGGACTTGCACCTGGAGAAAACCTGTCCGGTCCGGCGAAATCCGCGGCGACGGCCGAGCCGCACTGCTCGCCGGAGGCGCTGCGCTACGGGACCTGCACGGAAGTCAGCAATGCGACCACCACCGGGTTTTTGTCGGGTCATGCGCATGCCATGAACCCGGCCGTTGCCGGCGGCTCGGCTGCGGCATCATGGTGCTCGAAGCCTCGCAGCGGCACTGCAAGACGACTAGAGCATTATGAAATGAAGTCCGCTCCGGTTGCTCCAACAAACCCTCGCCCGCTTGGCGGGAGAGGGTGGCGAGTGAAACGAGCCGGATGAGGGTGAGCGCGCCGGACAGGCCGAAAAGCAAACCTCTTCCTGCGCACCCACCCTCACCCGCCTCACTAGGTTCGGCACCCTCTCCCGCCAAGAGGCTGTGAAAGAATCTCTGTTGCCCGCCGTATGCTCGCGAGCCACGCAAAAGGGAAAATAAGATCGCCCGAAAAAGTCCCTCTCCGCCCTTCAGGGGGGGAGAGGGATTTAGGGTGAGGTGGGTGTCGATGCCGGCGTAAAGCGTTGGGATTTCTGCACTGTTGAAGCGTTCCCCACCTCACCCCGACCCTCTCCGCCCCAATGGGGCGGAGAGGGAGTTTGGCCGATTTGTTCCGTAATTTGCAGTTCATCGATCTGCGCGTCAGAGATCGAGATTCTTCACACGCTCCAAGCGGGCGAGGGTTTGTCAGACGAGCCGAACAAAGGACGCATCTGTTTCAGGCGTGTCCCCGTGGACTATGCTGCAGATAATCCGCGATCTTGGCTGCCGGAAGAGCGTCGCAATAGAGAAGCCCTTGGGCTTGGCTGCAGCCCTGTTCCCGGAGCAGCCGCTCCTGGTCGAGTGTCTCGACGCCTTCGGCGGTGACTGCCAGTCCAAGGCCTTCGCCGAGGCCGATCAGGGCTCGCACGATAGTCGCGCTTTCCCGGTCTCGCTCCATGCTTTCGACGAAGCCCCGGTCGATCTTCAACCCGTCCACCTTGAAATTCCGCAGGTGATAGAGGCTCGAATAGCCCGTGCCGAAATCGTCGAGCGCGATGCGCACGCCGGCATCGCGCAACCCGCGGAGTGCTGCCCGTGCCGCTTCCAGATCTCGCACGAGCGCGCTTTCGGTGATCTCCAGCTCCAGCCGCGCGGGCGCGAAGCCGGTCCGGTCCAGGATCGCGAGCACGCGCAGGCAAAAGGACGAATCCCTGAGGAGGATGGGCGAGACATTGAAGGCGAGATCCAGCCCGTCAGGCCAGTCCTGCCCATCCGTGCAGGCGCGCTCGAGCAGCACATCCGTCAACTGGCCGATCAGGCCGCTATCCTCCGCGATCGGAATGAAGCGGTCGGGCCCGATCGCTTTCAGGTTCGTCCCGGTCCAGCGCGCGAGCGCTTCGAACCCGCGGATACGCCCGCTCTTCAAATCGATCAAGGGCTGGTAGAACGGATGGATCTCGCCCGCCGAGATCGCTGAGCGCAATTCCCGCTCCAGCAGGTCCCGTTCCTGGACCTTGACGTCCATCTCGGGCTCGAAGAAGCGCAAGGCCGATCGGCCCTGATCCTTGGCGCGATAGAGCGCGATATCCGCCTTGCGCAGGAGTTCGACGGGATCGTTGCCATCCTGTGGCGCCAGCGCGATGCCGATCGCCGTGCCGACAGCATGGTCGCAGCCCCCGGCGGAGACGGCCGGGCCGAGATTGTCGATGATCCTCAGCGCCAAGCCCATCGCCGCCTCGGACCCGCCGATATGGGTCGAAAGCACGGCAAATTCGTCGCCGCCGAATCGCGCGACGAGATCGCCCTCCCGCACCGACAGCGACAATCGACCGGCGACGCGGATCAGGACCTCGTCGCCGACGCCATGGCCGAACACGTCGTTGACGCGCTTGAAGCCATTCAGATCCAGCAGCAGAACGCCATGGCTCCCGCCTTTCCGCGGCGGCGCACCGACGGCGACCCTGAGCGCATCGTGGAATTGCCGTCGGTTGGGCAGTCCTGTCAGGCTATCGTGAAGGGCCAGTTTGCGCACCGCGCGCTCGGCTTCGATCCGGCGTCCGGTTTCCCGCTTCTGTTCGGACAGGCGACGAAGCGCGAAGACCACCAGCCCTCCGCAGAAAATGGCGGAGACCAGCAGCAGTTCATCGAGTTCCAGGGTGTAGGCCTTGGTCGCCTCGCCGGGAGCGTTGGCAAAGACATCGATTTCGTAGCAATAAAACAGTGCTGCAAGCGTCACGAGAGCAAGAGACGTGCTGTCGAAGATATGCACGCGGTAGCGGATCATAAGCGCCCAGAGCCTGGATGAGTTCGCATAAATCAAGATGCCACCAAATCGCCAGCCGACACCGTACCAGGGTTGATCCGTTTCGAGGAGGGGGGCCCCGGTTCTTTCTTTGGCCAATCGCCGCGTTCAGCCGCCGCCCGCTGCCACAGGATACGCCAAACTCCGCGGCCGCGCAGCCGGAGCGCGTCGACTTAGGGTTGTTGCTCTCAACCGGGGCGGCATTCGCGCATATTCAAGTATGAGCGTATCACGTCGATCTTGTTGCGTCTCACGCGGCCGCTTCGGCAACGGAGCCGACCTTCATTCCGTGCGATAGGCCTGTCGTGGATGGCTCCCATCCGCGGCATGGGCCGTGACGCCCGCCCGCCGCTTGCCTAAGATGCGGGACGAATCAGCCGGAGGGTGGCGTGCGCAAGGCGGAGTCCCGGGACAAGCGATCGGCCGAGACCGTGCCGACTTCCGCCGAGGCGCCGCGGACATATGGCCGGATGCTGTCGGGGCGGCGGCTGCACCTGCTCGATCCGAGCCCGCTCGATCTCGATCTGCACGATCTCCTGACCGGCATCAGCCGGGTCAATCGCTGGTGCGGCCAGACGGTCGGCGAGGTCGGCTTCAATGTCGCGCAGCATTCCGTCCTGGTCGAGCGGATCCTGGCCGAGATGGTCTGGCCCGGCGTCGCCTTCGAGGTGCGCCGCTGGGCGCTGGCCCATGATCTGGCCGAGGCGGTCTACGGCGATGTCGTGACGCCGGTCAAGGCCGTGCTGGGCAGCGCCTATCGCGAGCTGGAGCAGCGCCTGGAACGGGCGCTCTGTCTCGCGCTGGGCTTCGGGCATGGCCGTGCCGGACGAATGGCGCAAGGCGGTCAAGCGCGCCGACCGGATCGCCGCAGTCAGCGAGGCGGTGCAATTGGCCGGCTGGTCGGAGAAGGAGGCGCGCCAGCTGGTCGGGCTGGGCTATCGTGGCAAGCTCTGGCCCGAGCCGATCGAGCCCTGGCCGGAGCAGCTGGCCCGCGAGCAGTGGAAGGCGCGGTTCCGCGCCCTTGGCGGCCGGATCTGAACATGGCGCCGGATTCCGCAGCGCTTCCGGAGACGCCGGCGCATATCGAGGCCGGCACGCCGGAGTTCCGCCGCACCAATCTCGCCATGTTCGCTGCCGGCTTCTCGACCTTCGCCCTGCTCTATTGCGTGCAGCCGCTGATGCCGGTCTTCACCGAGGCGTTCAGTGTCTCGCCGGCGGCCAGCAGCCTGACCGTCTCGCTCACCACCGGGGCGCTTTCGGTCAAGATCGTGATTGCCGGCTCGCTCAGCGAAAGCTGGGGACGCAAGCGGATCATGTGCTGGTCGATGGCCGCATCGGCGCTGCTGACCTTGGTCGGGGCGGCGGCGACCTCGTTCCATCAATTGCTGCTGCTGCGGCTGCTGATGGGCGTGGCGCTGTCCCGGCGTGCCCTCCGTCGCACTGGCCTATCTAGGCGAGGAGATCGGCACCCGCTCGATCGGCCTTGCCATCGGTCTGTTCATCGGCGGCAGCGCCTTCGGCGGCATGAGCGGGAGGCTGCTCTGTGCCGCGCTGACCGATCTCGGCAGCTGGCGGCTCGGCCTCGGCGTGGTCGGCGCGGCGGGTATCGTTCGGCCGCGATCTTCTGGGTGGCCCTGCCGGAATCCCGGCATTTCACGCGACGGCCGCTGCGGCTCGGCCAGAGTCTCGCCAGCCTGGGCGGCAGCTTCGCCGATAAGGGCCTGCCCTGGCTCTATGTCAGCGGCTTCCTGATCATGGGCAGCTTCGTCACGATCTATAATTATGTCGGCTTCCGGCTGCTGGCGCCGCCCTATGATCTGAGCCAGACCCAGGTTGGCGCGCTGTTCAGCGTCTATCTGCTCGGCATGGTCGCCTCGACCTGGACCGGCAGCCTGGCCGACCGGTTCGGCCGGCGCAAGATGCTGTGGGTCGCGATCACCACGCTGCTCGTCGGCATCGAGCTGACCCGCGCCGACTCGGTCGCGCTGATCGTGCTCGGCGTCGCAATCGTCACCATCGGCTTCTTCGGCGCCCATGCCATCTGCAGCTCCTGGGTCGCGCGCCGGGCCCAGAGCGCCAAGGCGCAGGCCGCTTCGCTCTACCTGTTCTGCTACTATATGGGATCGAGCGTCGTCGGCTCGGTCAGCGGCGTGGCGTTTCAGCATTACGGCTGGAGGGTGTCGCGATCTGCAGACGGTGATGCAGGTGATCGCCCTCGCCATTGCATTGCGGCTCTCCTTCCTGCAGCCGCTCGGATCCATCACAAGCGAGGCGCGTCGATGAAGGCTCTGGTCACCGGCTTCGAGCCGTTCGGCGGCGAGGCGATCAACCCGGCGCAGGAGGCGCTCGGCCGGCTGAAGCCCGCGTTGGGCCCCGCTCGTTGTCGTGACGCAGGTCATCCCGACCGCATTCGGCCAGCCCTCGAAATCCTGCACGAGACGCTCGACGAGATCCGGCCGGATCTCGTGCTCTGCGTCGGTCAGGCCGGCGGGCGGCCCGCGCTTTCGCTTGAGCGTGTCGCGATCAATGTCGACGACGCCCGGATCCCCGACAATGCCGGCGGACAGCCGATCGACCAGCCGGTCGTGCCAGGGGGGCCGGCCGCCTATTTCACCACCTTGCCGATCAAGGCCGCTGTGGCGGCGCTGCGCCGGGCCGGGCTGCCGGCCATCGTGTCCCAACACGGCCGGCACTTTCGTCTGCAATCACCTGTTCTACGGGCTGATGCATGAGGCGGCGCAGCGCGGCGGCGCGTTCCGCGGCGGCTTCCTGCACATCCCCTATCTGCCGCAACAGGCGCAGGGCCACGCCGGGGCACCCTCCATGGCGATCGAGCATATGGTGCAGGGCATCGAGATCATCCTCGCCACCGCGGCATCGCGGATCGTAGATCTGGTCTTGCCCGAGGGCACCGAATCATGAACGTCGAGATCTCGCGCCGGACGATGTTGCCATCGTCGCGATCGACCGGCCGGCACTGCGCAACGCCGTCGACGGCGCGACCGCCCGTGCGCTGGCCGATGCCTTCCGCGCCTTCGGACCAAGACGACACGCTGTCCGGTCGCGATCCTGACCGGCACCGGCGGCGCTTTCTGCGCCGGCGCCGATCTCAAGGAATTCGCCGGGTGCGGCACCCGCGCGCTCTCGGCCGAGGGCGACGGACCGATGGGGGCCGACACGGCTGCAGCTCGGCAAGCCGGTGATCGCCGCGATCGAGGGCCCGGCCGTGGCCGGCGGGCTCGAACTCGCCTGTGGTGCGATCTGCGCGTCGTGGCGCGCGATGCGGTGCTCGGCGTGTTCTGCCGGCGCTGGGGGCGTGCCGCTGATCGATCTCGGCACGGTCCGGTTGCCGCGGCTGATCGGCCAGTCGCGGGCGATGGACCTGATCCTGACCGGTCGCGCCGTCGGTGCCGAAGAGGCGCTGGCGATCGGCCTCGCCAACCGCATCGCCGAGCCGGGGCAGGGCGCTCGATGCCGCGCTGGCACTGGCCGCCGAGATCGCGCAATTTCCGCAGATCTGCCTGCGCCACGACCGGCTCTCCGCGCTCGAGCAATGGGATCTCGACTGGGATGCGGCAATGCGCAACGAATTCCGCCATGGCCGCGTCGCGCTCGATGCCGGTGAAAGCCGCGCCGGAGCGGAACGCTTCAGCCGCGGTGCCGGCCGGCATGGGCGGTTCGAATAGCGATATTGTCTGCGCATCACCGCCAGGAGCCGCGGCATAAGCCACGGAGATATCCAGGTTGAGCGGCGCTGCCGCCGAGCGGAGCACCTCAGTCGCACAAGGCTCAAGGGTTGCCGGCGCTTATCGGCAATCCAGCGGCCGGCGATTTCAACGCAGTGCTGAGCCGCCGTCTCGGCTGTTTTGTCACGTCTGCTGCCAGCCGGGGTCGCTTTGACAGGCGGCGCGCCGCGCGTTCCCTAGTGAGAGTCCGGACGACACCACGGACCCAAGGAACCGGCATGAACGACGCGGCAATTCTCTCAACGAAATACAGCGGGATCGTGGTGAAGGTTGCGACCAGCGCGAACCCGTTCTTTTTTGCGCTGGTGCAGGAGGCGCTGCTCAAGATCCACGGCAAGCCCGTGGGGCGGCGGCTGATCGAAGACATCCGGACCCGGGGCACGCCGAATCCGATCCAGGGCTTCAAGGTCGCGATCTGTCCGCCGCGCCTGATCCGCGCCACGGGGCCAGGAGCCCCGACCGATTTCACGCCGGGATCGAAGGCGGTTCGAGCCAGCGAAGACAAGGCCGTCTGGCACCACGGGCCTGCACACGGGCCGACGGCGACGCAGAGGCCGGGTCCCGGCAGCAGCACCGCGGTCTTCTGGAACCCGAACGTCATCAGCACGCCGGATGGCAGCCGGCCGACTTTCATCGGCCTGGCCCATGAACTGATCCATGCGCGGCGCAATCTGCTCGGCATCGCCGAAGCAGCCTGGGAGCGCGAGGAACAGGCCACGGTCGGGCTGAACTTCAACGGCGACGACATCACGGAAAACGCCATCCGCGCGGAGCATGGCCTGCCGCGCCGGCTCAGCTATGGCGACATCCGCGACGAGTTCGCCTATCTGGCGGACCGCTTCTGATCGCGGCAGCCGATGCGCCGGTGAGCGTCCGCTCACCGGCTCATGGCGGGCGGTCAGGCTAGCTGGCGCTTTCGGCTTTCGTCTTCAGCGCATCCAGGCCACCGCGATAGATGCCGGTGATCGCCTTGATCGCCGTTGCGTCGTCCTGGCCGTCAGCGGGTTTGGCGGCGGGGTCTGCGCGGTGGAAATGGCCGCTCCAGACGACTTTGGCGCCATGGGCCGCCTTGGTCACCGTGATGATCGATTCGTAAGCGGTCACCGGCACCGTCTTCACATTGTTCGGATCATCGGTGATCACATAGGTGTAGCTCATCTTGGCATCGCTATGCTTCGTGAGGCGCTCGACCAGCTTCGGGCCGCCGAGATCGAGGGTGCGGACCGAGCCGACTTTGCTGCCGTCGGTCGCGGACGACGCCTTCACCGCGGGATGCCAGGTCAAATCCTCGAAATTCTTGATGATCGCCCAGACTTTGGCCGGCGGAGCCGCGATCTCGACGGATTCCGAAACCTTCAATTCATGGGGAGCGGCCTGGGCGGGTGCGGCGGAAACACCGAGGAAAGCGGCGAAACCCAACGCCAGCAAAATTTGCTTCATGCTCGTTTCCTTCTTTGAGAGGTTTACGGCAAACCGATGATTGCAGTCCGTCAGGATAGGTGCCCGGATTTGAAAATCATACGGCACTAAAGCAGTAGGGTGGACCTGTTCTCATTGGCGGCTCGATGCAGCCGGGGCCGCGCTTAGCTAGAGCGAGGCGGGCATCGCACGCCGCTGATCCGGGACCTTGTCGATCCGGCTCGCTTCCAGCGCTTCGAGCATCGCCACGCCCGAGTTCCGGATATGGTTGCGCATCATCCGTTCCGCGCGCATGCCGTCGCCCGCCAGGATCGCTTCGGCGATCAACTCGTGCTCGGCGGCCGAGATGCGCGTATAGGCCGGGTCCATCAGGTAGTGATAGCGCATGCGGTAGATCGGCAGGGTCAGCTGCACGGCCGTTTCGCGGACGCGGTCATTGGCGGCCAGCCGGTAGATCAGTTCGTGGAAGGCATGGTTGTGTTCGACATAGCCGGCGCCGCCGGCGGTCACGATCCGCCGCATCTCGGCCAGCGCCTCGTCCAGGCGCTGCCGGTTGTCGCCGGCGGCGACATGCTCGGCGGCGAGGCGCGCGGCCAGGCCTTCGATCATCTCGCGGACTTGGAAGATCTCGCGGACATCCTTGGCGGCGAAGGCGCGCACGGTGGCGCCGCGATGCGGCGTGATCTCGACCAGACCTTCGCCGGTCAGCCGGCGCACGGCCTCGCGCACCGGGCCGGCGCTGACGCCGAGCAGCTTGGTGACGTCGGCCACGATCAGCCGCTGGCCCGGGGCGAAGCGGCCGTCACGGATCGCCTCGCGGATCGCAGCGATGGTGTGCTCGACGACGGTTTCTGGGTGCGGCTCCATGCGTTTCGCCTAGGGAGAAAATGTGCCGGCGACCTTAGCATTTACGATCGGGCGAACAAGCCCGTCAGCCTGCCGGTCGCCAGGACCGAGTCCTCAATGGCCTCCAGAAAGGCACCGATCTTGGGCGGGGTGTCGAATGCGGTGCGCCGGTTCAGCGCCAAGACCTGGAAAATATAGCGATGCGGCCCATGGGCCGGGATGGCGCGCGGTCCGGAATAGCCGGCATGGCCGAAAGTCCCTCTGCCGAAAGCGAACGCCGGCGTCGCCCCCGGAGCAAGCGCTCCCTCCGGCAGGGCGGTCAGGTCCGGCGCGAGGCCGAACCCGATCAGGTGGATGAAGGGGCGCCGCAGCGGCGCATCCGGATCTTCCATCAGCAGCGCCAGCTCCGCCGTTCCTTTGGGCGCCGGCAGCCAGCGCAGCGGCGGCGAGATGTTGTCGCCGACACCAGGACCCGCCGCTTCGAGCGGGATCGGCGCGCCCTCGGCGAACCAGGGCGAGGCCAGGCCCAGCGTCACGGGTGCCGTGGCGAGCGCCGGATGGTGCCAGGCCAGATGCCGATCACCGGCATGGATGCCGCGCAAGGCCCGGCCGATAAGGCGTGCGACGGGTCCGGCCTTGGGCGGGGCGCGTCGATCGATGCGCGCGGTCATTCGAAGGCGGCGCCGACCGGCGGCGCCAACAAGGCAATAAGCCCGCTGATGTCCGGCAGGCGGTCGAGCTGAAGCACCTGTTCGATGATGCCGTCGCGCCGGTCGGGCGCCAGGATGCCGTCGGTAAGCGTGCGGAACTTCATCACCACGCGGTCATTGGGCAGCGGCTCCGCCATGGTTTTCGACAGCGGGACGAATGCCTCGAGCACGGTACCGTCGGTGAAGCGGACCGCGACGCGGGCGGCGCCGCGCTTCTCCTTTGCCGTGTCGAAGGCCGGCTCGTGCCGGGCGCGGATCTTCGGGATCAGCGCCCAGACATCCTCGGCATCGATGCGCTCGGGCGCGAATTGCCGAAGCATCGCGGCGCCGTCCAGGATCGCGACGGCCACGGCATAGGCGACGTTCATCTGCGCGCCGATCGGCGTCAGCGGCCGCGTCAGCTCCCACCAGCCATGGTGATAGGCCGCGTGCGACATGTCGATCTGTACGCTTTCGATTTCGTCCGGCACGAGCGGGCGGCGCCGGGCGATATCGAAGATTGCGTCGAGCGGCGCATGCAGCGCGCCCATCGCGGCGTAGGGCTTGATCGCGATCCGCATCGTCTCCCAGCGTTCGCCCAGACCGTCGGTGATCTGACCGGCATCGGGGTCATGGCCCTCGCCGAAGACCGACAGGAACCCGCCATAGCCACGCTCGAAGACGCGCTTGATCCCAGTATAGCCGCCGGCTGCCAGGAAGGCGGCATAGAGCCCGTTGCGCGCAGCGAAACCGTGATGCATGCGCTTCGACATCGCTTCGAACTGCGCGGCCATCAGCCCGGCCGATTGCGTCGCCGCCAGCCCCAGCGCGTCCTCGAATTGCGAGGCATCGAGGTCCAGCAGGGTGCCGGCCGCGACGGCGGCGGCATGCGTGCCGAAGACCGGGCCGGAATGCCAGCCGCGCGACAGCATCTGCGCGCCATGCAAGGCCATGCCGATACGCGGCCCGGTCTCGAACCCGGCCAACGCGCCGAGCAGGATGCGCCGTCCGCTGACCCGGCCCCGATCCTCGGCGCAGGCGAGCAGAGCCGGGATCACCAGCGAGGCGCTGTGCAGCGGTCCCAGCGGGTGGAAATCATCGAGCTCGAAGCCCTGGATGAAGGTGCCGTTCAGCAGCGCCGCCGCTGGGCCGCCGGTGGTCCGGCCCCAGCCGATGATCGTGCGGTCGCCGCTGCCTTCGAAGCGGGTGACGATTTCGACGGCGGTCTTGGACCAGGGCAGTTGTGCGCCGACCAGTGCGCAGCCGAGCCCGTCCAGGAGCAAATGCTTGGCCCGCTCGATCACCGCGGCCGGCGCATCTTCGAAGCGCAGCCGGCTGAGCCAGTCGGCGAGGCGGCCGGTCGGGCCGGCAGGATCGGTCGGCGTGGCGGTCGTCATCGATTCTCTCCCCATGCGACGGCGGCGACCTGCCAGACCCAGGGCCGCGTTGTCCGATCGGCCTGCTGCCAAGCCGTGATCGCCGCGCTGTGCTTCAGCGTCAGTCCAATATCGTCGAGCCCTTCGAGCAGCGCGGAGCGGCGCAGCGCGTCGATCTCGAACGCCACTCGGCGGCCGGACGGCGCCGTGATCGAACCGGCGCGCAAATCGATCGTGAACGCGCCGTCCGGCGCCTCCGCGGCCAGCGCTGTGACCTCCGGAGCGGCGAGGCGGACCGGCAGCACGCCGTTCTGAAAGCAATTGCCGTAGAAGATGTCGCCGAAGCTGTCGGCGACGACGCAGCGGATGCCGAGCGCGAGCAGGGCCGTGACGGCGCCCTCGCGCGACGAGCCGCAGCCGAAATTCGGACCGGCGATCAGGATCGGAGCGCCTCGATAGCCCGCCCGGTTGAGCACGAAATCGGGGTTCTCCGTACCGTCCGGCCGATAGCGCAGCGCCTCGAAGGCGTAGAGGCCGAGGCTGCCTGGATCGCCTGCAGTCAGGCGCTCGATGCGGATGATCACATCGGTGTCGAGATTGGCCTGGAGCAGCGGGGCGGCACGGCCGCTCACAGTGTTGAAGGGCTGCATGGCTCAGCTCCGGCGGGTGTCGGCAATGGAGCCGGCGATGGCGGCGGCGGCGGCCATGGCCGGGCTGGCGAGATGCGTGCGCGCACCCGGTCCCTGGCGGCCGACGAAATTGCGGTTCGAGGTCGAGATCGCTCGGGCGCCGGGCGGCACGCGCTCGCCATTAGCGGCGCGCACAGGCTGCAGCCGGGGCTCGCGCCATTCGAAGCCGGCCGCGCGGAAGACCCGGTCGAGCCCCTCGGTCTCGGCCTGCTGCTTGACCGCGACCGAGCCGGGCACGACCCAGGCCGTGACGCCGTCGGCGATATGCCGGTCGCGGAGCATGGCGGCGGCAGCGCGCAGATCGCCGATCCGGGAATTGGCGCAGGAGCCGATGAAGACCCAGTCGATCCTAGTCCCGGCGATCGGTCGGCCGGGTTCGAGGCCCATATAGTCGAGCGCCGCGATCATGCCGGCGCGCTCGGCCGGCTCGGCGGCCGCGGGGTCGGGGATCAGCCCGTCGACCGGCATGGCCTGCTCCGGGCTGGTGCCCCAGGTGACGGTTGGCGCAACGGCCGAGACGTCGATCGCGGTGTCGCGATCGAAAACGGCGTCCTTGTCGCTCGTCAAGCGGCGCCAATGATCGATTGCGATCGCGAAATGAGCGCCTTTGGGCGCGAAAGGGCGGTCCTGCAGATAGGCGAACACCATGTCGTCGGGCGCGACCAGCCCCGATTTGGCACCGAGCTCGACCGCAAGGTTGCAGATCGTCAGGCGGCCTTCGACATTCATGGCGCGCACGGCCGAGCCGGCGAATTCGATGGCATGCTCGACCCCGGCCGCGGCGCCCAGCCGGCCGATTATGTGCAGGATCAAATCCTTGGCGGTGACGCCAGGTCCAAGCGTGCTATCCAGCCGGATCCGCATCCGCTTCGGCTTGCGCTGGCGCAAGGTCTGGGTCGCAAGCGCGTGCGTGCTTTCCGACGAGCCGACACCGAAAGCCAGCGCGCCGAGCCCGCCATTGGTGCAGCTATGGCTGTCGCCGCAGATCAGCGTCAGCCCCGGCAGCACCAGACCCAACTCGGGCGCCATGACATGCACGATGCCCTGGCCCGGCCGGCCGAGATCGAAGAAGCGGATGTCCGACGCCTCGGACAGCGTCTTCAGACCGGCCCAGAGCCGCTCGCCCGGTGGGAAGGTGGCGCCGGTCCGGCCGGGCGAACTGGCGACGGCATGGTCGGGCGTCGCGAAGGTCAGCTCCGGATTGCGCACGGCCAAGCCGCGCCGGCGCATCTCCATCAGGGCCGGCGGGCGGACAGGTCGTGCAGCAGATGCCGGTCGATATGCAGCAGCGTCCAGCCTTCGCCGAGATCGGCGATGCTGTGCTGCGCCCAGATCTTGTCGAGCAGCGTCTGCGGCTTCATGCGCCGCTGCCTTCGGCATAAGAACGGCGCAGCCGGTCCCACTCATCGGCCCCGAAACGGCGGAAGGTGCTCATCACGGTGACGCCGGGCGGCGGCACGGGCGGCTCGCCGGTCTCGCGCAGGCGGCGCAGCCCGGCATCGGCGGCGAGGATGACTTCGCGCAGCAGCAGGCCGGGCAGGATCGCCAACCGGTAGCCGAGCGCTTGCGCCTCGGCGAGCTTGGGAATCGGCGTCTTGCCGCCCGGCACGATGTTGAGCAGGCAGGGACCATGTACGCGCTGCGGCACCGCGGCCATCTCCTCCAGGCTCTCGACGGCTTCGACGAAGACCATGTCGGCGCCGGCGGCGAGCGCCGCATTGGCGCGCTCGAGCGCCTCGTCCAGGCCGGCGACCGCGCGGGCATCGGTTCGGGCGATGATCGTGAAATCCGGATCGCGCCGCGCGGCCACGGCGGCACGGATCTTGGACAGGAACTCGTCGCGCGGAACGATCTGCTTGCCGTCGAGATGGCCGCAGCGCTTGGGCGAGACCTGGTCTTCGAGATGGATCGCCGCAACGCCGCGGCCTTCGAAATCCCGAACCGTCCGGGTGACGTTGAGCTCGTTGCCGTAGCCGGTATCCGCATCGGCGATCAGCGGCACCGCAACGGAGCGTGCGATCGCGGCAGCGTTCTCGACCATCTCCGACAGCGTCAGCAGGCCGTAATCCGGATAGCCGCGCGCCGCCGAGGTGCCGGCGCCGGTCATGTAGACGGCAGTGTAGCCGGCTTGCTCGATCAGCCGCGCCGTAATCGCGTCATAGGCTCCGGGAGCCACGATCATATCGGGAGCGGCGAGAAGGGCGCGGAAGCGTGCGGCTTGCGAGGGCATGGTCGGCTGCCTTGCGTAGGGTCGGGCTGACGTCGACTCATATTATACTAAAATCTTTTCGTCAAATTTTCAGATTTCATCCGTGGACGACCTCGGTGTGCCATCAAAACTTGATCATGTAATTGGAAAATATCTACGATTTTGATATTCGATTGATGCTGACGTTGCGCGTTCAAAGTTTGTCGGAAAATTTTTTATCAAAATCTATGGCGCAGCCCCTGTTATCGCACCATTCCGATGGATCGATTTCTCTCTCTGCCTCATTTACCTCAGGACGGCATCAGCCCGTGGTCGGGCAGTAGAGGAGGCGCGCCGATGAAGCACAAGGATGACGAGGCGAAGCACGGCTATCATGAGACGTTGCACGCGCTGCAGATCGAGCTGGTCAAGTTCCAGCGCCATCTGATCAAGCATGACGAGCGCATCCTGATCCTGTTCGAAGGGCGCGACGCGGCGGGCAAGGACGGGACGATCAAGCACGTCATCGAGCATCTGAGCCCGCGCGAGACGCGGGTCGTGGCGCTGGGTACGCCATCGGATCGCGAGCGCAGCGAATGGTATTTCCAACGCTACGTGCCGCATCTGCCGGCCGCGCGCGAGATCGTGCTGTTCAATCGCAGCTGGTACAACCGCGCCGGCGTCGAGCGCGTCATGGGCTTCTGCACACCGGAAGAGTATGAGAGCTTCATGCGCATGGTGCCGGGCTTCGAAGCCATGCTGATCGAATCCGGCTTACTGCTGTTCAAATACTATCTGGACATCAGCCGCGACGAGCAGAAGCAGCGGCTGAAGGACCGGCGTCACGATCCGCTGAAGCAGTGGAAGCTGAGCCCGATCGACGAGGCCGCGCTCGATCACTGGCAGGATTACAGCAAGGCGCGCAACGAGATGCTCGCGCGCACCCATACGCCCGACGCGCCGTGGAGCGTGGTCAACGCCAATGACAAGCACGCCGCCCGGATCAATGTGATCCGCGACCTGCTGACCCGCCTGAAATACAAGGACAAGGACGAGCAGCTGCTGCTGGCCGATCCCGAGATCGTCTTTCCCTATTCCGACGCCGCGCTGCGCAAGGGCCTGATCGCCGAGTAAATCACTCGGCCCGCGCCGGCTGCGCAGCCAGGCGGCCGAGCCAGGGCTGCAGCAGGTACAGCACGACCGAGGCGATCGTGCCGACGGCCGTCAGCACCGCGAACAGCGTAACGTAGTCGCCGAGGCTGCTGGCGGATTCGGCGGCAGCCGAGGGATCGATGCTCACGAGTTTGCCGACCTCCTGGGCCAGGAAATCGCCGCCCGCGGTGCCGAGGAACCACAGCCCCATCATGGTGCTGACCATGCCGGGCATGGCGAGCCGCGTGATCGCCGAGAGGCCGATCGGCGAGATCAGCACCTCGCCGATCGATCCCACGAGATAGGAGCCGAAAAGCCACCAGGGCGAAATCTCCTGTCCGCCGGCCAGGCCGCAGGGCAGCAGCAGCGCAGCCATGCTGGCCGCGGTCAGCACCATGCCGAGGGTGAATTTCGCCTGGGTCGACAGATCCCGATTGCGCTGCGCCAAGGTCAGCGAGATCTGGCCGAGCAGCGGCGAGAGGATGATGATGAAGAGCGGGTTCAGGCTCTGATAGGACGCGGCGGCGATGTGGTAGCCGTAGACGTCGCGCGGGATATGGCGATCGGCCAGCAGATTGAGACTGCCTGACGCCTGCTCGTTGAGGAACCAGAGGATGACCGACGCGACCGTCAGCAGCGCCGCCGCCAGCATCCGCCCACGCTGGATAGTCGTGCCGTGGCGCATGGTGTGATAGGCGAGGAATGAGATCACCGCTGCGGCGCCCGCGCTCAGCAGCACGCCCATGATCGCATGCGCCTGCAGCAGCGCCCAGGTTGCGGCGATCAGGCCGAGCAGCAGCGGCACCAGCCAGACCGGCAGCTTGGCCGTCTTGCCGCCCGGCAGGACATCCGCCGGCAGGTACGGACGGCTGGTCGAGAAGATGGCGAGGCCGATCAGCATGCCGAGCCCGGCCGCGCCGAAGCCCCAGCTCCAGCCATAGGTTTCGGCGAGCGAGGCACAGACGATGGCGGCGGCCGCGGCGCCGAGATTGACGCCCATATAGAACAGCTGAAACCCTGCGTCGCGGCGCGGATCGCCTTCCTCGTAGAGCCGCCCAACCAGGGTCGAGATATTCGGCTTCATGAAGCCGTTGCCGACGGCGACCAGCGCCAGGCCGAGAAACAGCACCTGCCGCGTCCCTTCGCCCGGTGTGGAGCCGCCGTCGAAGGTCAGGGTCAGATGGCCGAGCGCCATCAGGATCTGCCCGACCATGACCGCGTTGCGATGCCCGAGCAGCCGGTCGGCCATCAGCCCGCCCAGCATCGGCACGGCGTAGACCAGCGCCAGATAATTTCCGAGAATGTCGAAGGCGTCCTGATCCGCGAAGCTCAGATGCTTCACCATGTAAAGGATCAGGAGCGCCCGCATGCCGTAGAAGCTGAACCGTTCCCAGGTCTCGCTGAGGAACAGCGGCACCAGCAGGATCGGGTGGCCGAGAAAGGTGCGGCGCGGGGCTTCGGCGATGGACACGCTCATTTTTTGGCTCGTTGGCTCGGCTCGGAAGCCACCGATTTTAAGCGGGAGACTCGTGAGAACACCAGCGCCGAATGACTGCCGGTTCAGCCGGCGCTGGTCAGCCGGCGAAATTCGCTGTCGGGTTGGTCGAGCTCGGCCGGGCTGCCGTCTTCGACCAGCCGCCCATTGCGCAGGACCAGGACCCGGTCGAAGCTTGCGCAGAAGGCGGCCCGCTGCAGGAAGGTGAGCACGGTCCGGCCGGCGAATTCTTGCCGGATCCCGGCCAGCAGCCGGCTTTGCGACCCGGCATCGAGGATGGCGCCGGCCTCGTTCAGGATCAGCACGGCCGGCCGCTTCATCAGGGCGCGGCCGATCGCCAGCTTCTGCCGCTGCACCGGTGTCAGCCGGCTGCCGCCGCTGCCGATCGGATGGCCGAGCCCGGCCAGGATCACCGCTGCGTGCAGGCCGAGCCGCTCCAGCGTTTCGGTCAGCAGCGCATGGATCGGTGCCGCGGCCGTACCCGGCCGGATCGAGCCGAACAGGATATTGTCGGCGAAGCAGGCGGCCTCGCTGACCCGGTTCGGATCGTAGAATTCGACGGCCGGGCGCAGCTCCGCCGGCAGGCCGATGGCGAAGGCGCCGCGCGCCTCGACCAGCCGCGCCTTCAGGGGCTCGGTCAGCAGGCCCAGCCGATGGCGCGGCTCGATCAGGAAATAGGCGAGGGCGGTCAGCCGGGCGCGGTCCGCAGTGCCGAGCTGGTGCAGGCCGAGTCGGGCGGCGCGGGTGAGGATCGCGCGCAACTCCGGCAATTCTTCCCAGGTCACGCCGTCGAAGCGGGCGAAGAGATCGGGCTCGGCCGGCAGATCGCCGAACAGCTCGATCAGCGTCTCGGCGATCTGCCGGCCGAGTCGCACGAATTCGCCGGCCAGACCCTGCCGCTCGATCAGTTGGCGCATATAGGGCAGGTCGGGCAGGTGCCGGGGCGAGAGCGCCCGGCCGATAGGCGTGCCGAACAGGATGTTCTCGGCGATCGACAAGCCGTCGACATAGTGCCCGGGATCGAAGGTTTCGACCTGGCCGGCGAGGCCCTGCGCCGCCAGCGCTTCGGCAAAGCCGCGCCGAGCAGCGAGCAATCGGGTAGTATCGACCGCGCCCGGCTTTGCCGCCAGTCCGAACCGGAAGACATCCTCCGACAGGTCGACCAGATCCAGCACCTCGATCAGCCGGTGTTCGAGCGCGGCCTGGTCGGCGACACCGGCGCGGTGCCGGTCGGTCCAGTCGAGGTCGAGCGCATCCGGACTGTTGCCGCTGCGCTTCCGCTCGAGCGCCTCGCGGTCGCGTGGGCGGGCCGAAAGGCCGAACGGCCGCTGGCGCAGCCCCCCCAGCAGCGCCTCGCCCAGCGTGCCGGAGAGGGGCGTCGCGGCCGGTGGAACATAGGCGATGCGCCGGCCGCTCACGGCATAGGGTAGACTCGCGAGATCGGTGCCATCGAGCAGGATGCGCCCGGCGCTCGCTGGCACCAGCCGCGCCAGCGCCTGCGCCAGGACCGATTTGCCGCTTGCCGAATCGCCGATCACGGCAACGATTTCGCCCGGCACGAGGCTGAAACCCACCTCGTGCAGCAGCGGCCCGGCGCTCCGATCGGCTGTGCACAGTCCTTCGACCACGACGCCGCCGGCGAGCACCGGCAGCGGCTCCGGCTCGCTCAGCTGCAGCACGGGATCGGTCAATCCAGGCGGCTCGAACTGTTCGACGATCTGCTCGTATTTGATCCGCACATCCTCGGCGGATTGGTAGAATTCGAGCAGCTCCTCCCAGGGCGGCGCCAGATCGCGATAGGCGCTCAGGACCGCGACCAGCGCGCCGAAGCTCAGCTGGCCGCGCAGCACCAGATAGCCGCCGACGGCGAAGAAGAAGAACGGCGTGAGCTGGCCCAGCACCTGGTTCAGCTCCTGCGCCAGAAACTTCCAGCGGAAAATGGCGTAGCGGATGCGGTAGAGCGCGTCGAGCCGGCGGTCGATATCGGCCAGCCTTCCGGGGATGCCGTCGCCGGCGCGCAGATCGGCCAGGCCGGCAACGGTCTCGCCGGTCCGGTCGCCCAGCACGCGCAGCCCGCGAATGCGCTCGCGATCGAGCCGGTTGACCTTGGCCTGCAGGCGCGGGATCAGCCAGAACTGCAGGGGATAAAAGGCGATCGCGGCGAAGCCCAGCACGACATCCTGGGCGAACATGAACAGCACGGCGGTCAGCAGCATGCCGCCCTGCTGTCCCGGCAGCGCGAAGGCGTCGCCGATGAAGCCGCCCAGCGGCTCGACCTCGGCGGTGATCATCGGGATCAGTTCGCCGGCCGAGATCCGTTTGAACTGGGCCGGCGGGAAGCGCAGCACCTGATGGAACAGCCGGAAGCGCAGCCGCCGCAGCATGCGCTCGCCGGCCCGGCCCTTTAGCAGATTGATGGCGTATTTGAAGCCGCCATTGACGATGACGAGAAACAGCAGCGCCGCGCACAGCGTGAAGAGATAGCCGGTCTGGCTGATGTCCCGGCCGAGCAGGGTCGCCGGTACGCCACGCCCGTTGATGGCGTTGATGATGGTTTTGGGCAGTTCGAGCGAGAGATAATAGAAGGGCAGCGACACCAGGGTCAGGCTGCCGACCTGCAACTGGTCGTGCAGGCTATGGCGCAGGATCAGGCGATAGAGCGAGCGGTCGAGCGGCCGTGCCTCAATCTGCGGTGTCGCTTCGGTCGCCGTATCGAACGGCACCGTCTTAAGCTCCGTTCCCGGCCGTCGTCACGATCGGTCGCGCTCCCGATTCCGTCCGAAACGAAAATTCCCTCCTCCCGGCGGGGAGGAGGGAATGTCGGACCCGCGCTAGGTTCAGGCGAAATCAGCCGGCGAGGCTGACTTCGATGGCTTCGCGGCCCTTCTGGCCTTGCACCACGCGCAGCGTCACGGCTTGGCCGTCCTGCAGCAGGCCGACGCGCGACCGCTCCAGCACGGAAGCATGGACGAACACGTCCTTGCCGCCATCCTCGACCGCCACGAAGCCGAAGCCCTTGGCCGGGTTGTACCACTTGACAGTACCGGTCATCTCGACCGCGGAGGCGATCTGGTCGTCGCGCAGCCGGGGGCCGCCGAAACCACCGCCACCGCCACCGCCACCCGGTGCGCCCATGCGCGGCCGATCCTGGCGCGGCGCCTCTGCGGTCGCCGTGCTGTCGTCGACTTCGAGCACCTGGGTCACCTGGGCACCCTTTTGCCCCTGGCCCTTATGGACCAGCAGCGTGGTGCCCGGCGACACGGCGCCATGGCCGGCCGATTCGAGGACGGCGACATGCAGGAACGCATCGCCCGACCCATCCTTCAACTCGACGAAGCCGAAGCCCTTTTCCGGATTGAACCACTTGACCGTGGCGCTGACCGCGGGACCCGTGGGCATCACGGGCGAGCGGGCCGCCGGACGCTCACCGAACGGCGTCGACCTCGGGGCCGAGCTGTCTGGGCGCGATTGCCACTGATCATCATCAAAGCCACGGCGCCTCGGCTCGCGGAAGTCCTTACCTCTACCCACGGTTCTCTCGTCCCCTGCCACTGGCCACGCGGATCATCCGCGAATGGCCGAAAATTAAAGATAGCCTAACACGACAAAGCCCCTCGCAACCAGTCGGTCCGTTGGGTGCGGCGACGGGAAAGAGCCGGATCTGAGCTATTTTATCGATGTTTAGCGAAAGTGTTGCTTCGTTGCCGCGCCGCCGCAAGCCGTCCTGCCGCCGAATCCGGAGGGACCGGCGTATTCGCCGGTTCCCCGGTGACGACCTGTCCAGCAGCTGGCCCGATCCTAGCGCCGGCGCCAGCGCGCCGGGCTGTCCGACTCGTCGGCCGCCGCCGTGGCGGCGAACTCGGCCTCGCGCGCCCGGTGGGCGGCATCGGCCTGCAGTTCCTGCTGCAGCTGCGCGACGCGCTGCTCCAGCCCGGTCCGCATTTCCGGCGACAGCCGCGTATTGGCCAGCATGGCCCGGCATTCGGCGATGGTTCGCTTTATGACATCCGGCCCGGTCGGCCGCTTCGGGAATTTGGAGAGCGGTTCGCGCATCGGACTATCCTTCCTGTCGCAAGAGCTTAGAAGCCCTCGCGCTCCAGCCGCTTGCGCATTGCCTTGCGGTGCCGACGGGCGGTTTCGGCCGCTTCGCGGGCGCGCCGCTCGGAGGGCTTCTCGTAGGACCGCCGACGCTTCATCTCACGCAGAATACCTTCGCGCTGCATCTTCTTCTTGAGGACGCGCAGCGCCTGGCCGACGTCATTGTCCCGAACGAGTACTTGCATTACCACTCCTTGGTTTCCGTGCGATGACACCGCTGTGGCAGCATCGCGACGCGGCGTTGCCGGGCATATCCCATACGTCGCATGAATCCTTCGGCCTTGGCAGACTCTGCCAGCCGAGGGATAAGCTCCTATCACAGCTTGGCCCCTGGCGTCGAGTCGGGAAGAGCTGCGATTTGTGCAACCGTCCGGCTCCTTCCGGACAGAAGCGGGGCGGAATACCGGCCGGCGGTGGCGGGACCGCGGTCTTCGACCTTTGAACTATGGCGGGCAGCGCTCCTGCCGACTCAACGCTACGTAAAATCGTGCTATATTCCGATACCTTCTAGTTTGCCCCTGAGAGGGCGCCATAGGCCCAAGGCCTACTCGAGACGGCGATTTCCCGCCGCCCGGAGCGAAGGTGGGGGGACGGTCGGCGCGAACGCCGTGGCCGCGGATCCGGCAAGCGACCAAGTCGTGCCGCCGAAACCGTTTCGACGCGATCGATAGGATCGGTCATTCGACAGGCAGCCAAGTCCCGGCCATGAGGCCCATTATTCGGCGAACAAGATCCTGCTCTGCAAGTATCGGTAAATATTCCGAGAAACGCCAGTCATCTTGAAAGGATTATAGCATGAAGACGTTCTTGTGCGCTCTCGCGGGCGCCGCACTTTTCTCGTCTGCTGCGCTGGCGAACGGCGTGGATGACTATCATGCATGCGGAATTTCGCAGGCGACGGTCAATGCGGTGCAATCGAAGCTGGCGAAGGTGGTGGCCCTATCCGATGCCAATGGCGGCATTTTCAAGCCGAACCGGATGTGGTCGGCCGTGGTCGACCGGGACGGCACGCTCTGCTCGGTCATCGTCACCGGCGACGCCTGGCCCGGCAGCCGCGCCATCGCCATCGCCAAGGCCGAGACGGCCAATGATTTCAGCAACAGCGCGCTCGCGCTCTCGACCGCCAATCTCTATGCCCCGACACAGCCTGGCGGGTCGCTCTATGGGCTGAACAATTCCAATCCCTTCAATCCTTTCTTCAACGAGATCGGGACCGGCAAGGGGCCGGGCAGCGGGGTCGGGCAGAACCCGGGCGGCATCATCACCTTCGGCGGCGGCGTGGCGCTCTATTCGGGCGGCAAGGTGATCGGCGGCCTCGGCGTCAGCGGCGATAGCTCCTGCGCCGACCACGCCATCTCATTCCGCATGCGCAAGCTGGCGGCCCTGGACACCGTACCGTCCGGCGTCGCCCCGGATGCTACCGACAATATCATCTATGCAGCGGCGAATACGGCGCCGACCGGTTTCGAGCAGCCGCATTGCTTCCCGAGCGACCTCACGCCGGCAGCGGTCGAAACTATTCCCTGACGCAAAGGGCGACCTGGCCGATCCGCAGGGCCGGCCAGGTGAAGCCCCGTTGCAAATTCGCATCACCCGTGGCGCAACGGACACCGCCACAACTTCGATGCAGCCTCGCCACAGAGTCACCGCAATTCTCGGATAGGATGTCTTGTCGCTTGAACCGCTTACCAGCGGTCGTTAGCCTCACGTTTCCTCCCTCTTGCGTTCGGTGTCTTCCGTGCGCCGCTGTCTCCTCGCTACTCTGGGTACCCTGGCCGTCGCGATTGGTGGCGGCCCCGCGCTTGCGGCTGGCCCGAGCTTCGATTGCAGCCGCGCGGCGGCGCCGGTCGAAAAGCTGATTTGCGGCAGCCCGGCGCTTTCGGCGCTCGACGACAAGCTGGCTGCCGCCTTCCGGGCCCGGCATGACGCGGCCGACGACGCCGGACGCGCGTCCTTGCAGCAGGAGGAGCGGCGCTGGGCACAGGGCCGGGCCGCTGCTTGCAATATCCCGGTCAAGGGCGAGGTTGCCGAGCCGCAGCGCCCTGCGGCCGAGGCTTGCCTCACAGGGCAATACAATACGCGGCTGGCCGAGCTGGCGGTGGCGGCTCCGACTCCCACGGTTGCCGCCGCAGCGCCGCCGGCCCCGCCCAAGGCGTCGCCCGAACCCAAGCCGATGCCGGTCGCGGCGCCCGCCAAGCCGGCGGCGCCGCCGGCGCCGGTGCTGGCCCATTCCAGCCTGCCCGCGCATGGCGCCGGCGAGACGCTGGTGACTGTGCCCGGCTTCGGCCGCTACTCCGTCTCCGTGAAGAGCGATCAGGGCACGGCGCTGCAACTGATCGACCGCATGGCCGGACCGGGGCCGGTCCAGGGCATTGCCGGGGCACGTGACGGCAGGGTCGATGCCTTCCTCGATCGCGGCGCCTACAAGCTCCGCCTGACCGCCGACCCGCGCGGGTCCGGCAATGCCGAGATCTCGGCCCAGGGCTCGGCCGAACTCGAGCCGGAGCCGGTGCGCCTGATGGAGCTGAAGCCGGTGATCGGCGAGTTGGGCGATCACGAGCAGCGCTCCTATTGGCTCTCGGTCAAGGACCGCGGCACCTATGTCTTCGAAGCGGCCGGGCGTTATCTGAGCGAGCTGCGGCTCTGGCGCGACGGCGCCTGGATGGTCGATGCGACGCCGGTTTCGACGATCCACGATCCCGGTGCCGGCCAGCCCCAGGCCGTGCTGCAGCTTTCGGCCCAGCTCGAACCCGGCACCTATAAGCTGACTGCTTATGGCGGCGCCGGCCAGCCTTGGGCGGCGGGTTCGACCGCCAAGCCGTTCCTGCTGCGCTGGGGCGTTCCGGCTTTGGGCGACGCCGACCGCTCCGTGCACGAGGCCTCGCCGCTCGGCATCGACCGCTTCCTGGTGCCGAAGACCATCCGTCAGGTTCGGCTCGCGATCGACCAGTCCGAGCATGCGGTGGTAACGGTCCAGCCCTATCGCCCCGACCGGCCCTTTGCGCCGGGCGGCAGCCGGGCCGCAATCGAGAAAACCTCGCGCGATCCGGTCGCCGTGGTGACGCCGAGCACCGAATCGGATGAAGCGGCCGAGGCGTCCCCGGACGACAGCGGATCGGATGCCGACTCCGGCAGCGGCGCCGATAGCGACCAGTCGCCCGACACGCCGGCGAAACCGGCGACTGCCGGCGCCGATCCCGAGGGACGCTGGCTGGTGACGGTCGAGCGCACGCCGGGCGCCCGCTATCGCCTGGAGATCCTGAACCAGGACAGCGACGAACTCGCCCTGCCGGTCGATGCCGGCGGCGGCAATTATGCCCTCGCCGTGGTCAAGCCCGGTGCGGGCGACGATACGATCGACCCGACGGCGCTGGTGCTCAAGGATGAGTCGAAGGTCGCCGCGGCGTCCGTACTGGAACTCGATACGGCCTTGCCCTGGCGCCGGCACTTCAACCTGCTGACGCCGCAGGAGATGCTGATCCATACGACGCATCCGCTCGATCTCAAGGTCGAGGGCAGCGGCGCTCAGGCGGACTTCATCGTCGCGCCGACACTGGTCGCCCACGCGCGGCACGACGCCGGCGTGCCCAAGCCGAAGCCGTCCGGCGGCATCTGGACGCTGGATCCCGGTTATTACCTGCTGACCGCCCGGCCGCTGCACGAGGCGAACGGCGTGCTGACCCTGTCGCTCTATGCCAGCACTGCGGCGGCGCCGGTGAAGGACAGCCCGCGTCTGCCCGCGCCGCTCTTCCCGAAGCTCGCGGTTGTCGCGAAACCCGCCTACTCGCTGCATTCCCTGCCGCGCGAAGGTGACGGCTATGGGCTGGAATTGCGCAGCCTGCCGCTCGATCTGGCCCAGAATTTCGCTTTCGAAACCACGCCGGGCAGCACGGTCGAGCTGCCGGTCAAGCTGGCCGAGCCCGGCACGCTCCGGCTGACGGCCGAGGATGGCAGCGACCTGCCGATCGCGGTCGACGGCCAGCCGGCCGCGCCGCATCCCGACGTCGCGGCCGGATCGCATAAGCTCGGCCTGACCGGTCCGGCCGGGAAGATGAGCTATCTCTCGCTCGGTTTCCTGCCCGAGTCGCGCAAACCGGACGCCAAGCTGTCGCCGATCCCGGCCGACCAGACGTCGCCGCCCGAGCTGCCGAAACGGTCGCCCGGCCCGCCGGTCTTCATGGATCTGGCGCAGGACCAGAGCAGCACCTTCGCCGTGCCGGTCGAGCATGCTGCCCTTTATCGGGTCGAAACGCTGGGCCTGGTCGAGACTGCCGGCGCGCTGCGCACCCGCATCCTGCCCAGCCTGGTCAGCGATCAGGCCGGCGGCATCGGCCGCAATTTCCTGCTGCAGCAATATCTGCGCGAAGGCGATTACCAGCTGACGGTCAAGACTGCCGGCAAATCCTATGGCCGGGTCGGCGTGGCGATCGGCGAGACGCCGGTCTCCGACCAGGGCGTGCTGGAAACCGATCTGCCGTCGCGCCTGACCCTCGCGCCGGGCCAGGCGGCGCTCTATCGTTTCCATATCGAAACGGAAGGCGACTACAGTCTGCACGCCCAAGGGCTCGGCCATGGCTTCGCCATGCGGCTCGACGACGAGGATGGCTGGCCGCTGCTGGCGCCCGGTTCGGCGGCCGAGACGGAGCTGAAATTCCGACCCGGCGACTATCGCATGATCCTGCTGCCCCAGCCGGTCGAGGCGCGTGCCGTCACGATCCTGCACCGGGTCGAGCCGCCGGCCGAGCGCTCGGGCCATGGTCCCTTCGACGCCGCCTTCGCGACCGATCTGGAAAACCGCTGGATGGAGCCCGAAGTCGGGCAGGCGCGCACGCCGGACCATTGGCGCTTTACCCTGCCGGCGCCGGCCGAGCTGACGCTGTCGGTCGGCAGCGGCATGCAGGCGGTGCTGATGGGGCCGGGCGAGAGCAAGGTCGGCATCACCGTCACGGACAAGCCCTGGACCGGTTCGCTCCCGGCCGGCGCCTATGTCGTCGATGTGACGAGTGCCGCGCCCAACAACCGGGTCGACTACACGCTGCGCCTCGACACCACGGAGCTGGTCGCGGGCCAGCGGCGCAGTATCCAGGCACCGGCCGAGCTCAAGGTCTCGCTTGCCGGCGACCGGCAGATCGAGCTGGCCTCCTTCGGCGCCGCGGATGTGCGCGGCCGGCTCTATGACGCCTCCGGCAAGCTGGTCGCCGCCAATGACGACCGCGACAATGACTGGAATTTCGCGATATCCGGCCGGTTCGCGCCGGGCCTCTACACGCTGCGCGTCGATCCGGTCGGCGCCAAGACTGCCGCGACCGAGATCGGTTTGAGCCAGCCGGAAGAAATCATCGAGAAGGCAGCCGTCTTCGACACGCCGGTAAGCTATGGCGACGGCAAGATCCATGTCGTGCCCTTGCCCGACAGCAAGCCGGGCAGCCTGCTGCTGCTCGGGGCCGAAGCGCCGGTGCCGGTCGGGCTGGCGCTCGAAGCCAAGGACAGCACGGGCGATTGGCAGCGCGTCGCGGCGACGACCGGTATCTCGCCTTATCTGGCGGTGCCGCGCGGCACGGCCGGGCGGCAATACCGGGTGCGGGTCTGGCCGGTCGATCACGGCAAGACGCCAGTTGCGCTGACCGCCAGTGCCGCGGCACCGGCGACGGCCAGCGAATCGAGCCTTGCCTCGGGCACCGCGCTGGCCGTGGTCAAGCTCGGCGGACGGTCGGTCGCGGCGCTCGCCGTAACGCTTGACCGGCCCGGCGTGCTGCAACTGGTCGAGGTGCCGGCCGGCCTGACCTGGACCGGCACGGCCGAAACCGGGCTCTCCCGCGACCCGTTCGGCAGCCTGGTCGCGCCGGCCAGCATGCTCTGGCTGGTCGGAACCGAGCCGATGAAGCTCGCTGCCAAGCGGATCGATCCGGCCGCGGCGCCGATGCGGGTGACGCTTGGTCCTGGCGCGGCGCTGCAATTGCCGCTTGGGGACGATCGCGACCATCTGGCGCTCTGGCGTGCCGAGGGGCAGGGCGGCCAGCCCGGCATTGCCGTCGCGTCGGACGGCAGCGGACCGCTGCTGATGGCGGCCGGCCCGGATAGTGGCGCGCTTGCCGGCGCCTATGGCTTCGCACCGGCCGGCCTCGCCAAGCCGGTGCTGAAGCTGTGGCAGGCCGGGGCCGAGCAGGATGCGCTGCCGGTGACGGTGACGCGCATCGGCTTCGCCACGCCGCGCAAGCTCGCTGCCACGATCGGTGTGACCGACGGCAAGCTTGCCAAGCGCGAAGCGGTCGAACTCGACCTGCCGGCCGGGCCGAAGCGGCTGGCACTGACCGTGCCGGCTGAGGCCGCGATCGTGCTGCTGCAAGGCAGCGTGCCGCAACGGCTGATCCGCAGCGCCGGCACGGCGGCCGACATCGTGGAAACCACGGCCGAAGCGGTGCTGGTGCTGAACACGCAGGACGCGGAGGCGCCGTTCACCGTCTCGGTCGAGCCGATCGCCGCCGTCGCGGCGGCGCTGGTGCCGGGCCAGATCCTGACGCGCTACGGCGCCGTGCCGGCCGTGCTGCATCTGAGCGCCGCCGAGGGGCCGTCGCTGCCGTTGCGCGCTGCGGGGGCGGTACGGGCGCTGATCGCGGTCGATGCCGTGGGCAAGGTCACCCGCGGCGACGCCGCCGTGGCCGGTCCGGGCAGCCTGATCGACATCGCGGTCAAGCCCGGCCTCGTAGCGCTGTCGCGCGACGCCGCGTCCGATGCCCCGGCCAAGCCGGATCTGGAGGTGACGCCGCCGGCCGCCGTGGCGCTCGACGGCAAGCACAAGACGCTGCGCCTCGCCGCCGGGCCGGCGCGGCTGGTCCATGTCGAGACCGAGGCGCCGATCGTACTGCGCAGCCGCAGCGCCAAGGCACCGACGCTGTTCGCCGCCGGCGCTCAGCTCAATCTCGTGCTGGGCGAGGGCAAGAGCGCCGATCTCGAGATCGAGCCGGCCGGCGGCGGTGTGCTGTCCGGTATGGCGCGCTTCGATGCCGTGACGCCGACGCCGATCACCGATGGGCTCGGGCCGAAGCTGCGCCTGCCGCCCGGCCAGTCGCGGCTGTTCAGCTTCACGGTCAAGGAAGAGCGCGCGATCGGCGTCGGCGTGCGCGCCTCGGTCGACATCGCTTCCTGCTGGCTGCTGGCCGCCGACGGCACGGAGATCGGGCGCGGCCTGGTCCATATGCAGACGCTGAAGCCCGGCACCTATCTGCTCGCGGTCGATGTGCCGGCGGACGGCGTCGCAGTCGATATCGAACCGGCGCTGGTCGGCCTCACGCCGCCCGGCAAAGGGCCGCCGGACGAGGTGAAGGCGCAATATCTGGCACTCACCGGTGCGCAGCAGAAGTAGGGATATTTTGGAGATTAACCGAATCAAAGCGCGTCCGTCGCTGAGCCCTTCTCCCGCAGTGAGGCTGTGAATGTATCCGTCAGGGTTCTCGCTGATAGAAAGTGGGGCGGGCGAGACGCCCGCCCCACTGAAGATCAGTGCGGCCTTTGGCAATATTTTCACACGCTCACTGCGGGAGAAGGTGGCGAGCGTCAGCGAGCCGGATGAGGGTCCGGCGCGGCAGCGCCGCAGCGAAGACTCCAGCGATCTTGCCGGCGGCACGACCCTCACCCTCCCGCTGACGCGGGTCCCTCCCTCTCCCGCGGTGCGGGAGAGGGGCTTTCAAGCGCCTCTGTCCAAACGAGCCTAGGAGTCAGGTCGGATGATCCGCGCTTACGCGTCCTGGCTGCGCCTCCTCGGCGCCTCCGTCCTGCTGTTGCTGGTCGCCGCGTCGAGCCTGGCCGACCCGATCACCCGCCAGCCTTCCGGCAGCACGATCGTGCCCGACCGGTTCCTGCGGCGCTGGGATCCGATCACGCTGTTCTTCGATCGCGACACCGGCCCGGCCAAGGGCGGTGCCGAGGATGCGCCGCAGCGTTACGCCACGCTGACGCCGGCGCAGCCCGGCGCCTGGAGCTGGCTCAATGCCCGCACGCTGCAATTCCGCCCGGCGATTCCCTGGCCGGCGCTCGGCCGCTACAGCATCAAGCTCGGCGACAAAAGCACCGAGCTGATTCGCCTGCTCGATCCGACGACCAAGACACTGCCCGTCAATGGTGCGCAGAATCTCGAACGGGTCGAAAACCTGACGCTGCATTTCGCCGAGCCGCTCGAGCCCAAGGCGCTGGCGCAGATGCTCGACATTGCGCTGACCCCGCTGCCCGGTCTCGACACCAGCCAGACCCGGCATCTGACGCCGCGCGATTTCGACATCAAGCCGGTCGAGCGCGCCAAGCCTGGCGACGAGGCGGCCTATGTCGTCGAGCTGCATCAGCCGGTGCCGAACGGCATGCGCGTCGTGGCCTCGCTCGGCTTGGCGCCGGAGCCTGGTCTCGAAGGCACGGTCGAGCGCATCGAGTTCACCACGGCCGAAGCGTTCCGGCCGATCCTGCTCGGCTGCAACAGCCAGCGCGTGCCGCTTGCCGCCGAGGGCACGGTCTACGACCAGACCACGGCGCTCGCCTGCAAGAGCGAAGCGGCCGAGCAGGCAGCCGCGCCGGCCGCTTCGTCCGACGATGAGGATGAGGACAGTTCCGCAGCGCCGGCTGACGCCGACACGGCGGCGAATGCCGATGATGCGAGTGCCGATGACTACGCCGTCGAAAGCAACGGCACGCTGATCGATGCCCATCCGAAAAAGCCGGGCAAGGCGTCGAGCAAGGACGATCCGGCCGTCGGGGCGCCCGCTGCCAAACATGCCGAGAGTACGCCGGCGACGCCCTCGGCCAAGCGCGAGCTGGTCGTGCAATTCTCGGCCGTGCTCGGCGCGGTCGATCCGATCGCGGCGCGCAATCTGGTGCGCATCACGCCCTCGGTCGAGGAGATCCAGAGCAAAGTCGTGGGCGACCAGCTGCGGCTCAGCGGCAAGTTCAAGACCGATACGCTGTACCAGATCGCGCTCGAACCGGTGCCGCTCAAGGATCGGATCGGCCGCGAGCTGGTCATACCCGGCCGCAGCGCCGCCTGGCTCTACTGGCCGGCCGAGCCGGATTTCCTGCTTCTGGCGCAGGGCAACGGCATGGTCGAGCGCCTCGGGCCGCAGATGGTGCCGGTGCATGGCCGGGGCTATGAAGCGGCCGATGTCCGGATTCATGCGATCGACCCGCTCGACCGCTCGTTCTGGCCGTTCCCGCCGCAGCCGATCGCGACCAATGATTCCGACCGGCCGCCGACCACGGGCGAGACGGTCGAGCCGTGGAAATCGCCGGAGACGATCCGGCCGGACGAGATCAAGGACCAGATCGCGCGGCTGGGCTCGCCCAGCGTCTCGTCGCTGCTGAAGCTGCCGCTGACGCGGCTGGGATCCTCGGCGCATTTCGGGTTGGATCTGGCGCCGTCGCTGGCGCGCATTGCCGGCAAGGACAAGCCGGGCACCTATCTGGTCGGCGTGCGCGCGCTCGACAAGCCGGGCGAGCGCAGCTGGACGCGGGTCCAGGTGACCGATCTCAGCCTGACCGTGGTCGAGGCCGATGGCGGGATCCGGCTTTATGTCACGTCGCTCAGTGACGGCAAGCCGGTCGAGAAAGCGCATATCCGCTTCGACGGCACGGGGCCCAAGGGCTGGCACCAGATCGAGGCCGGCGATACGGCGGCTGACGGCCATCTCGACTGGAAGGGCGGCGGCAAGGATTTTACGCTGCGCCGCGTCGTCGTCACCAAGGGCGACGACACGCTGGTGCTCGATCCGCAGCAGGCGCCGGATCGCTATTCGGTTGCTGGCTGGTATCCCTCGCCCGGCAATTGGCTGGGCTGGACGAGCGATCCCGCTGGGCGGCATCCGAAGCCGCGCGCCCTCTGTCACGTCTTCACCGAGCGGCCGATCTACCGGCCGGACGATCCGGTCCATATCAAGGCCTATATCCGCCTGCTCGAAGACGGGCTGCTCAAGCCCGGCGCCACGCTCAAGACCGAGGTGGTGGTGAAGGGGCCGGACGATGCCGAATGGCGCTATCCGGTGACGCCCGATGCGAATGGCAGCCTGCATTATCTGTTCGACGAGAAGACCACGGCGACCGGGCTCTACCAGGCGCGCATCGATCTCGACGGCCATGAATGCGCACTGGTCGGGTTCAAGAAGGACGCCTACCGCCTGCCGCGCTTCCAGGTGCGCATCGACACGCCGCATTCGATCCCGCTCGACAAGCCGGCGACGGTCGGCATGACCGCGACCTATTATGCCGGCGGCCCGGCCGGCGACCGGCCGGTGCGCTGGCGCGTCACGCAATTCCCCTATGCCTTCACGCCCAAGCCGCGCGACGGCTTCACCTATGCGACCGATGCCCGCTATCAGTCGCATGTCGGCTTCGACTCGACTGCCGCGATCGAGCGCGAGGACAAGACCGATGGCGAAGGCCGCGCCAGCCTGGCGCTCGACCCGACCCGTGAGCGCTCGGCCCAGCCACGGCGCTATGTCGTCGAGGCCACGGTCACCGGCGATGACGACAAGACCGTGACCAACACCGAAGAGGTGCTGGCGCTGCCCGCCTTCGTGCTGGCGCTCAAGGCGCCGCGCTATCTCGACCAGGCGAAATCGATCCCGATCGAGGCGCTCATGGTCGACGGCGAGGGCAATCCGATCGCCGGGCGCAGCATCACGCTCCGCCTCAAGCAACGGCAATGGAGCTCGATCCTCGAAGCCAGCGACTTCACCGACGGCAAGCCGAAATACCATACCGAGGTGCTGGACGAGCAGCGTATCGAGCGCACGATTACTTCTGCAGCCGATCCGCTGAAGCTCGACCTGCCGATCACCGAGGCCGGCGTCTATATCGTCGAGCTCGATGCGGCCGATGCGCTGGGCCGGCATCAGATCGTCAGTGTCGATCTCTTCGCCGGCGGCAGCAACCCGGTGACCTGGTCGCGCCCGCCGGCCCAGGTCTTCAAGGTCACGCCGGACAAGCCGTCCTATGCGCCGGGCGAGACCGCGACTCTGGTACTGGAAAGCCCGTTCCAGATCGGTTCGGCCCTCGCCATCGTCGAGACGCCGGACGGCAAGAACCGTTACGACTGGGTCGAGGTCATGAACGGCTACGGCAAGTTCGCCCTACCGATCGACAAGGCCTATATGCCGCGTATCCCCGTGCATTTCGCGCTCATGCGCGGGCGACTCAAGGGCGAACAGAAACCCGGTCCGATCGATCTCTTGCGGCCCGAGACGATCGCCGCGACGGCCTGGCTCGGCGTGAAGCCGACCCAGAACATCGTCACCGTCGCGGTCGAGGCGCCGCCCCAGGCGCAGCCGGGCGACACGGTCGATCTGACCGTCAAGCTGAGCGACGAGGCGGGCAAGCCTGTCTCGGGCGAGGTGACGCTCTGGCTGATCGACCAGGCCGTGCTGGCGCTGGCCAAGGAGGCGCCGCTCGATCCGCTGCCGAACTTCATCCATGACCGGGGCAGCCGCGTGGCCTTCGCCGATACGCGCAATTTGCCCTATGGGCTGCTGCCGCTCGATGAGGATCCGGGCGGCGATGTCGGCGAGGGCGACCAGAATCTCCTGAACAAGGTCACCATCCGCAAGAATTTCCAGCCGGTGCCCTATTACAATCCGGCGCTGATGGTCGATGCCGGCGGCAGCGTCAAGGTGCAGGTCAAGCTGCCCGACAACCTCACCGTCTTCAAGATCCGCGCCAAGGCAGTCAGCGGGCCGGATCGCTTCGGCTTCGCGACCGGGCAGATCCAGGTGCATCTGCCGGTCATCGTCGAACCCAACCTGCCGCGCTTCGTCCGGCCGGGCGACCAGTTCGCGCTCTCCGGCATCGGCCGCATCACCGAGGGCGCCGGCGGGCCGGGCCAGGCACAGCTCAAGCTCGACGGGCTGGACCTCAAAGGCCCGACTACGGCCAGCTTCGACTGGCAGCCGGGCAAGCCGCAACGTTTCGAGTTCCCGGTGACGGTGCCCAGCCCCGGCTACAAGGAAGACGGTACGCTGTCCCGCACCAGTGCGCAGGTGACGCTCGGTGTCGAGCGTTCGGCCGATCATGCCCGCGACGCCTTCCAGGTCGATCTGCCGATCCGGCCCGACCGTGCTGTCGAGCATCGGCGCGAGCTGGTCGATCTGACGGCGCCGCAACCCTTCGATATCAAGCCGGCCGAGGGCGGCGCCCGGCCGGGCACGCTGCGCCATGAGATCACGGTTTCGACCGAGCCGGCGCTGGTCCGGCTCGCGGCCGGGCTCACCTATCTGCGCGAATACCCGTTCGGCTGCACCGAGCAGCGGGTCAGCCTGGCCCGTGCCGAACTGGGCGCCAAGCAATTCGCCGAGGCTCTGGGCGGCGCCGGCGACCAGCGCGCGCAGCGCACGGTGGAACAGACCCTGGAATGGGTCGGCACCGCGACCGATCAGAACGGCCTCGTCGCCTTCTGGCCGGGCAGCAAGGGCACGGTCTGGCTCACCGCCTGGACGGTCGAGTTCCTGGTCGACGCCAGACAGGCCGGCTTCGCCGTCGACCCGACGCAATTCGCCGCCTTGACCCGCGCGCTGCATCAGGCGCTGCGCTCGGATTATGCCGATTTCGTCGGCGGCGCCGATTATGTCGAGCGCGCTTGGGCATTGGCGGCGCTGGCCTATGCCGGCGATCTCGATCGCGGCTATGCGGCGGAGCTGGCGCGCAAGCTCGATGCGCTTTCGACCGAAGGCATCGCCGAAGTGCGCTTCGCCCTCGCCAGCGGGTCGGCCGCCGATGCGCCGCTGATCAAGACGCTGGACGATGCGCTGTGGAACGGCTTGATCGTCAAGCAGCGCGACGGCAGCCAGGTTTATGGCGGGCTGCAGGACCAGTCCTGGCGCAACCGCTCCCCGCGCATCCTGCCCTCGGAGACGCGCATCCTCGCCGAGATGCTGCGCGCCGAGGCACATGAGGATGATCCGCGCCGACGCCTGCTGGTCGATGCGCTGGTGACGCTCGGCAAGGGCGATGGCTGGGGCACGACCAACAGCAATGCCGAGGCGCTGCTGGCATTGGCCCGCTTCGCCACCGGCAACACCGGCGCGCCGGTGCAGACCGTGTCGGTCAGCCTGCCGGGTGGCCCGCAACAGGCCAGCCTGGGTGGCGATCATCCGTTGCAGCGCTATGTCACGCGCGACGGCGGCGCCGTTTCGGTCACCGCGGCGGCGGCCACGGCGGCGCATCCCGTGACGGTGCAGAGCAGCCTTGCCTGGCTGCCGCTCGGCGACGGCAGCACGGTGGCGCCGGCGGCGTCCGGCTTCGTCGTGACCCGCGACAGCGCGCTGGTCGATCCGAACGGGACCCCGCCCAAGCATATCAAGCTCGACACGCCGGGCACGGAGATCAAGCTCACGGTCGGCGACACGGTCGAGGACAGCCTGGAAGTGGTCAACCCGTCCGACCGCTACCATGTCGCCATCACCATTCCGCTCGCCGCCGGCATGGAGCCGCTCAACCCGAGCCTCAATACCGCCCCGCCGGAAGCGAAACCCTCGGCCGAGCCGACCCTGGCACCGAGCTACGTCGCCTTCCTCGACGACGAGGTGCAGTATTTCTACGACTCGCTGCCCAAGGGCACCTATGCCTTCCACTTCCGCAGCAAGGCCGGCGTCGCCGGCCGCTTCATCCAGCCGGCCGCCCGGGCCGGCATGATGTATGACGATGCGGTCACCGGGACCGGCGCCGGCGCGGTGGTAACGATCGCTCCGGCGCCGGGAGCGAATTGAGGCGGCGATGGACCTCGTATCGCCGCCGCGCTGTCAGGGAAGATCGTCATCTCAGGGCTTGTCCCTACGGCATTCACACATTTCGCGGATCAGCGTTGGGCCTGATTGCGGGTTTCGGCTCAGTTGCCATAAGGCTCCTCTCCGCCCCATTGGGGCGGAGAGGTTGGGTGAGGTGGGGAGCGCACTGACATCGACGCCGGATACGACCGGCGCTTCCGGCTGCTCCGATCCGCTCGCACGCCGCGCCGACCTAAGAAACCCTTCAAAACCAGCATGGTATCCGGAGAGACTTGAGCGTTCCCCACCTCACCCGACCTCCCCGCCCCAATGGGGCGGAGAGGAGCCTTTCGGCATTTCGCGCGCGGCCCCGATGTGTGAATCTCCTGGGAGATTGTCCCGGGGATCCACGTCGGGCAGCCGCTTCCGGCCTGACAGGATAGTGTCTCGGCCCGACGTGGATGGCCGGGACAAGCCCACGGCTGTCCGGCACGCGGCTTGCTACGCGGCATTTTTGAGCTTTTGGGTTGCGGTCGGCCTTTTGATTGCTCGTCGATCGTGGAAGGTGAACTCCATTTGCCCGGTTGCCGGCCTTGGTGGTTGTGGTTTGTTGAGGAGCGTCGGGATCTGCCTGCGGTGCATGAGATTGGCTCGGATCAGCCTAGCGAAGGCGAGCGGGCTTTCGATGAGTTTGTTGGCTTGCTGAGCCAAGCGCAACAGCAGGAAGGCGATGAGCGCGACGGCGATCTGGATGCGCACGGCGTTCTGGGAGGTTCCGAAGAAGTGGCGGATCTTGAGGGTTTGCTTGACCCATCGGAAGAACAGCTCGATCGCCCAGCGTCTTTTGTAGAGGGCGGCAATTTCCTCGGCGCTGGCGTTTAGGTCATTGGTGAAGATCCGCAGGATCTTGCCGGTTTCGATGACGACGCGGATCTCGCGGACCAGACCGGACATCGGGTTTTTGCGGGATGCGGCTAGGCGCTTGGGCAGGTGGCCGAGGTGATCGCTGAGCACACAGGAATTGGCCGGTACGGCGTGTGTTTCGACAACGCTGAAGGGCGTATTGGCCTTGAGGCGGGTCACGATACGGCAGCCGGCGGCATGGAGCTTTGCCCACCAGCCGAAGTCATAATAGCCGAGGTCGAAGACGTAGGTCGCTCCCGATTCGATCGGCATTTCCTTGGCGGCGGTGATGTCATTGACATTGGCCGGGGTGACGGCGGCATAGATCGGGCAATCGGCGTCCGGATCGTAAACGATGTGCATCTTCGCGCCGCAGACCCCGGTCGAGAAGCTTGCCCAGTCGCGGCTCAAGCCGTTGAGCGGCAAGCCGCTGGAATCGATCAGCCGCACGGCATCGCCGACCTTGCGCCGCCAGCCGCGCTCGAATTGCCCAAGCAGCGCCGAGAACAAGCCGCTGAACACGTCAGCAGGGCGATAAGCGTTGGCTTCGGCAAGGGTCGAGCGTGCGACCCTGCGGCCGCCGAGGTGATAGAGTTGGGCGGCGTGGCTCTGCAGCCCCGCTTCGATCTCCCGCAGGCTCGCCGCCCCGCAAAACTGTCCATAGAGCAGCGCGACCAACTGATCCTTGGTCCGAAGCCGCCGGGCATCCACGTCGCTGCCGTGTGCCTCGACCAAGCGGTCAAAAGCATCCCACGGAAGAAGCTTCACCAGACCCTGAAAAACGTTATCCTGATGGCGCATGACGTTGGTCCTATTTCGTATCTCGAACACCGGCCAGATGCTCAAGAGCGAGTAGAATCAATGTCATGCACCGCGTCCAGCAAAACATGTGCCGGACAGCCGTGGGACAAGCCCGGCCATGACGGCTCAAAATGAGCGCCGGTATCGACGGTGGTTTCGCCCGAGTGACGCCGCGCCGCCTGGCTGCGCTCGCCATCCTGGCCATCCTCGTCGCCCTCTCGGTACATCTCTGGCAGCGCTCGACCCTGCTCGATCCGCGCCCGACCACCATCGTCAGCGATCGGCACGGCAATTTCCTGGCGCAGCTCGGCAATGACGGCGCGGGCTATGGCTATTGGCCGGTCGAGCGCGTGCCCGACCGGGTCGCGGCGGCGCTGCTGGCGCTGGAGGACCGGCGCTTCTGGGAGCATCCCGGCGTCGATCCGTTCGCCATCGGGCGGGCGCTCTGGGCCAATCTGACGAGCGGGCACCGCGTCTCCGGCGCCTCGACCCTCGCCATGCAGGTCGCTCGCATGCAGCATCCGGAAGCGCGCAGCTATCTGGCCAAGGCCGACGAGGCGGCGACGGCGCTGCTGATGACCGCGCGCTACGGCCGCGACGCGGTGTTCAAGCACTATCTCCGGCTCGTGCCGTTCGGCCAGAGCAGCCACGGCATCGCCCACGCCGCGCGCTGGTATTTCGACAAGCCGGTCGAGGATCTGAGCTGGGCCGAGATCGCCTTTCTCTCGGCCATCCCGCAATCGCCCTCGGCCTTCAACCCGGCCAATCCGGCCGGCCGGGCGCGCGCCTTGGAGCGCGGGCGCAAGGCGCTCGACCGGCTGCGGGCGCAGGGCATCATCACCGCGGCCGAGCAGGCGCAGGCCACGGCCGATCTCGACCGGCTGGAACCACGCGCGCACCCGACTCGTCCGCCCGAGGCACTGCATGCGATCCTGCATCTGGACGAGCTGGTCGAGGCCGGGCCGCCGGCCGAGCGCATCACCAGCACGATCGATCTCGAGCTGCAAAGCCGGATCGCGACCCTGGCGCGCCAGCGGCTCGACGGGCTCCGCGCGCAGGGCGCGCAGCAGGTCGCCGTCATCCTGGCCGATCGCCGAAGCCTGGAGGTGCTGGCGCTGGTCGGCTCCGGCCGCTACGGCACGGCCGATGCCGGCGAGATCAATTACGCGCTGCGCAGCCGCTCGCCGGGCAGCACGCTCAAACCCTTCATCTTCGCTCAGGCGCTGGAGCGCGGCGACATCGCGCCCGACACTATCCTGCTCGACGCGCCCGATAACGGCACCGGTATCGACAATGCCGATCATCGGTTCCTGGGGCCTTTGCTGCCGCGCCAGGCGCTCGGCAATTCGCGCAACGTCCCCGCCGCCGCGCTGGTCCGCTTGAGCGGGCTGGACCGGACCTACTGGTTCCTGGAGAGCCTGGGCCTGCATGACGAGGCTCGGCCGGCCGAGCGCTATGGGCTGACGCTCTCGGTCGGCGGGTTGCCGACGGCGCTCGACCGGCTGGTCACGGCCTATGGCGCCATCGCCAATGACGGCATGCTGGCGCCGTTGCGCTGGTACCGCGAGCAAACGCTGCCCGGCCCGCATCGCGTCGTCTCGGCCGAGACGGCGGCGCTGGTCACCGGCTTCCTGGCCGACCCGATGGCCCGGCTGCCGAGCTTCGCACGCATGGGCTCGACCGAATATCCTTTCCCGGTCGCGATCAAGACCGGCACCAGCCAGGGCTATCGCGACGCCTGGATCGCCGCTTATACCGACCGCTATCTGCTCGGCATCTGGGTCGGCCGGCCCGACGGGCGGCCGATGGGCGGCTTGAGCGGTGCGACCAGCGCGGCGTTGATCGGCCGCGACATCCTGCTCGATCTCTACAAGGATCAGGCCGACGGGCTCGACGACGGCTCGTTCCGCGCCCCGCCGGGCCGGCTGCCGGTCAGCCTGTGTGCCGCGACCGGCCGGCCGGCCGATGGGCAATGCGCGCAGACCCTGACCGAGTATCTGCCGGCCGACCGCGCTGCGCCCACGCCGTTGCCGGCCGCGGCCGGGCCGGTGCATCGCCTGCGCATCGGTTCGCCGCTCGACCATTCGACCTTCATCCGCAATCCGGAGCAGCCGCCCGGCCTCGCCTTCCTGCCGCTGCGCCTGACGGCGGACAGCGGCGACGGTCAGATCGTCTGGTATGTCGACGGCAACCCGCTGCAGGTCGCCGACGACCATGACACCGTGCGCTGGCCGGTCGAGCCGGGTCGCCACACCATCGAGGCGCGCCGGCCCTATGGCGACGGCGCGGCGCGGCCGGTCGAGGTGACAATACGGTAGGAAGCGATCGGGCATCCGCCTTGTCTGGAATCGACAAACGAAGCTTCTCCTGCAAGTTCGGGGTTGTCGGCGCGGACGGTTTCGACCAAAACTTCGCCGCTTCAGCCGGTTCCGCATCTTTGTCGATCCCTTCCGAATGGATTCCCGCATGACGACCAGCCTTTCCTCGCTTCGCCTCGCCTTGGCCGGAACCGGCCTCGGCCTGATTCTCGCCCTTGCCGGTCCGGCCGCCTTCGCCGCGGACAAGCAGCCCGAGCAGAACAAGGACGAAGCGGTGCGTCCGGAAGTCGGCAAGCCGCTGACCGAGGCGCAGGACGCCATCAAGGCGAAGAACTGGGATCTGGCGCTGTCCAAGCTGGGCGAGGCCGATGCCGCCAAGGACAAGACGCCCTACGAAACCTATGCCATCGACCGCACGCGCGGCGTCGCCGCCAGCGGCAAGGGCGACCAGGCCACGGCGGCCAAGGCCTTTTCCGCGGCGATCGAGACCGGCAAGATGAAGCCGGAAGACCAGCTCAACATGATGGCGGTGGTCACCAGCCTTTACGGCCAAGCCAAGGACTATGCGAACGCCACCGCCTGGGGCCAGCGCTACCTTAAGGCCGGCGGCACGGACGCGCAGGTCAAGACCATCATCGTCCAGGCCGAATATCTCTCGGGCGACTATGCCAGCGCCGCGCGCGACGCCCAGGCCCAGATCGCCGCGACCGAACAGGCCGGCCAGAAGCCGACCGAGGCGCAATACACGCTGCTGGCCAGCGCCTATCTCAAGCAGAACAACGACGCCGGCTATGTCAGCGTGCTGGAGCAGTTCGTCGTCGCCTATCCGAGCAAGGAGCGCTGGGCCGATCTGATCTCCCATGTCGACCACAAGCCGGGCTTCGACAACCGTCTGCTGCTCGATGTGAATCGGCTGCAACGTGCGACCGGTTCGCTGAGCGCCAATTGCGCCGCGATGGTCGAGCTGGATCTGCAGGACGGCGTGTCGAGCGAGGCCAAGTCGGTGGCCGAGGATTCGGCCTGCTCCGTGCCGAAGGCGCTGCAGGCCAAGGCGGCGGCCGCGGCGGCCGAGGACCGCAAGAAGCTGGACCGCGACGCCAAGGACGCCGAGGGCTTCAAGGACGGCAATGTGCTGGTCACGATCGGCTATACCTTCGTCGGCTTCGGCGAGCACCAGAAGGGCATCGCCGCGCTGGAGCAGGGCATCGGCAAGGGCGGGCTGAAGCATCCGGACGAGGCCAAGCTGATGCTCGGCATCGCCTATTTCCAAGCCGGCCAGTACCCCAAGGCGATCGACACCTTCAACGCGATCAAGGGCGGCAACGGCGCCGCCGATCTGGCCCATCTCTGGGCGCTGCGCGCGAAGCAGGGGGCGTAACCCGATAAACCCCCCGCGCACCCTGCGCGTGTGGATCTATCCGCCAGGGTTCTCGCAATCGCTCAGGGGGGGCGGGTGGAGTCCGCGGGTGAGAGTTTCATCCGACTGCGCCAACTCTCTGGCAGCAATACATAAACCGTCATGGCCGGGACAAGCCCGGCCATGACGGTAAAGAATTGCGGCAATTTCGAAATTAGCTACGCCCGACCATGGTTAGCGCCCATGGGACTTGTCCCGGGGATGACTGCCTGGTGACGTTCGAGGACCGAGAGAGCTTCTGTCCTTACTACTCCCCCACGCCCAACACTTTCTTGAACCACAGCGTCTCGGCAGCGCGCTGGGCATCGCGGTTGGATTTTTTGCGGAAGCCATGGCCTTCGTCGACGGCCAGCATGTACCAGACATCGGCGCCCTGGGCGCGGATCTTGGCGATGAGCTGCTCGCCTTCGGTATAGGGCACGCGCGGGTCGTTCTTGCCGGCTACGACGAAAAGCGGCTTGGTCATCTTGGCGGTGTTGTTGAGCGGCGCCGTTTCTTCCAGGTATTTGCGGATGGCGGGATCTCGCTCGTCGCCATATTCGACGCGGCGCAGATCGCGGCGATACTCCTCGGTATGTTCGAGGAAGGTGACCAGATTGGACATGCCGACCACGTCATAGGCGCCGGCCAGCCGGTCGCCATAGGTCGCGAAGACCGACAGTGTCATGAAGCCGCCATAGGAGCCGCCGCTGACCACGACCCGCTTCGGATCGAGATCCGGCTGCGCCGTGATCCAGTCGAGCAGAGCGCCGATATCCTTCACTGCGTCCTGCCGCTTGGTGCCGTTGTCGAGCGCCAGATATGTCCGGCCGTAGCCGTCTGAGCCGCGGACATTCGGCGTGATCACGGCGGCGCCCAGCGCCTTGACCCAATACTGGATAGTCGGGTTGAAATTTGGCCGTTCCTGCGCTTCCGGGCCGCCATGGATGTTGATGATGACCGGCAGCTTGCCCGTCGCCGCCTGGGGTTTGTAGACGAAGGCGGGGATCTGCCGGCCGTCGAACGACTTGAACCGCACCAGCGTGGGCGCGACCAGGCTCGACGGGTCGAGCCCGCCGATCTCGCTCCTGGTCCAGCGTTCGAGCTTGCCGGCACCAGGTTCGTAGCTCCAGACATCTGCCGGCGCGGTTGGCGAGTTGAGGCCGATAGCCAGGCGCTTCGAATCCGGCGAGAAGCGCAAGGCCTGGACCACCCCTGTCGGCAGGCCGGGTACCGGCTTGGCGGCGCCGCCGGCGAGTGGACGGAGATAGACCTTCGAGATGCCGTCCTCGTCGACGGCGTAGGCCAGCGTCTTGCCGTCCGGGCTGAGGTCGGTGCTCTCGACGTCCCCAAGGCGGAGCCTCGCCGAGCAGGCCCATCTTGCCTGCCGCGAAGTCCCAGCGCACCAGATGCTGGAACTCGGCATCCTCGTTAGAGGTCAGGATCAGCGCCTTGCCGTCCGGCGTGTAGTGCGGCGTGCCATAGGCGATCTCGGCCGGTTTCGGATTGATCTCGCTGGCCGTGCCGGCGGCAATGTCGAGCCGGAACAGCTTCTGCGAGGCCGCTGAAATCAGATGGGTGAAGACCAGCGCCGTGCCGTCGGGTGAGAAGGCCTCCGGATCGTTCTCGCCTTCGCCATGGAAGGCGCGGCGCCGGCTCGCCGGATCGTCCGTGCGCATCACCCAGATGTCGTAATCGGCCTTGCCTTTCTCGACTGAGGACCATGCGACCAGCGCGCCATCGCGCGAAAAGATCGGCGACTGGTTGCGCGTGCCCGGCTCGGTGACGGATTGCGTCTTGCCGTCGATCGTCGCCAGATAGAGCTGGAAATACTCGGCGCCGCCGATATCGCGCCGGAACAGATAGGTCTTGGCGGCACCTGGCCGGGCCAGGGCATCGGCGATCGGCTCGTCATAGAAGGTCAATTGTTCACGCACACCGCCCGGCATTGCGACACGGTGGATCTGGGCTGTCTGGGCGAAGCGCGTGCTGATCAGCATCGTGCCGTCGGCCAGCCAATCCTCGAAGATCGCCGAGCGCGCATTCTCGTAGCTGCGCAGCGAGTCGGCGAGGGCGGGCGGCGTCGGTGGAATGTTTTCGAGCAGGAGCGGGCCAACCTCGTGCCGCTCGACCGGCGGTGCCTCCGCAGCGGCGAGACTGCTCGCCACCAAACCCGCTGCCAAAACCAACGCGGCCAAGCTTTTCGTCATCAATACCTATCCCGATCGATTGCTCGCGAGGATGGCGCAACCGGCCTGTCTTGTCACCCCTGGTCTGTCCCGTCGCATCCGTTAAGCCGGGGCGTCGATTGCATGCGCGCCGTGGTTCCGTCCGCCATGCGAGGAGTGGAGCCTCGATAAGAGCCCAAATCCGAGGAACGCCGCATGGCCCCGTCTCCCGCTTCCGATCTCGACGCCTTCTTCACCGCCGGCCTGTCCGACAGCGATCCGGTGATCGCCCGCGCCGTCGGTGACGAGCTGCGCCGGCAGCAGGAGCGGCTGGAGCTGATCGCCTCCGAGAACATCGTCAGCCGCGCCGTGCTCGAGGCCCAGGGCTCGGTACTGACCAACAAATATGCCGAGGGCTATCCCGGCCGGCGCTATTATGGCGGCTGCGAGCATGTCGACGTCGCCGAGCAGGAAGCGATCGACCGGGGCCAAGGCGCTGTTCGGCTGCGGCTTCGCCAACGTCCAGCCGCATTCCGGTGCCCAGGCCAATATGGCCGTGCTCTACGCCCTGCTGCAGCCGGGCGACACGATCCTCGGCATGAGCCTGGCCCATGGCGGACACCTGACCCACGGCGCCGCGCCGACCGTGTCGGGCAAGTGGTTCAATGCCGTGCAATACGGCGTCGATCCGGAAACGCAGCGGGTCGATTTTGCCGAGCTGGCGCGGCTGGCCGAACAGCACAAGCCGAAGCTGATCATCGCCGGCGGCTCGGCCTATCCGCGCACGCTGGATTTCGGCCGGTTCCGCGCCATCGCCGATGCAGTCGGCGCCAAGCTGATGGTCGACATGGCGCATATCGCAGGTCTGGTCGCGGCCAAGATCCATCCGAGCCCGATCGGCCTCGCCGACATCGTCACCTCGACCACGCACAAGACCCTGCGCGGCCCGCGCGGCGGGCTGATCCTGACCAACGATCCGGATCTGGCCAAGAAGATCAATTCCGCGGTGTTCCCCGGCCTGCAGGGCGGCCCGCTGGAGCATGTCATCGCCGCCAAGGCAGTCGCGTTCGGCGAGGCGGCGACGCCCGGCTTCCAGCGCTATGCGCGGCGCGTCGTCGACAATGCCCAGATCCTGGCCTCGGGCCTGGCCGAGCGCGGCTGCGCCATCGTCTCTGGCGGCACGGACACGCATCTGGTCCTGGTCGATCTGCGCCCCAAGGGCCTGACCGGCAAGGCGGCCGAGATCGCGCTCGACCACGCCTTCATTACCTGCAACAAGAACGGCATCCCGTTCGATCCGGAAAAGCCGGCGATCACCTCCGGCATCCGGGTCGGCACGCCGGCCTGCACCACGCGCGGCCTGGGCGCCGTCGAATTCGCCGCCGTGGCCGATGCGATCGGCGATGTGCTGGACGCGCTGCGCGGCGGTGCCGAAGATGGGCCGGTCTATGATTCGGTGCGGGCGCGTGTCGGCGAGCTGTGCCGGCAATTCCCGATCTACAGCTACCGGTGAGCGATGGCCGATTTGACCGCAGATAAATCCCCCGGCGAGACGGCGCTCTGGCAGCTGTTCGAGCGCCTCGCCCTCTATACGGAATCGATCAGCCATCCGCCGGTGCATACGGTCGAGGAGGCTTTGCCCTATTGGTCGAAGCTCGCGGCGCAGCAGACCAAGAATCTGTTCCTGAAGGACGCCAAGGGCGAACTCTGGCTGATCGTGCTGCCGAGCGAGCGGCGCGGCGACCTCAAGGGCTTCGCCGCATCGCTTGGCGCCAAGAAATTCTCCTTCGCCAGCGCCGAGCTGCTGGAAAGCGTGCTGGGCGTGCGCCAAGGCGCGGTCAGCCCGCTGGCGCTGATCAACGATGGCGGGGGCAAGGTCAAGCTGGCGCTCGACGCCTCGCTGCTCGGCGCGCCCCGCCTGGCCTTCCATCCCCTGGTCAACACCGCGACCACGGCGCTCGGCACCGAGGATTTCCTGCGCTTCCTCACCGCGCTCGGCCGCGGCTACGTGACACTCGACGCGGCTACCTGACCCGGTGGCGGTTGCATTCTCGGCCTGAGGCGGCTATGGCAGCCGCCTCTCTTCCGCCGCTGCCGAGGCCGTTCGATGTCAGACCCGCCGGATCTCGCCGCCGCCCTCGGGCAAGCCATGGCGCTGCACCGGCAGGGCAAGCTGGCGGAGGCCGAGGCGCTTTACCGCGCCGTGCTGGAAGGGTCGCCCGACCATGCCCATGCGCTGCATCTCCTGGGCGTGGTCCTGTTGCAACGCCGCGATTTCGCGGCGGCCGTGGAATGGCTCGGGCGGTCCCTGGCGATCCAGCCGAACGATGCGGCGGCGCAGGGCAATTTCGGCACCGCTCTGCTGCAGCTCGGCCGCACGGCTGAGGCGCTGGCGAGTTTCGAGCGAGCCTTGGCGCTGGCGCCGGACTATGCCGAGGCGCTCAACAACCGTGGCCTGGCGCTTGCCCGGCTGCATCGACCGGCCGAAGCGTTGGCGAGCTACGAGCGGGCCCTGGCGATCCGGCCCGATTACGACGATGCGCTGAAGAATCGAGGCACCGTGCTGCGGACGCTCGGCCGGCGGCCGGAGGCGGTCGAAAGCTACAGCCGCGCCATGGCGCGGCGGCCCGACGATTTGGATCTGGTGCTGCAGCGGGCCGAGACGCTGCGCGACCTGAAGCGCAATGAAGAGGCGGCGCGCGATTTCGAGACGCTGCAGCAGCGCGTGCCGGATGCCGCCTTCATCATGGGCGAGCTGCGGCTGGCCAGGAATAATTGCTGCGACTGGCGGGACTACGACACGGGGATCGCGTGCATCCTGGACAAGATCCGCGCCGGCTGGCCGGCGGTGACGCCGTTTCCGGTGCTGTCCTTTGCCGACGATCCTGCGCTGCAGCGCCGCGCTGCTGAGACCTATGTCGCAGCGACGATCCCACGCGATCTGCCGCCGTTCTGGCGCGGCGAACGCTACGGCCATGACCGGATCCGTATCGCTTATCTCTCGGCCGATTTCCACGAGCATGCGACGGCCTATCTGATGGCGGAGCTGTTCGAAACCCATGACCGGACGCGGTTCGAGACCACGGCCTTGTCCTTCGGACCGGACGGCGCCGGGGCGATGCGGGCGCGGCTGGTCGCCGGCTTCGATCGCTTCGTCGATATCCGGGCGATGTCGGACCAGCAAGCCGCAGCAACGCTGCGCGAGCTTGAGATCGACATCGCGATCGATCTCAAGGGTCATACCGGCGGCAACCGGTCGAGGATCCTGGCGTTCCGGCCGGCGCCGGTCCAGGTCAGCTATCTCGGCTTTCCCGGCACGATGGGCGCCGATCACATCGACTATATCCTCGCCGACCGGTTCATCATCCCGGAAGAGCAGGAGCGCTTCTACAGCGAGAATGTCGTCTGCTTGCCGGAATGCTACCAGCCGAACGATTCCAAGAGGATCATCGCCGAGGTCACGCCGACGCGCGCGCAAGCCGGATTGCCCGAGACGGGCTTCGTGTTCTGCAGCTTCAACAGCAACTACAAGATCACGCCGCGGATTTTCGATCTCTGGATGCGGCTGCTGCAACAGGTCGAAGGCAGCGTGCTGTGGCTGCTCGGCGGCAGCGCTGCCGCGATTCGCAATCTGCGGCGGGAAGCGCAGGCGCGCGGCGTCGATCCCGAGCGGCTTGTCTTCGCACCCCGCCTGCCTTTGCCGGAGCATCTGGCGCGCCATCGCCTGGCCGATCTGTTCCTCGACACGCTGCCCTGCAACGCTCACACCACGGCGAGCGATGCGCTCTGGGCCGGGCTGCCGGTGCTGACCTGTCCGGGCGCCGGCTTTGCCGCGCGGGTCGCCGGCAGCCTAGTCCAGGCAGCGGGGCTGCCGGAGTTGATCGCGCCGGATCTCGACGCCTATGAGGCGCTGGCGCTCGGCCTTGCGCGCGATGCCGGCCGGCTCGCGGCGATCAAAGCGAAGCTTGCCGGGAACCGCGCGATCGTCCCGCTTTTCGATATCGGCCGGTTCCGCCGCCATATCGAGCGCGCCTATGAGACCATGTGGGCGTGCTACGAGCGCGGCGAGAAACCCGCTGGTTTCGTCGTCGCGTCGGAACCACGCTGACTCGCATGAGCGTTCAGCCCATGAAGCGTCGGAGCGCGGCCACATAGTCCTTCGGCTTCTCGTTCATCGACAGATGCGAGCAGCCGGCAAAGCTCTGCAGCTTCGAACCCGCGATCCCCTTTTGAATTGCCCACTGGCAATCGAGCGTGACTTCGTCGAATTCGCCGCGGGTGATCAGCGTCGGCAGGGTGATGCGGCCGAGATCCGGGCGGCGCTCCCAATCCTTGATCACGCCGGTAATGGTAAATTCGTTGGGTCCATTCATCACGCGATAGGCGATCGATTTCGTGCCGATATCGAGGCTCTGCAGGACTTCGGGCGGGGTCGGCTTGCGCCGGCAGACATAGAGATCGTAGAAGCGCTGGACGAGTTTCTCATACTCCGGCGAGGCTTCCCGATGGGCCGCTTCGAGGGCGTGCAGCTTCCGGCCGGCGCCCTGCGGCATCGCTGCGATCAGACGCTGCTGTCCGGCCATGGCCTGCGGCACGCTGGCGAGGGCGCCGCTCAGGATCACCTGCTCGACTCCGGCGCCGCGGCCCTGGCAGAGATATTCGATCGCGAGCATCGAGCCCCAGGAATGGCCGTAGAGCACGATCCGGTCGAGGCCGAGCGCGTGGCGCACCGCGTCCACCTCGTCGACCGCGCGCTGCACGGTATAGAGCGACTCATCCGGCGGGCTATCGGCCTGGCCGCAGCCGAGCTGGTCGTAGAACACGACCATGCGTTCATCGGCCAGCGCCGCCAGCGGCAGCAGATAATTATGCCCCATGCCCGGTCCGCCATGGAGCAGCAAGATCGGCGTCTTCGGTCCGCTGCCGAGCTTGCGCCACCACACCGTCCCGCCCGGCACGTCGGCGCGGCGGTCTCGTCGGGCGTCCGGGCCGGCGCGCTGCGCTCCGCCGCCTGGACCATGCCGGGGACGATCAGCGAGGCGGTGAGGCCGGCAATCAGGCTGCGGCGCGAGGGCTGGAACATGCTGGTTTCGTCCTTTTTTGGTCGCTCCCGACAGAGTCTCGTCGATTGCAGGGGGCGGTCCAGATGGTAACGCCTAGTTGCGCCCGGCCAACGGCCCCAGCGCATCGAGCAGCGGATCGAGAAAACTTTCATAGACGCGCCAGCGTCCGACCGCGTGGCGGTAAAGCGGGTGCCGAACCTGGGCCATGCTGGCGGTGCGGACCGGGCGCTCCGTGCGGGGCGCAGCAAGTATGCGCACTATTGTTCCGGCCGGCGGGTCGCACCATGTGCCGACTATCGTACGGCCGTCCTTGCCGGCCTTCTGGCAAGACGGTACGTTGCTGGCCGTGCCCCATCTCGGCTGGAAGCGTCCGGGCCAAAATCCCGGCGTCGAGTTAAGATTGAGACCAGCGCGCCCGCTGTCCGGCAGCGGCTTTACAGTTGTCTAACGACGGGCGCATCTTATCTGTTCTCTAAGGAATGCTGCCGATCCTCCTGGGGCTGGCATCGGCAATGAAGCGGGGTGCGTCGCGCGAGCGGCGTCGACGGACGGAACGAAAGGCTTGGACCGTGAATAATTTCGGGAAGAATCTGGCGCTGTGGATCATTATCGCGCTGCTCCTGGTCGCCCTTTTCAATCTGTTCCAGAGCTCGACCAATCATGGGACGCAGGCGCCGCAGGCCTATTCGGACTTCATCGCCCAAGTCGACAAGGGAGATGTCAAGAACGTCCAGATCAGCGGCAAGGTGCTGACCTATGAGCTGGCCGATGGGCGCACGCTCACGACCAACGAGCCTGACGATCCGGGCCTGGTCCAGCGCCTGCTCGACAAGAAGATCCAGGTCAAATCGATCCCGATCGACGAGAATGCCCCCAGCATCCTCAGCATCATGGTGTCGTGGTTCCCGCTGCTGGTCATCGCCGGCGTGTGGTTCTTCTTCATGCGCCAGATGCAGGGCGGCGGCGGCCGGGCCATGGGCTTCGGCAAGTCGCGGGCCCGGTTGCTGACCGAGAAGGTCGGGCGCATCACCTTCGACGACGTCGCCGGTATCGACGAGGCCAAGCAGGAGCTCGAGGAGATCGTCGAGTACCTGAAGGATCCCCAGAAATTCCAGCGTTTGGGCGGCAAGATCCCCAAGGGTGTGCTGCTGGTCGGCCCGCCAGGCACCGGCAAGACGCTGCTCGCCCGCGCCATCGCCGGTGAAGCGAATGTGCCGTTCTTCACGATTTCCGGCTCCGATTTCGTCGAGATGTTCGTCGGCGTCGGCGCGTCCCGTGTCCGCGACATGTTCGAACAGGGCAAGAAGAACGCGCCCTGCATCATCTTCATCGACGAAATCGATGCGGTCGGCCGGCATCGCGGCGCCGGTCTCGGCGGCGGCAATGACGAGCGCGAGCAGACCCTGAACCAGCTGCTGGTCGAGATGGACGGGTTCGAGGCCAATGAAGGCGTCATCCTGATCGCTGCGACGAATCGTCCCGACGTGCTCGATCCGGCGCTGCTGCGGCCCGGTCGTTTCGATCGTCAGGTCGTGGTGCCGAACCCCGATATTCTCGGTCGCGAGAAGATCCTCAAGGTCCATATGCGCAAGGTGCCGCTGGCGGCCGATGTCGATCCCAAGGTGATCGCGCGCGGCACGCCGGGCTTCTCCGGCGCCGATCTCGCCAATCTCGTCAACGAGGCGGCGTTGATGGCGGCGCGCAAGGGCAAGCGTTCGGTCGGCATGTTCGAGTTCGAGCAGGCCAAGGACAAGGTCATGATGGGCGCGGAACGCCGCTCCATGGTCATGACCGAGAAGGAAAAGGAGCTGACCGCCTATCATGAGGCCGGTCATGCGCTGGTCGGCCTGAACATGCCGGGCCATACGCCGCTGCACAAGGTGACGATCATCCCGCGTGGCCGGGCACTCGGCGTCACCTTCTACCTGCCGGAACGCGACCAGTATTCCCGTTCGCTGAAGGAGCTGACGGCGGATATGGCCTCGGTGTTCGGCGGCCGGATTGCCGAAGAGCTGATCTTCGGACCGGAAAACGTCACGACCGGCGCCTCGGGCGATATCCAGCAGGCGACGAGCCTGGCGCGGCGGATGGTGACCCTGTGGGGCATGTCCGACAAGCTTGGCCGGATCCGCTACAGCGACAATGAGGAAGAGGTTTTCCTCGGCCATTCGGTCGCCCAGCGCAAGAACGTCTCCGACGCCACGGCCAAGCTGATCGATGAGGAGATCCGCCGCCTGGTCGAGGAAGGCGAAGCGAATGCCCGCCGGATCCTGACCGAGAAGCTGGATCAGCTGCATCTGATCGCCAAGGCGCTGCTCGACTACGAGACGATCTCGGCCGAGGAATGCCGCAAGATCATCGCCGGCGAGGAGATCATTCGCGACGTCGGCGACGACACGCCGCGCCCGCTGCCGCGCCGCTCTTCGATCCCGCCCGCCGGCGGCGTCCGCAAGGAAAAGCCGAGCGGCGGCCTGGAGCCCGAGCCCCAGCCCAACGCGTGAGTCGGCAAGGAATCGTCCCTCTCCCGCATCGCGGGAGAGGGACGGCTAAGCAGGATACTTCTACTGGGCCGCAATTCCTCGCCGTCATTGCTTCGCTCCACTCGCAATGACGGTCATTTGTGTCAGGATCAACCAGTCCCTGCTAGGTTTGAAGATATTGTCGCGGACTCCGTCGTCAGTGGGGCGGGCGTCCCCGCCCATAGGCGCTAGGATAAGCGCATTGGCGGCCCTTGAGCGTTCCCCACCTCACCCCAACCCCCTCCCCCCCAATGGGGCGGAGAGGGCCGGGGTGAGGTGGGTCGTGCCGGCGAAAAGGCCTGTCCATCTTATCCTGGCGCCTATAAGCGTCCCCGCCCGCCTCACTGAAAAACCTAGCCTTCGGCGATACTTCCTCGATCGAAATGCCTCAGCTTGACGATCTGCGCCGTGTCGGACGAACCTATCTCCGTCCTGTCGGACGGCTGACCGGCGCCGAGGCCGAGGCTGCGGTGATAGCAGGCCAGGCCCTGCCGAGCGGCCGTCCCGGCGAGGCCTATCCTTTCTTCCAGATCCTGCGTCGGCGTCATGGCGGCGGGGCCGATCGCACGCTGTGTCCGGCGGCGGAGCTCGTCTCGGAACATCTCCAGGCGCTCACGGCGCCGCGGCCGCCTTGGGCCGGTTTTGCGCTCGACCGGCCGCTGGTCATGGGCATCGTCAACGTCACCCCCGACAGCTTCTCCGATGGCGGCGCCTTCCTCGATCCAGCGGCGGCGATCGCCCATGGCAGGGCGCTGCGGGCGGTCGGTGCCGATATTCTCGACATCGGCGGCGAATCCACCAGGCCGGGCGCCGAGCCGGTCAGCCCCGCGGCAGAGGCGGCGCGGGTCGTGCCAGTGATCCGCGTGCTCGCCGAAGACGGTGCGGTGATCTCGGTCGATACGCGCCGGACCGCGGTCATGGCGGCGGCGCTCGATGCCGGCGCCCGCATCGTCAACGATGTGACGGCGCTCGGCGACGATGGCGCGCTGGCGCTGGTCGCCGAGCGTCGGGTGCCGACCGTGCTCATGCATATGCAGGGCGAACCCCAGACGATGCAGCAGGCGCCGCGCTACGACGTGCCGGCGCTCGATCTGTTCGATTATTTCGAGGAGCGCCTCGCGGCCTGCGCCGCGGCCGGGCTCGGCCGTGGTCTGATCGTGATCGATCCCGGCATCGGCTTCGGCAAGAGCCTCGCGCATAATGTCGAGTTGCTGCGCGACCTGGCGCTGCTGCGCGGCCTCGGCTGCGGGCTGCTGCTCGGCGTGTCGCGCAAGAGTTTTCTCGGCCGGCTAGCCGGCACGCAGGACGCGTCGGCGCGCCTGCCCGGTTCGCTGATCGCCGGGCTCGGCGGGGTCGCGCGCGGCGCCGACGTGCTGCGCGTGCATGACGTTGCGGAAACGGTACAGGCGCTACGCGTGCAAGCGGCCCTGGAAGGCTGCTAGTATCGCGCCCGGATCAGGACAGGAAGCAGACGAGATGAGCCGCAAGCTCTTTGGGACCGACGGCATCCGCGGCACCGCGAATACCGAGCCGATGACGGCGGAGATCGCGCTCAAGGTCGCGATGGCCGCGGCCCGCCAGTTCCGGCGCGGCGAGCACCGCCATGTCGTGGTCGTCGGCAAGGATACCAGGCTGTCCGGCTATATGCTGGAGCCGGCCATGACGGCGGGCTTCGTCGCCATGGGGCTCGACGTCGTGCTGGTCGGGCCGATGCCGACCCCGGCCGTCGCCATGTTGACCCGCTCGCTGCGCGCCGATCTCGGCGTCATGATCTCGGCCTCGCACAATCCGTTCGAGGATAACGGCATCAAGCTGTTCGGCCCGGACGGCTACAAGCTGTCGGACGAGATCGAGCTGCAGATCGAAGCCGCGGTGCTGGCGGGCGAGGGCAATGGCCGGGCGCCGCCGAGCGCGCTCGGCCGGGCCAAGCGGCTCGAGGATGCCGGCGGCCGCTATATCGAATTCGTCAAGAACAGCTTCCCCAAGGGCATGCGGCTCGACGGCATCCGGATCGTCGTCGATTGCGCCCATGGCGCGGCCTATAAGGTCGCGCCGACCGTGCTCTACGAGCTGGGCGCCGAAGTCATCCCGCTCGGCGTCTCGCCCAACGGCTTCAACATCAACCGTGATTCCGGCGCCGTCGCCACGACGGAGATGCAGCGCGCAGTGGTCGAACACAAGGCGCATCTGGGCCTGGCGCTGGATGGCGACGCCGACCGGCTGATGGTGGCCGACGAGACGGGGGCGCTGCTCGATGGCGACCAGCTGATGGCGCTGATCGCGACCAGTTGGCATCGCGCCGGCACGCTGCAGGGCGCGCCACGGTCATGTCCAATCTCGGGCTGGAGCGCTATCTGGGCGGGCTCGGCCTGAACCTCGCGCGCACGGCAGTCGGCGACCGCTACGTTGTCGAGCATATGCGCGAGCATGGCTACAATATCGGCGGCGAGCAATCGGGCCATATTCATCCTGCAGGATCATTCGACCACCGGCGACGGGCTGATCGCGGCACTGCAGGTGCTGGCCGCGCTGATCGAGCAAGGCGGCACGGCGAGCGAGGTCGGCCGCGTCTTCACGCCGTTTGCCGCAGCGCAATGACCAGCGTGCGCTTCGCCGCCGGCCGCGACGTGATGAAACTGCCGATCGTCGAGCGCGCCATTGCCGAAGCCGAGACGCGGCTGAACGGCACTGGCCGGCTGCTGATCCGCAAATCGGGGACCGAGCCGGTCATCCGCGTCATGGCCGAGGCCGAGGATGAGCGGCTGGTTCAGGCGCTGGTCGAAGAGCTGGCGGCGACCATCGCCGCGGCGGCGGCTTGAGCCTCGCCCGCATCCTGATCTGCGCCGGCTCGGATTCGGGCTGGCGGGGCCGGTATCCAGGCCGATATCAAGACGGTGACCGCGCTCGGCGGTTACGCCATGACGGCGATCACCGCGCCTGACCGCGCAGAATACGCTGGGGCGTCCAGGGCGTGCTGCCGGTGCCGCCGGATTTCATCCGGCTGCAGATGCAATCCGTGCTGGGCGATCATCGGCGCCGATGCGGTCAAGACCGGCATGCTGGGCGACGCCGAGGCGATTGCCGCCATCGCCGGCATGCTGCCGCCGGGCGTGCCTGTGGGTCGTCGACCCGGTCATGATCGCCAAAGGCGGGTGCATCGCTCCTCGCCGAGGCGGCGATCGGCGCTCTGAAGCAACGCCTGATCCCGCGCGCGACCGTGCTGACGCCGAACCTGCCGGAAGCCGAGGCGCTGCTCGGCCGCCCGATCGCCGATGTCGCAGCGATGCAGGCGGCCGGCGCCGAGTTGCTCGCGCTCGGTGCCCAGGCTGGTCCTGGTCAAGGGCGGCCATCTGGCGGGGCGACCGGTTGTTCGACGTACTGGTCGGGCCGGACGGCGTCGAGATCTTCGAGGGCGTCCGCATCGCGACGCGCCATACCCACCGCACCGGCTGCACCCTGGCCTCGGCGATCGCAACCGGGCTCGGCCAGGGCTTGAGTCTCGGCGCGGCCGTCACCCGGGCGCGCGCCTATCTGATCGAAGTCGATCCGCACGGCGCCCGGGCTGGGGCAGGGGCATGGCCCGCTGAACCACGGTCATCCGCTTCAACCGGCGTCGGCGACCAACCCCACCGCCTGAATCCCGACGATCGCGCAGGCTTCGTCGGCATCGGACACGTCGCCGCTGATGCCGACGGCACCGAGGATCGCGCCGCTGGGCTCGCGGATCAGCACGCCGCCCGGCACCGGCACCATATTGCCGCCGGACAGCTCGATCAGCGTATTGAAGAAGACTGGATTAGCCTGTGCGCGCCGGCCCAGCTCGCGGGCGCCGAAGCCCATGCCGAGCGTGCCCCAGGCCTTGGCGGTCGCAAGCTGCGGCCGCAGCAGGCTGGAGCCGTCCTCGCGCTTCAGCGCCACGACATGGCCGCCGGCATCCAGCACGACGACGGTCAGCGGCAAAAAGTTACGCTTGCGGCCTTCGGCAAGGGCGGCATCGACGATCTGCGACGCTTGCGCCAAGGTCAGGTTGGACATGGGATCTCCTGAAAGATATGATTTTAGGATCGCTCGACGATAACCCTCGCCCGCTTGGCGGGAGAGGGTTGAACGCGAGTGAGCCGGGTGAGGGTGAACGCGCCGGACAGGCCGAAAGCAACCTCTCCCTACGCATCCACCCTCACCCGGTTCGCCTTGCTCACCACCCTCTCCCGCCAAGCGGGCGAGGGTTGGTTGGGACGATCCGATCGAACCGAAATTTATATTGCTCTAAACGACGGACAGCAATGGATCGGGTTCCTCGGCCAGTAGCCCGGCCAGGATCTTCAAGCCGCGCTCGACCGCCGCCGCCGAATCGGGCGGGCTGATGCAGATGCGCAGGCCATTGAGCGGTGGGACGCGGTCAACCGAAAAGGCCGAGCCGGGTGAGACCGACACGCCGCGGCGCAGCGCTTCGGCGGCGAACTCGCCAGCCCGCCAGCTTTCCGGCAGGGGCAGCCAGAAATGATAGGACGAGGCCGGCACGGCGCAGACATTGCCCAGCGCCGCCCGCGCCAACGCCAGCCGGCGCATCGCCTCCTGGCGCTTTTCCTGGGCCAGCCGCGCCGCGACGCCCGAGCGGATCCAGCGCGTCACCAGCTCGACCATCAGCGGCGGCGGCCATCCAGACCGAGGCGCGCACCGCCAGCATCAGCCGGTCCAGCCGATCGGCCGGCGCCAGGATGAAGCCGAACCCCGCAGGCCCGGCGCGAAGCTCTTGGACAGCGAGGTGACGTGCAGCGTGCGTTCCGGCGCCAATTCGGCCAGCGAGGGCGGCCGGTCGATCAGGAAGCCGTAGACAATCGTCCTCGACGATCAGCACGTCATGCTGGCGCGCGATCTCGACGATCGCCCGCCGCCGTTCGAGCGACAGCACGCCGGCCAACGGGTTGCACAGATTCGGGCTGCAATAGAGCAGCCGGACCGGCGTCGCCCGGCAGGCAGCGGCGAAGGCATCGGGCAGCAGCCCTTCCTGGTCGACCGCGATGCCCTCAAGCCGGAGCTGGCGCAGCTGCGCCGCGGCCTTGAAGCCGGGATAGGTCATCGCCTCGGTAACGATGTATCGCCGGGATTGGTCAGCGCGCTGAGAATGGTCGAAACCGAATGCTGCGCGCCGGCCGTGATGATGATGCGCGCTGCCTCGGCGGGCACGCCGCCGGCGGCCAGCCATTCCGCTGCCGCCGCGCGATCCGCCGGCCGGCCGTTATGCATCTGATAGCGCAGCAGATCGTCCAGATCGGCATCGGCGGCGATCTCGCGCAGCGTCTCGGCCAGGAGGACGCCCTCGCCGCCCGGACCGGATGGCCTTGGCTGAGATTGATCGGCGCGCGTTCGGCGCCGGCGCGTTCCAGCAGCGCCGGAGCAACCGCAATGGGGGCGACCGGCTCCCGGATGAAGGTGCCGCGCCCGACCTCGCCGGCGATCAGCCCGCGGCGTTCAGCCTCGGCATAGGCCCCGGCTGACCGTGCCGACCGTGACCTTGAGCCGCCAGGCCAGGTCGCGATGGGTCGGCAGCCGGTCGCCCGGCTTGAGCCGGCCTTCGCGCAGGTCTTCGGCCAATGCCTCGGCGATGGCCCGATAGCGCGGGCCGGCGAAATGGTCGAGCTGGGGTTGCCAAATTGTCATCATGACAAGTTTCGGTTTGACCCTATCCGGTGTCAATGTTTTCCTTCCGTATCGATACAATACCGGTTGTCATCGATACAGGAGAAAATTGTATGGGTTTAATTTCCCGGATCGACCTGCCCGATCGATTGCCCCCGCGACCCGTCCGGTGCGTTGCGCCGTGGCCTCGCGCTCTTCGCGCTCTGGCGGCTCCGCCTGGTGCAGCGGCGTCAACTCGGCCAATTGGCCCGCGATCCGCATCTGCTGCGCGATCTCGGCCTGACGGCTGAGGACGCGGCCCACGAGATCCGCCAAGCAGTTCTGGCGGCCCTGACCGCCCCGTCCCGAGTCTTCCGCAGGAGCATGCCATGGCCCTCGAATTGCCGATCTACCAAGTCGATGCCTTCGCCGACGCGCTGTTCGGCGGCAACCCGGCCGCCGTCGTGCCGATGCGCGATTGGTTGCCCGACGGTGTGCTGCTGCGGATCGCGGCCGAGAACAATCTGGCCGAGACCGCCTTCCTCGTCGCCGAGGGCGATACCTACGCGCTGCGCTGGTTCACCCCCATGGCGGAAGTGCCGCTCTGCGGTCACGCCACGCTGGCTTCGGCCTATGTGATCTTCGAGTTTCTGCAGCCGGGCCGCCGCCAGGTGACCTTCACGACCCGGCGCGCCGGGCCGCTCACCGTGACCCAGGTGGGCGCGCTGCTGGCCATGGATTTTCCGGCCAAGCCGCCTGAGCCGGTGACGGAGCCGGCCGGTTTCGTCGAGGCGCTGGTGCGCGCGACCACGCACCTGCTCGCCTATGACAAGCTCTTCGCCGTGTTCGAGACGGCGGGCGAGGTCAAGAAATTGGCGCCCGATTTCCGCAAGGTGGCGGCGCTCGATTTCGACGGTATCGTGGCGACCGCGCCGGGCGCCGATGGCTTCGATTTCGTGTCGCGCTACTTTGCGCCGCATGTCGGCATCGATGAGGATCCGGTGACCGGCTCCGCACATTGCCTGCTCGTGCCCTATTGGGCGAAGGCGCTGGGCAAATCCAAGGTCACCGGCGGCAGATTTCCCGGCGCGGCGGCACCGTCCATGGCGAGGATCGCGGCGCCCGGGTCGGTCTCTCGGGCCGGGCGCAGCTCTATCTCGAAGGCCGCATCTTCCTGCCCGGATTGATACCATTCTCGGCCGATCCTGGACCGATACAATATTTGTGTTGACCCGGATCGGCCCTCGCTTAGCCCTGGTGGTGGGACACGCCCCCCCCAACGGGGCGCATCTATTCTGTGAGGAATAGCGTGATGAAGCCGAGTTTACGCCCGAATTGTACCCATTTTTCTTCGGGCCCCTGCGCCAAAACGCCCCGGTTGGAGCGTTGACGCCCTGAACGCAGCCCTGACGGGCCGTTCCCACCGTTCCAAGCCCGGCAAGGCCAAACTGAAGCAGGTCATCGAGCAGAGCCGCTCGATCCTGGGCATCCCCGACACCTACAAGCTCGGCATCGTGCCGGCCTCCGATACCGGCGCGGTCGAAATGGCGCTGTGGTCGCTGCTCGGACCGCGCGGCGTCGACATGATCGCCTGGGAAAGCTTCGGCGAAAGGCCTGGGTCAGCGATGTCGCGAAGCAGCTGAAGCTGCCCGGATATGCGCAAGCTGACGGCGCCCTACGGCAAGCTTGCCCGACCCTCAGCCGGGTCGATCCGGCGCGGGGATTATCGTCTTCACCTGGAACGGTACGACCTCCGGCGTGCGCGTGCCGAATGCGGACTGGATCGCCGACGACCGCCAGGGGCTGGCCATCTGCGACGCGACCTCGGCTGCCTTCGCCATGGAGCTGCCCTGGCCGAAGCTCGACGTCGTCACTTGGTCCTGGCAGAAGGTGCTGGGCGGCGAGGCGGCGCATGGCATGATCGCGCTGAGCCCGCGTGGCCGTCGAGCGGCTGGAGAGCCATGTCCCGGCCTGGCCGCTGCCCAAGATCTTCGCATGACGTCGGGCGGCCACGCTGATCAAGGGTATTTTCGAAGGCGAAACGATCAACACGCCTTCGATGGTCGCGGTCGAAGACGCGCTGGATGGGCTCAAATGGGCCGAGAGCATCGGCGGTCTCAAAGGGCTGATCGGCCGGACCGATCGGAACTTCGCGGCAATCGATTCCTGGGTCGGACGCACGCCCTGGATGGGGTTCCTGCGCCGAAGAGCCGGCGACCCGCTCGCCGACTTCGGTCTGCCTCACCTTCACCGACCCCTGGTTCAAGGCGCTGACGCCGGAGCAGCAGGCCGGTTTCGCCAAGGATGTTGCGGCGAAGCTTGAGGCGGAGCAGGCGGCGCTCGATATCGGCGGCTATCGCGACGCTCCGCCGGGCCTGCGCATCTGGGCCGGTGCCACGGTCGAGACCGCGGATCTGGATGCGCTCTTCCCCTGGATCGACTGGGCCTACAGCGCGCTGCGCAGCGCCTGACCCATCCTCGAAATTCTCAAGTCGAAAGGACCTGGATCATGCCTAAGGTACTGATCGCAGACGAGTTGTCGCCGCGTGCCGTCGAGATCTTCCCGCGAGCGCGGCATTGAAGTCGATGTCAAGACCGGGCTCAGCCGACGAGTTGAAGGCGATCATCGGGCAATTACGACGGCGTTGCCGTACGCTCCGCCACCCAAGGTGACCAAGCCGGTGATCGAGCAGGCGCTGCATCTGAAAGTGGTCGGCCGCGCCGGCATCGGCGTCGACAATATCGACGTGCCGGCGGCGACGGCGCGCGGCATCGTGGTCATGAACACCCCCTTCGGCAATTCCATCACCACGGCCGAACACGCCATCGCGCTGATCCTGGCGCTGGCGCGCGAACTGCCGGCGGCCGACCGTTCGACCCAGGCGGCAAATGGAGAAGTCCCGCTTCATGGGCGTCGAGCTGACCGGCAAGGTGCTGGGCGTGGTCGGCTGCGGCAATATCGGCTCGATCGTCGCCAACCGGGCAATCGGGCTGAAGATGAAGGTCGCCGCTTAAGATCCCTTCCTGTCGGAGGATCGCGCCGTAAGCACTCGGTTGTCGAGAAGGTCGAGTTGGATGATCTCTTCGCGCGGGCCGATTTCATCACGCTGCACACGCCGCTGACCGATGCGACGCGCAACATCATCGATCGCCATGCCCTGGAAAAGATGAAGCCGGGCGTACGCATCGTGAATTGCGCCCGCGGCGGCCTGATCGTCGACGGGAAGATCTGATCGCGGCGCTCGATTCGGGCAAGGTCGCGGCCGCTGCGATCGACGTCTTCCCGGTCGAGCCGGCGCGCGAAAGCCCGTTCTTCGGCCGCGACAACGTCATCTGCACGCCGCATCTCGGCGCTGCCACGCTCGAGGCGCAGGAGAATGTGGCGCTCCAGGTCGCGGAGCAGATGGCCGGACTATCTGCTGACTGGCGCCGTGACCAACGCGCTCAACATGCCGTCGCTCACGGCCGAGGAGGCGACGCGGCTGCGGCCCTTATGTGAAGCTGGCGGAACAGCTCGGCAGCTTCGCCGGCCAGATGGTCGAGCAGGGGTTGGCGGCGATCACCATCGAATATGAAGGCCATGTCACCTCGCTCAACATCCGGCCGCTTTCGGCCGTGGTGCTGACCGGCGTGCTCCGGCGAAGACCGAGACGGTCAACATGGTGAATGCGCCGTGTTGCTGTGCCGCGAGCGCGACATCCGGGTGACCGAGGCCAAGCTCGAAAGGCGATTCGGATTACCAGACGCTGATCCGCGTCAAGGTCGAGGGCGCCGGGCGCACGACCAGCATCGCCGGCACCCTGTTCGGCGGCGACAAGCCGCGGCTGGTCGAGGTCGAGGGCATCGCCATGGAGGCCGAGCTCGGCGCCAACGTCCTCTATGTCCGCAATAAGGACAAGCCCGGCTTCATCGGCAATCTCGGCCGCACGCTGGGTGATGCCGGGGTCAATATCGCGACCCTTCCATCTCGGCCGGCTCGGTGCCGAGCAGGACGCGATCGCGCTGATCCAGGTCGATCAATATCTGAACGATGCGCTGCTCGACCATGTCCGGCAGATCCCGCATGTCGTGCAGGTCAAGGCGCTGCGCTTCTAGGTCAAGATGATATGAGGTCGAGTCGACCTCATATCCGAATCTTGATCTATTTCAAAAGTTAGAGCGCGATTCAGGCTTCGTCCCGACGCCATCGCGCTCTAACGCGCTACAGGGTTTCCTGCGGACGCTGAGCCACCTGGGGCGGATGAAGGCTCCGGGTTGGCGGCCAGTCCGCATGGTCGTGGGGCACGGTCTGGCCGGATAGGGCCAGCGCCACGCGGGTCAGGAAACTCTGCGTCGGCGCGCGTTGGCCGTGGATCGTGGCCAGCGTCAGCACCAGCACGATCCCCAGCGTCGCCGGGCGGAGCTTTGCAGGATCTGCATAGGTCGCGCTCCAGATATAAATAGCTGCGAGCACCGCGCCGAGTATGGCGCCGGCCGCGACCTCCGACGGCGAATGCACGTGCAGCACAAGCCGGGACAGCCCGATGGCGATCCCGATTGCTGCGCCCAACGCCGTGCCGACCCAGCGCACGCGGCGGCCGCGATCGGCCAGGCTGAGCGCCGCGCCAACCGACAGAATGGCGACCGCGAACGCGGCGTGACCGCTTACGCCTGTAAAATCAAGAGCTTCGCTGCCGATCCCCCAACCGAGGAAGGCGATCTTGCTGATCGCCACCAGCGCCGACAGGACAGCAACCCCAGGCACCACAGCGCCATCCGCAGCCAGGCACGCCCAAGCGCCAGCCAAAGTGCGATCAGGACGGCGGCCGGCAGCATCGCCGCCGAATACCCCGAAATCGGTCAATCCCACCAAAGACAGCATCACCCTCGGCTACCCTTCGAATTCAAGTACAAGCAATTTTATCTAAATTTGAATATATACAATTTTCGCTGATTTGCGAATTCAACACAGCATTAACAGCCGTCCGTTAAATTGCTTCTCACGGCAGTACCAATGCCAGACGAAAAGTGCAAGACACAAGTTCTTTCATTAGCTGTTCCAAGGCCGGCGATTATGATCGGGCAGCATTTTTTAGAACGTAAGTACACGAGATTTTTTGTTGCCGCTGCCGCAACTGGTGTTATGTTGGTATCTGGTATTGAAGGAGCGAGGGCTGCGACGTATTACGTCAGCGCCCTCGCCGGCAACGATCACAACAGCGGCAAGAGCACGTCGAGTCCATTCAAGACATCGGCGCGATTACGAATTCAAACCATTTTGCCTCCGGCGACATTATCGTCGTCATGCCCGGCACCTATAATGAGGTGGTCTCCCTGTCCGTAGCGGGCCGGGCCGGGGCTTATACCACGCTGATGGCGCAGGCCGTTGCCGCCCGGCCTGTGATCGTTGGCAACCCGAACCTGCCGAATGGCGGCAATGGCGGCACGATCGGCATCTTCGCCCCTTATACCCGCGTCACCGGCCTCGATGTTTCCTGGCAAGGTGCCGAGGGCGACGCCATTAGCGTCTGGGGCGAGACTGCCAAGGACAGCAAGGGCGTCGTGCGCCCGGCAGTGCACCATGTCGATATCGAAGACAATCTCGCGCATGATTCGGGCTGCGGCGGTGTCGACGTGGGTGAATGCCGATTACGTCACGATCATCAGGCAACACGGTCTACAACAACAGCTACACCGCGCCGAACCAGTGCAGCGGGATCACGCTCTACCATCTGACCGATCTGGACAGCGGCGCGGGTTTCCGCAACACGATTTCCGGCAACATGTCCTACGGCAATTTCAACAAGGTGCCGGTCCCGGGCGCGACCTATACGACCGACGGCAACGGCATCATCATCGACGACAGCCGGCACACCCAGAGCGACAACGCGGCCTATCACGGCGCGACCCTGGTTTATGGCAACATCGTGTTTGCCAATGGCGGCGTCGGCATCCAGGTCTTCGCGAGCGACAACGTGACCGTGGCGAACAACACCGCCTATAAGAACCAGCAGAGCGACACCATCCCCGGACCGATCGGCGAGTTGAGCTCGCAGGACAGCGGCACGACCACGCTCGTCAACAACATCGCCTTTACCTACGGCGCCGCGTTGCCCGCCTTCGTCGAGCAGAATTCGAGCAACGACAGCTGGGACTACAATTTGACGACCAATGGCGGCAATTCGATTGCCGGCGCGAGCCATCTGACGCTTGGCACGCATAACCTCGCCGGCGTCGATCCGCAATTCGAGAACCCCTCGATCTCGCCGGCCGCGGAGAATTTCCATCTCGCCTCGAACAGCCCGGCGCTGAAGGCCGGGCTCGCGGAGAGCTTCGGCGTGGCGGATATCTCCGGCCTGCTGCTGGCGGTCGGCGTGAAGCCCAATCTCGGCGCCTATACCCGCTGATCGCGGCGCACCGTCGGACGTAGTTCCAAGGCCGGGAGCGATCCCGGCCTTTGCCGTTTCTGGAGCATTCTGAATTCAGGGCCGATCGGCTCGCTCCAACCAACCCTCGCCCGCCTGGCGCTCGGGAATGCCCACGTCTATTTTGGCTGCCGTATCGATCGTCGAAACGGCTGACGATCACTTTGTGTTACCCACGCCCATTGAAAAAGAAAGAAGTCGTCATGGCCGGGCCTGTCCCGGCCATCCACGTCGGGCCGACGCTTGGGACTCTCCTGCAAAGACCCAGGCGTCGGCCCAACGTGGATCCCCGGGACAAGCCCGGGGATGACGATGAATATTCTGTAAGCCATTGTATTATATGAAAAAACCATCGTCGCCGACTGGTGTCCTCGCATGCGCTCACGGTGCGGCATGGAACTGGACGAGGGTCCTGGCGCCGGGCGTCGCCGACGCCGCTGGCGCGTAGAGGCGGCTCGCCACGGTCCTTTCCGCTCGATATTGAAGGGGGCCGTCGACCCCTTCAGCACCTCGATCCGATCGACCCGGCCGTCGGGTTCGATCGCGTAGCTCAGCAGGACCGAGGCATCGAGATCCTGGGGCACGATTCGCTTCGGGTAGGCGAGCGGGTTTTCGCGGATGAGTTGTCGCGGGGAGGCGGCGCGGAGCCCGCCCGGCGCCGGCGCAATCTGGGCCGGTGTGGCGTCCTCGGCGCCAGCCGGGATCGACGTGGTGACAGAGATCGAGGTGGCGACGAGTGCTGCGCCAATCGTGAGATACCTACGCATGCTGCGCTCCTTTTGCCCGGCCTCCGCCCGGGATCGAGCGGTTCGCCTTGGTATCGACGGCGGGCAGCATCGCGTCTGCCGGGTCGAAAATCCTTGGAGCGACGGTTAACGATTCCTCCGAAATTCCTCTGGCCGAGGCTCGACCGCCCCCATGCGTGCCTGCTACCTTTTCGTTAGCCCAACCGTCGAGGCCGGAAGATGGTGGAGCGCGAGCATGTGATCGGACGATTTCGATTGCAGCCGGGCCGCCAATTGCTGGCGGACGGTGTTCCGGTGCAGCTCGGCGTCAAGGACGCTCGCAATCCTGACATGCCTGGTCGAGGCCGCGAGCGATCTCGTCACCAAGGACGAACTGCTCGAACGCGTCTGGCCCGGCCAGACGATCGAGGAGCATGCCATCCAGGTCCATGTCTCGGTGCTGCGCAAGGCGCTGGGTTCCGACGCATCATGGATCGTGACCGTACCGCGGCGCGGCTATCGTTTCGCGGGCAAGGTCGGTGGCGCCAAGACGAGGGCGGGCGGGACCTCCACTGGGGAGCAAGGTCTGCCGCGGCCGACGACCCGGCTGCACGGCCGTTTGGCGGATCTATCGGCAATCCGCCTATTGCCTCGCGGAAAGTGGTCTGGTCACGATCATCGGTGCTGGCGGCGTCGGCAAGACCCGGCTGGCAATCGAGATCGCCCACGGCGCGGTGCCGGAGTATCGCGACGGCGTGGTCTTCGTCGATCTCGCAGTGCTTGGCGAGGCCGGCCTCGTGCCGACTGCGGTCGCGACGGCGCTTGGCATATCGCTCGGCTCCAACGAGGCCACCGTCGATCTGATCACGCGCCAGCTTAAGTCCCGGAGCGTGCTTATGGTGCTCGATAATTGCGAGCACCTTGTCGATGCGGCGGCGGAGCTCGCGCAAACTCTGTCGGTTGCACTGCCGAATTTGCGGGTGCTGGCGACCAGCCGGGAGGCGTTGTCCTGTGCCGGCGAGCAGGTCTACTACCTCGCACCGCTCGTTCCGCCGACCGTCGTCGCGGGCAGCGTCGACGCGGCGCTCCAGAACGCAGCCATTGCGTTGCTGGTCGACCGCGTGCACGCCGCCGACTCTCGATTCGCGCTGACGGAGGGAGGGGCAGCGTCGCGGCAGCCGGTCACATCTGCCGCCGGCTCGACGGATTGCCGCTCGCCATCGAGATGGCGAGCGCCTGGGCGCCGACCTTCGGGCTGGGCGGGCTGGCAGCCCGGCTTGACGCGTCGTTCAAGCCGCCGGTCGGTACCCGCCGGACCGCGCCGGCCCGCCATCAATCGCTGGAAGCAACGCTGGATTGGAGCCACGGCTTGCTGACGGAGCCGGAGCAGCGTGAGCTGCGGCGTGTCGCGGTTGTTCGCCGGAGCGTTCTCGCTGGAGGCGGCAGAGGCGGTTGTCTCGGACACTGAGCTTCCGGCTTCGGATGTGGCCGCGCGGATAGCGGCATTGATCCAGAAATCCCTGGTCACGACGGTCAGCGAAACTGCGCCTGGTCCGCTATCGTCTCCTGGAGACGACGCGCGCCTATTGCCCTGGGCCAAGCTTGCGGCCGCAGATGAGGTCGGAGGCCTTGAGGCGCCGGCATGGCTCAGTACGTCGCCGTTCGGGGTCGAGGCGGGCCCGCAATCGAATGGGACACAACGCCGAACTCGCTTTGGATCGAGCGCCACGCATCGGCAATCGATGATCTGCGCGCGGCCCTGGATTGGACGATGGGATCGCCTGGCGACGCGGAACTGGCGCTCACCTTGATGCGCTGGTCGGTGACCCTTCTGGGGGGAAGGGGCTTTTCGGGCTGGAGGGACGCCGGAGAGCCGAGGCGGCAGCGGGCTCTGTTGAGTCCTGAGACCGCCCGCGATCCTCGAAGCCTCCGTCTGGTGGGCGTTGGCATGGAGGGTCGGCGCTAGAAACACATCGCCTGAGCGCTGCATCGATTTATGCGATCGCGCGGCCACTCTCTATGGCAAGGCGGAATGATCACCTCGGCCGGGCTCGGGTCCTCACTTATGTGAGCTATTCTCTGCTTAGGCTTGGCCTCATCGAGCGCGCGGCAAGGGCGCTGGATGAGGCGAAGCGGCTCCTCGCTGAAAGAGGCGGCCCGAAGCGGATCGGCTTGTGCACGATGTGCTTCGGGCTGCTGCGCGCCTATGAGGGGACGGTTCGATGAGGCACGCCGCGAGTTCGAGACTGCGGTGACGCTGTTTTGTTCGATGGGCGCCGAGCGGCTCGTCGCGCAGGCGTTGCTCAATTTGGCTGAGACAAGTTGGGCCGGAGGCGACCTGGAGCACGCTATCGCGAACGGCCGGTCAGCACCTGCAGCGGCCGAAATGCCGAAGACAGCATTTTTATCAGCAACGCTGCGGCCTCCGTCGGCGGCATGCTTGTCGCCCGTGGCGATCTTCGCGAAGCCCCTATCCTTGCTGCGTGAAGCGTTGGAACTTCACCCACCGGACGAAGACGTTGGTGGGGTTTACGACTACCTCGCACTGCGCGCGGCAAAATCAGGCCGCCATGGCGACGCCGCGCGTCTCGCTGGCTATGCCGATTGCGCTGTGGGAGGGCATGTCCACGGCAGGTCAACGAGCGGCGGGCCTTCCGCGAATTGCAGGAGATGCTTCGGAAGGCTCTCGGCGACGACGAGACCGTTCGCCTGGCACGGCTCGGAACGTGGATGACCGGAAGAGCAAGCACGCGCGCTGGCACTTCAGGCCGATGAGTAACCCCCGAGAGACGTAAGCGACGAGCGGTCGGGGGCGTTCGCTAAATCTCGTCATCGGGCAACTCAGAATCGTAGTCGCTGTCGATGCGAATGTGAGCGCGATTGACATTGCTGGAATTAGAGGCCCACCAGCTGAAGAGAATGCCGACGGGCAGCACGCCAAGCACGCCTGCGATAAGGGTGTAGTTCCTAGCCACCCTATCCAAGACCAGGCTTTGCTCGGTACTTGAAGGCCGGTTTGCGCATGGATGCTGTTGAAGAGGCGTTTTGGGGAAGAGTTCTTGATCACCGTCAGAGGCGTCGAGGGTCGCAGCCTTTCCTCAGGCGCGAGATTGGCGATCGCGCACCGCAACCGATAAAACGCCATAGCGCTGGCGCAAGACTGCCCCGCCCACGCCTCGCCGAACTTCCTTCGGAGGAGATCGAAGATGTCGCCGAGTGTGTGACATGCGGCCGCCTCAGAATCAGAGATGCGGATATCAAACGAGCATTCGAGGTCTCGTACGACATCGACGGAGTCTTCGTCATCAATTCCGAGGGTAATGGACATGTGCGCTCGCAGCGCCTACCGTAGGGAATTGAAGCTCAAGCTCGTTTGAATGTCGATCAGTGATTTGCCCATGGCATCAGTTCGTCGATCCGGCTGATCGGATGGTCTTCGGCGATCTTTGTCAGGCGCAGGCGATTCTAAGCCTCCATCCGTCATGCCGGAACTGCGTCAATCTAAACCAAGCGCGCTCTAAATCACCCTTGGCCGCATCAGCTTGACCGTCCAGGTCGCCTTTTCGCCGGAGCGGATCTGTGCCGCTTCCACCATGGTCAGCATGTCCAGCAGCGGCCAGACCGTGTGCGAGCGCAGCGTGTCATACATCGAGATCGAAATATGGCCGCCGGGCTCCAGCAGTTTCAGATAGTGCCGCACCACCGCCGCCGGATCGTCCATGTAGTACAGGCACTCATTGAACACGATCAGGTCGAACCGATCGGCCGTCTCGAAGCGGGTCGCATCCCCGACGAGATAGGTGTTGCGGGGATCGGGCAGCGCGCGCTTCGCCTGGTCGATCGCGGTTTGCGAGATGTCGAAGCCGACATAGCGCTCATAGCCGATCCGGTTGAGCCGCTTCGCCAGCACGCCCTGGCCGCAAGCCGACATCCAGGATGCGAATGCGCATCGAGGATGTCGCAATGGCCGACGATCAGGCTGTAGCGTGCGCGCTCCGGAACCGAATTCAACCGGTCGTAATCGCCGGATTCGAACATTCCGGTCCATTGCGCCGGCCGAAACCGTTCCGGCACATAGCCGAAGAACCGCATGCGCAAATGATCGAGATACCGTTGTGCCAAGCCAATGCCGCGCATAAGGGTTCCTGTCGGATGCAGCCGAAGCGGGTACTCTGCCCAATCGGCTCCCGGGTTGGAAGCGATTGCCGCCGATGCGACGGAAAGGCCGGGTTATGAAGCGTCCCTGAGCGCCGGCAATCCGCAGCCGTCGTCGCCCGCTCTCCTTAGGCTGCGGTCGAGTCCCGCCCCGATGGCGTTGATCTTCCACACTATCTTAAGATCTTGGTGCGTTTCTTGCTTTCGGATCGCGAGTTTGCCTATTTGCCCATCCGCGTGCCGCCAGGGCATCGCAAATTGCGGCCAGGAGACGAAGCGTGCAGAAAAACCCAGTGGAAAATGACCGGTGGAATGTCGCTTCGCGAGGTTCTGGCCATTGCATTTCGCGAAAAAAGAAAAATCATCATTGCTGCGCTTATTCCACCGGTGATTGCGATCGGGCTGCTGCTGGTGCTGAAGCCGACCTACCGGGCCGAAACCGGGCTCGTGATCAAGACCGGGCGCGAATACATCGCGGCCGGGCAGGGCCAGAGCTCGGCGCTCGGCCCGTCCTCGACCCTGCAGGAAGAGGTCAATACCGAGATCCAGATCATGACCAGCCGGGGGCGTGCTGGAGAAGGTCGTCAACAAGATCGGCGTGGCCAATATCTATCCAGGATGGCGGGTTCAACCTGCTCATCTCCGGCACGCCGGAGGATGTAGCGATCGAGCGGCTGTCCAAGACTCTCGAAGTGCAGCCGGTCAAGCTGTCGAATGTGCTCAGCCTGACCTTCGATCACGACGATCCGAAGATGGCGACCAGGGTCCTGACCGAGATCGTCGACGCCTATCAGGCGGCGCATCTCGACGTCTATGCCGGCAACCGCGCCCGCGCCTATCAGGACGGGAATCCAGCGCGAGATCGGAGAGCTGGATCAGCTCGAGCATGATCGCGCCAAGATCAAGGTCGATAATCAGGTCTACGACATCGCGCTGCAGCGCGCCTCGCTGATTGCCCAACGCTCGGACGCGCAATCGCATCTGCAGGATTCGCAGACCCGGCTGGTGACGTTGCAGAAGCGCCTCAGCTCGCTCGGCACGACGCGCAAGGGAATCAAGACCGACGTCACCTCGGCCGACACCGCGAAGAACGAGCTGGAATATTCGCAGAATGCGCTGACCGATCTGCGGCGCGAAGAGACGGCGCTGCTCGCACGCTTCTCGCCGGACAATCCGCAGGTCAAGCAGGTCCGCGAGCAGATTCACGGCGTCGAGCATCATATCGCGACGCTGAACCAATCGGTGGTCGGGACCAAATCCGATCCGGTCACGCTGACCGCCCAGATCGATCAGCAGATCGTGGTCGACCAGACCGAATTCGCGCCGCTTCAGGCCGAGATCACCGAATACACCGCCCAGGTCGCGAAGATCAGCGAGGAGCTGGAGCGGATCGAGAAGGTCGATACCGATCTGCGCGTCCTGACCGAGCGGATCGACGCGGCGAACAGCGATCTGAAGGCGAGCCGGGAGGCGGCCGAACAGGCCCGCATGCTCGACGACATGGACCGCGCGAAGATCGTGAGCGTGAGCCAGATCCAGCCGGTCCTGACGCCGGAGAAGCCGGCCAAGCCGCAGAAGCCGCTGTTCATCGGCATCGGCCTGCTGGTCGGATTGCTGGCCGCCGGCGGCGTGGTCGTGGTTCGCCGTGGCCGCCAACAACACCTTCATGACGGCGGAAGGGGTCGAGCGGCTGCTGCGCCTCCCTGTCCTGGTCACGGTCCCGCGCGGCGCGCGGCGAAGGGCGGGACGGGCTTCGTCGCTGGATGAACCTTGGCTGGTATCGGCGGCGCCTTTCCCGCATGTCGGCAGGAGAGGTGGGCCGTTCGTGCACAAACGGCGCTCCGCCAGGCCGCCTTGCGGCCGCGGGCCGGTGGTCCGGCGCTGCGGGCCGGCCGGCTGTTGCCAGGCGGCCGGAGGTTGTCGCGCCGTGCTGCCGCCCTGGCGGGGCGAGGGGCGAGGCAGTATCGGCGGCACGCGGCGATCTGCTCGCCTATGCCGATCGCCTGCTGTCGCCTATGCCGATCGCCTGCTGGCGGGCAATTGGCCGGTCTTCGACGTCGAGCGGCAGAACGTCCCGGCCGAGCCGGATTGGTTCCTCGATCCGCTGACCGGCAGACGGGCGCCGCAGGACACCTACTGCTTCGCCGTGCCGCATCGCCGGGCGACATCGTCGGCGATCTGAAACATGTCTGGGAGCCGTCGCGCCATCAGGCGACGTGTCGCTGGCGACGGCCTGGTGGCTGACGGAGACGCGTGCTATGCCGAGGCGGTGAGCGCGCCACCTGACCTCCTGGTGGCGCGACAATCCGTATCTGCGCGGGATCCATTGGACCAGCGCATCGAGCTCGGCTGCGTCTGCTGTCCTGGGTCTGGATCCGCGCCCTGCTCTCCGGCTGGTCGGGCTGCACTGGATTGTTCGAGGAGAACCGTCTTTCTCGACCAGCTCTATGGTCATCAGACCTATCTCGCGGCGTTCGAAAGCCCGGATTCGTCGAGCAACAATCATCTGACGGCGGAACTGGCCGGGCTTGCCGTTGCCGCGGTCGCCTTTCCCTGGTTCGCCGAGAGCGCCGATTGGGCGCGCCGCGCGAGCGCGCATCTCCGGGCCGAGGCCAGGCGGCAGACGGCGTCGATGGGCTCAATTTGGAGCAGGCGAGCGAGTATCACCGCTTCGTGCTCGAATTGCTCTGGTCGGCTGGGCTCGCTGCGGAGCTGGCCGGAGCCGGGCTAGGGCACGGCGTATTGGCCGTGCTCGGCACGATGTCGGCAGCGCTGCGCGACAGCCTGATTGCCGGGGCCGGGATCCGCGCTATGGCGATACCGATGGGCGGGCGCGTCTGGCTTTCGATGCGCCCTCGATCGAGCAGTCGCCCTGCTGCTGGGCGGCGCCGCGCAGGCCTTCGATGCGGCGCCGCCGGCGCCGCGCAGATCTTCGATGCGCTGATCGCTTCGGTCGGGCTGCGCCAGCCCGGTGCGATGCCGGCGCCGAGCGGCGGTGCCGCGACCCGTCTTTGGCGAAACCGGTCATGTCATCCTGCGTGCCGGGACCGGGGCGCAGGAGATCTGGGTCCATTTGCGATTGCGGGCCGCTCGGCTTTTTGTCGATCGCCGCCCATGGCCATGCCGATGCGCTGTCGGTCGAGTTGCGCGTCGGCGGTGTCGATGTGCTGGCCGATCCGGCACCTATCTCTACCGCCGATCCACCCTGGCGGCGCTACTTCAAAAGCACGCTGCGCACAACACGCTGACGGTCGACGGGCTCGATCAGGCCGAGTATGGCGGCAGCTTCCTCTGGCTCAGCGGGCCGATGGCGCGGTCCGAGGAACTCGAACTCCTCCGGCGGGCCGGTCTGTCAGGCCCGGCACGACGGCCTACAAGCGGCTGGCGATCCGGCGATCCATCATCGCCGCACGCTGCTCGATCCGGCTTCGCGGCAGCTCCTGATCGAGGATTGGGCTCGACAGCGCCGCTCCGCATCCGGTTGCCTTGGCGTTTCATCTCGGTCCGGCCATGCGAGTCACCTCGACGGCGCGGCCGCCGCGCTGAGCTGGGACGACGGTTCGGCCAGGATGGAGCTGCCGGGCTCGCTCAGTTGGAGCACCCATCGGGGCGAGCCGTCGCCGCCGCTCGGCTGGTATTCCCGACATTACGGCCAGCGCGAACCGATTACCGCCTTGATCGGCCGCGGCACCCTGCAGCCCGGCACAAGGCTGACCACAAGGATCGCAATCGATGCCGCATGAGGTCGAGCACGCGAAGCAGCGCCGGGTCCTGATCATCGTCGAGAACCTGCCGTGCCGTTCGATCGGCGCGTCTGGCTGGAGGCGACGACGCTGGCCCGGCACGGCTATGCCGTCAGCGTCATCTGCCCGAAGGCCAAGGGCTGAACGCGTCCTATGAGCGGCTCGAGGATATCGATATCTATCGCTATCCGGTGCCGGTCGACGCCGGCGGGCGCTCGATTTTATCATCGAATTTACTGGTGTTTCCTCGCTTCTGCCTGGCTTAGCCTGAAGATTGCGCTGTTCGGCCGTGGCTTTGACGTCATCCATGCCTGCAATCCGCCTGACACGTTCTGGCTGCTCGGCCTGTTCTGGCGTCCCTTCGGCCGGCGCTTCATCTTCGACCATCACGATCTCTGCCCGGAGATGTATGCCGCCAAATTCGACCGGACCGGCGCTTCTTCCATCAGGGCCTGCTCTGGCTCGAGCGGCGCGCCTTCCGCACGCGCGGGTCGTGATCACGACCAATGAAGAGCCATAAGAAGATCGCCGTGGAGCGCGGCGGCAAGGATCCCGACGATGTCTACGTCGTCCGCTCCGGCCCCGATCTGAAGCGCTTCATGCGCATCCGGCGGATCCCGCCTATCGGCGCGGCAAGGCGCATCTGCTGGTCTATCTGGGCGAAATCTGCAAGCAGGACGGCGTCGACCACCTGGTCCGCGCGGTCAAGGCGCTGCGCGACGATCTGGGACGGTCGGATTTCTTCTGTGTCTTCGTCGGCGGCGGCCCGCATCAGCCGGCGATCAAGGCTTATGCCGAAGCGCAGGGCATCTCGACGTCGCCGATTTTACCGGCCGGTGAGCGACGATGCCGCTGTGCCGATCCTGTCCTCGGCGACGATCGGCGTCGATCCCGATCCGAAGAATCCCTGGTCGGACAAGAGCACGATGAACAAGGTCGTCGAGTACATGTATTTCGGTCTGCCGTCGTGTCCTACGACCTGCATGAGACGCGGGTGTCGGCGGAGATGCCGCGATCTACGCCGAGGCCAATTCCGAGATCGGCCCTGGCCCGCGCTCTAGACGCCCTGCTCGACGATCCGGCGCAACAGGCGCTCATGGCCGAGCGGGGCGAGACGCGGGTGCGCACGGCGCTGGCCTGGGATCATTCGGTCGCGCCGCTGCTGGCCGCCTATGACCGGGCTTTCGACGCGCAGCCTGCGCCGGCGGCTGGGCCGGATAGCGAAAGGGAGCGCGCGCATGACCGTTCTCATATGGTGCATCCAATGCCGGCCCGGTGGCGGAGACCGAGCACGCTCGGCCCAAGAAGCGCCATGGCCCCGTCTGGTTCGAGTGGCTGTTCGGCCATCTTCGCGCTGGTGCTCTATCAGGGCGCTTCTTTCCGATCCTGCGTTCGCTGCGCCAGGGCGTCGGCGCCGCGGCGTTTCAGGAAGGCGGCGAAACCGGCGATCCGATCGCCCGCTGGCATTGCTCGGCACCATCGTCATGCTCGCTGCTCATCACGGCGGTGCAATGGCGGCGCATGTATCCGATGCTGCGCATGACCTGGCCGTCTTGGGCCTTCATCGTGCTGTGCCTCGCCTCGTCGACTTGAGCGACAATCCGGCGCTCGCGGCGCGGCGCTCGGTTTCCTTGTTCGGCAGTTTCCTGTTCGGCGTCTATTGCTTCACCCGGTTTCGGCTCGCGGCTGTTCATCTTCATGGTCGCGTTGCTCGGCGGCCTTGAGGCCTTTTCCTCGATCGTCCTGCTGGTCGTGGCGCGACCCTGGCCAATGATCCCAGCTACTTCGTGACGAGTGCAGTGCGCGGCGTCTATGCCCAGAAGAACAGCTCTCCGCCTATATCTTTTCGGGCTGTGCGCGGCGTTTGCCGTGCTGTTTTCTATCGACGCGTTCGGCTCAAATGAAGCTCGCCACGGCTTGGCGGTCCTGCTGATGATCGGCACGCTTGTACTGTCGCGTGGCGCCAGCTCGATGTCCGCCTTCGCTTCGTTCTTGTCCTGCTGCTATTCAATTCGACGGGTTCAATGGCGGCTACGGCTGGTGCTCGGCTATTTCTTTGTTGCCGTCTTCGTCGTGTTCGCCTCCTGTTCTGGTTCGATCCCGATGGTCTGTTGGGGATGGTCGCAAGGATTCGTCCCTGACGGACGCTTGCCGGTCTGGGCCGAGAGTGCCAGGCAATCATGGCGCAGCCGCGCTGTCGGTTATGGCTACAACACGTTCTGGACCCGCAACTGACCCGCACACGCTATCTCTGGGCAGTTGGTCGGATGGCAGGCCGACGGCTCGCATGACGGCTATCTGGATCTGATGCTTGGCGTGGGCGTTCCGGGCGCCCTCTATTACGTCCTGCTCAGCGGGCGCACGATCTTCCTGGCGTTCCGATACGCGCGCTTCGACATGCCGGAGTTCAAGTGGTTCCTGCTCTTCAGCGCGGCGATGTTCATCCTCAATATCGACGAAGGCACGCTGCCTGGCCGAACGCGATTTCGACCCAGATGGTCGTCGGCTATTGCATGGTGCAGAGCTTGCGCCTTAAGAGGCGGCACCCGAGCCCTTCGCATAATGCTGGTCCGCCAAAGCGCGATCTATGTCGTGGCCCGGATCATGCCGGGCCTGATCGGCATGACGCTGACCGCGCTGCTGACGGCGGATCCTGGAGCCGACAAGCTACGGCCTCTATGGCCTCGCCACCTTGATCATGACCATCGGCGCCGGAGTCCCTGTTCGACTGGCTCGGCGTCGCGCTGATACGCATCTATTCGGGCATGCGCAAGACGGCCGGGACGCTGATCACCTTTCTGCAGATCTTTATCGCAGGAGTTCTCGCCGTTTCGGTACTGCCCGTGACGCTCTTCCTCGGTCTGGCCACGCGGGAGGTCGCGTCCTATGCGATCGGCGTCGCGCTGATCATTGCCTATTCGGCGTTCGAACTCTCCGCGCGGGTGCGGATGGCGAATTTCGAGGCCGGCCGCTATCTCGTCATGAATCTCGGGCGCAGCGCGCTGATCATGCTGTTCGCCCTGCCGATCGCGGCATTGACGCGTGACGGGCTGTGGACTGCCGCTGGCACCGCGCTCGGCATGGCCGGCGGCGCGATGCTCGGCCTGAATCCGGCGGGGTTCGGGCCCGCCCTGACGCGGCTCGATCGGCCGTTGATCGGAGAGATCTTCGCCTATGGCATCCCGATCGGCGCCAGCATGGTCCTCGGCAGCCTGATCAATTCCGGTACGCGGGCCCTGGTCGGCGGCCTCGGGTCGGCGGAGGAACTTGGCTACTACACGGCCGGCTTCGTCCTGATCCAAGCCACGCTCGCCATGGTGGCAAGCGGTCTGGAAGCGGCCGCCTTTCCGCTCGCCGTCGCCGCGATCGAGCGCGGCGACGCGGCCGAGGCGCGCGATCAACTGGTGCGGAATGCGTCGCTCCTGCTGGCCGTGCTCATGCCGGCGGCTATCGGCATGGCCTTGACGGCGCCGGGCATCGCCCATTCGCTGGTCGGCGCCCGTTTCGAGCCGATGGTGGCGCGCCTCACGCCATGGATGGCGATGGGCGGCCTGCTCGGCAGTTTTCGCGCCCAATTACCTCGATCACGCGTTCCAGCTCGGCCATAAGCCGCATCTGCAGGTCTGGGTCACTGCCGTTTCGGTGTGCTCGCCATCGCGCTTGCGGCCTGGCTCATCCCCGTCTGGGGCGCCATCGGCGCGGCGGTCGCGGTTGCCGTCGCGATGGCGTCTCCTGCGCCCACGCGCTCATCGCCGGCCCGGCAGGCCTTCCCGCTGCCGTTTCCGAGCGGTGCGGTAATACGGATTCTAGCCGCCTGTGCGGTCATGGCGTTGATTGTCCGGCTTAGGCCCGGTATCACGATCGTCGATTTCGCCTGTCAAGTCGTCGATGGTGGCCTGGCTTATGGCCTTACCGCCTTCGCGCTCGACGTGCTGGGCGCGCGGCGGCGGGCGTTCGGGCTGGGTTGAGCGGCGGATCCGAACCGGATGATGCGATTTTCGTAGGGAAGGACAGACCATGAGGCCGGATCAGCGTTCTGTTCTGGTGACGGGCGGGGGCGGGATATATCGGCAGCCATGTGGTATGGGCGCTGGCCGATGCCGGTCGGCCGGTTGTGGTGCTGGACGATCTGTCGGGCGGCCGGCGCGAGGCTTTGCCGGGCAGCGTGCCGCTGGTCGTGGGCTCGATCGGCGATCGCCGCCTGGTCGAGAGCCTGCTGGTCGAGCACCGGATCTCGACCGTGCTGCATTTCGCCGGCAGCGTGCTGGTCGGCCAGTCGGTTGCCGATCCGCTGGGCTACTTACGCCAACAACACGGTGAACAGCCACGCGCTGCTCTCGGCCTGCGTCGCGGTCGGCGTGGAGAATTTCATCTTCTCCTCGACGGCGGCAGTCTATGGCATGCCGGCCGAGCAGCCGATCGCGGAGAGTGCCGCGACCCAGCCGATCAATCCCTATGGCGCTTCCAAGCTGATGACCGAGATGATGCTGCGCGACACGGCGGCGGCGCACGGGCTGCATTATGTCGTGCTGCGCTATTTCAACGTGGCCGGGGCGGATCAGGCCGGGCGGACCGGCGAACGGCGGCCGGTGGCGACGCATCTCATCAATGTCGCGACCCAGGTGGCGCTGGGCCGGCGCGCCTCGATCGACATCTTCGGCGCGGATTACGACACGCCGGACGGCACCTGCATCCGCGACTATATTCATGTCAGCGATCTGGCCGATGCCCATGTGAAGGCCGTCGAGCATCTGGAACGCGGCGGTGCCAGCCTGACAGCGAATTGCGGCTATGGCTGGCGGCGTCTCGGTGCGCGAGGTGCTGGATCAGGTCGAGACGGTGGCCGGCCGCAAGCTCGCGATCCGCTTGGCGCCGCGCCGGCCGGGCGATCCACCGCGCCCTGGTCGCCGCCGCCGATCTCGTCCGCAGCGCCCTCGGCTGGCAACCCCGCCACGACGATCTCGGCTTCATCATCCGGACCGCGCTCGATTGGAGCGGCGGCAGAGCTGAGCCGCGGATTTCGAAATCGAAAACGATCAGTTCGCAAGATGCATTGCAGCTTTGGCCTTTTCGGAATTGGAAGTTTGTTTCGCAGCCGCAATCGAGTTCGCGGTGTCCCTTGGAAGCCGGCCATTCCGATCGCCGCCCGATATGGTGGGCGATCTCTCTCTCATCCCAGGCTTGTGCTGGTATCCTTAATCATTGTGAAACAGATCCCGCTTAATGCTTGGCCATGTCCGCATGTTCGAGTTGCGGATTGATCCGAAACGCATTACGGCCATCGAAGTTTCCGTTCTCACGTCCTGATTTCTGGAAGTCACACAGTTTCGTGAAGTCCGCCAGCGGCATTTCCCTTGGGATACGATGCTGCTTTGCAGACTTTTGTTCATTCAATATCCAAAAATTGGATCCGATCGGTGCGACGCCATGCTGGCCGCGGTAGTTGCAGGCTGCAGGTAGAACCTTACGAGGGACCAGATGGATAACCGCATGGCCGCTGAGGATTTGGGGCGTTCCGAGAAAATCACGGTCGGTCGGAAGCTGAGTAACGACTTCACCCAAATTGACGTCCGATCTTCTGCGGATCACTGATATCGCCGTCGTGGTCGGTTGCGGCCTGCTGGTCCTATCTCGCTTATGTCAAGTTCTCCCATCAAAACCTGCGCGAAGACTATTTTCGCGCGATTTGCGTCGCCGGCTTCCTTGCGGTGCCAGTGCTGGAATGGTCACGCCTCTATCGCGAGCCGCGGCTCCGCAACGCGGTTCGATCGGCCGGTCCCATCTTCCTGGGTTGCGGAGCCTTGTTCTGCCTGATGCTGATCATCGGCTTCGCGGCGCATTCGCTCAATATTTTCTCCGCCTCTGGGCCGTGACCTGGTCGGTGGCGACCGGTGGCATGCTGGTTGCCGAGCGGTTTGCGGTGCAGGCTTTGGTGCGGCGCCTGGAATCCAAAGGCGTGCTGCGGGAAGCCATCGCCATTGTCGGGTCGGGGCCGCTGGTCGATCGGCTGGTCGCCTACTTGCAAGGACTCGATCAATCACCGGTCGAGATCGTCGGCATTTTCGACGACCGGAGCACTCGGTTGCCCGATGAGTCGATCAAGCCCCACGGCACGCTCGAGGATCTGCTGGAACTCGGGCGGCGCCAGCAGATCGAGCGCGTGATCATTGCCCTGCCCTGGTCGGCAGAGGAGCGCATCCTGCATGTCATGCGCCGGCTGAAGGCGCAATCGATCGATATTGCGCTCTGTCCGGACCTGGCGATCTTCTCGCTGCCGCACAAGACTTTCGACTATGTCGGCAACCTTCCGACCCTACGCGTCGCCGAGCGGCCGCTGCGCCGCTGGACTCCGTGCTCAAATTCGTTGAAGACCGGGTCATCGGCACGCTGATCCTGCTGATGGTGACGCCGGTAATGCTGGCCGTCGCGCTGGCGATCCGGCTGGACAGCCCCGGTCCGATCTTCTTTCGCCAGCGCCGGCACGGTTTCAACAATGCCGAGATCGAGGTCTTGAAGTTCCGGACCATGTATCACGGCAAGGGCGACCAGACCGGGTGGCCGGCAGACCTCAGCGCAACGACGCCCGCATCACCCGGATCGGCGCCTTCCTCCGGCGGTTCAGCCTCGACGAACTGCCGCAGCTGATCAATGTCGTCCAGGGTTCGATGTCGCTCGTCGGTCCGCGGCCCCATCCGGTCGGTATGCGGACCGAGGATCTGCTTTGCCACGAAATCGTCGAGGATTACGCGCATCGCCACCGGGTCAAGCCGGGCATCACCGGCTGGGCGCAGATCCACGGCTTTCGGGGCGCGACCGCGGATGCCGAGCATCTGCGGCGCCGGACCGAATTCGACCTCTATTACATCGAGGAATGGTCGCTGTTCCTCGATCTCAAAATCATTCTCCTGACGATCTTTCACGTCATCAACCCGAACAACGCCTTCTGAGGCGGCGCGCGGAGCCAGAAGAGGCAAAGAGGCGAGGATGGACATTTCGATTTTCGGTATCGGCTATGTCGGCGCTGTTTCGGCAGGGTGCCTGTCGGCCGACGGCCACCGTGTCACGGCGGTCGATACCAGCCAGTTCAAGGTCAATGCGATCAACCAGGGCAAATCGCCGATCGTCGAACCGGGGCTGGAGGATCTGCTGGCGCGCGGCTGCACGGCCGGCACCTTGTGGGCGACGATCGACGCTGCCGAAGCCGTGCGCTCGACCGATTTGTCGATCATCTGCGTCGGCACGCCGAGCCTGGCCAACGGCAATCTCGACCTGAATTACGTGGTCCGGGTGTGCGAGGATATCGGCGCGCAAATTCGCGATAAATCCGGCTTCCACGCCGTTGTGGTCCGCTCGACCATGCTGCCCGGCTCCATGGCCAATGTCGTCCGGCCTGTGCTGGAGAAAGCATCGGGCAAGGTCGCCGGCGAGGATTTCGGCCTTGGCATCTATCCGGAGTTCATGCGCGAAGGCACGGCGATCAAGGACTATTACGGCGCCGGCGCGATCATCTTCGGCGTCACCGACAAGCGGACCGAAGACTTGCTGCGTGGCCTGACCAAGGGGATCGAGGGCGAGCTGCACGTGACCGATCTCGCCACGGCCGAAGCGATCAAATACGCCAACAATGCGTGGCACGCGACCAAGATCGTCTTCGCCAACGAGATCGGCGTGTTCTGCCAGAAATTCGGTATCGACAGCCATGAGGTGATGCGCATCCTGTGCGCCGATCACCGGCTCAATATTTCGTCGACCTATCTGCGGCCGGGCTTCGCCTATGGCGGCCTCCTGCCTGCCCAAGGATCTCAGGGCCTTGCACTACAAGGCGAAATCGGCCGACCTCGATCTGCCGTGATCGATGCGTTGCCGCGCTCGAACGACCTGCAAATCCAGCGCGTCGTCGATCTGGTTCGCGCCTCCGGCAGCCGCAAAATCGGGCTGATCGGTCTCAGCTTCAAGGGCGGCACCGACGATCTGCGCGAGAGCCCGGCCGTCGAACTGGCGGAACGCCTGTTCGGCAAGGGCTACAAGCTGAAGATCTTCGATCGGAACCGTCCGATTATGCCCGGCTGACCGGCTCGAACCTGACCTTCATCCAGACCCATATTCCGCATCTTTCCGATCTTCTGACCGGCGATCTCGGGACTGTGGCGAGCGAGTCGGACATCCTGATCGTGACCCATGGCGATCTGGGCGGTGTCGACTTCCCGAAGCCTTCGCCCTGAGCAGTTGGTCATCGATGTCGCGCGCGTGCCGGGTGCCGCCGCTTCGGGCGCCCGCTATGTCGGCCTGTGCTGGTAGCGGCTGATGATGCGTTCGGCCGGCTGCCGAAACAATGCGCCGACGGCCTACAGCCTGTGGTGGCGTTCGGCCACGGTTTCGAAAGATCGAGACTAAAGCGGTTTGTGAGACGGCGGCTGTATATGAAACAACGAATGTGCTATCGAATCATTGGGATATAGCCGACTTCTTAGATCTGACCTGAGAAAAAGTCGGCATTTCGTGACACGGGGGATGAGTTGGTAAAGGATCTTTCTCGAAAAAGGCGGCGGCGACAGCCGGTTCGCGCCATGGTTGGCGCTGTGCTGTTGATCGGCCTGGCCGGCTGCGGTCCAATTCTCCAGCAATCGGCGACGCCTGCCCAGATCCAGGACGATGCGCAGAAATATGCGCAGCAGGGCTATCTGATTCAGACCGGCGACCAGCTCCTCGTGCGGCACCTGATCGACGCCGATTACGACGCGCTGGCGAATGTCGCGCCGGATGGCCGGATTACGGTGCCCGCATTGCCGCGCCGATCAAGGTCGGCGGCCGCACGGTCGAGGATGTCCATGCCGAACTGGTCAAGCGCTACAAGGAAGAGGCCGGCATCAACAGTCCGTCCTTCGCGCTGGACGTGAAGGGCGACAGGCGCACCCTATGTCTACGTCTCCGGCGAGGTCGAGCGGCCGGGGCTATCTCGATGTCGGCGCCCAGGACCGGACCGTGCTTCAGGTCATCGCTGCGGCCGGGCGGTTGGCTGCCGACCGCGCGGCGCGACGAAGTGCTGATCGTCCGCGAAGGCGCCGACGGCAAGAAGATGATTTTCTCGGTCGATCTCGACAAGATCATGAGCGGGCTCGATCTCGAACAGAAACGTCATGCTGCGTCCCGCGGACACCGTGCTGGTGCCGCCTTCGGATGTTGCTTCGCTCGACCGCTGGGTCGATCAGCATATTCGCCCAGGTCTTGCCGGTGCCCGGTTCAGCCTCGGTCCAGTACGGCTACGGCCACACCGTTCAATAGGGGCGCGGAAGGCTCCGATGACCACAGACAGACTGAAGCCGGTTTCGCCGAGGACCGCACCGATGACTGCAAAAGCTGCGTCGCAAAACGACGTTTCGAGATCGAGCAGCGGATGGAAAGCCTGTTCGCGACGCTTCTGCCGCTGATCGACGAGCGGAAATCGCTGGTCGTTCATCTAGTCGCCGCGACCCCGGGCGAAGGCGTTTCGACGCTGGCGCGGACTCTCGCCGTAACGGCGGGGCAAGCGCTCCTGGTGCAAGGTGCATTGCTCGAACTGGTCGCGGAAGGCGCGTCGCCCGGCTCCGATCGCGCCACGCTGCTGGATCAGTTCGGCCAGAACGGCGCCGCCACCTTCGAGCAGGTCTCGGTTGCCGGGGCACCGCTTTCGCTTGGCCGGCTCTCCGACACGGGAGCGGCGCGTCCGAGGATGGATACGCTGCGCGATTTCTACGGCTGGGCGCGCGAGCGCTTCACCCTGGTCATTGTCGATTGCCCGCCGATCCTGCGCGCACCGGATTCGGCCGTCCTCTGTGGCCTGGCGGATGAGACGATCCTCGTCGTGGAAGCGGATCGGACGCGGGTTCCGGTGGTGCAGCGTGCGCGGGAAACCCTGTCCTCCGGCGGGGCCAAGATCCTCGGCGTGGTGTTGAACAAGCGCGAGGATCTGATCCCGTCGTTCCTCTATCGCTTCATCTGAGCGTCGGCACCTTGCGCCGGGCCCCGCTTCGCCGGTTCGCGCTGCGGAGCGTGCTCGAAGGCCGTGCGTATGGCGTCGAACGCCAGCTTGGGCGCAAAGGCATCATCGAAGGGCAACGGGCGGCCGGGCAGGCCGTCCTTGCGCGCAAAGCGCGGATCCTTGTCCGGCGTGAGCCAGGTATAGCGGTCGGACAGGCCCCAGCTGACGACGGCCATGACCGCGCGCTCGTCGAGGGCGACCGACAGGAAGCGCGCATACATGTCGGCGACCGCCTGGTCGCGTGCCGCGTGGTCGCCGGGCGCCGCCGTATCGAGCGCGTCGAGTTCGGTGATGATGATCTTCAGATTGCGCGAGGCCAGTTCGTGCAGGAAGTCGCGATAGATCTTTTCGTCGAAGCGCGAGCCGTCGAGCGCCAGATGGGATTGCAGCCCGACGGCGTCGATCGGCGTGCCGTCCTCGGCGAAACGGTCGAGCAGGCGGAGCAGCGCGCCCCGCTTCCTCTCCTGGTCGGGGCGGTCCATTTCGAGCCCGTAATCATTATAGACCAGGAAGGCGTCGGGGTCGCCCGACCGTGCCGCGCGATAGGCAATATCGAAGAAATCCGGCCCAAGCTTGGCCAGCAGCGGCGTGGTGCGCAGCCCGTCGGGCCGGCCGTCGCGGATCTGCAAGGCCTCGTTCACGACGTTCCAGGAGAAGATCTTGCCCCCGATAGCGCTCGGTCATCGCATGGATATGGCCGAGCATCGCGCTTTGTGCCCGCATCGGATCGTCGATCTGCACGAACCAGCCGGGCAGCCGCTCATGCCACAGCAGGTGACCGCCGGAGATGCCGAGCTTGTGCTCGAACCCGACGAACCCGAAGCGCAGATTGGGGTCTTCGCTGGCCGGATCGGCGCCGTCGCGCGTCGGCGCGACGAAAGACCAGCTGACCGCGGGAGCCATCAGCTCGCAGTGCTCGAGGAACAGGGTCTGATAGGTATCGGGACCGGTCGCGACGGGGATATCGCTGCTCGAGCCGTAGCGCAGCCCGGCCCTGGCCGCGGCGGCTTTCAGCGTCAGCCCTGCCGGCTCGGCGTCCGCGGCGAAGGGGAAGGCGGTCGCGGCGAGCATGGTTCCGGCCGTCCGCTGCAGCAGGCTGCGCCGCGTGATCATCTTCTTTTCCTTTCCAGCCGGACGGCCGGCGCTGGACGGTTATCGATCCGGTTCATGCAGGATGACGGCCCGCAGCGGCGTCCGCGGCTCGATCCGGCGCGCCGCCAAGCCGCGGATCAAGGATGCCCCGGCGATCTGCCACATGGCCCAGGCATAGGCCGCGCGGCCGAAACTGCGTTTGCGCAGCAGCAGGCCGGCGAAGGGCAATATAGCAAGTGCGATCAGCGGCACGAAGAAGGAGCCGGATCTGAGCATTGCCAGTGCGAGGCCGAGCAAGGTCGCCCACCAGCCGATCGTCAGCAGTGCAAACCGGCAGGTGCGCAGCGCATCCCTTTGCCGGCCGCTGCCGAGCGCCGCGCGCAGGAACTCGCCATAGCCGTCGAGGGTGCGCGAGCGCCAGCGGTTGAGCATCAGCCGGAACGCGATCGAACGATGGCCGTAATGCCGCACGCACTCAACATCGAGCAGCCGCAGCCGCCAGCCGGCGGTGCGCAGCCTGCCGCCCAGATCCAGCTCCTCGAAGCAATGCAGGTTACGGTCCATGAAATAGCCGGCCGCCCGAATCGCCTCGGTGCGGTACAGCCCGCAGCCGGTCACGCAAGACACGTCGCGCGGGAATTTCGGCGCGACACGGCGCAGGCGTTCCTGGAACTCCAGCGCATCCGACATTTCCAGCAGCTTGCCGCCGACCGCGGCCAGGCTCGGATCGTCGCGCAGCGCCGCGAAAGCCGCCGGCAGGAAATCGGGCATCACCTCCATGTCGCCATCGACCAGCAGGATGTGGCTGCCGGTCGCGAACTGCCAGCCCAACGCTGCCGTCGCACCGCAATTGCGGTCGGACGGGCGCTCGAACTGGACGACCCGGACCGGAAAGCCGGCGGCGATCTCCGCGCTGCGATCGGCCGAGGCCGCATCGGCGACGATGATCTCGGTCCGATATTGCGCCGTGACGGCCAGGATGGAGCCGAGGCAGCGGGCGAGGTTCTTCGCTTCGTTGTAGCATTTGACGATGACGGAGAGTTGGGGCGCGACCGCTTCGAGGTCAGGTGCCGGGAAAGCCGCTGGGACGGTACTCGACAACGCTCTCGCTCCTTACCGCCTGCCAAGGGGCGGCATGCTACTGACGGTCGCCGCCCGGATCCAGGCGGCGGCCTGCCGATAAAGACCTGGGAAGGTTACGAATTCGTCAGCGCGCGGCGGGATTTTCGGCATGCTCCCATGCCATAATTCATCATCCGGCAAGTGCGGCGGTGGATACAGATTGGCGATGGGTGCTCCACAACCGACGCGTTTGCGCGGTCCGTCGATCATGGTAGCGAAAAAGGACGCCATCGGGACGATGCCGGCGATTTCGGAAAACGGCCAGGACCGGATGATCGGCGCGCGCCGCGCGGCCGCACGGCTGTTGTCGCGCCTGTCGCGCAAGAAGTCCTTCGAATGGCGCGATCTGACAGCCGAACTCGATCGCTGCCGGTCGCCCATGATCTTCTGGTGGCGCGACGATGACGCCGTCGCCGCGACCCCGGCCTTGGACCGGCTGCTGCGCCTGCGGGCCGAACTCGATCTGCCGCTTGCGCTCGCCGTCGTGCCGGCACCGGCCGAGGCATCGCTCGCCGCCCGGCTCGACTCCGAACCGGGCGTCGGCGTGCTGCAACATGGCTGGGATCACGCCAACCATGCCGGCGCCAATGCGCCGCCTTCGGAATTCCCCGCCGGCCGGGCGTCGGGCGAGATTCAGGCGCAACTCTCGGCCGGCCGCAAGCGACTGAAAGATCTGTTCGGCGGCCGGTTCATCCCCGCCCTGGTGCCGCCCTTCAACGCACTCGGTGGCAACGCGGTTGCGTCCGTCCAGGCCAGCGGCCTGACGCGGATTTCCTTGGCCACGGATTTCGCCGGGCTGGCGCTGCCGAGCCGCAATGTCCATGCCGATCTGATCGACTGGCGCCGCGGCACCGCCGTGCCGATGGCGAGCGCGATCCGGTCGATCGTCCTGGCGCTCCGGCTGCGCCGGTTCGGCCTGACCGAGGCCGGTCGGCCGATCGGCGTTCTCACTCATCATCTGGTCCATGACGAAGCGATCTGGTCGCTGACCGGCGAGCTGCTGAGCCGCCTCAAGGCGCATCCGAAAATCGTCTTTGCCCCTGTCGACGGTGTCTTCACATGAAATTCCGGTTTGCCGCTCTCGCCTTTGCGGGGCATTCGCGCTGATCCTGCCGGCGATGGCGCAGACGATCCCGGATTATCTCGTGCATCGGGTGCCGACCAAGCCCGATCCGCAGCGCCGCAAAGCACCAAGACTTTGGCGGACTATAGCCTGGAGGGATATTCGATCGTCATCCGGACCCGGATCGCCGGCCCGTTCCAGGGTTGCCGCCAGGATTTGCAACTCGTCTTCGAGGACCGGACGCGCTTCGAATGCACCGAAGAGGTGTTCCGCGAGGAAATGTCGCCGCCGGTGCGGTATCTCGAAAACCCGATAACCGGCGGCCACGTCATGTTCATCGGCAAGCATGCCTATGTCGGCCGGTTGCTGCGCAAGAAGGGTCGGAGATTGACCCGCGTACTGCATGCCGGCGAAATCCTGATCGGCATTCCGACCAAGAACCCGGATGAACGGCGCTCGATCGGCCCGGTCGACGAACCCAACGGCAAGATTCCGCCGCTCGGCGCGAGCCGTTCGCTCTATGCCGGATCGATCCTGGAGCTGAGCGCCATTCCGTCGAACGCGCCGCCGGCCGCCGTCAGCCTCAACCCGTCGGACTGGAATTCGGGGCGCAGAGCAGCCGCAGTCGGTTTGGCTCATCCGCAGTGACGGTGCGCGCCATTTCGCCGATGCGGCACTGATAGGCCACCTTCAACGGATAGAGCAGTCCGGGCAGGCGCTTTTCCGGGCAAAGGCTCTTGCTGACCTCGATCTCGCAATGATCGCGCCGATCGCATTTCTGGCGGACGAGTTCGGTGACGTCGCAGTGCACCGCGCCTGCGCCGAGCGTCGCTTCCTGGACGTGGATCGTGGTCTTGAGGCCGATGGCGGGCATGCCGGACCGTTCGCTGCCGCCATTGGCCGGATCCGCCGCTTGCGCCCAGACGCCGGACGAGACCAGGACCAGAGCCAAGCCGAGTCCGGCCGGGACCAGCCGGCTGCGCGATGCCGATCGAAGCCTGAGGGCGGTGACGTTCATCTGATGCTCCGATTGGCCGATTCGTCCAATATGCGATCGCGCCCGGTCGGCGCGAGACTTGGCGCGCAGTCGCGGTAAAGCGCGGTCAGCCGGTCGGCAGCCAGCGCGATGTCGAGCCGGCGCCGGAACACGTCGTGACCGGCCGCCGCGATCCGCGCCCGCAGCGCAGGCTGTTCGATCAGCCGCAGCAGCGCCTCGGTCAGCGCGGCCACGTCGCCGGGCGGTACCAGCAGGGCGGACACATCGGTGTCGAGGATTTCCGGTGTCGTGCCGACCGGCGTCGTGACGACGGCGACACTATGGGCGAGCGCTTCCAGCACCGACATCGGCATGTTCTCGGCATGCGAGGCGAGCACGAGGATATCCGCTTCGGCCAGCAGCGCTTCGGCCCGATCGGCCGCGATCCAACCCGGCAGCTCGACCCGATCGCCGAGGCCGAGTTCGGTCACGCGCTGCCGGCAGCCGGCGACATCGCCGTCCCCGGCCAGGATCGCCCGCCAGTTCTGCGTCCGCAGCGCGTCGGAGCCCAGCGCGCTCAGCAGCTCGGGCACGCCCTTGCGCGCCTCCAGCCGGCCCAGCATCACGATCCGGCACGGTGCGTCGGGCGGCGAGGGCGGATGCGGCCGTTTCGGCTCGGGCACGCCGTTGAACAGGATCTCGATCTTGGCGTCGTCGACGCCGACCCGGTTGATCAGGAAGCGGCGCCAGACCTCGCCCAGCACCAGCACCGATTTCGCCCGCGCGAACATGCCGCGGACTAGGCGCTGAGCAAATGGCGACAGCCCCAGGTAGAAGCGATCGAAGCGCGAGCCATGCAGATGAATGACGACCGGCACGCCGAACAGCGCGGCGGCATAGACCACGACGCATTTCCGCACCGTGCTGCCATGGCTCGACAGATTGGCGTGGATCAGCGCAAGACGCCCCCGGAGCAGCAACCCGGTCAGACGCAGCAGCGCCAGCGGAAAGGCGAAGATCCCGGAGAATTTGCTGCCATGGCCGCGCGTATCGACGACGACGATATTCGGCCGGTCCGCGGACCAGGCGCTGAGCAGATAACCGGCCCAGCGGCCGATTCCGCCCGCATGTTCGAGACCACCCGGCAGCAGCATGCAGACGACAGGATTGCGCGCCGTCACGCCGTGCCCCGGCATCCGAAGTTCCGTGCCAACCCTCGCCCCCGTAAGTCGAAACAGGTTGTGCTACAGAATTTGCCCGTGCACAAGGCGCGCCCCCCGACTGCCGGCTTTCGGGTTGCCGCGGCGCGGCAAAACCGCTATCCCGGCTGCCATGAACGACAATCTGCATCCGGCGCTGCTGCCTGCGGGCCTGCGCGATATCCTGCCGCCCGACGCGCAGATCGAGGCGGGTGTGGTCGAACACTGATGGCCGTGCTCGCCGGCCACGGCTTCGAGCGGGTCAAGCCGCCACTGGTCGAATTCGAATCGAGTCTGCTGGGCGGACCGGGCGCGGCGATGGCGCAGGACACGTTCCGGCTGATGGATCCGATTTCGCAGCGCATGATCGGCGTGCGCGCCGACATGACATTGCAGATTGCGCGCATTGCGACCACGCGGCTGGTCAAGCTGCCGCGCCCGGTCCGGCTGTCTATGCCGGTCAGGTGCTGCGGGTGCGCGGCACGCAGTTGCGGCCGGAACGGCAATTCGGCCAGATCGGCGCCGAGCTGATTGGCTCAGATGCGGCCGCAGCCGATGCCGAAATGGTCAATCTGGCAGCCGAGGCGCTGGGGACGGTCGGCGTCAGTGGCTTGTCGGTCGACCTGACCCTGCCGCCGCTGGTGCCGCTGATCCTGACCGAGCTTGGTGTCGGCGGGGTGGCCGCAACGTCCTTGCGTCACGCGCTCGACCACAAGGACGCCGCCGCGCTCGAAGAGATCGGCGGGGCCGAGGCGGCTCTGCTCGGCCAGCTGATGGCGGCGGCCGGCCCGGCCGACCGCGCGCTGGAGCGCATGGCGCGGATTGCGCTGCCGGGGGCAAGCCGCGACCGAGATGGCCCGGCTGACCGAGATTGTCGGGCTGATCCGCGCGGTCAATCCAGGCTTGTCGCTGACCATTGATCCGGTCGAAAACCGCGGCTTCGATACCATACCGGCCTCAGCTTCACGCTGTTCGCCCGCGGCATCCGCGGCGAACTCGGCCGCGGTGGGCGCTATCTGGCCGGCGGCGGCCTGGATGCGGCTCCGGTCAAGGCGGCCGCACCGCCGCAGGAGCCGGCGACCGGCTTCACGCTCTATACCGACACCGTGCTGCGCGCCGTACCGCCGGTCGAGCTGCCGCGCCGGGTCTATCTCCCGCATGGCGCGCCGGTCGAAATCGGACAAAAGCTGCGCGGCGAAGGCTGGACGACGATCGCAGGGCTGGCGCCGGTCGCTGGACCGGAAGCCGAGGCGCGCCGGCTGGTCTGCAGCCACGCCTGGATCGACGGCGCCGTCGTCGCGCTCTGAATATCGCCCGAACAATGGGCTGACGGGAGGAAAGCATGAAGGATTTCAGCGGCAAGCTCGCCGTGGTGACCGGTGGCGGCAGCGGCATCGGCCGCGCGCTCGTCCTCGCGCTGGCGGCGCAGGGCTGCAGCGTGGCGATGTGCGATATCCGCGAGGCCGAGCAGGCGGAAACCAAGCGGCTAGCTGAACAAGTGGCACCGCAGGGCGTCAAGATCACGACTTTCGTCGCCGATGTCGCGGATCCCGAGCAGGTCCAGGCCTTCCGCGACGACGTGCTGCATCAGCACCAGACCGACCATCTGCATCTGCTGTTCAACAATGCCGGCGTCAGCGGTGGTGGCAGCTTCGTCCACGCGCCGCAGGCGCAATGGGAGCGGACCTTCAATATCTGCTGGGGCGGCGTCTACAACAACACGCGGGCCTTCCTGCCGCTGCTCGTCAAGGCGAGCGAGGCGCATCTGATCAATATCAGCTCGGTCAACGGCTTTCTGGGCCAGCCTTGGCCCGAACACGACGCATACGGCCTATAGCGCTGCGAAATTCGCCGTGAAGGGCTTCAGCGAGGCGCTGATCGGCGATCTCCGGCTGAACGCGCCGCATGTGAAGGTCAGCGTCGTGATGCCGGGCCATATCGGCACCTCGATCGCGCTCAACACGATGAAGGCGCAGGGCTTCGGCGAGACCGACGCCGATCTGCCGGAAGAGATGCGGCAAATGGGTGAGGATTTCCGCAGCCGCGGCTTGTCGCCCGACCAGGCGGCGGGGATCATCCTGGACGGCGTGCGGCAAGAGAGCTGGCGCATTCTGGTCGGACCCGATGCCATATTCCTCGACCAGGCCGTGCGGGCCGCGCCGGAGAAAGCCTATGAGGCGGATTTTCTGCCGCCCTGGGCGACACGCTGATCGGGCGGCCGGAGCGCATACAAACCCTCGCCCGCTTGGCGGGAGAGGGTTTGCTACGGCATACTCTTTTTAAGGAGACAGGCGCATGAAGACCGAGAGCATCCATTACCAGGCCGATGGCCTCGATATGATCGGCCATCTCGCCTGGGACGAGACGGCGACCGCGCCGCGTCCTGCCGTGCTGGTTTTTCCTGAAGCGTTCGGGCTGGGCGACCATGCCAAAGGCCGGGCGGAGCGGATCGCGCGGGAGCTCGGCTATGTCGCGCTCGGCTGCGATCTGCATGGCGGGCAGGAAGTGGTCACCGGCCTCGACAAGGTGATGCCGCTGCTGCAGCCGCTGCGTACGGAAGCGGCGAAGGTGCGCGCCCGCACGCGCAATGCCTTCGACGCGCTGGCCGCCCGGCCGGAAGTTGACCCGTCGCGGATCGCCGCGCTCGGCTTCTGCTTCGGCGGCACCATGTCCTACGAGCTCGCGCTCAGCGGTGCCGACATCAAGGCGGCGATCGGCTTTCACAGCGGATTGGCGGTGACCTCGCCCGGCGATGCGCAGCGGATCACCGGCAAGGTGCTGGCCCTGCTCGGCGCCGACGATCCCGGCATTCCGCCCGAGCAGCGCGCCGCGTTCGAGGCGATGCTGCGCGCCGGCGGCGTCGATTGGCAGATGACGCTCTATGGCGGCGTCGTGCACAGCTTCACCAATCCGCAGGCCGACAAGCTCGGCATGCCGGATTTCGCCCGCTACGATGCGACCGCGGATGCGCGGTCGTGGAAGCAGATGAGCGATTTGCTGGCTGAAGTCTTCGGCTGAGCAGGACTGCGTCCTCGACGCTTGCCCCTCGGGTCGTGCAATGTTACCTCCGCGCGTTTGCGTTTTAGCGGGAGGAGTTCGCCATGGCCAATGTCGCCGTCATCGGAGCCCAATGGGGTGACGAGGGCAAGGGCAAGCTCGTCGACTGGTTGTCCAACCGGGCCGAGATCGTGGTCCGCTTCCAGGGCGGCCACAATGCCGGCCACACGCTGGTCATCGGCGGCACGACCTACAAGCTGAGCCTGCTGCCGTCGGGCGTGGTGCGGCCGGGCAAGCTGTCGATCATCGGCAACGGCGTGGTCGTCGATCCCTGGCATCTGGTCAAGGAGATCGAGGGCATCCGCGAGAAGGGTGTCGAGATCTCGCCGGCCAATCTCAAGCTGGCCGAGAATGCCGCGCTGATCCTGCCGCTGCACGGCGCGCTCGACCGGGCGCGCGAGGCGGCGCGGGGCGAGGCCAAGATCGGCACGACCGGCCGCGGCATCGGCCCGGCCTATGAGGACAAGGTCGGCCGGCGCGCCATCCGCGTCTGCGACCTCGCCGAACCCGATACGCTCGGCGGCAAGGTCGATCTGCTGCTGCAGCACCACAATGCGCTGCTGCGCGGCCTGGGCGAGGCGGAGATCGATCGCCAGGCGTTGATCGATTCGCTGCTCGCCATCGCGCCGCAGATCCTGCCCTATGCCTGCTCCGTCTGGCAGATCCTCGACGAGGCCAAGCGCAACGGCAAGCGCATGCTGTTCGAAGGCGCGCAGGCCGTGATGCTCGACGTCGATCACGGGACCTATCCCTATGTCACCTCGTCCAACACCGTGGCCGGCCAGGCCGGCGCCGGCGCGGGGGTCGGGCCCGGGGCGATCGGTTATGTGCTGGGAATCGCCAAGGCCTATTCGACCCGGGTCGGCTCCGGCCCGTTCCCGACCGAGCTGTTCGACGCGACCGGCCAGCATCTGGGCGAGCGCGGCCAGGAATTCGGCGTGGTGACCGGGCGCAAGCGGCGCTGCGGCTGGGTTCGACGCGGTTGCTGGTGCGCCAGGCGATCAAGGTCAGCGGCATCAACGGCATCGCGCTCACCAAGCTCGACGTGCTCGATGGGCTGGACGAACTCAAGGTCTGCACCGGCTATCGCTACCGCGGCCAGGTCTGGCACCACATGCCGCCCAGGCCTCACGCTCGACGCGCCGATCGAACCGATCTACGAGATCTTCGAAGGCTGGAAGGACAGCACGCGCGGCGCCCGCTCCTGGGCCGATCTGCCGGCCTCGGCCGTCAAATATATCCGCCGGATCGAGGAGCTGATCGAAGCGCCGCTGGCTCTGCTTTCAACCAGCCCGGAGCGCGACGATACGATTCTCGTTCACGATCCCTTCGCCGATTGAGGTATATTCCTGCCGTCTCGAACCATTCGAAGACGAATAGGCAGGATCAATGGCGATTGCGGCATCAGGAGCGCCCGGGTCTGTAGCATCGCGGCCCGCTACCGTGCGGCTGCGCGATCGCTGGGATATCCTGGTCGACATGCCGCTGGGCGAGTTGCGCGCGCCGACCGCGCTCGCCTATGCCGTCGAGGACCAGCGTTCGGTCGGGGTGAGCTTCTTCGCGCTGGTGGCCGATCCGAAGCAGCCGATCCGGAGTGCTGCGCTCGGCCTCGGCCGCATGACCAAACACAACCATGTCCTGACTCCGGTCGAGATCGGCACGATCGACTGGCCGCCGGCCAAACAGCGCTGCCTCGCCATCATTTATGAGCGCCCGGCCGGCGGACGCCTTGCCGGATCGGCCGAGCAGTCGATTCCGCCCTGGTCGGAAGAGGATATCGTCGACCGGATCATCGCCGGGCTGCTGCCGGGGCTGCGCGCGCTCAATGTCGAGGGCCTCACCCATCGCGGCATTCGCCCGTCCAACATCTTCTTCCGCGACGCGGCGCGGCGCCAGGCAGCGCTCGGCGATTGCGTCACGTCGCTGCCGGCCCGCGCACCAGCCCTCGGCCTATGAGACGATCGAGAGCGCCATGGCCATGCCCGGCGCACGCGGCAATGGCAGCGTCGGCGACGACCTCTATTCGCTCGGCGTGCTGTGCCTGCATCTGCTCCAGGGCACGCTGCCGGCCAGGGCTACAGCGTCGACGCGCTGATCGAGGAGAAGATCAAGCGCGGCTCGTTCAACGCGCTCGCCGCCGATACGCGCATGAGCACCGCGATGCTGGAATTGCTGCGTGGCCTGCTGATCGACGAGCCGGATGAGCGCTGGGCGTTGCAGGAGGTCGAGCTCTGGCTGCAGGGCCGGCGGCTCACGCCGAAAGTCACCTCGCCGGCGCCACCGGGCGCCGCGGCCCTTCGAATTCGGCGACGAGCCCTGCTTCACCGCCCGCGGGCTGGGCCGTGCTCTGGCGCGGGCCGGCGAGCAGGCCGTCCATGCCGTGCGCAGCCATACCCTCCAGGTCTGGCTGCAGCGGTCGCTCGGCGACAAGATGGTGGCGGAAGGCATTGCGCAGGCGCTGGCCGATGGCGAGGATCCGGCGCACAGCAACACGGCCCAGGATGCGCGGCTGGTCGCGCGCGTTGCGATCGCGCTCGATCCGGCGGCGCCGATCCGGTATCGCGGACAGGCCGTCGCGATCGATGGAATCGGCACGGCGCTCGCCGGCGCGATGCTGAGCGGCGGCGATCTCAAGCCGCTTGCTGAAATCCTGATGGCCCGCCTGCCGCAATTCTGGTGCCAGCGCCAGCCGGCGGCGCGGCCGGAATACCAGGCCCAGCTACGCGAATACGACCGGCTGCGCCGGATCCTGGAGGATCATCGCCCAGGCTTGGGCATCGAACGCATCGCCTACGATGAGAATGCCGGCCTGCCCTGCCTCAGCCCCTTCGTCGTCGCCCGCAACATCACCAACCTGGGCGATCTGCTGGCGGCGCTCGAACAGGCAGCCGTCGATGGCGAGATCCAGAGCCAGCCGATTCGACCGCCATGTCGCTGCCTTCTGGCTCATCGCGTCAAGCAGATCGATGAATCGGCCCTGGCGTCGGTCGGCAGCGCCGAGCCGGTTCTGCGCCTGCTCGGCATGCTCCATCTTCTGGCTCAGCTCCAGCATGAGCGCGGGCCGGCCTCCGTGCCGGCGCTAACCCAGATCTTCGGCAAGCAGGCGCAGCTGCTGATCGACCGCTTCCGCAATCGCCGGACGCGCGAGCGCCTGGAGACCGAGCTGGCCGGGGTGCTGACCGAGGGCAGCCTGCCGCGCCTTCTGCATTTCCTCGACAATGCCGAGGAAAAACAGATCGACACCTTTCTGTTCTCCAAGGCGCGCAATGATTTCAATCTGGCGGCCCGCGCGATCGATCGGTGCGAACAGGAGCGTACGCATCTGCCGGAGGAGGCCGAACAGACGGCATCGGCCATCGCGGCCGGACTGTCGATGATGGTCGGCGTCCTGGCCGTGATGGGGTCGATCCTGGCATTCGGATCTTTCTAGATGGCGCGGCCCGCTGTCCCCTCCAAGCCTGGCCCGGCCAAGCCGCCGGCCCGACCGGCTGCGCCGAAGATACCGGACAAGCAGAAGCAGGCCGCCAAGCCGGCGGCAAACCCGGACCGAAGACGAAGGCCAAGCCGCGCGGGCGGGGCTCGGAAGCCGTCGGCTGGTCGTGTGCTGTCGGCTGCGGTACTGTTCCTGTCGGTCGCCGCCCTGCCGGTCTGCGTGCTGCTGGTCGTCGGCATGCTGCCCTCGATCGTCGCCTATATCGTCGACCAGACGCCGCGGCGCACTCTGACTCTGACCGTCGGGCCGATGAACCTGGCCGGCACGGCGCCGTATTGCCTGCAGCTCTGGTTCGGCACCAATACCTTGCGCGGCCTGGGGCTGTTCCTGAACGATGCCTGGGTCTGGCTCGTCATGTATCTCGCGGCCGCCGCTGGGTGGCTGCTGTTCTTCGGCATGCCGGTCATCGTGCATTTCCTGCTCGAACGATCGATCGACCGGCGCAAGGCGCGGCTGGTGCAGATCCAGAAGAAGCTGCGGCGGAATGGGGCGACGAAGTCGATACCGCGGCGTCCTCGGCGCTGCCGGCCGCGCTTTCCGAGACATGAAAACAAGGCGGTGCCCGATTGCACCTCAGCACGGTAACACCGTATTGTTCGCGCGCCGGGTGAGCCGGCAGCCGGCGCAGTAAAGGGTAGCACATGTCGCTCATGCCGACGGCCGACAGCGCAAATCGGGGCGGGTTCGACCGCGACCGTACGGTTGCACGACCGCTTCGACATCCAATATGGAAAGCCCGTACCGGTTTTTCGGACGCGCACCGCGCCCGCTTTCGAAGCCGTCGATACGCGCGGCAAGGCAAGCCGCTATTTCGCGCTGATCTGCGATCCGCGGCAACCGATCCGGGCCGAGTGCGGCGGCGCGGCTGCGCGTGCTGAAAAGCCAGAACGTGCTGACGCCGATCGAGATGGGACCGGTCGACTGGGCGCCGTCGAACCGGCGCCAGCTCGCCATCGTCTATGAGCAGCCGATCGGGCGGCCGGCTGGCCGATACCACCGACGGGCTGCTGAAGCCCTGGTCGGAAGAGAGCATCGTCGCCAATGTCCTGGCGCCGCTGATCCTCGGCGTCGCCGAGCTGGAGAAGGAGGGGCTGGCGCATCGCGGCATCAACCCGGCCAATATCTTCTTCCGCGATCCGAACCGGCGGCTGGCCATGCTGGGCGACTGCGTCAGTGCGCCGCCTGGCCTGTTTCCAGCCGGCCGTCTACGAGACGATCGAAGGGGCGATGGCGGATCCGGTCCGGCCGCGGCTATGGCGGGCCGGGTGCCGATCTCTACGCTCTGGGTGTGCTGGTGCTGCATCTCTATCTCGGCAAGATGCCGATGGCCGGCCTGCGGCGGCGGAAATCGTCGAGGAAAAGCTGAAGCGCGGTTCCTATCAGGCCCTGGTCGAGGAGGGGCGGGTGCCGCTCAATCTGGCCGAACTCGTGCGCGGCCTGGTCTGCGACGACCCGCAAGGGCGCTGGCGGCTGCAGGACTTGCATATGTGGCTGGACGGGAGGCGACTGACGCCGAAACCGCCGCCGCAGCCGGTGCGCGCCGCGCGCGGGCTTCGACCTGGCCGGCGAGAGCTGCTCGACCGGGCGGCACCTGTCCTGGGTCATGGACCGGACCGGCGAGGAATCGGCGGCGCGGGTCATGCGCAGCCTGGCCTTCGAGATCTGGCTGACCCGCACGCTGGCCGACCGCAAGATCATGGACGGCGTCTCGGCCGCCTTCGCGACCCGCGCCGACAGCACGGTGCGCGGGCCGGCCCAGACCTCTCAATTCGTCGCGCGCGTCCAGATGGCGCTCGATCCGCCGGCGCCGATCCGTTATCGCGGGCTCAAGATCGCGGCCGACAGCATTGGCTATGCCCTGGCGACGGCGATGCTCGCCGGCCATGACATGTCGCTGCTGACCGAGACCATCCAGGCCCGGCTGGCGCAATTCTGGGGCGGCCGTCAACTGCGCGGCAACCCGGATACGCGGCCGCTGGAGCGGCTGAACCGGCTGCTGGACGACACGCGGCCCGGCTACGGCATCGAACGCGTCGCCTATGAGCTGGTGCCGGGGCTGCACTGCCTCAGCCCCTTCGTCGAACAGCGCTATGTCGATACGCCGGCCGATATGCTGGGGGCGCTGGAATTGGCGGTCGCCGGCGGCGCGATCGAGTCCTGGCCGGTCGACCGTCATGTCGCCGCTTTCGTCGCCAACCGGGAACGGGCGATCGATGACGGTATGCTGGCAGCATTGCTCAGCCAGGATCCGGCCGTGCGGGTCCTGGCGACGCTGCAGATCCTGGCCTATCTGCAGGAGACCTATGGGCCGCACAGCGTGCCGGCGCTGACTAATCTGTTCGGCCGGCAATGCAAGCCGGCGATCGAACGCTTCCGCAATCGCCACACGCGGGCGCGGCTGCAGAACGGCTTGGCCGCCGTACTGAAGGAGAACAATCTCAAGAAGCTGGCGCTGTATCTCGACAACAGCGAAGAGCAGAAAAAGGACGCGCTCCGTTTCCACCGCGCCCGGATCGAGTTCCAGTCGACGCTCGGCCGCATCGAAAAATGCGACAAGGACGAGGAGGAACTGGAGGCGGCGACCGGCGAAGCCGGACGCAGCCTGTCGGTCCGGCTGGCCAGCGTGATCGGCGGCGCTATCGCCGTCGTCTCGCTGCTCGTGATGGGATTCCTTTAGATGGCGCGGCATCCGGTACCGCAATCCGATCCGCCGGCCGGCGGGCTGACCGAGCGCTCGCAGCGCGTCAAGAATTCGATGCTGCTGCTCAGCGTGCTGGGCATGGTGGCGTTGGCCATCTTCGAGCAGCCGATCGCCATCCTGCTTTCCGTGGCTCTGATCCCGACCATGGCGGCCTGGATCGTGGATGACGGCGCTCGGCAGCAATTGCTGCGCACGGTGGCGCCGCTCAATTTTGCCTGCGCGCTGCCTTTTGCGCTGCAGCTCTGGTACGGCAAGAACAGCAGCGACCGGGCACTCCAGCTGCTGGTCAACCCTTACGTCCTGCTGGCGCTGTTCGGCGGCGCGCTGTTCGGCTGGATGCTGTACTGGGCCGCCCCGCGCATCATGGCGGCGGTGGTCGCGCGACGGATCGAGCGCCAGCGCCGGCACGTGCTCCAGCGCCAGGCGCAGCTGATCGACGAATGGGGCGACGAGGTGAAGATCGCGCCATGAGCCGGCGCCGGGAGGGTTCCCGGCGCCGATCCGCTCAGGTGGCGCTCAGCACGCGCTGGCCGGTTACGGCCTGCTTGATCGACTTTTGCAGCTTCTCGAAGGCACGGACTTCGATCTGGCGGACGCGTTCGCGCGAGATGTTGTACTTGCGCGACAGATCCTCCAGCGTCACAGGCTCCTCGCGCAGCCGCCGTTCGGTCAGGATGAAGCGCTCGCGCTCGTTCAGCGACTTCATCGCGTTCTTCAGCAGGTCGCGGCGCAGGCCCAGCTCCTCGCGGTCGCCGAGCTTCTGCTCCTGCGTGTCGTCCGTATCGACCAGCCAATCCTGCCACTCGCCTTCGCTGTCGGCGCGCAGCGGCGCGTTCAGCGAATGGTCCGGGCTGGACAGGCGCCGGTTCATATTGACGACGTCGGCTTCGGGCACTTCGAGCTTGGTCGCGATCGTGCTGACGATTTCCGGCGACAGATCGCCGTCCTCGATGGCCTGAAGCTGGCCCTTGAGCTTGCGCAGGTTGAAGAACAGCTTCTTCTGCGCCGCCGTCGTGCCCATCTTCACCAGCGACCAGGAATGCAGGATATATTCCTGGATCGCGGCACGGATCCACCACATGGCATAGGTCGCGAGGCGGAAGCCGCGGTCGGGATCGAAGCGCTTGACGGCCTGCATCATGCCGACATTGCCCTCCGAGATCAGCTCGCTCAGCGGCAGGCCGTAGCCGCGATAGCCCATAGCGATCTTGGCGACCAGCCGGAGATGGCTCGTGACGAGAGATTGTGCGGCGTCCGGATCCTGATGTTCGGTCCAGCGCTTGGCCAGCATGAATTCGGTGTCGGGCTCGAGCATCGGAAATTTGCGGATCTCCTGCAGATACCGCGACAAATTCCCGTCGGCGCTGACACTCGGCAGATTTGAAAGGCCAGCCATGATCGTCACTCCGTTCTGGGCAAATGACCGTTCCGCCCACCGAAACCGGCGGCGGAATGCGTCGTCGTGCTTGCCCGAAGATGCAAAAGATTAAAACTCTGCTGCTGTGGTGTCCAGTTTTTAGCTATTCTAAAACTCTCATCAGCTGTGCAAGATCCGCGGGCAGCCCGATTTCGAATCGAAGATGCTTGCCGGTCGCCGGATGGTCGAAACCGAGCAGCCAGGCATGCAAAGCTTGGCGCGGAAACCCCAAAATCGCCGCCGCGGCCTCCGGTTCGAGCTGCTTCGTCCGCCCGGGCCGCGACCGGCCATAGACCGGATCGCCGATCAGGGGATGGCCCAGCTCCGTCATATGGACGCGGATCTGATGCGTCCGCCCGGTCTTCAGCCGGCATTCGACCAGTGCTGCGGCCGGTCCCAGTGGTCGTACGACCCTGTACACTGTTCGCGCCGGCTTGCCGGAGGTTACAGTCGCCATCTTCTTTCTGTTGGTCGGGCTGCGGCCGATCGGCAGATCGATCTCGCCTTCGCGCGGATTGGGCATGCCCCAGACGGCGGCCCAATAGGCGCGCTCGATGGTCCGGTCGGCGAAGGCGGCCGAAAGCGCGGCATGCGCCCGGTCGGTCTTGGCCACGACCATGAGGCCGCTCGTGTCCTTGTCGATCCGGTGCACGATGCCCGGCCGCCGCACGCCGCCGATCCCCTGCAGCGAGTCTCCACAATGCGCCAGCAGCGCATTGACCAATGTATGGTCCGGATTGCCGGGTGCCGGGTGGACGACGAGGCCGGCCGGCTTGTCGAGCACGACCAGCTCGGCATCCTCATAGATGATGGTCAGCGCCATCGGCTGCGCCGCCGGGGTGTCGTCGACCGGCGGCGGTACGTCGAGCGCGAAGACCTGACCCGATTTGACCCTGAAGGACGGGTTGGTTATGGTCACGCCGTCGGCCGTGACCCGGCCCTCCTCGATCAGCGCCTTGACGCGGGACCGCGACAGCTGGACGAGGCGGGCCGCCAGCATCCGGTCGACCCGCTCACCGGCATCGTCGGACTCGGCCGTGACCGCGGCGGGGATCGGCGCATCGTCCATCATCCTGCCGCTCCCGAGAGGATCGACGCAATGCGGGCCCTCATCGCCCTGACGGTTTTCATGGGCGTCCTGATCATCGCCGGGCTCGCGGTCATCGTCGTGACCGTCATCCATCGCCTGTCGGCGCCGAAGCCGGTTGCTGCCGTGACCGGACCGGTCACGGCCGGCGCGTCCGGACATGCCAGCGTGGCCGTGCCGAGCGGCGCCCGGCTGACCGCGACGACGGCGGTCGGCGACCGGGTGGTGCTGCATCTCGTGACCGAAGGCGGACGCGACACATTGATCACGCTCGACCCTTCGACCGGTGCCGTGCTTGAAACCATCGACCTCGTTCCTGAAAACTCGTCCGTGGAGCACCCATGAATTTCGCCAGCGACAATGTGACCGGCGTTGCGCCGGAGATCCTGGCCGCCATCGTTGCGGCCAATGACGGCGCCGTCGCCTCCTATGGCGACGATTCGATTACCGGCCGCGTCGCATCGCGCCTGGCCGAGATCTTCGAGCACGAGGTTGCCGTGTTCCCGGTCGCGACCGGCACGGCGGCCAATGCGCTCAGCCTTGCTGCCCTGACGCCGCCCTGGGGCGCCGTATTCTGTCACGAAGTGTCGCACATCGCCGTCGACGAGGCCAATGCCCCCGAATTCTACAGCGGCGGGGCCAAGCTCGCGACGCTGTCCGGCGCCGACGGCAAGCTTTCGGCCGAGACGATTGCCAAGCTGCTGCCCGGCGGTCTCGGCGTCGTGCATCATGCCCAGCCGGCGGTGGTCAGCCTGACCCAAGCGACCGAATGCGGCACGGCCTACCGGCCGGCCGAAATAGCGGCGATCGCCGAGATCGCGCATGGCCACGGTCTCTCCGTCCATATGGACGGCGCGCGTTTCGCCAATGCGCTGAGCTTCCTCAGCTGCAGCCCGGCCGACATGACCTGGCGTGCCGGAGTCGATGCGCTCAGCTTCGGCGCCACCAAGAACGGCGCGCTTGCGGCCGAGGCGATCGTCTTCTTCGATCCGGCCAAGGCGCAATCCCTGCCGTTCCGGCGCAAGCGGGCCGGCCACCTGTTCTCCAAGATGCGCTTCCTTTCGGCCCAGCTCGAAGCCTATCTCGCCAATGACCTCTGGCTGCGCAACGCGGCCCATGCCAATGCCATGGCCGGGCGCCTTGCCCGCGGCCTTACGCAATTGCCGGGCTGTCGGCTGCGCCATCCGGTCGAGGCCAACGAGATCTTCATCGAGTTGCCCGAGCCGGTCATCGCCGGTCTGCTCGAGGCCGAATTCAAATTCTACCGCTGGGACGGGCCGTGCATCCGGCTGGTTACAGCCTGGAATACCGATGTGACATCCGTGGACGCATGATCGAGGCGGCCGGAATCTGTCGCGGCTCTGAAGAGAACGTGCCGCTTGGGGCGCGAGGGAAGGGCGGTCCAGGCGGCATATCGGACGTTGATATCGGGTGGCTCCGTACCGCCTGCAAGAGCAGGACGGGCCGTGCAGCATTAATTCGATTTAAGGTTGGTGCGCCGGAACCAAGGGCGGTTTGCCCCTCCTGTATTAATTATGAAAAACACCTTGGGATTCAGCGGGGTTTCCCCTGAATCCGACATGCGCAAAAAACATGTCCCCCCATGAAAAACCCTCTTGCATCACGGCGCAGACGGCGTATTTAACGAGCGTTCTGACGCACTCGCACGTGCCGCTGGCCCTTGGTGGTTATGCAACGACGTAACGCGTCCTTTTTGGAAGAATCGGTCTAGTGGACCGGTCCCGAGAGGGAGTGTCGATTATGGTTGCTAACGAAACGAGGGCGGAAGCGCTCTCGCCTGACCAGCGAAGTATAAGCTGACGTCGAGCATTTCCTTGAAATGTCGCCGTCGGGCGTACTAGCCCAAAAACTTATGCAATAAATCGTCCGGTTCATCCGTTAGGGTGGTCGGTTGGTCTTCACTTCTTTTTTGCGTCCCAAGTAACTTGGGGTCGGAAGAGGGTGCGTCATGAATAAACTCCGCTCGAGAGTGGCCGTAGGGCCGCTCCGCCGTCTCGTCCCTTTGCCAGTCCCGGCTGTCCCGGCAGTCGATCGTCTGGTCGATGAGCTGCGTCCGGTCGAATCCCTCTATTGCGTCCGCCCGCATGTGATGCAGGCAACCGCCTCCCGCTTCGTCGCCGATTTCCCGGGCGACGTTCTCTACGCCGTGAAGTGCAATCCCGAGCCGATGGTCCTGCGCGCCCTGTGGCGCGGCGGCGTCCGGCATTTCGACTGTGCTTCCCCGGGCGAGATCCGGGTCGTTCGCCAGCTCTTCCCCGAGGCGCAGATCCACTACATGCATCCGATCAAGGCCGCCGCCTTCATCCGGCAGGCCTATGCCGATTATGGCGTGCGCGACTTCTCGCTCGATTCGGCCGAGGAGATCGACAAGATCGTCGCCGCGACCGACGGCGCCGCCGATCTCGGCCTCTATATCCGCCTTGCCATGCCCAAGGGCCAGGCGGCCTATGATCTGTCCGGCAAGTTCGGGCCCTCGCCGGAGCTGGCCGTCGAATTGCTGCGCAAGGCGCGCGGCGTCTCGACGCGGCTCGGCCTGTGCTTCCATGTCGGCTCGCAATGCCTGGATCCCGGCGCCTATGGCCGGGCGCTCGAGCTGGCCGGCGCGTCATCGCCGAGGCCGGCGTGGCGATCGACGGCATCGATGTCGGCGGCGGCTTTCCGGTCAGCTATCCGGACGAGACGCCGCCGGCGCTGGACCAGTATTTCCAGACGATCCGCGACGGTTTCGCGCGGCTCGGCCTGCCGCCGCACGTCAAGCTGTGGTGCGAGCCGGGTCGGGCCCTGGTCGCGGCCGGCGCTTCGCTGGTCGTCCAGGTCGAGGCGCGGCGCGGAGATGTGCTGCATATCAATGACGGCGTCTATGGCAGCCTGTCCGATGCCGGCGTGCCGAAATGGCGCTTTCCGGCCCGGGCGATCCGGCTCGACGGCCGGGAAGCGAATGCCGAGCTCAAGGGTTTCAGCTTCTATGGGCCGACCTGCGACAGCGCTGATTTCATGGCCGGCCCGTTCATGCTGCCGGCCGATATCGGCCCCGGCGATTGGATCGAGCTGGGCCAGCTCGGCGCTTATGGCGCCTGCCTGCGTACCGGCTTCAACGGTTTCGAACGGACCCTGATCACCGAGGTGTCGGATCAGCCTTTGCTGGCGACGCCCGGCCATCTCGACCAGCCTGCACGGCACGCGGCCTGAGGGCGCGTGCCGGAACCCGATCTGCTTTCGACCATTCAACCGGTATCGTCCCTGCGCGGCACGGCCTAGAGGACATCCAAATGACCGATCGTATCAGCCGCTTTCTCGAGGAAATGAAGCCGCCGACACCCTGCCTCGTCGTCGATCTCGATGTGGTCGAGCAGGCCTATGTCACGCTCCATAGCGTGCTGCCGCTGGCGCGGATCTTCTATGCCGTCAAGGCCAACCCTGCGGCGCCGATCCTCGACCGGCTGACCGGGTTGGGCTCGAGCTTCGACACGGCCAGCCGGGGTGAGATCGAGATGTGCCTGGCCGCCGGCGCCACGCCGGACCGGATCTCCTTCGGCAACACATCAAGAAGCAGCGGGACATCGCCTTCGCCTATGAGCAGGGCGTGCGGCTCTTCGCCTTCGACAGCGAAGCCGAGCTGAAGAAGCTCGCCGAAGCGGCGCCGGGCGCCAAGGTGTTCTGCCGCATCCTCGTCGAATGCGAAGGCGCCGAATGGCCGTTGTCGCGCAAATTCGGCTGCGCTCCCCGAAATGGCGGTCGAGCTGCTGGCCGAAGCGCGGACTCTGGGCCTGGAGCCCCTATGGCGTGTCCTTCCATGTCGGCTCGCAGCAGACCGATCTCGGGCAGTGGAACAATGCCGTCCGCCGTGCCGCCAGCATGTTCTCCGTGCTGGCCGAGCGCGAGATCGCGCTCAAGATGATCAACATCGGCGGCGGCTTCCCGGCGCATTACCGCAACGGTGTCGAGCCGATCGAGGCCTATGCCGCCGCGGTCATGGGCGCCATTACCGAGCATTTCGGCAACGATCTACCCGAGATCATCGTCGAGCCTGGCCGGTCGATGGTCGGCGATGCCGGCATCATCGAGAGCGAAGTCGTCCTGATCTCTCATAAGGAAGTCGGCGACGAGAAGAGCTGGGTCTTCGATGTCGGCAAGTTCAACGGCATGGCCGAGACCATGGACGAGGCGATCAAATACGTGATCCGCACGCCGCATGACGGTGGCGCCACCATGCCCGTCGTGCTGGCCGGCCCGACCTGCGACAGCGCCGACATCATGTACGAGAAGACTGCGTACCGTCTGCCGAAAGATCTCGCGATCGGCGACAAGGTGCAAGTGCTGGCGACCGGCGCCTATACCTCGACCTATGCTTCGGTCTGCTTCAACGGCTTCGAGCCACTGAAGACCTACTGCATCTGATGGCATGCGCGGCCGGCACCAGCCGGCCGCGTCTACCGCGATACCTCTTTCCCGCTTTTCGCGCTAGATTGGCGCATTGATCGTCGCCGTCGGAAATCCCCCGCCCGGAAATCGGGCGGGCAGGATTGCCGTTGGCGTTGCCGCGCCGGCCCATTTGGGCGGCTGCGCGTTCAAGGTTTGAGGAAACAAGATGTACGAGAAGGTAGCATTCGACGGCCGGGTGGTGATGCTCGGTTATGGCAGCGTCGGACAATGCGTCCTCCCCGCCATCCCGCGCCATTTCGAGATACCGGCGTCGCGCATCACCGTGATCGAGGACGCCGATCATTCGAAGACCGTGCAGCCCTTCCTCGAAAAGGGCGTGCATTACGAAAGGATCCGGCTCACGCCGCAGAATCTGGTCGAGGTGCTGGCGGCGCATGCCGCGGCCGGCGATCTTGTGATCAACCTTACGGCCGGTGTCGACGCGATCTCGATCATGGATTGGTGCCAATCGAACGGCGTGCTCTATGTCGATACCTCGCTCGAGCCCTGGGCCGAGAAATACGAGAACATGGACCTGCCGCCCTGGGCGCGGACGCATTACGAAAGCCACGAGACGATCCGCGAATTCGCCCGCTCGCGCTGGCAGCCGAAGGGACCGACCTGCATCGTCACCCATGGCGCCAATCCCGGCATCGTCAACCACTTCGTCAAGCGCGCGCTGATCAATATCGCCGGCGAGATGGGGCTGGGGACGGACGTCCCGCAGGATCGCGCCGGCTGGGCTGCCCTCGCCCAGGCGACGGGCACCAAAGTCATCCATATTGCCGAGCGCGACACCCAGCGGTCATCGACGCCCAAGAAGCCAAACGAGTTCGTCAACACCTGGTCGGTGCTGGGCTATTGGGGCGAGGCCTATTACCCGGCCGAGCTCGGCTGGGGCACGCATGAGAAGCAGATGCCGCCGAAGGGCCAGCACTACATCTACGGACCCGGCCACTGCATCTATCTGATGCAGCCGGGCGGCCAGACGGTGGTGCGCTCCTGGGTGCCCAAGGGCGGGCCGATCTTCGGCTTCGTCATCTCGCATTCGGAAAGCGTGACGCTGGCGGACTACTTCACCGCCTATGAGGGCAAGCGGCCGGTCTATCGGCCGACGGTGCATTACGCTTATCACCCGACGACCGACGCGATCGTGTCGCTGCGCGAGGTGATGATGCGCGACTGGATGCCGCCGACCGAAGAGCGGATCATGCAGGACGACATCGTCGACGGCATCGGACGAACTCGGCGTGCTGCTGATGGGCCACGGGCTCGGCGCCTATTGGTACGGCTCGCAGCTCTCGATCCACGAGGCGCGCGAGATCATTCCGGGGCAGAACGCGACGGCGCTCCAGGTCTGTGCCGGCGTGATCTCGGCGGCGGTCTGGGCGGTGCGCAATCCGAATGCCGGCTTCTGCGAGCCGGAGACGCTGCCCCATGAGGAGATCCTCAGGATCGCGGCGCCCTATCTCGGACCGGTGGGTCGGGGGTGAAGAGCGATTGGACGCCGCTCAAGGACCGCAGCAAGATGTTCCACGAGCCCTATCTGGACCTGGAAGATCCCTGGCAGTTCTCGAATTTCCTGCTGCGCAGCTGACCCTATCCGGCTGCCGATCGTCGAGATCGGCAGCCGGCCAGCCGACGATTACGGCGCGGAGCTGACTTTTTGCTTCAGCACGTCGATCAGGCCTTGGATGTTGCCGCCGTGCTGGGAGATGACCGAGGCGAATTCTTCGCGCTGGGTTACCGACATGCTCAGGTTTTCGGCCTTCACATCGATGATCTTGTACGTGCCGCCCTCTTGGGCAACGCGCCAGTCGATGTGGATCGGCGGGCCGCCGCTCGGCTTGGTGATCAGCGACATCACCGTCGCCGTACCGCCGTCTTCGGGCTTGCTGGTCTGTACCTTGAACTCTTCGCCCTGGTAGTTGCTGAAGCGCTCGGCATAGATCGCAACGACATATTGGCCGAACAGCTTCAGATATTCCTGCTGCTGCTCCGGTGTCGCCTCGCGCCAATAGTGGCCGAGCACGAACTTGCCGATTGCCGGCACGTCGAAACCGGTCGTGAACAGCTTGCTGAAATCTGCTTTGCGCTGTGGCTGGCTTTCGGACGAGCGGATGATCTTGATGGCCTGGTCGCCCAACCCCTGGATGAAGGCGCCGGCATCGCCGGGCGCACTCTGGGCGAAGGCGCCGAGCGGCGACAAGGCCAAGCAGAGGGCAAGAACGCCGATAAGCTTTTTCAACATGGTCACTTTGCTGCCTTTCCTGGCCCGGCGGGGGCTGCCGGGGCGGTGCTCGGAACCGGACCCGACGGTTCCACCTCGTCATAGCGAACGTTCGGCACGGACGGAGCTTCGGGATTTTTAGCGGTCGCGACATCGGCGGCCCGCTTCTGCTGATACAGGCTGCGGATGGCAGCGTAGAAATCGAGCGAACTCTTGCGCAGTTCCTCGGTCTCGTCGAGCCGCCCGGCCGCGCCGCTCACAGTGTCAATGCCGAAACGATAGTAGTTCGCACTCTTAATGTTCGCTGCATTCATCTTGATGCTGAACGGATCGAACAGGATGGAATCGACGCCGTAGCCGGATCCGTCGCGCGGGTCGGACGGCCCGAGCAGCGGCAGCACGAGATAGGGGCCGCTCGGCACGCCCCAGGCGCCCAGGGTCGCGCCGAAATCATTCTCGTGGAACGGCAGGTTCTGGTCCGCTGCGACATCGATCAGGCCGCCGAGACCGATCAGCGTATTCAGCCAGATGCGCGTCAGCGTCTGGCCTGCGCGCTTGGTGTTGCCCTGCAGGAGGTCGTTCGCCAGGATCGCCGGGCTTTTCAGATTGCGCAGCGCATTGGCGACCGCAGTCTGGGCGAAGTCAGGCGTTGCCCAACGATACCCGCGCGCCACTGGCGTCAGCAGGTAATCGTTCAGCGCCAGATCGACATCCCACATCTTGCGATTAAACGATTCGTACGGGTCATTGTTATCGGCTGCCGGGCCGTCTGACGATGGGGTGCCGGAGCAGGCGCCCAGCGAGAGGGCACAAATCAGCGATGCTGCCGAGATAACCGAACGGAACCGAGGGGGAAGCATGATCAAGCTCGCTCTGGCATTTGCTGGGAAGCGTCGAACGGTACGGCCGCAGCGGGAGACGCAGCATGAACGCCATGATGGCACCGACGTTCCCCCCGTCAGATTACCTCCGGCTCCGCTACCCCTGCCCTGTCCGGTTGAGAACCGAACCCACGGCTAATACCACGCCATCTATCAAATGCCATCGCAGATGCACAATGGAAAGGGGGCAGCCTGCATTGCCTTGAAGATAAAGCGCATACCGGACCTTCAAATTATGGTGTTCGTGCCCCGCTTTGGTATTGATCAAGGACATAAAGATATGTTTATATCGACCTATTCGAAAACGGCCGAGGGTGTTCCGTGGAAGAATTGCTCTCCGGGCTGCGGGCGGCGGCGGAACCGACCCGGCTCCGCCTCCTGGTGCTGTGCGCCGAAAACGAGCTGACCGTCACCGAACTCACCACGATTCTGGGCCAGAGCCAGCCGCGCGTGTCGCGGCATTTGAAGCTGCTGTGCGAGGGCGGGCTGCTCGAGCGGTTTCGCGAGGGAAATTGGGTTTTCTATCGCCTGGCGCGCGGCGGCAAGGGCGTTGCCCGCCGGCTGGTCGATCTGGTCTCGGCCGACGATCCGACCGTGTTGCGCGACCATGCCCGCCTGGCCGAAATCGGGCGCGAGCGGGAGCGCAACGCCGCGGCTTATTTCGCCCGCAACGCCCATCGCTGGGCCGCGATCCGCAGCTTGCATGTGCCGGAGCAGGAGGTCGAGTCGGCGCTGCGCCAATTCGTCGACGGCGCCAGTGTCACCGATTTGCTGGATATCGGCACGGGTACGGGGCGCATGCTCGAAGTGTTCGGGCCGCAGGTCGACCATGCGGTCGGGCTCGACCTGTCCCGCGACATGCTGGCCGTGGCGCGGGTCAATCTGGAACGGGCGCAGCTGCGCAACTGCACGGTCCGGCACGGCGACATGTATGCGCTGCCCTTCGCGGTGCCGAGCTTCGATCTGGTCATCCTGCATCAGGTCCTGCACTTCGCCGAGCGCCCCGCCGAGGCGGTGGCCGAGGCGGCGCGGGTGCTGCGGCCGGGCGGCAGGCTGGTGATCGTCGATTTCGCGCCGCATGAGCAGGAAGCCTTGCGCGAGGAGCATGCGCATCGGCGCTTGGGCTTTGCCGATGACGAGGTGCGCGACTGGGTCGCCCAGGCCGGGCTGGCTGCCGGGCCGGCGATCCATCTGCCGGGCGATCCGCTGACCGTTGCCATTTGGCCGGCCCTCCTGCCCCGGTCCGAACCCGTCCGCCCAGCCTTGGCCTATCTTGGAGAATTGCCGTGACCGCATCCGCCATCGCGCCGGCGAAGGTATCTTTCGAATTCTCGCCGCCGGCCACGGCAGAGGCCGAGCAGCGTTTGTGGCAGGCGATCCAGCGCCTCGTGCCGCTGCGTCCGCGCTTTGTCTCGGTCACTTATGGTGCGGGCGGTTCGACGCGCGACCGCACCCATGCCACGGTGCTTCGTATCCGGCGCGAGACCGATCTGGAGCCGGCTGCGCATCTCACCTGTGTCGGCGCGTCACGCGCGCAGACCGACGAAATTGTGCGCGACTATTGGACCGCCGGAATCCGACACCTGGTGGCGCTGCGTGGCGACCCGCCCGGAGGGCCCGGCGCCGGCTATGAGCCGCATCCCGGCGGTTATGCTTGGGTTCCGGACCTGCTCGACGGCGTGCGGCGGATCGGCGATTTCGAAATCAGCGTCGGCTGCTATCCGGAGACCCATCCGGCCGCGTCGAGCCCGGCAGCCGATCTGGATCATCTGAAGCGCAAGATCGACGCCGGGGCGACCCGCGCCATCACACAGTTCTTCTTCGAGGCGGACGCCTATTTCCGCTTCCTCGATCGGGCCAGGGCGGCCGGCATCACCGTGCCGATCGTGCCCGGCATCATGCCGGTCTTCAATTTCACCAGCGTCGCGCGCTTCGCCGGCAAATGCGGTGCGGCGGTCCCGGCCAGGCTGATCCGGACTTTCGACGGCTTGGACGCCGATCCCGAGACACGCCGCCTGGTTGCCGCGACCGTCGCGGTCGAGCTGTGCCAGCGGCTGCAGGCCAACGGCGTCAACGAATTCCATTTCTACACCAGCAACCGGGCCGATCTGACCGTCGCGGTCTGCCACATGCTGGGCGTGCGCGGGCCGTTGCCCGTCGCGAACTGACGTAAGATTTCAACAGGATACTGCGCAATGGCTCATTTTCTCGACGTACTTTCCGATCGCGTGCTGCTGTGCGACGGCGGTATGGGCTCGCGCGTCCAGGCGACAACGCTCGATACGGAGCGCGACTATCTCGGTCATGAGAATTGCACCGACATCCTGTGCGAAAGCCGGCCGGATCTGGTCCGCGAGATCCATCTCGGCTATCTCGAAGCCGGCGCCGACATGGTCGAGACCAACAGCTTCGGCGCCTCGCCGATCACGCTCGGCGAGTTCGGGTTGCAGGACAAGGCCTTCGCCCTCAACAAGCGCGCGGGTGAACTGGCGCGCGAGGCGGTCGACAGCTTCAGCGACGGCCGGCCGCGTTTCGTCATCGGCTCGGTCGGGCCGGGCACGCGGTTGCCGACGCTTGGCCATGTCGAGTACCAGACGCTGGAAGACGCGCTGGCCGTGCAGTGTTCCGGCCTGATCGCCGGCACGGTCGACGCCATCCTGATCGAGACCTGCCAGGATCCGCTGCAGATCAAGGCGGCGGTCAATGGCGCCAAGCGGGCGCGGCGCGAGGTTGGCAGCGCGACGCCGATCATGGTCCAGGTGACGGTCGAGACGACCGGCACGCTGCTGGTCGGTGCCGATATCGCGGCGGCCGCGACGGTGATCAAGGCGCTCGACGTCTCGTTCATGGGCCTTAACTGCGCGACCGGGCCGCAGGAAATGGCCGAGCACGTCCAATGGCTCGGCCAGAACTGGCCCGGGCTGATCTCGGTGCAGCCCAATGCCGGGCTGCCGGAGCTGGTCGACGGCAAGGCGCATTACCCGCTGATGCCGGGCGAGCTGTCGGCCTGGCTCGAACGCTTCATCCGCGAGGACGGCGTCAATCTGATCGGCGGCTGCTGCGGCACCGATGTGCCGCATATCCAGGCGCTCGACGCCATGCTCAAGCGGGTCGGCGGCGAACGGTATCGACCGGCGCCGGTCCGGCGCAGCGTCCATTGGGTGCCCGCCATCGCTTCGCTCTATGCCCAGACGCCGCTGCGCCAGGAAAACGCCGTGTTGTCGATCGGCGAACGCTGCAATGCAACGGCTCCAAGAAGTTCCGGCAGCTGCAGGAAGCCGGCGATTGGGACGGCTGCGTCGAGATGGGGCGGGAGCAGGTCAAGGAAGGCTCGCACGCCCTCGACATCTGTACCGCTTTCGTCGGCCGCGACGAGATCGCCGAAATGACCGAAGTGGTCAGCCGGATGCGCGGTTCGGTCTCGGCCCCTCTGGTCATCGATTCGACGGAACTCGGCGTGCTCGAATCGGCGCTCAAGCTCTATGGCGGGAAGCCGATCATCAACTCGATCAATTTCGAGGATGGCGAGGAGCCGGCCGAGAAGCGGCTGGAACTGGCGCGGCGCTTCGGCACCGCCGTCATCGCTTTGACGATCGACGAGATCGGCATGGCCAAGACAGCCGACCGCAAGCTGGAGATCGCCAAGCGCCTGCATGATTTCGCCTGCGTGCAACATGGCCTGCCGGCATCGGATCTGCTGTTCGATCCGCTGACCTTCACCATTGCGACCGGCAATGACGACGATCGGCGGCTCGGCGTCGAGACGCTGGATGCGATCGAGCGCATCGCGCGGGAACTGCCCGAATGCCAGATCATTCTCGGCCTGTCCAATATCTCTTTCGGGCTCAACCCGGCGGCGCGGCATGTGCTGAATTCGGTGTTCCTCGACCATGCCGTCCGGCGCGGCATGACCGGGGCGATCCTGCACATCTCGAAGATCGTGCCGCTGCACAAGATCCCGAAGGAAGAGGTCGAGATCGCCGAGGATCTGATCTTCGACCGCCGCCGCGACGGCTACGACCCGCTGCACGCCTTCCTGGCCCTGTTCCGGGACCGCAAGGCCGAGGCCTCGGTCAAGAAGGTGCGGGCCGAGAAGGTCGAAGAAAGGCTGACGCAGCGCATCGTTGACGGGGATCGTATCGGTCTCGAAACGGATCTGGCCGAGGCGATGCAGACGCATCCGCCGCTCGACATCATCAACATCTTCCTGCTCGACGGCATGAAGGTGGTGGGCGAGCTGTTCGGCGCCGGCAAGATGCAGCTGCCCTTCGTGCTGCAATCGGCCGAGACGATGAAGGCGGCGGTGGCCTATCTCGAGCCGCATATGGAAAAGGCCGAGGGCCAGCAGAAGGGCACGATCGTGCTCGCCACGGTGAAGGGCGACGTCCACGACATCGGCAAGAACCTGGTCGACATTATCCTGACCAATAACGGCTATCGCGTGGTCAATCTCGGTATCAAGCAGCCCATCGCGTCCATCCTGCAGGCGGCGATCGACCACAAGGCGGATGCGGTCGGCATGTCCGGACTGCTGGTGAAGTCGACCGTCGTGATGCGCGACAATCTCGAAGAGATGACGCGCCAGGGGCTCGAAATCCCGGTCATTCTCGGCGGCGCCGCATTGACCCGCCGCTATGTCGAGGACGATTGCAGCCGCTCCTATGGCGGTGGCCGGGTCGCCTATGCGCGCGACGCCTTCGACGGGCTCGATCTGATGGAGAAGGTCGTCCAGGGCAAGTTCGATCCCTGGCTCGAAGAGCTGCGCTCCAAGCGCGCCGGCCGGCCGGTCAATACCCGGCGTACGCTCGGGCAGGCGGCCAATGCCAAGCCGCTCCGCCCGCTCGACCTCGACGAAATCCGGTTGCGGCGCACGGAGCTCAACCGGGACGTTCCGGCGCCGGTGCCGCCCTTCTGGGGCGCCCGCGTGATCGAGCAGTCGCCGGTCAAGGCGCTGCTGCCCTATCTCAACGAGCGCATGCTCTACCAATTCCATTGGGGCTATCGGAAGGACGGGCGGACGCTCGATGAGTTCAAGACCTGGGCGCATAAGGAATTGCGGCCGATCCTCGGCCGAATCGTCGACGAGGCGCTGACCGAGCAGATTCTGGTGCCGCAGGCCGCCTATGGCTATTGGTCCTGCGCTGCCGAGGGCAACGATGTGCTCCTGTTCGGCTCGGACGGCAAGACCGAGGCCGCTCGCTTTGCCTTTCCGCGCCAGGACAAGGAAGGCGGCCTGTGCATTGCCGATTTCTTCAAGGATGTCGATGCCGGCACGCGCGATGTGATCGGGCTGCAGGTCGTGACCATGGGCGACCGGGCGTCGAGCGTGGCGCGCGACTGGTTCGCGGCCAATCGCTATCAGGACTATCTCTACCTGCACGGTCTCTCGGTCGAGATGGCCGAGGCGATGGCGGAGTACGTCCATAAGCGGATCCGCGCCGAACTCGGCTTCGCCGGCGAGGAGGCGCGCGACCTAGACGGCATGCTCGCCCAGGGCTATCGCGGCTCGCGCTATTCCTTCGGCTATCCGGCCTGCCCGAATCTGGCGGATCAGCGCCAGATCCTGGCCCTGCTCAAGGCCGAGGAAATCGGCATCACCCTATCGGACGAAGATCAGCTGGAGCCCGAGCAATCGACCAGCGCGATCGTCGTGACGCATCCACAGGCCAAGTATTTCTCGGTATAGAGAACAGGCAAAATAAAAGGGCCGCCGATATGGCAGCCCTTTTCTCAGTCGCCGTCGGCCTGCTTGGATCAGGCAGGCCTAAAAAACTGCGACTACCGGCTGCCGCCCGTTTTGTTCCTGGTGTTGACGTCGCCGCCGCGTTGCAGCTCCTCCACCCCATTGGCGGAGTTCGTGGTATCGACTTCGCCGGATCCGACCGCGCCGTTCAAATGCGTGCCGGTCATGGCGTCGGACCGCAGCGCGTGGTGGAAGGAAGCAGGGTCCGGTGCATCGCAAGCAGCCAAGGCGACGGCGGACAGAATCATCAAGGCAACAGCGCGCATTTCCAGAAATCCCCGAGACAGCGGTATCAGATGGTTGCACCATCCACTATCGCGTCGAAAATTTCCAGCGAAAATGACGCAGCTATCCCTCTCCGCGGGTTCGCCGGCCGGCAACTGCGCCAGTGGCTTGCACGCGCGTTCCCGCCTATGATGCGGCGCCATGATTGATGCTTGTGTTCTTTGCCTGGAGTCTGCCTTGTTCACCGATCGGCAAAGGGTTCCGGGCTGCTTCGGAATGTCGCAGTGCGGCAGCCTTCCAGTTGCGTCTGCCGCATGACCGAACAATTGCATCCAGGCCACTCGATCGGCCTCGCCGGCAAGCTCAAGCGGTTGATCATCCGCGCACGCATCAAGCTGCGCGGCTTCGCCCGGGCGCGGATGCGCGACGACGAGATCGGCCTCGTGGCCCTGGCCGGCCTGCTCGGCGTCGGCGCCGGCTTCGGCGTCGTGCTGCTGCGCCGCGGGGGTGGCAGCTTTCCATGCAGTGGCCTTCGACATCCCGCTCAGCGGCCATCTCAGCGACGGCTATAATCTCGACTGGTGGCGCGTCCTGGTCATACCTTGCGGCGGCGGCATGGTGGTCGGCGGCGTCGGCTGGTTGATCAAGCGCTGGCGCTCACGCGAGATCGTCGATGCGATCGAGGCCAATGCGCTGTTCGGCGGCCGTATGTCGCTGACCGACAGTATCAATCTCTCGGTTCTGACCCTGCTGTCCGGCGGATTCGGCGCCTCGGTCGGCATGGAAGCGGCCTATACCCAGCTCGGCGCCGGCTATTGCTCGCGCATGGGCATCATGCTGCGGCTGCGGCGGGACGATCTGCGCACCCTGGTCGGCTGCGGTGCAGCCGCGGCCATCGCCGCTGCCTTCAACGCGCCGCTGGCCGGCGCCTTCTATGCTTTCGAACTGGTGATTGGCCGCTACTCGCTCGGCAACCTGGCGCCGGTCGCCGTCGCGGCCCTGACGGGGACCCTGACGGCGCGTGCCACCTTCGGAGCGGAGCCGACCTTTGTGGTCGAGCGGCCGGTGCATATCTCGCCGCCGGACTATCTGTTCTTCTTCCTGATGGGCCTGGCCTGTGCCGGCTTGAGCATCGTGGTCATGCAGGGCGTGACCATGACCGAGCAGTGGTTTCGCCGGCGCTCGATCCCGAACTGGATGCGCCCGGGCATCGGCGGCTTCGCCGTCACGGCCATCGCGCTGGTCTATCCGCAGGTGCTGGGCAGCGGCCATGGCGGCATCGTCGCCAATCTGCATCTGGGCTATGCACTGCCTTACGTCATCGGCATGATCGCGGCCAAGATCGTCGCCTCGGCGATCTCGATCGGTTCAGGCTTTCGCGGCGGCTTGTTCAGCGCCGCGATCTTTATCGGCAGCCTGTTCGGCAGCGCCGCCTCGCAGCTCGGCATCGATGCGCTGCCCGCGCTCAACGCCGATCCGCTCGCCTATACGCTGGTCGGCATGGCCAGCGTCGCGGCCGGCATCATCGGCGCACCGGTCACCATGGTGCTGCTGGTGCTTGAAGGCAGCGGCGATTTCTCGGCCACGGTCGGCGTTCTGGTCGGCGTGATCACGACCTCGGTCGCGGTCCGGCACTGGTTCGGCTATTCGTTCGCGACGTGGCGCTTCCATCTGCGCGGGCTGAAGATCCGCAGCCCCGAGGATGTCGGCTGGCTCGACGAGTTCCGCGTCGGCCGGCTGATGCGGACCGACGCGAAGACGGTGCCGGTCGGCATGAGCGTAGCGTCCCTGCGCAAGCTGTTCCCGATCGGCAGCGCCAAGCGCGTCTTCGCGGTCGACGGCAAGGAAGCTGGTCGGCATCGTCGATCTGGTCGAACTGCACGCACCGGACCTAGCCGGCGCGCCGGAGGACCTGACCGCCGGGGATCTGGCCCATCCGGCGAGCGCCCATCTGCTGCCGAATGAGGATGTCCGCACCGCGCTGACGAAATTCGCCAATGCGCAGATGGAGACGCTGCCCGTGGTCGACAGTTCGGAGTCGATGGAGATCGTCGGCTATCTGACCGAAGCCTATGCGCTGCGCCGCTACAACCAGGAACTGGAACGCCGCCGCGCCGAGAGCGAAGGCGAGTCCGGCCTGTTCTCCAGCGCGGTACGGACGGAGAGCTGACGGGACAATCGCTGCCGGGCGTTCAATCCGGCGGCGTATCGGCCGGTGCCAAGGTTTCGCCGCCGGGCGGGCCGTAGAAAATGACCCAGGCGGCGAAATCATCGTCGAAATCGACGAAGCGATGCGTCATCCCGGCCGGCACGAAGATCACGTCGCCCGGCGCGAAGCCGCGCCGCTCGCCATCCCGCTCGAAGCTGCCGCGACCCCGCCACACGACATAGATCTCGTCACGCTTATGCGGACCCTGCGGATCGGTGCCGCGCGGCGCGTAAAGCCCGATCTTGGCCGTGCCATGCTCGAGTAAATACAGGAATTGCTCGGCCGGCGGCGCGGGCAGTTGCGCCAGCGCCTCGGCCGCACTGATCAGCCAGTCGGTCGACATGATGCGTCCCCCCCTTATCGCTCAGCCGCCATCCTAGATCCTCTCAGGATGGAATGGGATGTCAGGATGGAATGGGATGCTCGTTGCGCGCCATGGCGTTGATCGGTCGGTTCCGTCCAACCGTCTGGTCGGGTCCGGAGGGCGACTCTGCCTCAGGTATAGCCGGACCAATCTTTGCCTCGCCCCGATCGGAAGGTGCCGTACTAGGGTGCGGTACTACCGCTCCGTGCGGAAGCGGGAGGTTTCCCGGTGAGGCTGCGCTTCGAAGATGTCCTCGGGGACTGAGCTGGCGACGCCGACTGCCGCTTGAGGCGGCGCGGAGGAATTCTAGGCGGAGTGGGAGAGGGTATCATGCGTAGGACTGCAAGCCTGGCGGCCGCGACCGGCGCGGCGGCGATGATCGCGTTCGCAAACCCGGCGGCGGCGCAAAGCGCTTCATTTCTGGCGCTGAGCGATCTGAAGACACTGTTCGTGACGCAGCAGCAATATTTCATCCTCGACACCGAGCAGTCGATGAACGCCTCGCTCAACCACTTCCACATCACCCAGCTCGACACTACGACCGGCAACTTTACCGGTACGATCTGGGCGCCGATCGTGCCGCCCTATGGGTCGATTCCGCAGCTGACGCTGCCGGTTACCGGCACGATCGCGCTCGATGCCGCCCAGTTCGGGCCGAGCTACAGCTACGGCAATTTCTACGGCATTACCTTCACCTGGCAATACACGCCCAATGAATGCGAGACTGAGATCGCGACTTATACCGGCGCAATTTCATTCCTGGGCTATCAGGGCAGCGGCAAGATGCACGCGGCAATCGGCGGTACCGTTGCTACCGAATATGGCGGCTGTCTCGTTGGCGGCTTCGATCTGGGACCGGTACCGTTTTCCGGCGTGCTGACCAAGTAGCGGCGAACACGCTTGACGGCGGGTGCGGGCAGCGGCGACGCTGCGCCGCCCTCGCCGAGCCGGAAATTGCGCGGGCTCGGGGGAGGAGTCCGCATGAGCCGCCGCGTCCGCTTCGCGATATCCATCCTGCTGCTGGCCCTGGCCGCCTGCAGCACCAATCCGCCGCCGCCAGCACCGCCGCAGGCGGTCGTGTCGCCGCCGCCGGTCGCAGCGGCTCCGGCACCGGTTCGCGCACAGGGCTTGCGCCCCGATCTGGATGCTCATTGGTTCGGCCCCGACGGCAAGATCCTATACCCGCCGGATGACGGCTTCGACGCGGCACCGGTGCACAGCACTCTGCAGCCCGGCCGGCTGATCGACCGGTTTGGCGGCTCGGGCCGTTATTTCAGCCCGAAAGGCGAGCCCTTCCCGGCGCGGGCTTTACCGAGTGTTTGCGAAATCCAGATCTATACCGTCTATCGCGTGCTGAAGCCTTTGCCGGTGGCGAGCGGCAAGGCGGTGCCCTGGTTCGACGAGCCGGGCGGCGCTACGCAATATGAGACGGACGAGGCTTCCGACATGCTGGTCGCGGAGCATGTTCTCGACCCAATACCCGATCCCGGTCCGGCGCCCTGCAGCAATTAAGGACAGCCGCATCGATAACTGCTGCGGCTTCGACTAGCATTACAGTTGCGTTTTTGACTTGAAGTGGGCGCTCTGAGCGGCCGCTTGGTGGGCGCGCCGCCAGAGCGACCAGGCGATGATGTGGGCCGGTTTGATCCGCCGCTGAGCAAGCCTGATGGCGATGCGGCGGACCTCCTGGACCGACCAGCGGATCAGGGGCGGCGCGGCGGTTTCGCGGCTGATGGTTTCGTTTTTGGGGGCGGTGTGGCATTGGCGCGCTGGCGGATGGCAGCCATCATGGCGAAGGCGAGCATGACGAGCGAGACGTGGCGATGCCAGCCATGCCAGGAGCGGCTCTCGTTGTGATCGAGACCAAGCTCGTTCTTGGCGGTCTCGAAGCTGTCCTCGATGGCCCAGCGATGGCCTTCGACCGACACCAGCGTCTCGATCGGCGTGCCGGCCGGACACCAAGTGGTGAAGAAGGCGAGATCGCCATTTGCGATGTGGCGGCGGATCAGCAGGCCGCGGGTCCACACGCCCGGATTTTCGGCATCGAATTCCTCGGCCTCTAGGTCGGCGAGCTCAAGATAGGCCCAGTCATGAAGCCGCGGCCCTTTGGTTCCTGCTCCTGCCGAGAGGCGCTGCCAATCGGATGGTTGCAGCGCCTCGGCGATCGCCAAGGCTGATCCTGCGACCGGTTGCGGCTTGTCCCAGGAATGGAAGAGATGGTCGCCGGTGACGCCGAGCACATAACCCTTGCCGGCCCGGCGCAGGACGCGTTCGACCTCGCTGACACCATAGACGGTATCGGCGGCGACCCAGGCGAACGGCACATGAGCCGCGAGCGCGCGCCCGATCATCCGGGCCGCCAGCTTGGGCTTGGTGGCGAAGCCAACATCGTCCGACACATGGGCGGCCTTCAGGCGCGCCGGATCGTCGGTCCAGATCTTCGGCAGATAGAGCGCGCGGTCGATAAAGGCGTGGCCGTGGCAGGAGACATAAGCGGCGAACACGCCCACTTGGCAGTTCGTGATCTTGCCGGCCGAGCCCGTGTACTGACGGGACACGCCACACGATGCCTTGCCCTGCTTCAGGAATCCGGTCTCGTCGAGCACCAGCACCGCATGTTCGTCCGCCAGATGCTCGACCACATAGTCGCGCACGATGTCGCGCAGCGCATCGGCATCCCAGCGACCGCGGCCGAGAATGGCCTGCTGGCGCCACGGCCCCGGATCACCGGCCGCTTCCGCCCGCATCCATCCGGTCTTGCGACGCTCGTCGCCAACCAGCCCATCCAGGAACAGGCCAGCGCTCGCCGCGACGCGGTCCTGCGTGAAAAGCGGTCGTATCCGACCCTTCACATCGCGCAGCGACGAGGCCCACAACGCCAGCGTCGCTTCAATCGAGGCACCAGACAT
>JBBCHB010000021.1:0-103109 GCA_037200015.1 Aliidongia sp. | reverse complement strand
TGTGACGGTCCTGAGATGAGATCACTTGAAAATGATCGGTAGTGGCCGAACTCGAATTCAGTCTATTCATTTCTCAAATAAATGATCGCTCCGCCTCGCCACAGCTTTCGTCCGGGTCGCGCGATGATGTGACAAGTGGATGTGCCCTTCCGCAACAACGTCTAGGTTTCGCTTCCCCCGTTGACACTTTCCACAAGGTCATCCAGGGGATGCTTCCTAAATTCCTGACTGATAAAATCCGCGAAGACGCGAGCCGACGGCTTCGCCATGCGGCCGTCCACAAGAATAAGGTGCACATCCACGGCTTCCATCTTCCAGTCCGATAGCACCCGGACGAGCGATCCTTCTTGAAGTTCCCTAAGACAGGCGAGATTGCCCGTTGATACGATGCCCAAGCCGTGTACCGCAGCGGATGTTGCCGCGTCGGTGCTATCCAGCAGGTACCGGGCCGTTACCTCCAGCACATGCGTTTGCGCGTCCCTGTGGAATGTCCAACCTTCAGCGCTTCGACCCGCGGGCCCAACAATCAGCGCGTGCGCCGACAGATCGCCAGGACTCTTAGGGAAACCCGCCTCTGCCAAATAGCTCGGCGCCGCCGCCAGAAGACGTTGATTCGCCCCGACCTTTCGCGCCACAGCGTTAGAAGGAATTTGTCCTCCCACTCTAAAGGCAATATCGACGCCTTCGGAGAGAATGTCGTGGCGATGGTCACCGAGGCGCAACTCGACGAGCAGCCTGGGATACGCATTGGCGAACTTTGGCAGACGCGGCAGCAAGCTGCGCATTGCGAACGTCGAAGAGCACGCAATACGTAACGTGCCCAGAAGCTCGCCGGCTCCCCTTACTGCATGATCAGCCTCTTCCAAAGCGGCGAGGATTTGTTCGGTTCGCGCCAGATAATCCGCGCCCGCATCGGTGAGCTTCACCCCTTTCGTCGTCCGCCTGAACAAGGGCACGCCGAGGCGTTTCTCCAGGGCAGCAACAATGCGGGAGGCAGACGGCTGAGACAGGCCGAATTCGCGGCCCGCCAGCGAGAAACTTCCAGCCCGGGCCACGCTGGCGAAGAGCTGCAGCGATAGGAAGCGGTCGTTCATTCGATAGCGAAATACGTCGAATTCATCTCAAAACACTACAGCGAAATTGTAAGTGTCACCATCTGCGCGGTCATGCGGCCGATTAGAGGTAGGACCGTGGTGGATCTCAGCAAGCTTTCGCCGGCCGACATGGCCCGGCTGCTCGGCAAGCCGGAAGGCGAGGCGGCAGCGCACTTGGTAATATGTTGAACCGCATGAACGCCGGTGTGACCGAAGCGGTCTACGAGCGTCTCCAGCTCAGGCCCGGAAATCACGTCCTGGAAATCGGCTTCGGTAACGGCAAGCTGCTCCTCTCGTTGCTCGCCCGCGCGGATGACCTCACTTATGTCGGTCTCGACATTGCCCAGACCATGGTCGCCGAAGCAGTCGCTTTCAACGCCGAACATGTCGCGTCCGGTCGCGCCACATTCCACCTGGGGCAGGCCGAGGCAATTCCTTGGGACGATGGCAGCTTCGATCGTGCCTTCGCGATCAATGTATTCTACTTCTGGCCCGCGCCCGTGGAGGCGCTGTGTGAGATGCGTCGCGTGCTGCGGCCTTACGGTACCAGCGTTGTCGCAGCCGTCACCCCCGAAATCGCCATGACCGCCCCCTTTGCCTGCGCGGAATTTGGCTTTCGAACGCGAGATGGGGAAGCTATCGCGGCACTGCACCACGAGGCCGGTTTCGGGCAGGTCAGGGTCGAGCGGTACAGTGAAGTTGCCGCACGTCCCGATGGCACTCCATGGCAAAGACACTATTCAATCGTCATAGCTCATCCTTGAGCGATACCACTAGCCGAAGCGGAACGGAGTGATCGAAGCCCCGGGCTTCGTGCAGCAAGAGGACGGCCGGTCGGTCGCAGGCCCCCACCGGGGCCCTCGCCGAATTTTCAGAAAATCAGTGCGCTGGCATGCGGATCGGCATCCGAATCCCGCGCCGATCCGAAGTAAAGAGCGGCCGCGACCGGGATCCATCGTTCATTCAATAACCGAATACGCCGAATTCATCTCAAAGCACTACTGCGAAATGGGAAGCGGCACCATCTGCCGAGCCAAGGGAAGTCAGCCCGCGAAGGAAAGAACTATGGATTATCTCACGAAGATAGATAAGGCCGCCGGCGAGCACTATGCCATTGCCGGGGCAGAATGGACTTGGAAGGTCAGAAGTTCCCATACAAGTGGCAGCTTCTGCTTCTTCGAGATGACTGTGGAACCGGGCCAGGGCGTGCCGTTGCACGTACATAGTTACCCGGAAGCGTTCTATATCCTTGAAGGCAAAATCGAGTTTCATACGAGCGATGAGAAGGAAGAGGTGCTGCACTGCACGACGGGTGACGTCGTCATGGCCCGCCCTGAAATCCAGCACGCTTTCTTCAACCGGAGCCAGAGCAAAGCCCGACTTCTAAGCATATCCAATACCGCGCACGAAGCGTTCTTTGATGCGGTCGTCGCGGCGGATCGGGATAGGCCGTTCGCTTCAATGCCGCCGGATGAGACTTTTGCCCGCGTGGCCGCCATCGGCGCGCGGACCGATACTCGATTCGTTCTCGGCTCATAACGCATGAGCTTTGGGTCGGATCTCCAGGCTCTTTTGCTAGCTGAAACCTCTACGCGGATTCGACAAGCCGCGACATTCCTAACGAAACGGGACTATGATTGATGTTGATCTCAGGTGAAGATCTCGATGCTGTCGAGCCGTGCGCCGTCAGTACGTTCGACTATATCATCTGCGGCGCAGGGTCGGCGGGTTGCGCGCTCGCCGCCCGCTGTCCGAGGATGGCGCGGCCAGGATTCTCGTCTTGGAGGCCGGCGGCGATGACAGCTCGGAGACGATCAGCCAACCCAACCGCTGGCCGGCGACGCTCGGTAGCAATCTCGACTGGAATTTCGTGGCGGAGCGGAATCCGCTCCTGAATGACCGGGCGATTCCCTACAGCATGGGCAAGGCTCTGGGCGGCGGGTCGAGCATCAATGTCGGAACCTGGTCCCGCGGGCACAAGGCGGATTGGGAGTATTTTGCTTCTGAAACCGGGGATGCCGCCTGGGGCTATGATTCGGTCCGCCGTCTCTGCGTGAAATCGATCGAAGCCTGGACGGGAGAAGCGGATCCCTTGCGCGGGCGGAACGGCGCGATGCACATCCAGCCTGCGGCCAACCCGCACCCTTTTGCCTTTGCAGTCTTGGATGCAGCGGAAGCGGCCGGTCTTCCGCGATTTGAGAATGCAAACGGCAAATTGATGGAGAGCAACGCCGGATGTGCGGTCGCGGACGAGATCATCCTTGAAGGACGCCGAAAATCCGTCTACCGCGCGTACCTGTATCCGCGCCAAACGCAAGCCAATGTGACCGTGATCACCGGCGTCAACGTAGATCGCGTCATCATCGAAGGCCGCCGCGCGGTTGGCGTAGAATGCATCGTGGGAGCTCAGAGGCATATTTTCCATGCCGCTGCGGAAGTGATCCTCTCGCTGGGTGCGATCAACACGCCGCGCGTCCTGATGCAGTCGGGCATTGGCGATGCGGATCATCTGAAAGCCGTCGGCATTCCCGTGACCGAAAATCTACCGGCCGTGGGCGCCAACCTCCACGACCATGTCGCCTTCGGGTGTGTCTGGGCCGCCAGCGATGCTGAGCTCCCCAAGGCGCCGAGAAGCCAGACAGCCAGCTTCTGGAAGACCGATCTGGCATTGGATTCGCCTGACGCTTTCGCCTATTCGCGCGGAGGACCGGCAATATCGCCAGAGAATGCGGCCGGACGCTCGTTGCCCGCATCAACCTGGTCGCTTGTCGTGGGGCTGCGCCTGCAGGGGCGCGGCAGGATTCGCCTGACGGGCACCGGCGTGGAGGCGCCGCTCAGCATCGATCCCGGCTATCTGAGTCATCCAGGAGACCTTGCCCGTGTTGCGGCCGCGGCAGAGATGGCGCGGGAGATCGGCAACCAGCCAGCTCTTGGGGCGTTCCGCACGGCGGAGTTCGCGCCCGGCAAATTGACCGGCGCGGAACTCGAGAACTATCTGCGCTGCGGCCTGGGTACGTTCTGGCATCAATGCGGAACGGCGCGGAGCGGAAAAGACGCCTCGACCTCGGTTGTCGACGGCAGGCTTCGCGTCCATGGCTTGGATAGGCTTCGTGTTGCGGATGCTTCCGTCTTTCCGAGGGCGACAAGCGGCAACACCATGGCGCCATCCGTGGTCGTCGGAGAACTTGCCGCGCGATTCATAAGGGTGCGTGACTAAGCCTGAGATGCCCACGACCTATGCAGGCACCTCTACAAATTAAGGAGTTCCTCTTGTCTCTACTTTGCTACGCTCTTCGAGCCGCCGCCCTGGCCACCATCTTGGCGCCTAGTCTCGCGGTCGCTCAACTTTACGATTATGATGGGCATGCAGCCCACCCTCACCGTCGCGATGCCGTGCCCGCCGATCTCGAGACGGCTGGTGGCGTCGAAGGCGAACGGGTTTTCGACCTTCCGCTTCCGAACGGCGACCAACAGCGCGTGCTCTATGCTGCCCCGCCTCGTCCCTCAGCGACGATCGTGATGTTGCCTGGCGGGGCGGGAGACGTCGGCGTGGAGCGCAACGGTGACGTTCGACACGACGATAATTTCGTGGTCCGGACGCGCGCTCTATGGGCCGCACGGGGCTATGCGGTCTTGATCCCCGATACGATCGATCGCGTCAACCTGCGCGGTCTTCGAAGCTCGCCGGCTTACGCACGCCTGGTCGATCGCCTCGTGGGATTTGCCCACGCCCAGGCGCAGGGGCCTGTGTACCTGCTGGGTACCAGCCAGGGCTCAATCGCGGCGATGAATGGTGCCGCCCATGCCGCGCCGGGAGCGATCGCCGGAGTGGTGCTGACGGAATCTGTATCCCGCATGGGCGGCAGCCACGAGACGGTCTTCAGCGCCGATCCGCAGGATGTTACAGCGCCGGCCCTGGTCGTCGCCAATCGGGACGACGCATGTGATGTCGCGCCGCCGGAGGACGCACCGCGCATCGCCGCGGCCATGAGCCGCTCACGCGATGTGCACATCCTTCCGGTGGCGGGCGGGATCACGAAATCCCGCAAGGCCTGCGGATCCCTGACTCCGCACGGCTACTATGGCATCGAGGTCCCGGTCATCGACCAAATCAGCCAATGGATGCGTGCGCATGCCTAGTTCGAGGCTCTGGCAGTGGCGAAGTTCGTTCATCATGTCTCTTCAGATTTCGCGGACCGCGGCGGTCCGGAGAGGCCTTAGCGCGTGCCGTCGACGCCCCAGCCAAGCCACCTGCCGATGATGGAAATGGACGGCCGAGAGAGGTGACCCTTCTGGACGGGAGGCGGCTGAAGGCGGTGGAGTCGCGGTTGTGGCCTGGCGGCACGGTATTTGGCGCCCGGCCCGACCAAGTTCAGGCCGACGATATTGAGAACCAGCGGCTGCGGTAGGCGGCCTGATAAGGGATTGGTTTGCCTGGGCCGCCGCGTTTGCTATTTGATCCCCCTGGTCCGCGTCAGGTAGTCGACGATCTACTCGGCGTCCTGCGGCTGATCGGCGCCTTGGAGCCGTCGATCATTTTGTGCACGACCTGCTCCCAGACTTCGTGCGGCTGGTTCGGTTGGTTGAGCACAGGGTTGGCCAAATGACAGGAAAGGCAATTGTTTTTCATCATGTCCGCCCGAACCATCCGGGAACATCATTTCGCTGGTCGGGATGTCGAGCTGGGGAATTTTCAGCTCGTCGAGCGGCCCCGCCGCGGCGGTGAGCGGCACCACGCTGCTACCGAGCGCGATCGTGGCCATAAACAGAGAGAGGGCATCGGCAAGTTCTCACCGTGGTCGACGGGAAGGACGGAGCAATCGTCAGCACGGTAAGCGGGTTCTCGACCACGACCCACGGGATTCGTATCTCGGCCGTGACCGGACGCGGTTACACCGATGCCAGCGAGGCGGGCCTGGCCGGATCCTTCGATCTGCGCACGCTGAAGCCGATCAAGACGGTCAAGATCGGTGGCGGCACCGATGCGATCGTGGTCGATCCGGCAAGCGGCCAGCCCAGCCAGCTCGCTGGCGAGCCGAACCTGCTCCCTGACAAATTCCTGCCGCTTAACCTCGCGCTCGGCGCGGGCCGCGGCTAACGCCCGAACCTGCATCTGTCGCGCCCAGCGACGTTCCGATCGTTGGCGCTCCTCGCGCCTAGCTCTGATGCCGGCGAGATAGAGGACCACGCCGCTCGCGACGCCTTCAGTCAGATTTTCCAGTCGCTGGATCTTGCCGTCGCCCCAGGTACGACGGAGTCCGCCGAGATATTCATTCTCGATCTGTATCGACAGTTCACCGGTGCGGACTGGATCGTATTCGGGATACGGCCGGTCATAGGCTCCGTACTCCCATCGGCCCGAACGGATGTCACGCTCGCGCCGCCTCTCGCGTCGCTCCTCCTCGGCGAGTTCCTGCGGCGTGGGGACATGCTTCTCCATGTCGACGCGCTCCTTGACCATGAGGAAGACCGAATCCGGGGCATCGGTGACCCCTATCTTCGACCCAAGGGGCCGCAGCTGCAGGCCACGCGCCTCGAGTTGCCTGACGAGCCCATCCAACACGCTAACGACGCGTTCAACCGACAGAGTGCCGGCGCTTATCCCGCAGTGCCCCTCGCCAACAGCCTCGACCACCCCTGTCTTGTTGGGTTTGCCCTTGCGGAGCGCCCTTGCCGTTGCAGCGACGGCATGGTGCACCTCGGCCAGCGGTTGCTCGACAGCAGCCGGCGCATCGATGACGGGATGCTTTGTCTGCCATTGGCGGCGTCCCCGCTCCCGGTGGAGAATGTCCTGGACCTGACGTGGCAGGTGGGCGACGACACTGTGGATCTCGATCCGGTCCACGGCAGAGTCGGAGGTTTCGAAGAAGTGGGTCTGCACGACGGGCTTGCCGGCTGCCTTTTTTGCCCAGTAGCCGCGGGACGGCGTCGGGACGCGATGCCGGTCGCAGATCTTTCTCAGCGCCACGTCGGAAATTTGGAGATCTTCGGCAACCTTCGTCATTGGCTTCGACCAGACGAGGTCGTACATCGCCCGACGTGTGAGAATTTTGCCCAGCATCGCTCGCTCGGTTGGTAATGCTTGGAAAAGCGGCTAGATAGCGAATGGCCATCCGACTGGGCAAGTGCCCGTTCGAGTCTGATCGAGCTCAGCCGCGAGAATACGCCCGAACATCGGCTATGAGTGCCTGCCGAGCTGACCGCCGCATTTCGGTTATCGTGTCTTGGCCAGATCTCGCGGCAGGACATATGCCTCTCCATGTTCCCTTGGTCGACCCGGGTAACTGGAAGGGGACGCCCTCGGCAGCGTTCATTGAATTTTGCCCAGATCACTGGGCGTCGGAATCCTAGCCAACTTCCTCCTCTTCGTCGGCCTGGCGTTGGCGGCATCATGAAGGCCAGATAGAGTCGCCTCCTCGTCGATTCGGAGAATGAAGGATGGCCCGTCCGGTAGAGGCGAAAATCGACATCCGCGAGGTCGGTTCAGAAAATTTCGAACTCTCCGTGACGTTCGAAGGGCAGCGGTTCGAGTGCGGCAACTACCTGAACCGTGTTGCGGCACAGCAGGCGGGCAGGCTGTTTGTCGCGCGCAAGGAAGGCGAGCAGGCCGGCCACAAGAAGACACCCCGGCGGAAATGATGCGGCTTTGGCCAAATTATCACCGCTCTGGACCAGGTCGCGAAATGTCTAGATCAGCGGCGCGCTGCAGCCTCTTACCTATCATCTTGTTGCAGGGCCTTGCGCTTGCGGTGCCATCCGGTGCCATCCCGTCGACTTTTGACCAGCGTCGCCAGAAATTGGAAAGCCCTTGAAAGCTGTTCGCTTTCAAGGGCTTAAAGATGGTGCCCAGGGGCGGAATCGAACCACCGACACTGCGATTTTCAGTCGCATGCTCTACCAACTGAGCTACCTGGGCTCCGGGGCAACCGAAGGACCGCCTGTATAGGCAAATCGCTTCGGCCTGTCCAGCTTGGACGCATATGCGCGCCGTGCATGCCGCGGCCGCAAATTAGGACTCGAATTCGCCGTGACGGTTGATCCGGATGTCGCGGTGGATATAGGCGCTGATCAGCAGGCCGAAGCCGAACATGACCGTCAGCATCGCCGTGCCGCCATAGGAAATCAGCGGCAGCGGCACGCCGACGACCGGGATCAGGCCCATCACCATCGCAGTGTTGATGAAGACGTAGAGGAACACGTTGATCGTAATGCCGAGCGCCAGCAGCCGGCCGAACTGGTTGCGGCAGCGCAGCGCGATCGCGAAGCCATAGGCGAAGACCAGCGTATACAGCCCAAGCAGCACCAGCCCGCCGGCCATGCCGAATTCCTCGGCGAACATGGTGAAGATGAAATCGGTCTGCTTCTCGGGCAGGAAATTCAGATGCGACTGGGTGCCGAGCATGAAACCCTTGCCCCACATGCCGCCGGAGCCCAGCGCGATCTTGGACTGCATGATGTGGTAGCCGGCGCCCAGGCTGTCATTCTCCGGATTGAGGAAGGTGTAGATCCGGTTCTTCTGGTAGTCGCGCAGGAAACGCCAGGCGATCGGCACCATGGCCACGCCGCCGGCGATGACCAGCAGGAACTTCCAGATCCGAACGCCGGCGATGAAGAACAGGCCGCCGCTGCACAGCATCAGCATCATCGCCGTGCCGAGATCCGGCTGCTTCATCACCAGCGCCGCCGGCACCAGCACCAGCACCAGCGGATAGATCAGATGCAGCGGCCGGCCGATCTCCTCATGGCTGCGCGTGCTGAAATAGCGCGCCAGCACCATGACCAGACCGATCTTCATCAGCTCCGAAGGCTGCAGCGAGACCGGCCCGAGTTCGAGCCAGCGCTGCGCGCCCAGCCCCTTCACGCCCTTGAAATCGACCGCGACCAGCAGCAGCGCCGCCAGGATGTAGATCGGATAGGACGCCCGGTACCAGAAGCGGATATCGATCAGTGCCACGCCCAGCATCAGGACCAGGGCCACGCCGTAGCGGACGATCGATTTGAGCGCCCAGGGCTGGAAACTGCCATTGGCCGCGGAATAGAGCACGGCAAAACCGACGCTCGAAATCAGCGTCAGCACCAGAACCAGGCCCCAATTGACGCTGCGGATCTTCTCGACCAGCGCCGGCGCCTGACGCTCATTATCGGTAAAGGCGCTCAATCGAGATCGCTTTCCGGCTCGTTGCTGGCCGGCCCGGGTTGTCCGGGCACGGCAGCGACCACGGGCGCTTCCGGCACCGCGACGCCATCGGCCGGAAAGCGCCGCGCCGGATCGCGCTTCTGGCATTCGCGCAGCACGTCGCGCACGATCGGGCCGGCGGAGGAACCGCCATGCTTGCCGTGCTCGACGACGCAGGCCGCGACATAGCGCGGCGCCTCGACCGGCGCGAAGGCGATGAACAGCGCGTGGTCGCGATCCTTCCAGGGAATATCCTCCTGCTTGCGCAGCCCGTGCTCGCGTTCGGCCTGCGAAATCCGGCGCACCTGGGCCGAACCGGATTTGCCACCCATCTCCCAGCCGGCTTCGGTGATGCGCGCGCCATAGCCGGTCCCGCCCGGCTCATTGGTGACGGCGTTCATGCCGGCCAGGACCGCCGCCAGGTTCTTGGCTGCGAGATCGAGCTTGGCGTAGTCCTCGGTGCCGGCATCGGGATCGAAGGCCTTGCCGTCTTCGATGACGCCGCCCGGCCGGACCAGACGTGGCACGATCTCGCGATTGCTGACCAGCCGCGCCACCATCGTCGTCAACTGGAGCGGCGTCGTCGTAACGTAGCCCTGGCCGATGCCGATACTGTAAGTCTCGCCGTTCTGCCAGGGCACGCCATAGGACGCGAGCTTCCAGGCGCGGGTCGGGATCAGCCCGCCGCGTTCGTTCGGGATATCGATGCCGGTCGGGTGACCGAGGCCGAGCTTATTGGCCATCGCGGCGATCCGGTCGACGCCCAGCCGGCGTGCCATCTCGTAGAAATAGACGTCGCAGGAATTCTTGATGGCGCCGTGAAGATCGACCGTCCCGTGGCCTTGCTTGCGCCAGCAATGGAACTCGGTATTGCCGACCGTGATCTTGCCGCCGCAGAACACGGTATCGCTCGGCGTCGCCACGCCATCCTCCAGCGCCGCCATGGCGACGCAGGGCTTGAAGGTCGAGCCTGGCGGATAGATCCCCTGGATCGCCTTGTTGTTGAGCGGAACATGCGGATCCGCGGTCAATTCGGCCCAGAGCTTGGCCGGCAAGCCGTGCGTGAAGGCGTTGTCGTCATAGGCCGGCGAGGATGCCATGACCAATACGTCGCCCGTCACCGCGTCCATCACGACGATGGTGGCACTTTCCTCCGCCGTCAGCCGTCGTTGCGCGTAGTCCTGCAGCCACATATCGAGCGTCAACGGAATGTCATTGCCGGTCTTGCCCTCGTCCCGGCTGATTTCCCGGACGACCCGGCCGAGCGCATTGACCTCGATCTGGCTGGCGCCGGGTGTGCCGCGCAGCTCCAGATCCTGGGCCTTCTCGACGCCGCTCTTGCCGATCCGGAAATCCGGCAATTCCATGATCGGATCGCCGGTCAGCTCGTTGATCGCCGGCGGCGAGACATAGCCGACGATCTGGCTGGCGCGCTCGCCGAACGGATAGAAGCGGCTCAAGCCCACTTCGATATTCACGCCCGGCAACTCGTCGACATTGACCTCGATGCGCGAGACCTCGTCCCAGGTCAGGTTCTCGCGCACCACGACCGGCACGAAGCTGTGCTTGCGCCGCACGTCGCGCAGCACCTTGTGCCGGGCCGCGTCGTCCAGCGGGATCAGCGTACCGATGGCGTTCAACGTCGATTCGAGATCCCCGGCCTGTTCGGCAACCAGGACGATCCGGTAATTCTGGTCGTTGCTGGCGAGCGGCACGCCGAAGCGGTCGAGGATACGGCCGCGCCGCGGCGCCAGCAGGCGCAGATTGATCCGGTTCTCCTCGGCCAGCACCTTGTAGCGCTGCGCCTCGACGACCTGCAGATAATACATCCGCCCGACCAGGCTGCCGAGCAGCGCCAGCTGCGCGCCGCCGAGCAGCACCGCCCGCCGCGTCAGGATCTTGTAGCGTCCCTGCTCGTGATCGCGCGTCGACATGCGGTCAGGCCAGCGACGAGGTCAAGCGCTGGACGCGCGCGAAGAGCAGCGTCATCGGCGGGAAAAACGCCACGGTCAACACCGCCTGGAACGCGATGCTGCGCGGCTCGAGCAGGCTGCCGTTCAGCCCGCTATCGACCAGCCAGGCCAGGACATCGACCACCGTCACGACCAGCGCGAAGCCCCACCAGACCAGCGGGAAACTGCGCCCAACGAAGAAGCGCCGCTGGGCCAGCACGGTCGAACGCACGATCAGCAGCAGCAGCGGCGTCAGCCCGACCACACTGCCGGGCGCCGTGGTCAGCAGGTCAAGCAGCAGCCCGATCAGGAACACCGCCAGATAGGGCATGTGCTCCGGACGATAGATCGACCAATGGTAAATCGACATCAGCACGAAATTCGGCGTGACCGAAGCGTAGCCGGGGATCCCCACCGGAACCACCGTCAAGATCGCGAGGGCCACGGTCAGCAGGCTCGGCACCAGCTTCGGACCGAGCCCGTGGACGGGCTCGGCCTGGTTCCCCTTCATGGCCCGCCGCTCGCCTCCGTCTGGCCCCTCTTCGGCTGCTTGGGCAGCGGCACCGCGCTTTGCGGCAGCACACCGCTCAAGCCGAAATCGACGATCTTCAGAAATTCGACCCGGGACAGATCGGTCGACGGTTCGACCCGGACGGTATTGCCGTCGACTGAGCCGACCACGCCGACCGGCATGCCGGGCGGGAATACGCCGCCATCGCCCGAGGTGACGATCTTGTCGCCCGGCTGCGGCTTGGAATGCGGCGGCAGATAAATCAGGAGCGGCCGGTCGGTGTTGTCGCCGGCCAGGATGGCGCGTTCATGGGTGCTGTCGATCGAGACCGGAATGCGGCTGTTGAGATCGGTCAGCAGCAAGACGCGCGATGCCCGGCCGCCGACCTCGGCGATGCGCCCGACCAGCCCGGTGCCGGAGGCGACCGCCTGGCCCTTGGCGACGCCGTCGGCGCTGCCCCGATTGACCAGCAGATTGCGCGAATAGGCGCCGCCGGCCGTGCCGATGACCTGCCCGGCAATGGCCCAGCTCGTCGCCTCGGGGTTATAATTCGTCAGGTCGCGCAGCTCGGTATTCTCGCTTTCGAGCCGCCGCGCCGCCTGCTGCCATTGCAGCAGCGTCGCGTTCTCGGCACGCAGCCGGTCATTCTCCTGATAGAGCAGCACCGCCTGGCGTACCCGGTCGACCGCCCCGGTCACGGCCGCGACCGGCTGGGACAGGACCGACAGCAGTGGCGAGACGAAATCGGCAGTCGCGGTGCGGGCGCGCTCGACCAGCGCCGGATCGGCCTTGCCCAGCACGATGATCGCCACGGACAGGAGCAGGAAGGCAGAGTAAGCGAAGCGCTGTGCCGCTATGCGCAGCGGCATCATGAATTGCGAGACGGGCGCGGAGCGCGACTTCAACGGCACGTCCTCCCCTGCGCTCCTTCGCTGCTGCGACCGAGACCGACCCGACCGGTCGCGCGCAAAGGCCTGCAGCTAGACTCCGTAGAATTGGTTACCGCCACCCTAACACTCCACGGCAATCGACCGACATTGGCATATTTTCGCGGCCGGCCGAAATCATCGTTGCGTTTCAGCAACGAAATAGGCCGGTTTCGGTCAGTACATGCTGATCAGAACGTTCTTGAGCGTCTTCATCTCCTCCAGCGCGCGTCCGGTGCCGAGTGCCACGCAGCTCAGCGGGTCGTCCGCGATCGAGACCGGCAGGCCGGTCGCATGGCGCAGGATGAAATCGAGATTCCCGAGCAGCGCGCCGCCGCCGGTCAGCACGATGCCCTTGTCGACGATGTCGGCGGCCAGTTCCGGCGCCGTGTGCTCGAGCGCGACCTTGACCGCCTCGACGATGGCGCCGACCGGCTCGGCCAGGCTCTCGGCGATCTGGCGCTCGGAGATGACGAGTTCCTTGGGCACGCCGTTCATCAGATCGCGGCCCTTGATCTCCATGACGCGGCCCTCGCCGTCTTCCGGCATGCAGGCCGAACCGATTTCCTTCTTGATCCGCTCGGCCGAGCCTTCGCCGACCAGGAGGTTATGGTTGCGGCGGATATAGGCGATGATCGCCTCGTCCATCTTGTCGCCGCCGACGCGCACCGAACGGGAATAGACGATGCCGCCGAGCGACAGCACGGCGACCTCGGTCGTGCCGCCGCCGATATCGACCACCATGGAGCCGGTCGGCTCCGTCACCGGCAGGCCGGCGCCGATCGCCGCGGCCATCGGCTCCTCGATCAGGAACACGCGGCGGGCGCCGGCGCTCTCGGCCGATTCCTGGATGGCGCGGCGTTCGACCGCGGTCGAACCGGACGGCACGCAGATGATGATTTCGGGCGAGGCGAAGCTGCGCCGGTTGTGCACTTTGCGGATGAAATGCTTGATCATTTCTTCCGCGACTTCGAAATCGGCGATCACGCCGTCGCGCAAGGGCCGGATCGCCTGGATATTTCCGGGCGTACGGCCCGAGCATCAGCTTGGCCTCGTCGCCCACGGCCAGGACGTGGCGCTTGCCCTTCACATTGGCGATGGCGACGACGGAGGGCTCGTTGAGCACGATGCCGCGGCCTTTGACGTAGACCAGCGTGTTCGCCGTGCCCAAATCGATCGCCATATCGGCAGACAGCCAGCCCAAAAGTGATCCGAACATGAGTTTCTACTCGATTCCCGCAATTACAGGGGCGCCGTGCTGGAAGCGCCCGATTTAAGCGATCCGCCCGCCTCGTCCGAACATCGCAGCAATGGCGCGACATCCGGATGCGGCGGTGGTGATGTCACTGGCACGCATCGGACCAGATCTTTCGGTAGCATGGCTGGGGCCCGCGCAGAATCGGCGTCGACCCGGATCGACCCGGAACGCCGCGGCGGCCTAGCGGCAGGTAGATCGGCCGGGCGCCTCCCCTGACCGGAACGACGCGATGGCGTGCCGCAATGCGGCTACCTTGCAGCAGCCGACCGGCCAAATTCCGCTCGAAGCGTCTGCCGCGATCTTCATCCCGATCCCGCAATCCTGGCGCAGGAAACCCGCCCGAAACCAAGGAAAATCCACCGCTCCGGGCTATCCCGGCCGGCTGCCCTAGTCCTAGCCGGTCATACCGGGACTCGCAAATGGATTCTCTGGGCACGACGAGATCGGGGGCGGGTACCCCGCGTTTGTCTCGCGTGGGACCGGACAATGGCCCCTCGCCCGCTTGGCGGACGAGGGCTCTTTTCTATCTGCACCCGACGGGCGCAACCACTCAGTTCTTCGTCTTGTCGACCAGCCGGTTGGCGGCGATCCACGGCATCATGGCGCGCAGCTTCTCGCCGACCTGTTCGATCTGGTGCTCGGCAGCACGGCGGCGGGTCGCCTTGAAGCTGGGCAGGCCGGCCTTGTTTTCCAGCACCCAGTCGCGGGCGAAGCGGCCGGACTGGATATCGTCGAGGATGCGCTTCATCTCGGCCTTGACCTCCGGCGTCACAACGCGCGGCCCGCGCGTATAGTCGCCATATTCGGCCGTGTTCGAGATCGAATAGCGCATATTGGCCATGCCGCCTTCATAGATCAGGTCGACGATCAGCTTGACCTCGTGCAGGCACTCGAAATAGGCCATTTCCGGCGCGTAGCCAGCTTCGACCAGCGTCTCGAACCCGGCCGTGATCAGCGCGGTCAGGCCGCCGCACAGCACCGCCTGCTCGCCGAACAGATCGGTTTCGCATTCTTCCTTGAAGCTCGTCTCGATCACGCCGGCCCGGCCGCCGCCGATCGCCGCGGCATAGGAGAGCGCGATCTCGAGCGCATTGCCCGACGCGTTCTGATCGACCGCGACCAGGCAGGGCACCCCGCCGCCGCGCAGATATTCCGAGCGCACGGTATGGCCCGGGCCCTTGGGCGCGATCATGAACACGTCGAGATCCGGCCGGACTTCGATCAGCTTGAAATGGACATTGAGGCCATGGGCGAAGGCCAACGCCGCGCCCTCGCGCAGATTGGGCTTCAGCTCCTTTTCCCACAGATCGGCCTGCAGCTCGTCCGGCGTCAGCACCATGACGATATCGGCTTCCTTCGCCGCCTCGCCGGCGCTCTTTACGACGAAGCCGGCGGCCTCGGCCTTCTTGGCAGTGGCCGAACCCGGGCGCAGACCGACGATCACGTCCTTGACGCCGCTGTCCTTCAGGTTGTTGGCATGGGCATGGCCCTGGCTGCCATAGCCGATGACGGCAATCTTCTTGCCCTTGACCAGATTGACGTCGGCATCGTGGTCGTAATAGACGCGCATTCTTGCTGTTCCTCTTTGGCGGTCCGGATGACCGGGATCAGAGCGGCAGGGCGCCGCGGGCGATGGCGGCGACGCCGGTGCGGGCCAGCTCGACCAGCCCCAGCGGCACCATCAGTTTCATGAAGGCATCGAGCTTCTCGGGCGAGCCGGTCACCTCGAAGATGAAGGAATCCGTCGTCGAATCGACGACGCGCGCGCGAAAGATCTCGGCCAGGCGCAGCGATTCGATCCGCTTCTCGCCGGTCGCCGCGACCTTGACCAGGGCCAGCTCGCGCTCGACATGCGGGCCGTTCTCGGTCAGGTCGTGGACCGAATGGACCGGCACCAGCCGGTCGAGCTGCGCCTTGATCTGCTCGATCACCATCGGTGTGCCGGAGGTGACCACGGTGATGCGCGAAATGCCGGCGGCGGCATCGACCTCGGCCACGGTCAGGCTTTCGATGTTGTAGCCGCGGCCGGAGAACAGTCCGATGACGCGTGCCAGCACACCGGGCTCATTGTCGACCACAACGGTAATGGTATGCCGTTCGATAAGGGGCTTGTCGGTCGCCATGGATAAGTCTTTCGTCTCCAAAACAGTGCCGGTCGATCAGACCAGCACCATCCCCTCCTCGGAAGCCTGGCCAGTGCCGGGCTTGTCCTCAGGACCGAGCAGCATCTCGTTATGCGCGGCCCCGGAGGGGATCATGGGGAAGCAGTTCTCGGCTTGATCGACAGCGACATCGACGATGACCGGGCCGGGGATCTCGATCATGCGGCGGATGACGTCGTCGAGTTCGCCGACCTTGCTCGCCCGCAGACCGGACGCGCCGAAGGCCTCGGCCAGCTTGACGAAATCCGGCAGCGATTTCCGAATAGCTCTCGGAATAGCGCCCGCCATGGTTCAGCTCCTGCCACTGCCGGACCATGCCCATATACTGGTTGTTCAGGATGAAGATCTTCACCGGCAGCCGATACTGGCACAGCGTCGACATCTCCTGGATATTCATCAGGATCGAGGCCTCGCCGGCAATGTCGATGACCAGCGCCTCGGGATAGGCGATCTGCACGCCCATCGCCGCCGGCAGCCCATAGCCCATGGTGCCGAGCCCGCCCGAGGTCATCCAGTGATTGGGCTGCTCGAACTTGAAATGCTGCGCCGCCCACATCAGGTGCTGGCCGACTTCGGTCGTGATGAAGGTCTCGCGCTCGCGCGTCAGGGCATAGAGCCGCTCGATAGCGTATTGCGGCTTGATGATCCGGTCGGTGCGCTCATAGGCAAGGCAATTGCGGCCCTGCCATTGCGCGATCTGCGACCACCAGCGGCCGAGCGCCTTCTGGTCCGGCTGATGCTTCCCTTCCGTCCAACGCTGCAGGATCGCCGCCAGCCCCTTGCGCAATCGCCGACCACCGGCACGTCGACCCGGACGTTCTTGTGATCGAGGACGGATCGATATCGATATGAATCTTGGTCGAGTTGGGCGAGAAGGCGTTGAGCCGTCGGTCACCCGATCGTCGAAGCGCGCGCCGACGCACAGCATGACGTCGCAATCATGCATGGCGTGGTTGGCTTCGTAGGTGCCGTGCATCCCGACCATGCCGAGAAACCGCGGATCGGCCGCCGGCAGGGCGCCGAGACCCATCAGGGTCAGCGTGCAGGGATAGCCGGTCCGCTCGACCAACTCGGTCAGCAGGCGGCTCGCCTCCGGACCGGAATTGATCACGCCGCCGCCGGCATAGATGATCGGCCGCTTGGCCTTGGCCAGGATCTCGACCGTCCGCTCGATCGCCGCGGCATCGGGCTCGGTGCGCGGGACGATAGGTGCGATGGACCACCGTCTCCGGCGGGGTATAGGGGCCGAGCGTGACCAGCACGTCCTTGGGCAAGTCGATCACGACCGGGCCGGGCCGGCCGCTGCGCGCGACCCAGAAGGCCTCGTGCACCGTGCGCGCCAGCTTGTTGATGTCCTTGACCAGGTAGTTGTGCTTGGTGCAAGGCCGGGTGATGCCGGTCGTATCGGCTTCCTGGAAGGCATCGTTGCCGATCAGATGTGTCGGCACCTGGCCGGTCAGGCTGACGACCGGCACGGAATCCATTAACGCATCGTCAGGCCGGTGACCGCGTTGGTTGCCCCCGGTCCGCTGGTGACCAGCACGACGCCGACCTTGCCGGTCGAGCGGGCATAGCCTTCGGCGGCATGGACCGCCGCCTGCTCGTGGCGCACCAGGATGTGGCGCAGCCGGTTCTGCTGGAAGATCGCGTCGTAGAGCGGTAAGACGGCCCCGCCAGGGTAGCCGAAATAAACCTCTACCCCCTGGTCGACCAGCGCCTTCAGGACGATTCTCCGCGCCATTCAATGTCGATTCGGTGGTGTCGTTACTCCATGGTCCGCTCCCGGCCCTCCATGCTGCGAAGGCGGCGACCCTAAACGCGGCGCGGCGAAACGGTCAAGCGTCTTTGCAAATTATCTGACAAACTTGCCCTATCAAATTGATAGAATATTTCTCGTTTATGACCGTGGCCTCGGCATCTGGTGCCGAAACCAGGTGAATTGCCGCTTTGCATAGCGACGCGACGCCTGTTGCGCCTGCGAAATGGCGGAATTCGAGCGGGATGCGGCCGGCGAGATATGCAGAAAGCTCAGGCACGCCCACCGCTTTCATCACCGGCAAAGCCGGGTCGAGGCCGCGCGCCATGAGCGCTTGGACCTCGTCGACCGCCCCGGCCGCGACCATGCCGGCGAAACGCGCATCGATCGCGGCGTAGAGCGCATCGCGCGGCGGCAGCAGGGTGAAGATCTCCGGCGCGAAATCGCTCGCAGCCGGCGGCTGCGCCTGCTGCCATGCGGCAAGCGTCATGCCGGTCGCCGCCACGACTTCATAGGCCCGGATCAGCCGCTGGCTGTCGCCGGCATGGAGCCGCGCCGCCGCCTCCGGATCGAGCCGGGCAAGCTCCTCCCGGAATGCATCGCCGCCAAGCTCCGCATGGCGCTGCCCGCGCAGCCTGTCGGACCGCATCCGGATCTCCGGAACCGGAGCGATGCCGTAAAGCAGGGTCCGCAGATAGAGCCCGGTAGCCGCCGCATAGGATCGGCAAGCGGCCGGCCGCAACCGCCGCTGCGATCTCCTGCCGCGCAGCCCAGCCCAGCGCGCCGCCGAGCACAGCTCGGCCCCGTCCAGCGTGCCGTAGAGCCGGTGCGGCACCCGCGCCAGATCCTCCGCACCGGGCCGCGCCGTGGACCGCTTGAAGGTCGCGATAGACCTGCATGCTGTCGGCATTGACGATCGTGCCGCCGGAGCGCCTCGGCGATGCCGAGCGCCAGTGCCGATTGCCGCTTGCCGTGGGGCCGGCGATGACGATGACGCGAATGCTCATGGCGCGAGGGGATACCACGCCGGCCAGGGCTTGCAACCCCGGCGCCGACAGTCGATAACCGCCCCGGCCATGCTCGACCAGATCCTGACCTTGATCGCCCCCGAGGGCGGCGCCCCGCTCGCACCCGGCCTGATCGCCGAGTTGCGCGACACCCTCTATCGGCTGGGTGCGGGAGGTCGGGCCGCCGGATTGGCTGCAGCCGGATCTCGTCTGCGACCTGGCCTATGCCGATCTCAATGCCGACCAGGCCGATGCCGCGGCCCGCCAGTTGCTCGGCGCTCTGCCGGTCGATGTCGTGGCCCAGCCAAGGCGGAGCGGCGCAAGCGGCTGCTCGTCGCCGATATGGAATCGACGCTGATCCGCAACGAGATGCTGGACGAGCTGGCCGAATATGTCGGCTTGCACGCGGAAATCGCCGCGATCACGCGCGGGCGATGAATGGCGAGCTCGACTTCGAAGGTGCGGTCGAAGCGCGCGTCGCGCTGCTGAACGGCTTGTCGGACTCCGTGCTCGAGGAGTGTGCGGCGAAGATGGTGCTGATGCCCGGCGCCCGTGCCCTGATCGCGACCATGCGCAGCCATGGCGCCGCGACCGTGCTGGTCTCGGCGGGTTCCGCTTCTTTCACCCGCAAGGTCGCGGCGCTGCTCGGTATCGGTCAGGAATTCGGCAACGAATTGGAGATCAAGGAGGGCAAGCTGACTGGCCGAGTCGTCAAGCCGATTCTCGGCCGGCAGGCCAAGTTCGACATGCTGGTCCGCCAGGCGGCGGAAGCGGGTCTGCCGCTCGCCGCCACGCTTGCGGTCGGCGACGGCGCCAATGATCTCGACATGATCCAGGCCGCCGGGCTCCGGCATCGCCTTCCACGCCAAGCCGATCGTGGCGGAGCGGGCGAAATGGCGCATCGAACATGGCGACCTGACCGCCCTGCTGTTCGCCCAAGGTTATCGCGCCGGAGAGATCGTCGCGGCCTGAGGGAAATCTGACAAATCCGTAACCTCTGTTGGCGGCGACGGAACGTCTCCCCACATAGAGTTCCGCACAGAATCACCCCTCGGAGATGCCATGACACCCGAAGAACGCCAATTGCTGACGGCGCTGGCGACCCGGATCAAGGCCGCGCCCAATCAGCAGAAAGACCAGGAAGCGGACGCGTTCCTGCGCCAGCTCGTACAGGACCGGCCGGACACTGCCTATCTCCTGGCTCAGACTGTGATCATGCAGGATTTCGCCCTGCGCAACGCCCAGGCCCAAATCACGGATCTGCAGCGGAAGCTGGACGAAGCGCGCCGGACCGCGGCGCCGAGTTCCGGCGGTAGCTTCCTGTCCGGCCTGTTCGGCGGCACGTCGCCGCCTCCGCCTCCGCCGCCGGCCGCGCCCGCCTCGGGACAGTATCGCGCCCCCGGCCCGGCCTCGGTGCCGCCGAGCAGCCCCTATACACGCTCTGCGCCGCGGCCGAGCTTCACCGGGCCAAGCTATGCCGGCCCGAGCTATGCCGGCGCTCCGGTGCTGCAGCCGGCCCAGAGTTCCGGCTTCCTGCAGCAGGCGGCAACGACGGCAGTCGGCATCGCCGGCGGTGCGCTGCTGTTCGAGGGCATCCAGTCGCTGTTCGGTCCGCATTACGGCGGATTCATCGGCGGCGGACCCTGGGTCGGCGGCCCGATGGTCGGCGGACCTTGGGGCGGCGCCGGCTGGGTACCGCCGGAGAGCCTGAGCGAGACGACCATCGTCAACAACAACAACTACTACGGTGACCAGCAGCAGGATCTGCCGCATGATCAGACGGCCGGCAACCAGCCGGACCCCGGCTACGACCAAAGCGGCAGTGATCAAGGCGGTTACCAGGACATCGATCCGGGTGGATACCAGGACGCCAATTTCGATGCCGGCCAGGATCTCTCCGATGGCAGCGATTTCGGCAGCGGCAACGATGACGGCTTGATCTGACGGGACTGGGGGCATGGCAGCAGGCGGCGTCCGCAGCGAACTCACCGACCATGTGATGGAGATGCTGGCGCCGCTCGGTGCCGTCGAGGCGATGCGCTTCTTCGGCGGCATCGGCATCCGCCACGACGCCATCCTGTTCGCCATGATCATGGACGAGACGCTGTATTTCCGCGTCGATGCCGAGAGCCGGCCGCGCTACGAAGCGGCCGGCAGCGAAGCCTTCAGCTATGAAACCCCGGACCGGCAGCCGCGCGATCGAAGGCTTCTTCACCGTGCCGGAAGAGCTGTTCGACGAGCCCGAGGATCTCCGCGCCTGGGCCCGCACCGCCATCGCGGTCGCAACGCGCGCGAAGGCGAAGAAGCGGCCGGCAAAGCGCAAGGATTGATCAGATCCGCGGCGTCAGAGGCGCTTATTGGATCGGGGTCGGCGTTCCGCTATCATCATGCCAGGTTTCGTGTTGAGGACGCTGATGGGACAGCTCGATCGCATCACTCAAAACCCGGGCGTAATGGGCGGCCGGGCTTGCATTCGCGGCATGCGCGTGACGGTCGGCATGGTCGTCGGGCAAATCGGCTCCGGCCGCAGCCTCGATGACATTTTGATCGACTATCCATATCTCGAACGCGAAGACATCATGCAGGCACTCCGCTATGCAGCAATGGCGGGCGGATGAGCGAGAGATTACGCTTGCAGCCTCATGGGGCTGCTGGTCGATGTGACGTCTCGCTGAGAACCCACGCCCGCTGAGGACGTATGAAAATATTGCCAAAGATCTCAAAGACCTTCAGTGGGGCGGGCGTCCCCGCCCCGCCTGCCGGCGACCAGCCGGCATAGCCTGTCGCGCGATCGGTGATTGCCGGCTCGCGCCGGCAAGGCGGGCGGGGACGCCCGCCCCACTGAAGCGCGGAGTCCGCGGCAATCGAGACCGGTTAACGCCAATTACACTGCCGAATCCGGCCCGATCTTCACGAGCATCTTGCCGTTGTTCTCGCCGCTGAACAGCTTGAGGAAGGCCTTGGGCGCGTTCTCGAGGCCGTGTTCGACCGTCTCCTGCCATTTCAGCTTGCCGGCCTTGATCAGCCCGGCCGCCTCCGCGATGAAATGCGGCAGCTGGTCGAAATATTGCGCGACGATGAAGCCCTGCAGCTTGAGGCTCTTGCCGACGACTTGGATCAGATTGGAGGGGCCGGGGCGCGGCGTCGTGTCGTTGTATTGTTCGATCAGACCGCAGAAGGCGGCACGGCCGAACTGCTTCATGTGGTTGAGCGCCGCCTCGAGATGGGGCGCCGCCGACATTCTCGAAATAGACGTCGATACCCTTGGGGAAGGCCGCCTTGACCGCAGCGTCGAGATTGCCGCAGGTCTTGTAGTTGATCGCCTTGTCGATGCCGGCGACCTCTTCCAGCCAGCGGCATTTCTCGTCCGAGCCGGCGCTGCCGACGACGTAGCAGCCATGGGCCTTGGCGATCTGGCAGACGACCGAGCCGACGGCGCCGGACGCGGCGGACACGAAGACGCTCTCGCCCGTCCTTCAGCCCGGCAATCTTGAACAACCCGGCCCAGGCGGTCAGGCCGGGGCATGCCGAGCGTGCCGAGATAGGCCTGGATCGGCGCCAATGACGGGTCGATCTTCTGAAAATGGGCGGCGTGGCCAACGGCGTATTCCCGCCAGCCCTGCATGCTGACGACATAGTCGCCGGTCTTCAGCGACGTCGCATTGGACGCCACGATTTGGCCGACAGCACCACCTTCCATCGCGGCACCGATCCGGAAGGGCGGGATATAGCTCTCGCGATCCATCATGCGGCCGCGCATATAGGGATCGACCGACATCCAGATGTTGCGGACAAGTACCTCACCCTCGCCCGGCGGCGGCACATCGACCGTCACCAGTTCGAAATTCGCGGATCGGGCAGGCCCTGCGGCATCGATTTCAGATGGATTTCCCGCGAGACGACGGATGACATGAGGCTCTCTCCCTGGCTGGCCGCGCTTGGTGCGCATTGGTTGCTGTGTCTATCTTCGCCCAGCCGCGCGGACATGTCATGCATGTTCGACCAACTCGCCGCCATTACCTCCGGGGCAATTGTCTGCCTGCTGGGTTGGCGCGCAGGCTGCGCAAGGCCAATCAATCCGAGGCACGGCGATGCAGCGCATTTTCGAAAACAAGACGGTCGCGATCACCGGCGCCTCGGACGGGATCGGCCGCGAATTGGCGCTGCAGCTCGGGACGCTCGGCGCCAATCTCGTCGTCGCTGCCCGAAACGGGACGAAGCTGGCTGCCGTCGTCGCCGAATGCCGCGAACGTGCGGCGCAAGCCATCGCAGTCGAAACGGATGTCGCCGATGAACCGGCTTGCCGCCGCCTGATCGACGCCGCCGCCCAGGCGTTCGGCGGGATCGATATCCTCGTGAACAATGCCGGGCAATCGATGCATGCCCGATTGGACGAGGTCACGGATCTAGGGATTTTCGAACAGTTGATGCGGGTCAATTATCTGGGCGCGGTCTATTGCACGACCTATGCGCTGCCGCATTTGCGCAGATCGCGCGGCCTGCTTGTCGCAGTGTCCTCCCTGCAGGGGAAGACGGGCTTTCCCGGTTCGTCAGGCTACGCGGCGAGCAAATACGCGATGCAGGGTTTCTTCGACTCCCTGCGCATCGAGCTCATGGGGAGCGGTGTGGATGTCTCGGCATCTGCCCCGGCCCCGTGGCGACCGAGATCCATATGCATCGGCTGGAGATCGACGGCCGGAAGAGCACGGCAACGGCGACCGCGCCCGGCCGACAAATGCCGGTCGAGGACTGCGCCCGTCAGATCATCCGCGCCCTGCAGCGGCGCGACCGCGATCTCCTGATGACGCCGCTCGGCAAGCTGCTGCCCTGGATGCGGCTGGTGGCGCCGGGATATGTCGATCGCAAGACGGACCAGTTGGTTCGCCGGTTTTACGATCAATAGGGTGATCACAGCTTGGGGCAGAAGCGGACGCCAGACCGTTTCGCTCCACCCAACCCATTGAAAAGCAAATAAGTCGTCATGGCCGGGACAAGCCCGGGGATGGCGACCCTTTGAAATCAAAAGGAATTCTCTTCTTGCTCGGGGCTTCAGCGCGAGCGAGGAGCTTTCGGAAGCGATTATTCTCCAACAACCCCTCAGCGCCGTATCACACCCTGCCGTGGCAGTGCTTGTATTTCTTGCCTGAACCGCAAGGGCAGAGCGCGTTGCGGGCGACGCGCGGGCCGTCCGACAGGGCGATGCGGGCCGGCTCGGTGCCGCGCTCGGCCAACTGCAGGACTTCGCCGTCTTCCTCTTCCGCCTGGAAGGCCGGATGCACCGCCGTCATCGGCACCGGCCGCGGCGCCGGCATTTCGGGAGCGGCGCTGCGCAGCTCGACGCGGGCGAGCAGGCTGGTGACCTGTTCGCGCAGCCCGTCGAGCATCTGCTGAAACAGCTCGAAGGCCTCGCGCTTGTACTCGTTCAGCGGATCGCGCTGAGCATAAGCGCGCAGATTGATGCCCTGGCGCAGATGGTCGAGCGCGAGCAGATGCTCCTTCCAGGTCTGGTCGAGGATGTTGAGCAGAACGCTGCGTTCGACCATGCGCATGGTCTCGGCGCCATACGCCGTCTCCTTGGCCGTCACGCGCGCCTCGACCGCTTCGCTGATGCGGGTGCGGATGGCCTCCTCGGCGATACCCTCTTCCTTGGCCCAATCGGTGACCGGCAGGTCGAGCGCGAAGATGCGCAGGCATTCCTCGTGCAGCCCGGCGGTGTTCCACTGCTCGGCATAGGCATGTTCCGGGATCGCCCGGGCGACCATGGTTTCGACCGTCTCGTGGCGCATATCCTGGATCATCTCGGCCACTTCTGGCGCGCTCATGATCTCCTTGCGCTGCTCGTAGACGACCTTGCGCTGATCGTTCATCACGTCGTCGAATTTCAGCAGCTGCTTGCGGATCTCGTAGTTCCGCGCCTCGACCTTCTGCTGCGCCTTTTCCCAGCGCCTTGTTCATCCAGGGATGAACGATCGCCTCGTTCTCCTTGATGCCGAAGCGCTGCAAACCAGCCATCCATGCGCTCCGAGCCGAAGATGCGCATAAGGTCGTCGTCGAGCGAGACGAAGAATTTCGATGCGCCGGGATCGCCCTGGCGGCCGGACCGGCCGCGCAGCTGATTGTCGATTGCGCCGACTTTCATGCCGCTCGCTGCCGAGCACGAAGAGTCCGCCGGCGGCGACCACGATCTCGCGGTCACGCGCGATCTCGGCCTTGAGCTCGGCGATCCGGCGCGTCCGGATCTCGGGGTCGGTATCGCCCCCCAATTCCTGCTGGACGCGCATCTCAAGATTGCCGCCGAGCTGGATGTCGGTGCCGCGACCGGCCATGTTGGTGGCGATCGTCACCGTACCGGCCTGCGCGACGATAAAGGCTTCCTTGTCGTGATGGCGGGCGTTCAGCACCTGATGCGGGATATTGCCGGCCTTCAGGAAGGCCGACAATGCCTCGGACTTCTCGATCGAGACGGTACCGACCAGCACCGGCTGCTGCCGCGCCTGGCACTCTTCGACCTGGGTCCGGATCGCCGTGAATTTCTCTTTCTGGGTCCGATAGACCTCGTCGTCGGAATCCTTGCGCTGCACCCCGACATTGGTCGGGATCTCGATGACTTCGAGCTTGTAGATGTCGGCGAATTCGCCCGCCTCGGTCATCGCCGTGCCGGTCATGCCCGACAGCTTCGGATAGAGCCGGAACAGGTTCTGGAAGGTGATCGAGGCCAGCGTCTGGTTCTCGTTCTGGATCTCGACCCGCTCCTTGGCTTCGAGCGCCTGGTGCAGCCCTTCGGAATAACGCCGGCCATCCATCATGCGACCGGTGAACTCGTCGATGATGATGACCTTGTTTTCCTTGACGATGTAATCGACGTCACGGGTGAAGAGCTTGTGCGCGCGGAGCGCCTGGTTCACATGATGGACCAGCGACACGTTCTGGATGTCGTAGAGCGTGCCTTCGGTCAGCAGCCCGGCCTCGCGCAGCAACCGCTCGATGGTCTCGACGCCGACCTCGGTCAGCGTCACGGCGCGCTGCTTCTCGTCCTTCTCGAAATCCTCGATCGCGAGCTTCGGAATCAGCCGGTCGACGCGGGTGTAGAGTTCGGAATTGTCTTCGGTCGGGCCCGAAATGATGAGCGGCGTGCGCGCCTCGTCGATCAGGATCGAATCGACCTCGTCGACCACGGCGAAATTGAAGCTGCGCTGGACCATGTCCTCGCGCCGAAACTTCATATTGTCGCGCAGATAATCGAAGCCGAGCTCGTTATTGGTCGCGTAGGTGATGTCGCAGGCATAGGCCTGGCGCCGCTCATCGTCATCGAGTTCATGCAGGATGACGCCGACCGTCAGGCCGAGGAAGCGGTGAACCTGGCCCATCCACTCCGAATCGCGCCGGGCCAGATAGTCGTTCACGGTGACGACATGCACGCCCTGGCCGCTCAGCGCGTTCAGATAGACCGCGAGCGTCGAGACCAGGGTCTTGCCTTCGCCGGTCTTCATCTCGGCGATCATGCCGCGATGCAGCACCATGGCGCCCATCATCTGTACGTCATAGTGTCGCTGGCCGAGCACGCGCTTGGCGGCGGCGCGCACGGTGGCGAAGGCTTCGGCCAGGATGTCGTCGAGCGTTTCGCCCTGCTCGAGCCGTTCGCGGAATAGCCGCGTCCGGTCGGCCAGCGCCGCATCGTCGAGTGCATCGAGTTCGGATTCGAGCTGGTTGATTGCCCGGATATCGCCGCTCAGCCCTTTCAGGAACCGGTCGTTCGCAGAACCAAATAGCCGCCGGGCAAGGGCACCAAGCATCAAGACCTCTATATAAGGAGACCCGGAACCCGTGTCCCGGGGGCGCGTGACACATAGGGAGAACCGCCTCGGAAGTCAATCTTCGGGCCGGCGAGGAGTTTACTTGGACAGGCTATTGTGCTTTATGGCGCGGGCTTGGCTCCGAACGGTTGCCCGCCGCGTCGCGGCCTGCTGCCGATCGGGAGGCTGCCCGACGGGCGCCGCGCCGCGCATAGTTTCGCCGGGCGCCTTTGTCGCGCTCTTTCGCCCGTTGCCCATTCCAAGGATTCCTCATGCACCGCCCGCCGTCGCCCGCTCTGAGTCTGCGGCCCGCCCTCTTCGCGCTGCTGCTCGCGCTGCCCTTCACCGCGCAGGCGGCCGAAACGGCGAAGCAGCCGGCCTCCGCTCCCGCCGCCCCTGCCGCAGCCGCCAACGATCCCGTCGTCCTGAAGGTCAACGGCAAGGATATCCATCGCTCCGAGATCGCCCAGCTGCAGCACGGCCTCGGCCCGCAGGCCGCCAAGATGTCGCTGGAGGAGTTCTATCAGCAGATCTCCGACCGGCTGATCGTCAACACCCTGCTGACCGATGCCGCCAAGGCCGCGAAGCTCGACAACGATCCGGAAGTCAAGGCGGCCAACGCCAAGGCGCAGGAAGAGCTCAAGGCCGAGCTGGCGCGCGCGCAAGAGCAGATCGTCACGCGCACTTATGTGAGCCATCTTGAGTCCAAGGCGGTCACCGATGACGCGCTGAAGGCGCTCTACGACAAGACGATCAAGAACCAGCCCGGCAAGCCGGAAGTCCACGCCCGCCACATCCTGGTGAAGACCGAGGACGAGGCCAAGGCGATCATCGCCGATCTCGAGAAGGGCGGCGATTTCGCCAAGCTCGCCGACGAGAAGAGCACCGACAAGGGCGAAAACGGCGGCGACCTCGGCTGGTTCGGCAAGGAACAGATGGTTCCGGAATTCTCCGACGCCGCGTTCAAGCTCGGCAAGGGCGAGTACACCAAGACTCGGTCAAGTCGCAGTTCGGCTGGCATGTGATCAAGGTCGAAGACACCCGCGTCTCGCAGCCGCCGACCTTCGAAGAGGCCAAGCCGAAGCTGCGTGAAGAGCTCGGTCAGCAGGCCGTCGAAGAGAAGGTCAAGGATCTGCGCGCCAAGGCCAAGATCGAGCAGTTCGCGCTCGACGGTTCGCCGATGCCGGCCGGCCCGGCGCTGGCTCCGGCTCCGGCTCCGGCCGCCAAGTAACCACGCCGTAAGGCCCATCCGCCGCGCCCGTTCGACGGCGCGGCGGATGGGTTCTCAATACGCGTCGCAACGAGGCTTCAGCGCCTCGACGATTCCGGCGAAGAGACACCACCTGCCCCGGAGCATGGCGTCGATGTCCGACAAGATTTCGCCCCTCGCCCCTGCCGCCTTTCCCGTTTTGCAGCCGATCGCCGGGGTGCGGCTAAGCGCCACGGCCTGCGGCATCCGCTACAAGAACCGGGTCGATCTGATGGTCGCGGTGCTCGATCCCGGCAGCACGATCGCCGGCGTCTTCACCCGCTCGCGCACCCCCGGCGCGCCGGTCACCTGGTGCCGCGAGATCCTGGCCAAAGGCAGCGTCCGCGCCGTCGTGGTCAATTCCGGCAATTCAAACGTCTTCACCGGCAAGGCCGGCCGCAAGATCGTCGAGGACACCGCCGCCGCCGCCGCACGGGAAATCGGCTGCGCCACCGACGAGGTCTATATTTCCTCGACCGGCGTGATCGGCGAAGTGCCCCCCGGCGAGAAGCTGGTCGCGGCCCTGCCTGCTGCGATCGCCGCCGCAGCACCGGACAGCTGGGATGCCGCCGCGCGGGCGATCCTGACGACCGATACCTTCCCCAAGGGCGCCACGCGCAGCGCGAAGATCGACGGCGTCACGGTCACGATCAACGGCTTCGTCAAGGGGCTCGGGCATGATCGCGCCGGATATGGCGACGATGCTGGGCTATGTCTTCACCGATGCCAAGCTGTCTGCGCCGGCGCTGCAGGCGCTGCTGAGCGGCGGGACCGAGCGCTCCTTCAACTGCACCACGGTCGATGGCGACACCTCGACCAGCGATACCGTGCTGCTGATCGCCACGGGCAAGGCCGGCCACGGCTCCGTCGACTCGGCAGCCGACCCGCGGCTCAAGGATTTCAAGCGGCAGCTCGACGATCTGCTGCGCGACCTCGCCATTCAGATCGTGCGCGACGGCGAGGGCGCCGAGAAGCTGGTCGAGATCCGCGTCACCGGCGCGGTATCGGCGCGCAGCGCCAAGCGTATCGGCCTCGCCATCGGCAATTCGCCGCTGGTCAAGACCGCCATCGCCGCCGGCGACGCCAATTGGGGCCGTATCGTCATGGCGGTCGGCAAGAGCGGCGAACGGGTCGACCGCGACCTGCTGGCCATTTCGGTCGGCGGCACGCGCATCGCGGCCGAGGGCGGACCCGTGCCAGGCTATGACGAGGCGCCCGTCGCCGCCCATATGGCCGGACGCGAAATCCTGATCGAAGTCGAGATCGGCCTCGGCCGCGGCAAGGCCTCGATCTGGACTTGCGACCTGACCCATCGCTACATCGACATCAATGGCAGTTATCGAAGCTAACCCGCGCATCGGCCCTGCGCCGATCGAAGGCGACAGGCTGGCCCTGCGCGTCTTTGCCTTGACCGAGGCACCGGCGCTGTCCGGGTTGCTGATCGATTTCGAGGTCGTACGCTTCGCCGGCGAGATCCCCTGGCCCTATGATCTGTCGCGCGCGGCCGGCTTCATCGCCCAGTCGCATCGGCATTTCGCCCATGGCCGCGACTGCATCTTCGCGATCGAGCATCTGGCGGATGCGGCGCTGGTCGGCTGCATCGCGCTCCACGCCGATGCGGGCGGCAAGGTCGCGCGCCTAGGCTATTGGCTCGGCCAGTCGCATTGGGGCCATGGCTATGCCACCGAAGCGATCGGCCTGGCGCTCGCCTTCGGCTTCACCGAACGGCCCTTCGACCGGATCGAAGCCGAGGCCCATGTCGGCAATACCGCATCCTGGAAGGCGCTGGAGCGAGCCGGTTTGCTGTTCGAAGGCATCTTCGATCTCGAATTCCGCTGCCGCGGCTTCATCGCGCCGGCTCGGCGCTACGCGATCAGCCGCAAGCGCTGGCGGGTGGTGAATTCATGAGCCTGCGCATGGTGCTGGTCGCCGCGGTGGCGCTGATCGATGCTGATGGCCGCGTGCTGCTGGCCCGTCGGCCGCCCGGAAAATCCATGGCCGGCCTGTGGGAATTCCCCGGCGGCAAAGTCGAGCCGGGCGAAACGCCCGAAGCGGCGCTGATCCGCGAGTTGGCCGAGGAGCTGGGCATCGACGTCAAATCGGCCTGCCTCGCTCCCTTCACTTTCGCCAGCCATGGCTATGACAGCTTCCATTTGCTGATGCCGCTCTATGTCTGCCGGCGCTGGACCGGCACGCCGACACCGCGCGAAGGCCAGGAACTCGCCTGGGTCGCACCGTCCCGACTCGGCGATTATCCGATGCCACCGGCCGACAAGCCGCTAATTCCGATGCTGCAGGATCTGCTTTAGGATCGGGGCCTCTGCGGGATCGCGCGGAAGGCATCGTCCATGTACAAGCCCAAGACGGTACGGAGTGCCGAAGCGTTCGGCCGGGTGCGCCTCTCCTACTCTTTCTTCATGCAGGATTTCCTCTATAGCGAGATCGCCGCCATCAACGGCATGGCGAATCTACCGGATGATCCCGATCTCGCCATCGCTGCAGGGCGCGGCCTGTGCGAGACCCTGCTGGAGCCGCTTCAGGCGACTTTCGGCCGGCTGGCGATCCGGTCGTCCTACCGCTCCGCCGAGGTGAATGAGTTCGGCTGCCGGCATCGGCTCAACTGCGCCTCGAACGAGCGCAATGTCGCCCGCCATACCTGGGATCGCCGCAGCGCGCAGGGTATCGGCGCCCTCGCGTGCATCGTCGTGCCCTGGCTGGTCGACCACATCGCGGACGGAACCGGCTGGCAGGCAATGGCCTGGTGGATCCACGACCACCTGCTCTATAGCGACCTGCAATTCTTCCCGAAGCTGGCTGCCTTCAATATCGGTTGGCATGAGGCGCCGAAGCGCACGATCTACAGCTATATCAAGCCGCGCGGCTATCTGACCAAGCCGGGGTTTTCCAACCATGAGGGCGATCATGGCCATCTCTATGAGGGATTTCCGGCGCTCGCTGAAGCGGCGCGCCGCCCAACCCGGCAAAAACGGGTACCCATTCGGCCATCCTGAACGAATAGCTTTCCGAGCCCAAGATCCGTGATTTGTTTCAAGGGAGCAAAGCCAGATGACGCACAAGATCCAGAATATCGGCGTAGCCAGCCAGATCGGCTCCTATAGCGACGCCGTCGAGGTCGGTCCCAATCTGCGCTGGCTGGTAACGTCGGCACGCCGGGCCTCTCGACGGACGGCAATCTTCCGGCCGACATCTCAGGGCAGGCCGAACTGGCCTGGCAACACGCGCTGCGCATACTGCAGCAGGCCGGGATGGGCGTCGTGGATATCGTCAAGGTCACGCAATATCTGATACGGGCCGAAGACATCCCGACCTATGCCAAGGTGCGCTCGCGCTTCCTCGGCGAGGCCCGCCCTGCCTCGATGCTGCTGGTCATTCCGCAGCTGGTGTGGCCGGAAATCCTGGTCGAGATCGAAATCACTGCGGCCAAGGCGTGATCTGAACCTCGCCGGGTGCAGGTCAGGATCAGCAGGCGTGGACGAACGGTCGCATCCCGACCAATTTACGCCCGACGAATGCTCCAAACTTCCCCAGGTCACAGGAAACTCAATCCAGACTGTCGCCTCTTGTCGCCGTAATGTCGCACAAGATCCGTAAGATCCCCCTGTTGGCAGGCTCGATGCGCGAACGGGCTCGGGTGACGAAATGTGGTAACCGGCGGCGCCTCTCGGCACCGGCCGTCACGAAACCGTCATCTGAACCTGCAAATGTTAGATGTCGGGCGAACATTAGGCATGGGGATGCAATATGTCAGACGCAACGATGAGCGGCAGCGCAGCGAGTACGCCGCGCCCGCATTTGGAAAACAAGCCGCATCCCGCCGGAGCTCTGGCCTTCCTGCTCGTGCTCGTGGCGGGGTTGGGTTACGCCGCGTACAGCATATCAACCGATATGAGCCAAGCTGGCGAGCATAGCCTGGCAATCGGGACATTCGTGCTGCTTGGGTTGGCCTTGCTCATCGCCTTGGGCTTCGAATTCGTCAACGGCTTCCACGACACCGCCAATGCCGTCGCGACGGTGATCTACACGCATAGCTTGCCGCCGATGGTCGCAGTCGTCTGGTCGGGCGCGTTCAATTTCCTGGGCGTGCTGACCTCCAGCGGGGCGGTCGCCTTCACGGTGGTGACATTGCTGCCGGTCGAATTGATCCTGCAGGCTGGCGGCAGTGCCGGCTATGCCATGATCTTTGCCCTGCTGATCGCGGCGATCATCTGGAATCTGGGAACCTGGGCAATGGGATTGCCCAACAGTTCCTCGCATGCGCTGATCGGCTCGATCATGGGCGTGGGCTTGGCGAACCAGCTTCTGGCGCCGGCCGGATCGGCAACATCCGGCGTGGATTGGAACCAGGCGATCGGCGTTTTCAAGGCGCTCCTGTTCAGCCCGCTGATCGGCTTCGTGCTCGCGGCCCTGCTGCTCCTGTTGATGAAACTCGTCGTGCACAACAAGACCCTCTACACCGCGCCCGAAGGCAAGAAGCCGCCGCCGCTCGCGATCCGCGCCCTGCTCGTTCTGACCTGCACCGGCGTGTCCTTCTTCCACGGCAGCAATGACGGCCAGAAGGGCATGGGCCTGATCATGCTGATCCTGATCGGCGCGGCGCCGACTGCCTATGCCTTGAACCGCGCCATTCCCGAGAGCAGCACGCCCGCCTTTCTTCAGGTCATGACGGAAGCGCAGACCGTGTTCCAGGCTCACGGCGCCGGCGGCAGCCCGGACGCGGCAACGGCGCGATCGGTTGTCGGCGATGCGCTCAAACTGAAAGATGTCAACAAGCCGGAAGTCTATTCGGCTCTCGCCGTCCTGGCCGGCGATATCGGAACGCAGGTCAAGAATTACGGCGCCATCAAATCCGTACCGGCGGCGGCGACCTCGAACGTCCGCAACGACATGTATCTGGCGTCCGATGCGGTCCGCATCATGGGTGCGAGCCCGGCCGGCTTCGACGATGCGGATATCGGCAAGCTGAAATCGTTGCGCCTCGTCGTTGGACAGCGGCACCAAGTTCATTCCGACCTGGGTAAAAGTCGCCGTCGCCCTGGCGCTCGGGCTGGGGACGATGGTCGGCTGGAAGCGTATCGTGGTGACGGTCGGCGAAAAGATCGGCAAGACGCATCTGACCTACGCCCAGGGTGCTTCGGCCGAGATCGTGGCGATGGCGACGATCGGTCTGGCCGACGTTTACGGCCTGCCGGTCTCGACGACCCATGTTCTCTCCAGCGGTGTCGCCGGCACGATGGCCGCGAGCGGATCGGGCCTGCAGTGGAGCACGATCAAGAACATGGCGCTCGCCTGGGTGATGACCCTGCCGGCCGCTATGGTGATTGCCGGCTCGCTCTATGTCGTGCTGCGCCAGGTGTTCTGAAGTCAAACGGCCGGGGGCGCGATCGGCGTTCCCCCGGCCTTCAACTGTCGACGTTCAAATATCGTTTCCAGGCGGATTCTCGACGCTCGACGCCGTTGCGAGCACGGTCTCGCCGGCAAGCCAGCGGGCTTCGGCATCCGGTGCGGCCCAGGCGGCGACAAGCGCCGCAGTCAACTCCAGCGATTGACACGGCGCTCCGGCCGCTTCCAGCACGGCATCGCGTGCCGCGGCCACGACGTCGCAGCAGCCCCGGCCGCGACCGGTTGTTCGACCGGCTGCGGCGGGGCGGCATGATCGGCCTGGCACTGCCGCAGGCTGAGCGAGAGATAGCCCTGGCAGCCGCTTGGCCGAGCGGTGTGGCCGAGGCAGTCATGCGTCGCCGGATCGAGCACTGGGCAGAAGATGCGCAGCCGATGCCGAGCCAGCGGCGGCACGCCATGGCCGCGCGCATCGGCCGCCAGCGCCCGCCCCTGCAACGCCGTCAGCGCCGCCGGCGCCAATTCGCGGTCTAGCCCGTCCTTGAGCGCAAAGACCTCGTCCGGACTGGCCTGGATGGTCAGCGTGCAACAGCAGCCGCAGCCGCGTGCGCAGGCGACCGGCGTGTTCGACCGGGCCATCGCCTCGACCACCGGCCGCATCTCTTCATCCAGCAGCGCGATGCGTTCGCGCGCGATAGCAAGGCTGAGACCAGGCCGCATGCCATGCCGCTCGATCACCGCCTGCAGCCGCGCCGTCGCGCGCTGAAAGAGATCGGTCAGGAACAGCTGGATCTCTTCCGGGTAGTCTTCGAGCCGCCGGGGCAGATCCATGAAGCCCTCCTAACCAGCCGCGACCGTGCAGCCCGGTTCGCAGCCGACCGGGAAATTGACCGAATTGGCGATGAAGCATTTCTCATGCGCCGCGTGATGCAGCGCCAGCGCCTTCGCCGGATCGGATCCTGCCGCCACGACGATCTGCGGCTTCAGCACGACCGAAACGAACCGGCCGCCGCCATCCTCGGTCTCGGCCATGACGCCTTCAGGCGCGTCGCGATACTCGACCACGACGATGCCAGCCTCCGAGGCAAGGTGGAGGTACCAGAGCATATGACATTGCGACAGCGAAACGACCAGCAACTCCTCCGGATTCCAGCGCCCTGCATCGCCACGGAACGACGGATCGGAGGAGCCGGGGATCGCCGGCTTGCCCGGCGCCGTTGCGAGATGGTCGCGACCATAGGCGCGATAACCCGAGGTACCGGTGCCGCGATTGCCGGTCCATTCGATCTCGACCGCATAGCGATGCTCGCGCGCCATGGTCACGCCCTCTTCCGCCCATACCAGCAATAGCAAAACCAGGCCGCTAAGTCCCGCGCTTCGGCCGCGCCGCCTCGCCCGTCTTATGTTCGACCGTGCCGAGCGCTTCGGCCAGCCGCGTCTTGGCGCTGCCGGGGCGCAGCGGCCGCGGCTGCGATTCGGCCGGTGCCCAGCCGGTCAGGGTGATCAATTGAAAGCTGGCCGGGATCCGCCCGGACGCATCGCCGAACCGGTCGCGATAGATCTCGACCGCCCGGAGCAGCACGGCACGGCGGGTCATGCCGCGCTGGCGGTGACGCAGGGCATTGGTCTCGCCGAGCGCCCGCAGCTCGCGCATCAGCGCAAAGGCATCGAGATAGGTCACGGTCAACAGCTCGCCATCGACCACCGGCAGCGCAAAGCCGGCGCGCTGCAGCAAGCCGCCGGCGTCACGCAGATCGGCAAAGGGCGACACCCGCGGCGCCGCGCCCGAAGCGACCTCCAGCTCGGCCAGGGTCAGCGCTTCGCGCAGCTCCCACAGCGTCTCGCCGCCGAAGAGCGCCGCCAGCATCAGCCCGTCCGGCCGTAGCACCCGGCAGATCTGCCAAAGCGCACCCGGCAGATCATTGGTCCAATGCAGGCCAAGCGTGCTTACGACCAGATCGAAACTGCCCAGTGCGAAGGGCAGCGCTTCTTCCTCGCCGACCACTGCGCCCGCCACGCGCCCGGCAAAGCGCCGTGCCGGATCGAGCGTCACGATCTGCATCTGCCGTCCGGCTTCGTCGAGCAGCCCGGCCAGCCCGCCATCGCCGCCGCCCAGATCGAGCGCCCGCTCGAAGCGCGGCTTGACGTCGTTCAGCCGATCGACCAGCCGTGCCTGTACCTCGTCGCGCAGGAACCGGTCGGCCCGTGGCAACAGCGCCGCCCGCTCGCGATGCGCGCGCACGGCCGCACGGTCGAAGACGAGAATCTCATCGGTCATGGCGGCATCATGGCGAGCGGCCGGGGCCTGGACCAGACGGAAAAGCACGGGGCTGGGATGGCAAAGACCAGACTGTCGACGGCAGATCCCACAGCCGACATTCGGGCCGGTTATCCTTGCCGCAAAATCCGGATTCCAATTATAGCATCACAATCTACACGTCTTGAGCGAGGCGACATGGCCGAGGACGCTGATTGGCTCGATCGCAACCGTACCATGTGGGACGGGGTGACGCCGGCTCATCTGGCCTCTCCGCTCTATGACATAGACGGCTTCCTCTCGGGCCGCCTGTCGCTGCAGCCGCATGAGATCGCCGATCTCGGTCCGGTTGCCGGCCGGGATCTAATCCATCTGCAATGTCATATCGGACTGGATACTCTGTCCTGGGCACGGCTCGGAGCAAATGTTACCGGGCTGGACTTCTCGGCACCGGCCTTAAGTGCGGCGCGGGACTTGGCGACGCGAATCGGTGTCGAGGCGCGGTTCGTCGAAGCCGATATCTATGACGCGCCCGCCGCCCTGCAGGGCGCTACCTACGATATCGTCTATACCGGCGTCGGCGCGCTCTGCTGGCTCCCCGACATGGCGCGCTGGGCTCGGGTCGTGCATGACCTGCTCCGGCCCGGCGGAGAACTCTATCTCTTCGAATTTCATCCGGTCGAGTGGATCCTCGACGCGGGTCCGTCCGGCACACCTCAGATTTTCTACGATTATTTCACGCCGGCCGCAGGGTATCGCGCGGGCGGCGCCGTCACCTACGCCGCTCCGGCGAGTATTGAGTCGCCCGCGGAGACGGTACAATGGAACCACCCCCTGGGCGAGATCGTGACGGCGCTCGCGGCCACCGGTCTCAGAATTGAGTCTCTCCGGGAGCTGGACCGTTCCGTGCTGCAGGGCTGGAGCGGCATGGAGTCGACGGGGGACGGTATGTTTCGCCAGCCTGCGACCAGCCCCTCGCTGCCGCTAATGTATGTCCTGCGGGCGAGCAGACCAGCCCTGAGCGCACATCCGGCTAACGCCTGATGCCGGACCGCGTTTCGCCGTCGCCGGCTGACCCGCCTCGACGATTGACTCCACCCTGCCGCGCAACGCGTTAATATCGTCCAGCAGCGTCTTGGCAGGAAGATCATCGTGAGGCATTTCAGCGAATTGACCGAACGCGAAGTGCTGGCGCTCGCCGTCTCACTGGAAGAGGAGGATGAGCGCATCTACGACAATTTCGTCGATGGGCTGAAAGAGCAATACCCGGCTTCGGCGAACATCTTTCGCGGCATGGCCAAGGAAGAGGCCGGGCACCGGCATCGCCTGATCGAGCTCTACCGCGCGAAATTCGGCGAACACATCCCGCTGATCCGGCGCGAGGATGTCAGCGGCTTCGTCAAGCGCAAGCCGATCTGGCTGCTGCGCCCGCTCGGGCTCGATACGGTGCGCGAGCAAGCCGAGATCATGGAGCTGAAGACCAAGCGCTTCTATCGCAGCGCGGCCCGGCGCGCGACCGATGCGGCAATCCGCCAGTTGCTCGACGACCTCGCGACTGAGGAGACGCGGCATGAAGGCCTGGCCGAACAACTGACCTCCGAGCAGTTGCCGGTCGATGTCCGCAACGAAGAGGATGAGGCGGCGCGCCGGCTCTTCGTGCTGCAGGTCGTGCAGCCGGGACTGGCCGGGCTGATGGACGGCTCGGTCTCGACCCTGGCGCCGCTCTTCGCCGCGGCCTTCGCGACGCATCAGACCTGGGACACTTTCCTGGTCGGCCTCGCCGCCTCGATCGGCGCGGGCATCTCGATGGGCTTCGCCGAGGCGCTCAGCGATAACGGCTCGCTGACCGGACGCGGCAAGCCCCTGCTGCGCGGTATCGTCTGCGGCCTGATGACCACGTTGGGCGGCCTCGGCCACACCTTGCCATTCCTGATTCCGGAATTCCGCACCGCACTCGGGGTCGCCGGGGCGGTCGTGTTGGTCGAGCTGGGTGTGATCTCCTGGATCCGCCACCGCTACATGGACACGCCCTGGCTGTCGGCGACCTTCCAGGTCGTGGTCGGCGGCGTGCTGGTGTTCCTGACCGGCATTTTCATCGGCAGTTCTTGAGACGGCAATGGCCGGGTTGCGCTCCGCTGCCGCGCCCTTTGCCCGCCTCGGCCGCGGGCTGCTCGATCTCGTTCTGCCGCCGCGCTGCATCCTGTGCCAAGGCCGGGTCGATGCGCCGGGCACGCTCTGCGCGCCGTGCTGGCGCGGCATCAGCTTCCTCGGCGAGCCGTGCTGTTCGTGCTGCGGCCTGCCGTTTCCATATGAAGCCGGTCCTGGAGAGATCCTGTGCGCGGGCTGCCTGGCACACCGCCCGCGCTTCGACCGGGCGCGCAGCGTCTTCGTCTATGACGACCACTCGCGCGGCCTCGTGCTGGCGCTGAAGCATGGCGACCGGCTGCAAAGCGTACCGGCTTTCGGGCAGTGGCTGGCGCGGGCCGGGGCAGCACTGCTCGCCGAGGCCGATCTGATCGTGCCGGTGCCGCTGCATTGGACCCGGCTTTGGCGCCGGCGCTACAACCAATCGGCGCTGCTGGCCCAGGCCGCCTGCGCCGCCTGGCGTCGCCAGGGCCGGCCGGGACCGGTCGTCATGCCGGATCTGCTGCTGCGCCGCCGCCGCACGCCATCGCAAGGCCGGCGCACCCGCATCCAGCGCGCCGAGAATGTGCGCGGCGCCTTCCGCCTCAAGCGCGGCGCCGACATCCAGGGCAGGCGCGTGCTGCTGATCGACGACGTCCTGACCTCCGGTGCCACCGTCGAGGAATGCGCCCGCGTGCTGCACCGGGCCGGCGCGGCGCGGGTCGACGTGCTGACCCTGGCACGGGCCGTGCGTGTGGAGTGACATCGACGCCGGAGCGCCATGCAGCGGGTGATTGGCAAGCGGTGCAGGCTCGTCTTATATCGGTCATAGTGTCGAATTGCGGGAGATGGCATTCGTGGCTCAGGTAGAAGTATATTCAACGATCTTCTGTCCCTATTGTGCGCGGGCCAAGGCCCTGCTGGAGCGCAAGGGCGTCGATTTCGAAACGATCGATCTGATGGAACAGCCCACTCGGCGCAGTGAGATGGTCAAGCGCGCCGGCGGCCGCACGTCGGTGCCGCAGATCTTCATCAATGGCGAGCATATCGGCGGGTCGGACGATCTGCATGCGCTCGACCGGGCCGGGCAGTTGGATAGCAAGCTCGCTTCCTGAGCGGGCAGCAGGCGGAAGGATGAGGCCATGGCGGAGCGTGTGACGGTCGCCTGCATCCAGGTTTCGGCAGGACGCGAGGTCGAGCCCAACATCGCGAGTGTCGGCAATCAGATCCGCCGCGCCCGCGATGCCGGGGCCGAATTCATCGTGACGCCCGAAAACGTGCTGATGCTGGAGCCGAAGCGCGAACCAAAATTCGCCAAGGCCGAGGACGAGGCGTCGCCGCACGGCATCGCCGCCTTCCAGGCTCTGGCGCGCGAGACCGGCGCCTGGTTGCTGGCCGGCTCGCTCGCCGTCCGCATGCCGGGCGAGGACCGGTTGGCCAACCGGTCCTATCTGTTCGATCCGACCGGCCGCATCGTCGCGCGTTACGACAAGATCCACATGTTCGACGTCAATCTGGCCAAGGGCGAGAGCTACAAGGAATCCTCGCAATTCCGCCCCGGCAGCGCCGCGGTCCTGGCCGAGACGCCCTGGGGCAAGCTCGGCATGACGGTGTGCTACGATCTGCGCTTCCCGGCGCTGTACCGCGCCCTGGCCCAGGCTGGCGCGCGCATCATCAGCATTCCGTCGGCCTTCACCGTGCCGACCGGCGAGGCGCATTGGCATACGCTGCTGCGTGCCCGCGCGATCGAGACCGGCTGCTTCGTCCTGGCCCCGGCCCAGACCGGAACTCATGCCGAAGGCCGCCGGACCTATGGCCATTCGCTCATCGTCGATCCCTGGGGCAAGGTGCTGGCCGATGGCGGCGAGGATACCGGCTTCGTCACGGCGGAACTCGACCTCGCCCGTATCGACGAGGCCCGTGCCATGGTGCCGTCGCTCGGCCATGACCGGCCCTGGACCGGTCCGTAAATGGGCCTAGAGCGGCACCAGGTCGCGCCCGGCGACCGCGGCGATGCGCTGCACGGCCGCCGGGTTCGGCGTATAGGCGATGCCGTGCTCGTAACCGACAATGGTCAAGCCGGGCATGAAGGCGGCCAGCAGCTCATTGGGCCGCAACAGGAAATCCGGACTGCTCGGCCGGCCGAACTCGGCTTGGCCGACGGCGAAAGTCTCGTAGATCAGCACGCCGCCTTCCGGCTCGAGCGCCGCCGCCAGATGGGGCAGCAGCGGCCGATGCAGATAATTGGTCACGATCGCTCCGGCGAACCGCCGGCCGGCCAGCGGCCAGGGCGCGGCTTCCAGATCGGCCTGGATCAGTTCGATGCCCTCGACCCCGGCCATGCCGTCGAGATTGCGATCGACCGCCGTCACTCTGTGGCCGCGGTCGCGGAAGAACCGGGCATGCCGGCCGCCGCCGGCCGCCAGATCGAGCACGGCACCACCCGACACGACCAGATGCGCAAACCGCCTGACCCAACCCGACGGCACGCCCCAAGGATCGCCCACTTGTTTTTCCTCCAGCCCCTCGATCGACCGATAGCGCAATGATCCTCTACGAACTCAGATGCCCATCCGAGCACTTTTTCGAAGGCTGGTTCCGCAGCAGCGACGGCTATGAGGAGCAGCGCGACGCCGGCGAGATCGCCTGCCCGGTCTGCGGCCGGCACGACATCGACAAGGCGCCGATGGCGCCGCGCCTCGGCCGCTCCGACAAATCCCTGCCCGCCCCGACCCAGCCGGCCGGCGCCATGGAGCAGGTCCAGCTGCTGCGCAGCCTGCGCCGCGCGATCGAAACCGGCTGCGAGGATGTCGGCGAACGCTTCGCCGAAGAAGCGCGCAAGATCCATTACGGCGAAGCCGATGCGCGCGGTATCTACGGCAATACCAGCGCCGAGGAAGCCGAGAAGCTGGCCGACGAAGGTGTCGAATTCGCCCGCATCCCCTGGGTCCCGCTGGCCGACGGCTGAGGCCGGCGGCATTCCGGAAAGACATTTCGCGGCGCAGCCGCAGTGAGCCACGAAGGGCACCGACAGGCTTGTCGGGCCACTACTTTATGGCTAGCGTCGCGCGCAACTATCCAACGCGGGGGAACCTATTTTGCGCCGTATGACGATTGCGCTGGCCTTGTCCTTGTTCGGTGCAGTCGCCTGCGCCCATGCCGCCGAGGCGCCGGATCCCAATCTCTGGCTGGAAGATCTGAAGACGCCGCGCGTCGATGCCTGGATCGCAGCCGAGAATGCCAAGACGACCGGCGTGCTGGAGCAGGATAGCCGGTACCAGACGCTCTACGATCAAGCGCTCGCCATCGCCGAGGCCAAGGACCGGATCCCGACGCCGCGCTTCCTCGGCGGCGCGGTCTATAATTTTTGGCAGGATGCGGACCATGTCCGCGGCCTCTGGCGCAAGACCGGCCTGACGGACTACCGCGCACCGGAGCCGGGCTGGACGCCGGTGCTCGATCTCGACGCGCTGGCCAAGGCCGAGAACGCCAATTGGGTCTGGAAGGGCGCCGATTGCCAGCGGCCGGAAGAGCGCCTGTGCCTGGTCAGCCTGTCGGATGGCGGCGAGGATGCGGTCACGCTGCGTGAATTCGACCTCTCGGCCAATGGCTTCGTCGCCGGCGGCTTCGATCTGCCCAAGAGCAAGCAGAGCGTCGCCTGGAACGGCTCCGACGATTTGCTGGTCGCGCGCGACTGGGGCCACGGCACCATGACCAAGGCCGGCTATCCCTTCGTGGTCAAGAGTCTGAAGCGCGGCCAGAAGCTGGCCCAGGCGCATGAGATCTACCGCGGCAAGCCGAGCGATACCGAAGTCGACCCGGTCGCCCTTTCCGATGGCGACGGCCACAGGGCGGTGTTCATCCAGCGCGGCGTCAGCTTCTTCGAAACCGAAACCTATCTCCTGCGCGACGGCAAGCCGGTCAGGCTGAACCTGCCGCCCAAGGCGCGGGTCGCAGAGCTGGTCGCCGGCCGTCTGCTGGTCAAGCTCGAGCAGGACTGGACGGCCGGCGGCAAGAGCTTTGCGCAGGGCTCGCTCGTCGCCCTGGATCTCGCCGCGGTTACGGCGGACCCGAAAAACCTGAAGCCGACCCTGGTCTATGCGCCGGGCCCACGCGACTCGCTCGACGAGGTCTCCGCGACCCCGCTCCCTCTGGTCGTGACCTCCTACACCGATGTCAAAGGCCGGCCTCGATCTATACCCCATCGGCCGATGGCGGCTGGAGCGAGCGCAAGCTCGACCTGCCCGACAACAGCTCGATCGGCATCGTCGACACGAATTCCCGTGGCGGCGAGGCGTTCCTGAACGTCTCCGGCTTCCTGACGCCGTCGACCCTGATGCTGACCGACGCGGCGACGGGCGAGACCGCTCCGGTCAAGTCGCTGCCGGCGAAATTCGACGCCTCCAAGGATGTCGTCGAGCAGCATGAAGCCGTGTCCAAGGACGGCACCAAGATCCCTTATTTTATCGTCCACCCGGCCAGCATGGCGCTGGATGGCACGAATCCGACGATCCTCTACGCCTATGGCGGCTTCCAGGTTTCGCTGACGCCGTCCTATATGGCGAGCATCGGCAAGCTCTGGCTGGAACGCGGCGGCGTCTTCGTGCTGGCCAATATCCGCGGCGGCGGCGAGTTCGGACCGGCTTGGCACGAGGCCGGGCTCAAGACCCATCGCCAGATCATTACGACGATTTCGCGGCCGTGGCCGACGATCTGATCGCCCGCAAGATCACCAGCACCCGCCGGCTCGGTATCCAGGGCGGCTCGAACGGCGGCCTGCTGATGGGCGTCGAATTCACCCAGCACCCGGAGCTGTGGAATGCGGTCGACATCCAGGTGCCGCTGCTCGACATGCTGCGCTTCGAGAAGATCGCCGCCGGCTCGTCCTGGGTCGGCGAATACGGCACCGTCGACAAGCCCGAGGAACGCGCCTTCCTGGCCTCGATCTCGCCCTACCAGAATCTGAAAGCCGACGTGAAATACCCCGAGCCGCTGGTCTGGACCACGACCAAGGACGACCGCGTCGGTCCGCAGCACGCCCGCAAATTCGCCGCCCGGCTTGGCCAGATGGGCTTGCCCTATCTCTATTACGAAGTCACCGAAGGCGGCCATGGCTCCGGCGCCAACCTCAAGGAAAAGGCCAAGACGACGGCGCTGGAGATGACCTATTTCAGCCGTAAGCTGATGGACTGAAAGGCATGCGCGAGTTCAATGGGCTTTAACCACTCTCAATCGTCATGGCCGTGCTTGTCCCCGGCCATCCACGTCGGGCCGAAACACTGTCGTCATCGACGGAGGCGGCTGCCCGACGTGGATCCCCGGGACGAGCCCACGGCTGTCCGGCACGCGGCTTGCTATGCGGCATTTTTGAGCCTTTGGGTTGCGGTCGGCCTTTTGATTGCTCGTCGATCGTGGAAGGTGAACTCCATTTGCCCGTTTGCCGGCCTTGGTGGTTGTGGTTTGTTGAGGAGCGTCGGGATCTGCCTGCGGTGCATGAGATTGGCTCGGATCAGCCTAGCGAAGGCGAGCGGGCTTTCGACGAGTTTGTTGGCTTGCTGAGCCAAGCGCAACAGCAGGTAGGCGATGAGCGCGACGGCGATCTGGATGCGCACGGCGTTTCTGGGAGGTTCCGAAGAAGTGGCGGATCTTGAGGGTTTGCTTGACCCATCGGAAGAACAGCTCGATCGCCCAGCGTCTTTTGTAGAGGGCGGCAATTTCCTCGGCGCTGGCGTTTAGGTCATTGGGTGAAGATCCGCAGGATCTTGCCGGTTTCGATGACGACGCAGATCTCGCGGACCAGACCGGATATCGGGTTTTTGCGGATGCGGCTAGGCGCTTGGGCAGGTGGCCGAGGTGATCGCTGAGCACACAGGAATTGGCCGGTACGGCGTGTGTTTCGACAACGCTGAAGGGCGTATTGGCCTTGAGGCGGGTCACGATACGGCAGCCGGCGGCATGGAGCTTTGCCCACCAGCCGAAGTCATAATAGCCGAGGTCGAAGACGTAGGTCGCTCCGATTCGATCGGCAATTCCTTGGCGGCGGTGATTTCATTGACATTGGCCGGGGTCACGGCGGCATAGATCGGGCAATCGGCGTCCGGATCGTAAACGATGTGCATCTTCGCGCCGCAGACCCCGGTCGAGAAGCTTGCCAGTCGCGGCTCAAGCCGTTGAGCGGCAAGCCGCTGGAATCGATCAGCCGCACGGCATCGCCGACCTTGCGCCGCCAGCCGCGCTCGAATTGCCCAAGCAGCGCCGAGAACAAGCCGCTGAACACGTCAGCAGGGCGATAAGCGTTGGCTTCGGCAAGGGTCGAGCGTGCGACCCTGCGGCCGCCGAGGTGATAGAGTTGGGCGGCGTGGCTCTGCAGCCCCGCTTCGATCTCCCGCAGGCTCGCCGCCCCGCAAAACTGTCCATAGAGCAGCGCGACCAACTGATCCTTGGTCCGAAGCCGCCGGGCATCCACGTCGCTGCCGTGTGCCTCGACCAAGCGGTCAAAAGCATCCCACGGAAGAAGCTTCACCAGACCCTGAAAAACGTTATCCTGATGGCGCATGACGTTGGTCCTATTTCGTATCTCGAACACCGGCCAGATGCTCAAGAGCGAGTAGAATCAATGTCATGCACCGCGTCCAGCAAAACATGTGCCGGACAGCCGTGGGCTCGTCCCGGGGATGACGATCTATTGAAATCCCACGCGCTCGCGGATCATTCGGCAACCCTCCTGCTCCGAGCGGCCAACCTCCCATCCGCCACGGTCTCGACAATGGTGTAGCGATCGAAGCGCAGCGCCTCATCGGTGAAGGCAGCGAACTGGGCGCTGTTGTTCCAATGCGAGATCGCCGCGGAAGATGTCTCGCGATATGAGTCCTGTCCGGCATCGGGATACCAGTCGAGGTGCCGCGCTTCGAACGGGTGATAGACCCGCAGCCCGCGCTTCAGGCGCCGGAATTTCGAGCCTTCCCGATGTAGCGCGAAGGTCGTGTCGATCGTTGCTTCGATATAGGCGCAGTCCCCGGACCGGGTCTGGATCCGCTCCGGCTGCTTGTGCCAGAACTGCTCGATATGCCGGTTCATGACGTGATTGAACAACCGGTAGCTTGCCGGAATATCGGCAATCCGCAGCATCGGGCCGACGCATTCCGCACCCGGGAAGCGGTCGAGCAACTCGCCATAGAGTTCGAGCGCCTCAGGCCGCGCCGATGACAGATCGACATCGCAATCGGTGCGACATAGCGCGAACGCTTACGCAGCCAGCCGAAATATTTGCCGATGGTCCGATCGACCAATTCCAGATCGTCCGGCCGTGCTGATCGTGGGTGCCCGGTGGATCCGCATCCCCTGCGCCGCCAGAACATCGAGCGCCTCAAGCGTGGATGGATCGTCGCTGCCATTGTCGTGCACGACGATATCGACCGGCACGGTCTGCTGCAGATAGGACTCGATGACTCGCCGCAGGAAGGCGCCACGGTTTGAACGAGATGACGAAGATCGGCAGGCGTCGCGGCATCTAGGATCGCCAGACACGCAGCCGGTCGAACAATTTGCGTGCCGCTGCGGGGACGGGTTCCCCCTCGACTTGAGACGTCAGCCGGGCGATTTCCTCGCGGAATTGCTCGATGATGGCGAAGCGCTCATCCGCGACGCCGACCCAGTGATGCAGCGTCTCGGCCTGGCGCTTCACGGCGGCTTCCAGGGCAACGACGGCCGGCGCGAAGATCCTTTCGGATCGGACGATTTCGTCGTCGATCCGGTCCAGACGATCATCCGGCGGTGGCGTCCCGTCGGCCGCGCGGATCAACCAGTCATAGGTCTCCTTGATCTGCGGCGGCACATCCGACCGGGCAAGGGTGGCGCCGGCATCGAACGCATGGTGCCGCAGCTTTCGCGTCAGGAAGGCGTCGATTTCCGGCGCCGGTGCAGCCGCCCCGCGCGGCCAGGCAATGGCGAGCGTCCGGCCGATCCGCTCGATCGTTCCGCGCCAATCGGCAAGCAGCTGGTCATAGGTCACGAAGCAGCGCGGTAGTCCCCGGCTGTCGCGTTCGGCCGCCAGCACGTGGCGCAGCCAGAGCAGCAGCGATTTCCCCTCTTCGAAGCCTTCCCGCTTGTGCAACGAGCCGGCGACCTCGAGCGGGTTGCGGATCAGAATCACGCAGCAAGGTTCGATACTCAACTCTGCCAGGATCGGCCGCCACAGTGGCAGCAGCCGGCAGAGCCGCGGATCCTTCACCACGCTCAGCGTCGCGTCCGGGAATTCCGCCTGCAGCAACGACGCGGCCCGCTGCCGGAAAGACTGCGCCGCGGCCGACGCAAACCAGTCCCGGGGAAAGCTCAGCACGTCGTGCCAGAGGAACCGGCCGCGCCCAGCACCTCATCATGCAGCGCCACGAGTTCACGCGGCTCCCAGAACCCGCGTTCGTTGGTCGCCGGATCCGCCTCGATGAGGCGGCCCGGCAAATCCGCACCGCACAGCCCGAGCACGCGGGTCAGGGCCGAAGTACCGCTGCGGTGCATGCCGAGCACGAAGATCGCGCGGCGACGCGCCCGACCGTCTTCCGCCAATTCGCGCCCTCGGCCCGCATCGTTCATCCGTAACACCTCTCCCGTGCGCCACCCTATGGGTCGACGACGTCGCGGCTAAACGATGGAAACCCTAAGCGCCCTTGGTCAAGCGGCCAATCGTTTCGCCGTGCGCTGCGCAGCCTGCATCAAGGGCCTCGCGCGGGTGCGGCAGTCTCGGAACGCCGCTGCGCCCAGATCGAGGTGTAGAGGCTGGGTTCGGCCTGGCAACGGATGGCGATGAACCGGCGCCAATCGCCGTCACGGCCTTGAACGCCGGGCGTCGGGCCGACAGCGCTTTTCACCTGATGCGCAGCGCCTTTGACGCGGTTCCTGTCCATGGCCGATCTCCCGGGTTGCACGGGAACCAACACCCGATCGTCGGTCGGGTTCCGGTTCCCACGGCAACACGCTCTTTTCATCGGGATTTCCGAACTCTACCTGTCGCAGTACTGTCGCTATCCAACACAAAGGATTCCGATGATCCGAAAGACCATTTTGCCGCCCCCTACGCGTTTCAGTCTGCAAGCGTTGCAGTCGAAAGCGGCAGCGCCGGGCAGGTCGGCGGTCGCCCCACCGCCGATTGCCCGTCGAGGCGGCGCGCTGCAGCCGGCCAGCACACCCAGCAAAACGGCAGGCTCGGGCGCCGGCGGATCGCTCCCCCGTCGCTATCTCGTTCCCGGCACATCGTGGCGGCGGCGGCGCGGCAGCCGCGGCGAGAGAGGGCACCCGGCTTCGTCGGCGGCGGCATCCCCGCCGAACTCTGGCTTTGCGCTCGATGAGCTCGACCTGCTCGGATCACACTGACCTATCACTCACGGAGCGGCGATTATAACACCTATCAGCTGACCGAACGGATCGACCTGTCGGCCGAACATGGGGTTGCCGACTGGTCCCAGAATGGTTCGGGTGAACCTCCATTGTCGAGCAGCATACGTGCGGCACCGGCTCTCGGCAGCATTTGGGTCTGCGGCGTCGCCGGGCAAAGAGTGCGCTGGAAAGTCAGCACAATCCCCCGTGCCGACACGCTGAACGACAGGCCCTGGCCCCATGCGTTTCCGCCGCGGCCGATCCGGGTGCCGCCCTTGCCCTTGCCCTTGCTTTCTACAGATGGCGCCCCGCCTGCCGGGTTCGGCATGCTGGCATGAATATGCGCGTGAGCGGGAAAGGCGCGGCCCATAGGGCCTGCCATCGCCGCGCTCTCAGGCACGTGTCGCGAACATCAGGTAATTGACATCGAGATTCCGGCCGATCGACCAGCTGTCGGCGATCGGATCGTAGCCCAGTCCGGCCAGTTCGCGCAGCTCCAGCCCGGCCGGCCGCGCGCCGGCCGCCAGCTCCGACGGCTTCACGAATTTCTGCCAGCTATGGGTTCCGCGCGGAACCCAGCGCAACACGTATTCGGCGCCGACAATGCCAAGCGCAAGGCCTTGGCGGTGCGGTTGAGGGTCGAGAGCACCACGGCGCCGCCGGGTCGGACCAGCTTGCCGATCGAGCCGAGAAAGGCGGCCGGCTCGGCGACATGCTCGACCACTTCGAGCGCCAGCACGACATCGAACTGCGCGCCGGCTTCGACCAGCGCTTCGGCCGTGTCGTGGCGATATTCGACCGCGAGGTCCTGCGCTCGGCATGGCGCCGGGCGACCTCGATATGTCTCCGCGGCGGCGTCGATGCCGGTGACGCGGAAGCCCAGCCGGGCCATCGGTTCCGAGACCAGCCCGCCGCCGCAACCGATATCGAGGCAAGGCCAAGCCGGCGAAGGGTGCCCGCGCCGTGATCTCGCGGCCGAAATGCCCGGCCAGCCGGTCGCGGACGAAGCCGAGCCTGGCCGGGTTCAGCCGGTGCAGCGGGCGGCATACGCCGTTCGGATCCCACCAATTGGCCGCCATGGCGGCGAAGCGGGCGATTTCCGCGGGGTCGACGGTACTGGGTTCCGCCACGGGGCGGGCTGCGGCAGGCACGATTTCTCCACTCCTGAGGCAGGTCTCGTAGAACGGGGGGCGCGCTTGCCTCATCGCGCCGCGTAAGGCTATGTATACCCGCCATTCAGCGGGGCATCCCAGGATCATCGGCCGCGGCGCCTGCGCGCGTCGGCGCAATACCGGGCAGGTAAGAGACAGCATGGCACGCATCGTGCAGGAAATTCGGCGGCACCTCCGTCGCCGATGTCAACCGCATCAAGATCGTCCGCGCAGCGGGGTCAAGCGTGAGGCCGACCTCGGCAACGAGGTGATCGTCGTCGTCTCGGCCATGTCCGGCACGACCAACCAGCTTGTCGCCTGGTGCAACGAGACCGCATCGCTGCATGATGCGCGCGAATACGACACCGTCGTCGCCTCGGGCGAGCAGATCACCGCCGGGCTTGCTGGCGATCGCGCTGCAGGAAATCGGCATCACGGCACGGTCCTGGCTCGGCTGGCAGATTCCGATCCGTACCAATTGACGCGCATGGTTCGGCGCGCATCCAGGACATCGACCTGACGGAGATCCGCGAGCGCACGGCGCGCGGCGAGGTCGCCGTCGTCGCCGGCTTCCAGGGGATCTCGCCGACCGGCCGGATCACGACCTTGGGCCGCGGCGGCTCGGACACCTCGGCTGTCGCGCTGGCGGCTGCTTTCGAGGCCGAGCGCTGCGATATCTTCACCGATGTCGACGGCGTCTACACGACCGATCCCCGGATCGTCGCCAAGGCGCGCAAGCTCGACCGATCACCTATGAAGAGATGCTGGAAATGGCCTCGCAAGGGGCCAAGGTGTTGCAGACCCGGTCGGTCGAGATGGCCATGAACCACCGGGTGCGGGTGCAGGTGCTGTCGAGCTTCGTCGACCGCCCGGGCACGCTTGTCGTGGATGAGGACGAGATCTTGGAAAAGCAAGTCGTCAGCGGGATCGCCTATAGCCGGGACGAGGCGAAGATCACCCTGCGCGCCGTGGGCCGACCGGCCGGGTGTCGCCGCCGGCATCTTCGGCCCGCTGGCCGAGGCCAATATCAATGTCGACATGATCGTGCAGAACGTGTCGCGCGACGGCAGCACGACCGATCTGAACCTTCACAACCGTCGGCAAGGCCGATCTGGGCCGGACGGTCAAGGTGCTGGGAAGGCACGGTCGGTCCGGATCTGCGCTGCGAGGAGATCGCCCATGACTCCTCGGTCGCCAAGATTTCGGTGATCGGCGTCGGCAATGCGCAGCCATGCCGGCGTCGCGCAGAAGATGTTCAGCACGCTCGCCGAAAAGGGCATCAACATCCAGGTCATCTCGACCAGCGAGATCAAGGTCAGCGTGCTGATCGCCGAGGAGTATCTCGAGCTGGCGCTGCGTGCGCTGCACACAGCCTACGAGCTGGACGCCGCCTGACCCCGGTCATGAGCCTCGACGTCGCACGCCGCCGGCTCGACCGGCTATGGCAGCGCGGCCGGGATTTCCTCGGCTGCGACATCGCCATCATGGGCGGGGCGATGAGCTGGGTCAGCGAGCGCAGCCTGGTCGCCGCGATCTCGAATGGCGGCGGCTTCGGCGTGATCGCCTCCGGTTCGATGAGCCCGGAACTGCTCGCGGCCGAGATCGACGCGGACCTTCGCGCGGACGGCGAAGCCCTTCGGTGTCAACCTGATCACGCTGCATCCGCAGCTGACCGAGCTGATCGATGTCTGCCTGGCGAAGTCGGTCGGCCATGTCGTGCTGGCCGGCGGGCTGCCGCCTTCAGCCGCGATCCAGCGGATCAAGGCAGGCGGCGCCAAGGTGCTGTGCTTCACCCCGGCGCTGGTGCTGGCCAGAAAGCTGGTACGGATGGGCGTCGATGCGCTCGTCATTTGAAGGCATGGAGGCCGGCGGTCATATCGGCCCGGTCTCGACCAGCGTGCTGGCGCAAGAGATCCTGCCCCATATCACCGAGGTGCCGGTCTTCGTCGCCGGCGGCATCGGACGCGGCGAGGCGATCGTGTCCAATCTGGAGATGGGCGCGGCCGGCGGGCAGCTCGGCACGCGCTTCGTCTGCGCCACCGAATCGATCGCCCATCCGCGCTTCAAGCACGCCTTTATCCGCGCTGCCGCACGCGACGCCATTCCTTCGATCCAGCTCGATCCGCGCTTTCCGGTCATTCCCGTCCGCGCCCTGCAGAATGACGGCACGCGCCGTTTCGCCGAGGTGCAGCGCGTGGTGATCGATCGCGTCAACAGCGGCGAACTCGATCAGAAGGCCGCCCAGCTCGAAATCGAGCATTTCTGGGCCGGTGCCCTGCGCCGCGCGGTGATCGATGGCGACGTCGAAGGCGGCTCGCTGATGGCCGGCCAGAGCGTCGGCATGGTGACGGCCGAGCAGCCGACCGAGGAGATCCTGGCCGAGCTGATCGAGCAGGCAGTCAAGGCGCTGGCGGCGCGGTCGGACATGGCGGTGACGGCGTAGCCTATCCGCTCGCGGACGCCGTTTTTCAGGCGCCGCGGCGACACTCCTTTTCAAGTATCGAACGAAGCGTCATCATCTCCCGGCGGACACAACCGCAACGCAGGGAGATTGTGACATGCCGACGGCGCTCGAGATCAACGGCAAGGCCGTGACCGTCCAGGCTGCACCGGAGACGCCCTTGCTCTGGGTGCTGCGCGACGAGTTGCAGATGACCGGGACCAAATATGGCTGCGGCATTGCCCAATGCGGCGCCTGCACCGTCCACGTCGATGGCGCGCCGACACGATCCTGCATCACGGCGATCGGCGATGTCGCAGGCGCCAGGGTCACCACGATCGAAGGCCTGGGCAAATACGCATCCGCTGCAAGCCGCCTGGGTCCGGCATGACGTGCCGCAATGCGGCTATTGCCAGTCGGGCCAGATCATGTCGGCCGCAGCACTGCTCGCCGCCACGCCCAACCCCAGCGACCAGGATATCGACGACGCGATGAGCGGCAATATCTGTCGCTGCGGCACCTATCAACGGATCCGAGTTGAACGCAGCGGCGACGCGGCGCAAGACCGTCGATGCCGTGCTGCAGGACCATGTCAGCGTGATCATCGGCGCGTCCGGGTCCGACGTCCTGCGCGCCCTCGTCGCGGTCGGCCAGCAATATCATGTCCCGGTCCTGGCCTTCGCCGGCGAGACCGACGAACTCACGGCTCGGATTTCCAGCCGGCGCTGTTCCGCGTGGCGTCGAGCACGACGGCGCATGCCGCCGCGATCGTCTATGCGCTGAAACACGATTACCCGTCCGTTCGGAAGGTCTTCCTGCTGAACCAGGATTATTCCTTCGGCCAGGCCTCGGCCGTCGGCTTTCAAAAGGCGCTCGCCCGGCTCGATCCCGAGGTGCAGATCGTCGGGAATGTCTTTCACCCGCGCGGTGCCGCGGATTTCTCGCCCTATCTGCAGCAGATCCAGGCCTCCGAGGCCGATTTCGTGCTGACCGCCGATTGGGGCGCCGATCTGGTGCAGCTGCTGAACCAGGCGAACAGCTTCGGCCTGAAGCCGCGCGTCGGCGGCACCTTCCTGCTCGACCCCGACATTCTCAAAGGCATCGGCACGGCCGCGGTCGGCGATATCGGGTCGGATGTCTATCAGCCGACGATCGATACGCCCGAGAACAAGGCCTTCCTCTCCGCCTGGCACGAGGCCCATGCGACCGGCGACATCCCATGGCCGACGGCCTCGGTCGGCAAATCCTATATCGCTACCCAGCTTGCCGCCCTCGCCATCGAGAAGGCCGGTGCGACCGATTTCGACAAGGTCGAGCAGGCGCTCGAAGGGCTGCATTACGGCTCGATCGCAGGTCCGCTGATCGTCCGCGCTTGCGACCATCAGGTCCAGATCGGCCAAGCCACCGGCCAGGTCGTGGCCGCCGACGGCAAATTCTACAGCTTCCCCTTTTCCGGCACGGCGCTGATCGCGCCGAACGAGGCGATCTCCGTCCCGCCCGCGGAAACCGGCAACCCGCGTTGCGCGACCGTCGGCAAGGACGGGTGACCGCCAAGGCAGGCGGGGCGAGCGCTGAACTCGCCCCGCCTGCCTAACGGACCCGCGGAAAGATCTCCCGGGCGAAGCGGCGCATTTCCGCCTCGAAGGGCTGGAACTGCAGCATGAAAAGTTCGATGCCGGCGGCGTGAAAGGCCTGGATGCGCTCCGCCACCTGGTCATAGCTGCCGACCAGCCCGGCGGCCGTGCCCCCATTGGTGCCGATGCGCGGCGTCTTGGCCGCATGGGTATGCCTCATGACGACGCTGGGATCCGTGTTCGCTCTCTGGCGTTCCCGGATCGCGGCGTCCCGCTCCGTCAAGGCGGCGAGATGCGCATAGGCGGCCTCGGCCTCGGCGGCCGTTTCGCGCGCGATCACGAAGGCGGAAAGACCGAAACGCACGGGCGGCCCGCTGCGCGGGCGCTCACGGGCGCTGGCGATCAACCGCTCGACCTCGGCAAGCGGCTGGCCGTTGATGAACCAGACATCGCCGAGCGCCGCGACGAGATCCTGCGCGGGAGCAGACTCGCCGCCGACATAGACAGCCGGACGGGTCCGGAAATGATCGGCCGGGCGCAGCTGATAATCGGTGACCGTGAAATAGCGGCCCGAGAAATTCAGCCGCTCGCCGCGCAGCAGCGGCTCGACCACCGAAAGCCATTCGCGCCCATAGGCGTAGCGTTCGTCATGTTCGGCGAAGGGAATGCCGGCCTTTTCGTATTCGGGCCGGTTCCAGGCATTGACGAGATTGATGCCGAACCGCCCCTCGGCGACATGCTCGATCTGCAGCGCCATCTTCGCGAGCACGACCGGGTGATAGAGCGGCGGCTTGATGGCCGCGATGATCTCGATGCGCTTGGTGAGCGCCGCGAGTGCTGCCGAGGCGGTCCAGGCCTCGAGCTCGTCCCATTCGTCGTCATAGGGGTTGGCGGTGTGCTGGGCGATCAGCGTCGAATCATAGCCGAGCGCCTCCGCTTCTAAGACGAGGCGCTTGTTGCGCTCCCAGGAGGCATCGAAGGGTTCGTCGGGATCCTGCAGCGCGCCACGGCTGCCATGCACCAGCGCCCAAATGCCGAAACGCGGCGAATTCATACCGTTTCTTTCTGCAGCGGGGCGGGAGCATCGGGTACCGGCAAGGCGCGCTGGTTGTAGAGAATCTTGGTCCGGCGGGCGATCTCCTCGGGCGGCAGCTTGCTCGGATCGGTCGAGAGCTCCTGTCCGACCGCCATGCCGCGCTGCACGCCGGGCCGCGCCGCCAGCGTGTCGAGCCAGCGTTTGACATATTCGAACTCGGCGATGTCCTGGCCCTGCGCCTGCCATCCCGTGGCCCAGGGATAGGCCGCGATGTCGGCGATGGTATAGGTGTCGCCGGCCAGATAGGGCCGGTCATGGAGCCGGTTGTTCAGCACGCCGTAGATCCGGTTCGCCTCATCCGTGAAGCGGCGGACGGCATAGGACTGGTCACCGTGCTTGTCGCCCAGCCGGCGGAAATGACCGCATTCGCCGAGCTTGGGCCCCTGGTTCGCCATCTGCCAGACGACCCATTGCACGACCTCGTATTTGAGATGCGGCTCCTGCGGCCAGAGCTGCCGGTCTTCTCCGCGAGATAGAGCAGGATCGCCCCGGATTCGAAGACGCTGATCGGGACACCGCCGCCATTCGGCGCGTGATCGACGATCGCCGGCATCCGGTGATTGGGGTTGATCTTGAGGAAACTCCGATCGAATTGATCGCCCTTGCCGATATCGAGCGGAATGAGCTTGTAGGGCAGCCCCGTCTCTTCCAGGAAGATCGTGACCTTCTTCCCGTTCGGCGTCGGCCAGTAATAGAGATCGACCATCACGACACTCCTTCAGAAGGTTTCGACCCAGGGACGCAGCTCGACTTCCCAGGTCCAGGCATTGCGCGGCTGCTGCAGAATCTGCCAATAGGTCTCGGCGATCGAATCCGGATCGAGCATGCTGTCCGGGCGCTCCGCCGCCTCCAGCCGTGTCTTGCTGCGGATGGCACCGTCGATCACGAAATGGGCGACATGGATGCCTTGCGGCGCCAACTCGCGGGCCATGCTCTGGGCCAGGCCGCGCAAGGCGAATTTGCCCATCGCGAAGGGCGCCGAGCGCGCATAGCCCTTGATGCTTGCCGAGGCGCCGGTGAACAGGATGGCACCCCGCTCACCCTCCGGCCGGGCCAACAGGCGCCGGGCTGCCTCCTGGCCAACCAGGAATCCGCCAAAGCCCGAGATGCGGAGGGCCTGCTCGACTTCGGCCGGATCGAGATCGACGAGCGGCCCGCGCAGCCGGCCACTTGCATTGTACACTGTCACGTCAGGCGCCCCCAATTCGCGGTCGACCTCCTGAAACAAGCGCTGGACCTGCGCCGGATCGCTGGCGTCGGCCTCGAACACCAGGGCACCGGTTTCCGCCGCGAGGCTTTCCAGCTTGGCCTTGTTCCGCGCCGCCAGCGCGACCTTCAGGCCCCTTTGCGTGAAGTGCCGTGCCAGCGAAGCGCCGACTCCCGGCCCTGCCCCGACGATCAACGCGGTGGAATAGGCTTTTCCGCTCACAAGCGCCTCCCTCATCCGGATCCGAGCAGGATCGATCCAAGGGAGATTGGGCCGTGGCGGCCGGACGGTCAATATAACATCTATTCCGTCGTGATTTTGACAAGCCGGCGGCCTCAATACGGGATCTCAGAGGAGCACACGCCGATCGCGATCGGATTTGCCGTCGCGCGACCGGGTTATCGACGCGACGCGCGGCTCGATGACCAGCAGTGTCGCCAGGGCGTTCACGACATGGCACATCGTCGGAAGTCCTCCTGAGCGTTATAGAAGAGCAGACTGAGAATCCTGGAATCGCTTTCCTTTGCGGGCGTCTTATATGGCCCACGGTGCGGCCCATACCGGAAATTCGACTATCCATTAGAAAATTCCCTCATAAGCAGAATTATATCCAACCTTAGTAGCCGGGGCAAAACCGGTGGCGTTGTTGATCTGGCGGTTTATCGCGCGGCGACCAACTCTGTCAGGGGCAGGATTTTGCCGCCTGGGATGGCAAGGCGATCACCGAGGTAGTGCCGGAAGCTGATGCCGAGCTTGTTGCAAGTCTTCAAGAGGCTGAGCATGGCATCTCGGGCTGTACAGCCCTCGTCGCTTTGCGTCCCGCCGCTGATTTTTCGGCGGGTTACGACGCAACGGATGTCGTTCTCCGATCCGTTGGTATGAAGCGGAATATCCGGACGTTCGAGGATCTTGAGGAAGCTCGACCGGTTGGCGCGGATGCGCGCGAGCAGGCGGTCGAGGGTGGCGAATCCGGTCTTGGTGGTGAAGATCCGATCGAACCGGTGGGCCAATTCCGTGGCTCTTTCGGGGTCGGGATCCAGGCGCCAAGTCTTGATGTCGTTATAGAGTTCCCAGATCTGGCTCTGGATCATCGCCTTGGCGCTACGGTTCAGGTCGGTGAAAGTATCGAGCGCGTGGATCAGCCGCTCCATATGGACCCAGCACCGGGCGTGCTCGCCGATGGCGAATTGGCCGGCGCCATCACTCAGGATGACGGTGCCGTCCAAGGCCTGCGCCTCGATTAGGCCGCCCCACAACGCACCTTCGCTGGCGATGCGGAACGGATCGAGCGGACCGTCCTTGGGCTCTAAGCCATGGGTCTCTAAATAAGCATCCCAGCCTGCCGCGTCGTCGAAGCCGGACGGTGCCGCTGCGGCGTGAAGTGCCGTCACCGTCGCGGCCGCCAGCCCGCGCTCGAGCATATAGGCTCGCGACGCGGCGTTGAGCGCCCAGCGGGCCGAACCGCCATGCAGGAGTTGCAAGAAGTTCAACCGGCTCTTCGACGTGGTGGTCGTGAAGGAGGCGAACCGGTCGTTGCCGATTTGCGTACACACACCATTCTTCGCAGCATGGCGTGCACCGGTATCGTCGACGCTCACCCAGCCCGCCGAGGCGAGCCCGGCTTTCAGCACCTGCTTGGCCTCGGTGACGAAGGCTTCGATCTTGCCGGTCAGGATCCGCACAACCTGGCGCTTGGAGATCGATACGCCCAGATCGCGCAGCAAGGCAACGATCCGCTCGACCGTCGATTGGCCTTGGTGATAGAGCGACAACACCATACGCCGCAGCTCGGCACCAAAATGCCCGTCAACGCCTTCGGGCAACGGTGTCACGACGATCCTGCCATCCGGCAGGCGCCAGCGGCTGCGCCAATAGCGCGTCACGCGAACACCAATCGTCAGGTCCTGCACGACAAAAGCCCGACGCCCCAGGAACCTCGAGCCGGGCGGTACCGCCAGGCAAAGATCGCGCTCTTCGGTAACGACCGCACGGCTCCGGCCACGGCGTTTCGAACCCGAACCCGAGGGCGGCCGCCCCGGCGACGACCGATCCATCCCGCTCGGCTTCAGCGTCGGACGTGGCGGCAAACCTTTCAGGCGCCGGATCTCGTCCTTCAACACAACATTCTCCGCACGCAGACCTGCAAGCTCAGGGCGCAGCTCGACAATCAGGTCAAGTAGCTCACTAACCGACGGCGTCCGGATATCGGCGGGCTCTTCCATCAGCAAACAGAATCGCACCCACACCAAAACCGCCAGCGTCTTCAACCCGAAGGCCCAGAGTCACAATGTCGCGCTCGCCACCGGTTTTGCCCCGGTTACGCAGAACCGTTCTAACCGCTCGATTTCCTTGAGGAAATTTGGAGCGGGCGAAGGGATTCGAACCCTCGACCCCAACCTTGGCAAGGTCCTCAGGCCATTTACGCCACAGCATCTTTTTCTGTCCTGGGAACCGCTAAGGCCCTATTATATAAGGGTTTTCGTTGATCTCGACCCTCCCCGCAATATCCTCTCCATACCCGACGATTTTCGCTCTCGTGCTTCCCCCCTGCTTCCCCGGCCTCCGCCGGAAAATCCGGGGAAGCAGATTTGAGAACAGTCGTGGAATGATGGAGTGGGAGCAAACTATGGCCAAGATCATGAAGCGCACGGTGGATGCGCTCCAACCTGAGCCTGATCGAGACGTATTCGCGTGGGATACGGAACTGAGGGGATTCGGCGTTCGCGTGAAGCCATCTGGAGTAAAGACCTTCCTCGTCCAGTACCGAAACGCCGAAGGTCGGACCCGGCGACTGGTGCTTGGGCAGCATGGCGCGCTAACTGCAGAGAGTGCGAGAGATCTTGCCAGAAAGAAGTTGGCTGCGGTTGCCGAAGGCGAAGACCCTTCCGCTGACCGTCACCTGGCGCGCGCCGGCATGACGGTCAGCGAGATCTGCGACTGGTATCTCGAGGAAGCCGAGGCGGGCCGGATCCTGGGTCGCAACCGTCGACCAATCAAGGCATCGACACTTCACATGGATCGGAGCCGGATCGAGACGCATATCAAGCCGCTGTTGGGATCCCGGATGGTGAGCGGCCTTACGCTGAGAGAGATCGAAGGCCTGCAGGCGGATATCGCAGCGGGTAAATCCGCGCGCGGCCGAAAGGGGCGCGGTGGAAGGGCGACGGGCGGAACCGGCGTCGCCAGCCGCACCATTGGAACCCTGCGCAGTTTGCTCGGGCATGCCGCACGTCTGAGGATCATCTCCCAGAACCCCGCCGAGGGCGTTCGCCAACTCGCCGGCCAGCCGCGGCAGCGCCGGCTCAGCGCCGACGAAATTCGTCACCTTGGGCGGACTATTCAGTCCGCCGAGCTGGAAGGCGAGCACCCAACCGGGTTGACGGCGATCCGTCTGATGCTACTGACAGGGTTTCGGCGAATGGAAGTGCTCGCCCTGGAGCACTCATGGTTCACGCGCAAAGAGCACTGCATTCGGTTCCCTGATACCAAGAGCGGCGCTCAGATCCGGGTGGTCGGCGACGCGGCGATGGACTGCATCGAGGCCATACCGGTGAGCGACGGCTCCCCATTCGTCTTCCCTGCGGATTGGGGGAACGGCCACTTCATCGGTGTCGTCCGCGTGCTGGACCGTATCTGCGCCAAAGCCAAATTGACGGACGTAACGCCGCATGTCCTTCGGCACACATTCGCCAGCGTGGCTGGCGATCTCGGCTTCTCCGAACTCACAATAGCAGGTCTGCTCGGCCATGCCGGACGTGGCGTCACGCAAAGCTATGTCCATTTGGATGCCGCGCTCGTCGTAGCGGCAGACCGCGTTTCAGCCGAAATAGCGGATCTGTTGGATGCCAGCAGGACTGCAAGCCAACGATCGCGAAAACGCTCGACGCGGTCTGCGGCTTCGGCTGTGGCTGCCTGAGCGAGACGCCCGCGAGGCTGGGCGTGCGATCTAAGGCGCCTCCGTCCTCGCGGGCTCTCGACATGCAATTGGCGCAACCCGCGCCGCTGGCAGGTTCATAGAATGCCGCATTTACAAAGTAAGACTATGCAATTCTCTGCTACTTCGAACTCGCAAAAAGTTTGGAGATATGGTAGAACACTTATCATGGCTATGCAAAAATACGATAAGCTAAACCAACTCGACCGAGATCTCCCCGAGGGCCTCCTGGTCGACGCGGCTTGGCTATCGGCCAAAGGATATTCTACCGCCCTGCGAAGCCAATATGTCACGGTTGGCCGGCTCCAGCAGCCGGCCAACCGCGTTTATCGACGGCCGCGCGGCGCGCTGAGCTGGCAGCAAGCCGTCTTGTCCCTTCAACTCCTGCTCCAGCATCGCCTCGTCGTCGGCGGGCGAACCGCGCTCGAACTGCAGGGCTACGCCCATTACGTATCGTCCGGCCGATCGGAAGTACATTTGTACGGGCCCTCGCCACCCCCGACCTGGCTTTCGACGCTCCCGCTCAAGGAGCAGTTCGTCTATCACAACAGCACTCCTCTCTTCGGCAAGGAAGAGCCTGCACCGCCGTTTCCGATCCTGATCGGTGGCGAAGTCGTCGACGCCGATGCCGGTACCCCTCTCGAAAGCGCGGGACTGCGCCTCCTGCCTTGGGGGCAGTGGGATTGGCCCATGGTGGTCTCGACACCGGAGCGCGCCATTCTCGAAGAATTCAATGAATTGCCCGATCGGGAGAGCTTTCACCAGGCCGACATGCTGATGGAGGGCCTGGGCGATCTGAGCGCGCGCCGGCTCGAGGCGCTCCTGGTCCAATGCCGGAGTGTAAAGGTGAAGCGGCTGTTCTTTTTCTTCGCCGACCGGCACGGCCACGCCTGGCTCAAGCGCTTGGATCGCGCAGCCGTCGACCTCGGCAAAGGCAAACGCATGCTCGTCAAAGGCGGACGGCTCGACGCGATCTACGAGATCACCGTCCCGCGCGAGTTGGACGAGGCCCGCTGATGGAATTCAACGAGGCCTATCGACGACAGGTCGCCCTTCTCATCCGCACGATGCCCTCGATCGCGGCTGAAGAGTGCTTCGCCATGAAGGGCGGCACGGCCATCAATCTCTTCGTCCGAAATCTGCCGCGGCTCTCGGTCGATATCGACCTGACCTACCTGCCGATCCGGCCGCGAGCTGAGTCCCTCGCCGAAATAGAAGCGGCTCTCCTGCGAATCGGCAGCCGGATCGACAAGGCGCTGCCGGAGGTCCGTGTCACCCCATCTCGCTCTCGCGAAACCAACGTGACCAAGCTGATCGTTCGTCGCGGCACCGAGCAGATCAAGATCGAGGTGACGCCGGTTCTGCGCGGCTGCGTTTTCGATCCAGGAATGCGCGATGTCTCTCCTTCGGTCGAGCAGGCATTCGGTTTCGCCGAGATGCGGATCGTCTCGTTTGCCGATCTCTACGCCGGAAAGATTGTCGCGGCGCTGGACCGCCAGCACCCGCGCGACCTCTTCGACATCCGTGATCTTCTGCGGAATGAGGGCATCGATGATGCCTTGCGTCAGGCCTTCATCGTCTATCTGCTGAGCCACGACCGGCCGATGGCCGAAGTGCTCGGCTCCCCTCAGAAGGACATCCGCCAGGAATTCGAGCGCGGGTTCGTCGGAATGTCACGAGAATCGGTAACTATCGAGGCTCTCGTCGAGGCGCGCGCGGCGCTGGTGGCGGACATCCTCGGAACCATGCCAGCCAATCATCGCACCTTTCTGCTGTCCTTCGAACGCGGGACTCCCGACTGGTCGCTCCTTGACATCGAGCACGCGCCCGACCTGCCGGCTGTGCGATGGCGTCAGCAGAACCTCGACACGTTGGCGTCGGTCGCCCGCGCAACCTTGGTCAGCCGGCTCGAGGCTGTGCTCTCCAAATAGACGCCAAGGGATACGACACGATGGCCGAGCGGCATTCTCGCGAGGAACTCTGTGGCGTTGTCTAGGGCAACCCAAGAGGGCACTTCCCCGTCGGCTCGGGAGATCCGACCTGGTGCTGAAGAACCCCTGCCCGTGCCGGGAAAGCTCAGCAGCGGCAGCAGAGCCGCCAGCGCTATCTAGGCGGCCATTCTGAAGCCCATCGAAGACAGGAGTCCTCATCTCTGGGCGCGGCATGGTGCGCCTCGATCGAACCCCGAATCGCTGCCATCTCCGTTTCGACAGAGGTCAATCCAACTCATGAAGCGCGCAGAGCTCTATGCCTTGGTTTGGGAGAAGCCCGTTACCCACGTCGCGAAGGAATTTGGCATATCCGATGTGGCGGTCAGGAAAATCTGCATCAAGCACGGGATTCCGACACCTCCGATGGGGTATTGGGCGAAGCTGCAACATGGCAAGAGGGTCGTTCAGACCCCGCTCCCACCACTGAAGCCGGGTCAGGCTGATCGGGTAGTGTTTCACGCGCATCCGAAGCCAGACCTGCCGCCCGAGATCGCCGAAACGCATCGGATCGCGGTGCAGGAAGAGGCACAGGATGGGAACCGAATTTCCATCCCGTCCGAGCCGCCCACGCGGCTGCATCCCCTCGCTGCGGCAACAGGTAAAGCGCTCCGGAATGCGAAAGCCGATGCCGAGGGTTTCATCGCTTGCAGCGGTGCCGGCAGGTTCGATGCCACTGTCGGACGGGCATCGATCGATCGGGTCGTCCTGCTGATTCATTGGGTGCTGCGGGCGGCAGTTGAGCGGGGCCACCAGTTGTCGGCCGATGGCGATTTCCGGATCGTCGTCGATGAGCAGCCACTCGCTGTCCGGATCTATGAAACCAAGGGCAAAAAGTCTCATGTGCCGACGCCGGCCGAACTGAAGCGGCAGGCTGAGCAGGATGAGTGGCGAAAAAAGTATCCCGATTACTATCGGAGCGACCGGACGCTTTATCCGACGTGGGACTATTGCCCGTCAGGCAGGCTCGCGCTCGAGATCTCCGATCCAAGACTATCCGGCTGGCAGTCCAATTCGATCGTTGGGCGATGGTACGACAGGTCCACAAGGCGCGTAGAAGACTATCTTACCGAGATGATGATAGCGCTCAAGACGGGCGGAGCCACGGCTCGGCATCTGCGCGCTCAGGAGGCCGAAGCGGCACGGCTCGCCAAAGAGGCGGCGGAAAGGCACCGTGAAAATGAACGGCAACGGCGTTTGCTGGAAAAAGTAACCGCTTTTCTGATGGAAAAAGCTGACAAGCATGCACAACTCGTCAAGCTCGAAAATCTGGCGGCACATCTCGGGATGGGTTCAGCGTGCCCGTCTGCCGACAAGCATCCCGAGCTGCATCGGGCGATAGAGTTCGTCCTGGTTAATCTCCGGAATGGACTGTCGGCCGATGCGATGAACGAGGAGATCAATCGCGCCAGAATACTTCACATCGAATCGTGGTGGTAATTCGCTGCCGCGAGGTGACGGCGACGATCGCACTCGTCGCGGAAGTCACGTATCTGAAACAGCAGATCTCGCAGCCTGCAGCTATATTGCGCAAGCGATAGTGCCTTCTCCCAACCCTAGGCCGATGCCGGGGCAGGAAAGCGCTTCGCACTCCCGTGGGCTTACAATGACGATGGCCGATCATGAGAGGGACAACGAGATTGCCGGTGTTCGAGCCCGGCTCCGGGCACTCGACCTCGAACGCGCCGAGCTTGAGCGCATGTTGGACGAACTCCAACGCGTGTCGCCGCCGTCCGCGCACACCGACGTCTCCACGCCTCCCGCTGATTTTCCCTCGGTAACGGCGGCGTCCTCGACAGGCGAGAAGATCGACCTCTTCCGACGTCTGTTCATCGGCCGCGCCGATTTATACCCGATCCGTTGGGAGAATCGGAAAACGGGGGAAAGCGGGCTATGCCCCGGCCTGCAGCAACGAGTGGGCAAAGGGCATATGCAACAAGCCACACGTCAAATGCGGAGAGTGTCCCAACCAAGCCTTCATCCCCGTTTCCGACGAGATGATCGAGCGGCACCTTCGGGGTGGCGATAGCGGGCGTGGGTCCGGAGGCGATTTCGTCGCCGGCGTCTATCCCCTCCTGTTGGACGAGACGTGCTGGTTCCTGGCAGCCGATTTCGACAAGAAGGATTGGGTGGCCGACGCTACGGCCATGCTCGAAACCTGCCGCACAAGAGGGATCCCGGCCACGTTGGAGCGATCTCGCTCCGGCAATGGCGGGCATATCTGGATTTTCTTCTCTGAGCCGATCCCGGCGCGCACCGCGCGCCAACTCGGCGCCGCGATCGTCACGGCGACAATGGAACGGCGCCCCGAAATCGGCTTCGCGTCGTATGACCGATTCTTCCCGAGCCAGGATACAATGCCGATCGGCGGTTTCGGCAATTTGATTGCCCTGCCGCTGCAGCGGAAGGCGCGGGATAACGGCAACAGCGTCTTCGTCGACGAGGGTCTTCGCCCCTACGAGGACCAGTGGGCTTTCCTGTCATCCTTGCCGCGGCTCACCCCCGATCTGGCCTTTCGGATCGTCGCCGAAGCGGAGACAGCTGGTCGTGTTCTCAGCGTTCGAATGCCGGTCGATGATGAGGATTCCGAGGAGCCGTGGCTCGCGCCCCCATCGAGACGGCGCCAACTGCGCCCGATCGATGGTCGCCTGCCGGATAAGGTGGCCATCGTCGTTGCCGATCAGGTCTATGTCGATCGGACGGACCTACCCCCTGCAATAACGGCGGGGCTGATCCGGCTGGCGGCCTTCCAGAACCCTGAATTCTACCGGGCTCAGGCGATGCGGCTACCGACCTTCGGCAAGCCCCGGATCATCTCCTGCGCTGAGCTTCACGCGCGCCATGTGGGATTGCCCCGAGGCTGCTTGGACGACGTTGTCGAGATGTTGAAAATCCATGGCGCCGAGCCGGTGATCGACGACCTCCGAATGTTGGGTAACCCGCTGCCCGCCGAGCTTCGGTTCCAGGGCGCTCTGCGCGGACGACAGATCAAGGCATTCGAAGTGCTGGCTCCTCATGACGCCGGCGTACTGGCGGCTACGACGGCGTTCGGCAAAACGGTCGTGGCAGCAGCACTCGTCGCCCATCGGATGCGCAACACTCTCGTTCTCGTCCACCGGCGCGAGTTGCTCGCCCAATGGATCGAACGTCTGAAGACATTTCTGGAGATCGACCCGAAGGCCATAGGCACTATCGGCGGCGGCCGTCGCAAACCGACGGGCGTGATCGATGTCGCCCTTATCCAGAGCCTCGTACGTCGTGGCGAGGTATCGGACCTGGTCGCCAACTACGGGCATCTCGTCGTCGATGAATGCCATCACCTCTCGGCGGCGAATTTCGAGCTGGTAGCGCGCCGATCGAAGGCGCGGTTTGTGCTGGGATTATCGGCAACCGTGGCTCGGAAAGACGGCCATCACCCCATCATATTCATGCAATGCGGACCCGTTCGATACCGGGTCGACGCGCGAACCCAAGCCGCGGAACAGGGCATCCGGCACCGCGTCAAGCTTCGGTCAACAGGGTTTCAGCTGCCGCCGGCGCTAGCAGGGTCCGACCGGCCTGCAATTGCAACCGTTTATGCCGCCCTCGCGCAGGATGAAACCCGCAATGACCGGATCTTCGACGATGTGCTGAAGGCGCTGGAGGCGAAGCGCTCGCCGGTCGTACTTACGGAGCGTCGCAGCCATCTCGAATATCTCCAAGGCCGCCTCTCACGCTTCGTACGAAATCTCATCGTTCTGCGGGGCGGGATGTCAAACGCCGAGCGGCGTGTGTCGGAATCAGCGCTTCAGGACTCCGTCGGCCAGGAGCGGCTGATCCTGGCGACCGGGCGGTATATCGGGGAGGGCTTCGACGATCCGAGACTCGACACCCTGTTTCTGACGATGCCGATCTCCTGGAAGGGAACGCTGGCTCAATATGTTGGCCGGCTCCACCGGAAGCATGACGGGAAGAACGACGTGCTTGTCGTGGACTATGTCGATGAGCAGGTCCCGTTGCTGGCGCGAATGGCGGCCAAGAGACGGGCCGGGTACCGAGCGCTCGGATATCAGATCCAATAATCTTCCCGATGCTGTCATACGCCCTTCGCCGATGTGGGCTAGTAAATCGACCGGGTCGCTCACGGACGGCGTCTACACGAATTGCCGGCAGATCGGATCATAAACGATGTATCGCTCATCTCGGTCGCCCGGATGAGCGAAGATGACGCGCGTAAGATGCTGATGCTTCTTCGATGGGCGAATACGGATGGCAGCCCTATTTGCCCAAGATGCGGCCAAGACGAAGTCCACCCCCTCAGGGCCAGGCCGGTCTTCCGTTGTAAATGCCGGCATCAGTTCTCCATCACCTCGGGCACGATTTTCGCCGGCTCGAAGATGTCGGCGAGAAGCCTGATCCTCGCCGCTTGCATTTTCGTTGGAGGTGCCAAGGGCGTCAGCAGCTTGCAGCTCTCGCGCTATCTGGGGTGCCAGTACAAAACGAGCTTCGTCCTTACTCATAAGATGCGGGAAGCCATGCAGAGACCGGACCTGGCGCTTGGTGGGGTGGTGCAGGTCGATGGCTGCACGATTGGCGGTCACCGTGTGGCGACCAACATGACGGACGAATTCGGCAAACGACGTTACCGGAAGAAGTATAAAAACCGACGTGTCGTAGTCGTCGCGCGGGAGCCGTTCGGTAACACCAAGGCATTCGTCGGAAAGAAAGAATCGGATTCCCTGGAGGCGATTTCCGAAACAGTTGCACCCGATTCCCTCATTCACGCAGACGGATCGAAGGGCTGGAACCGCCTCACTCGGTCATACAAGGTTGCGCGGATCGAGCACAACGACGCGTATTCTCGAGATGGCGTTCACACAAATTGGGCCGAGTCGTTTTTCGCACTTCTCCGAAAGATGCACTACGGGACCCATCATCAGATTTCCCAGCAACATCTCGAGGCCTACGCGAACGAGCTGGCTTGGCGGCAGGACAATCGTGAAATGAAGGAAAGCGAAAAAGTCCTGCTCTTATTGATGCGTTGTCTGAGCGCTCCTCCGTCCATGAAGTGGAGTAGATACTGGCAACCAAAGTCCCGTCAAATGAAAAGCCAAGACACTCCCAGCGACTGAACTATGCCCCTACCGTTTTGTTAAACAGACCCTGACCTGACTTCGGTGAGATCTCTCTCTATCGCTTCCGGGGCGCGGCCGTTGCTGCCCTCGCCCTTCCGCAAGACCATAGATCAGAATCCGCCTGTCTCAGCCCTCGAGAGCGGAGATCCCTTGGTCAGACGATTCCTCGTCTGGAAGCGCGCTCGACCGAGATTGAAGGTTTCGACAAAAGGCATTTCCGCTTGTCCAACGCGAGAATATTTGCAAGGATTTCCTCATGGTTGACACCCTGCCGAAAGAGTTTTTCACGCTCCAGAGCATGATGACGCTCACTGGGGCCACAGGCACAGTTTATGTTGTCTGCAACACGATCCAGCAGGTTTTCGACAGAAATCCGCGGTGGCTCGCCCTCGTGGTCGCCGAGTGTATTGCCGCTGCGGCGTCCATTTCACCGGCGGCTCGGGACTCGACTGGTTTGTCGGCGTTGTCAACGGGTGTCTGATATTTTGCACTGCGGCAGGCGCATCCGCGATCGGAAATCGAGGGAACGGTGCAATAGCACGTGGCGTGACGATCGGCGTGAAGGACCTCAGTCGTTTGGATGCCGGGCGCAGGAGCTTCTTCAGTTCTTGGTTCTGAGGCCAGAATGCCGACGAGAGGTGTAACGGCAGAAGAATTTGCCAAAAAAACGCGTGCCGTTATTGTCGGTGTAGGGCAATTTTCGGATTCTGCGATAACAGGACTCAAATCACCAAATCGGGAATCAAATGCGATACGCGCGGCTCTCACCGATCCGTTCGGATGCGCTGTCCCAAAACAACAGGTCGTCTGTCTGACAGATCACGAGGCCACGCGGGTCGAGGTTCTGAACGCGATAAATTTGGCATGCGAAGCCGCAGACTCGACTTCTATCTTGCTCTTCTATTTCGCGGGTCACGCCTTCCGACTTAATGACCAATTCCACTTCTGCCCCCACGACGCACAACTCAGCCGATTGGCCGACACCTCGATCTCAGCTAACCACTTAGAGAGGTCGTTCCGAGCCGCCGCTGCCCGGGGCGTCCTTCTAGTTTTCGATTGCTGTGTCGGAGCCGGCTTTGCGGAAGGAGCACCAGCGTTCTTCCGTTCTACTGGACGATCAGACTTCAGGTTGCTGCTTAGCGCCTCGCGGGAAGGGCAACCGTCCTGGGAGCTCCCGGATGGTGAGGGGACACTCTTCTCGAGGCAGCTGATAGGCATCCTCCGGGGAACGAAAGCCGCCGGCCGAATTCCAGGGCAGATCACGTTCTTCGACCTCGTCGAAGCAGTCGGCTTCGGGATAGAGGAGGATAGACGTACCCTCTACGGTACCGCTCCGCCGCAAGACCTAGTGGTGGCCGGGACGTACGGCGCCGACCCTCTGCTATTCGTTCACAAGCGCCTGGCGCTCTCACAACTGACAGTCGTGACCGGGCGTGTCAGCCGCGCGCACATGCGGCGGGTCGTTCGACGCACGCTGCTGGCCCTTGTAGCAGGCGTGTGCTTCGCAGCACTGAGCTATCTCACCTTTCTTGATCAACACGAGTACGCGGTGGCCGAAGGTGGCCTTGTGCGAATGTACAGAGGATATCCCGGCTTGGGCGCGCCCACATATCCGAGGCTCCTCCGTACGATTAGGCTCGACTTGGCGCTTGTGAGAGACGACAGCGCTCTTCGCCAGGCGAAGCCGTTGATAGCGCCCCTGGGCGCCCCAGTCGAGCCGGCGCTCGAGCAGGAGCTAAACCCGGCGGGCAGGGCCATAGTTGCCGTGAATCGCGGCCAAAGCGACGTAGCCCGACCGATCGTCCTTGACATCCTGAGGAATGGCAGTGCCAGCCAGCCAGCGGCACTTGCGATCGCAAGGGGCCTGCTCCGAACGGTCGCGCGTCCGGAGGACAAGGCCTGGATCCATGACATGCTCATGGACGAGATGGTCGATCAAACGGGCGATATCGAATCTCACACAGATCTGGTCCTGGGGCTGCTGACCGCTGACCGTGAAGATGCGCTGAACACCATGCGGGCGGCGCCCAGCGCGTTTAGACATGAACGGGTGCTACCGAATCTCGGACCGCCTTGTACCGATGCATTGCGAGATTATCTTGGCGCCGCGCTTCGGGACGCAAACCGCAGCGGGGGCGGCTCAGCTGTGATTCTTGGGGCAGTACGCATGCAGTGTCCGCCCCCAGCCGAAGCGCTAATCGATGGCTGGTCCGGGATTGCGATGTTCAAAGCAGACGACGTATCGATGGCAGCTTCAACGGCACCACCGATCGCAGAATCTGTGCGAGCGAAACTACTTAGCCCTGCCATCCGGCTGGCTGCTGGCGACGACCAAGTCCTTCGGAAGCTCATGCTACACGCCGGATGGCGGCCCACGCTACCGTGCCCGACCGACGAATTCATAGACCTGCCAACATACAGTATGGCGGCGGTATACCAGGCAATCGCGTTCGCTGACCATCCGGGCTGCAATGCCTCCATACGCCCGGTGTCGTTCGATACGCCCACTGGCAGCCCGGTATTGGGAGTAGAGATCTTCGTAGCTGGCCACGCAATGCGAATACGGGAGCTTGATGTCTCGGAGTTGCTCACTCTCATCGATGCGATAGAGCGCCGTCCCGCGCGAGAGGCGATCCCATTTCTTCTTCAAACGGCGGACGAGGATGCTCCATTGGCGGCTGCAAGGGCGATGGATACTCTCAGGCGCTTTGACGTCCCGGCACCCGCGCCAACCGGTAAGCCTTTCATCGATCCGCGTTTCCTGCAGACGACCAGCGAAGAATTGCGCCGGGCGGTCTATCTGTGGAAAGGGGAAGGCTCGCCGAGACAGGCAGTAGAAGATCTGCTCGACCGACTTTCAGAGCGCTCCTACCTCGAGGCGCCTGGCACATTGATACTGCTGCGGGACACCGATAAGCTTTTCCCTAGGCTGCGAACACTCGCGTCAGCAGAAGGCGTCGTCGCAGCCCGGGCCGCATCTGTGCTTGCCGCCCGGGCAGGGGCCGGAGACATGCGCAACCTTCTTGTGCGCGAGGAGGTGGAAGTCAGGGAAGCCGCGCTCGATTACGTTGCCGCAAACGAAAAGATGGATGAAATCGTCACCGCTATAGGGGACGATATGACAATTGCGCTCGAAGACCGAACAGCATTGCGGAAAACCCAAGAACGTCGTCACGCTTTCGACATGACTATAGGAGCCCTGCCGGCCTGGGCTCGAGCGTGGTGGCTTCGGCGCACCGTCGAAGAGTCCGGCAGCTCGGTGTGTTCAAGCGCGTCCGAACTCGGACCTGGCCTTTGCCTTTGGTTGTGGCGAAATTATGATGAACTCAGCCATGCCGCCGCAGAGCCGTGAGCCTAATATCCAGAGCGTGCTGTCGGCCCGGTTCGAGGCCACCGACATCAAGTAGCGGACCTCCATTGCGGATCCGCTAGAATGACAAGCGCCTTTAGGGTTGCAGTTTAAGCGGCTTCGGCCGTCACCTGAAACCCGTCGTGCTTTCGTATGTGGTCGAAGGCCCTAAGCGTGCTCTGCATGCGAGTCTTTCAGAATATGTACGAAGCGGTTCGATCTATCATCGTTGATGACATGGACGAGACGCCATCCCGATGCCGCATAGAGGCGACCCCAGCCTGCCGAATCCGGCGGGGGAATGCCCTGTCCGGAAACGAGCTGAACGAAATCGTGCAGCAAGAAGGCCGGGACCGCATCGGCGGGCTCGTTCAATCTGCCATAGTAATCCGCGATGACCAGCATTCGGCCCGGGAGTAGTTTGGCCAGATCACTCAGGACGCGGATCGCGTTAGTACCGCTATCAGCCATGAACTCGTTGAGCAGGTAGAGCTGGCCGGGTTCGTCTGGACAGGTTCCGACGCTGGATAAGTGGGTTCTCTGCCGGTTGCTGTGGTAGTGCGCCGTTGTCAGGTCGTCACGCAAGGAGGGCGTAGCCCGACTGGAGTGACGACCCGACAACGGCGGCAAAATTTCGGGCGTCGCCCGTCGGGTCATGCTGCCGCCCACTGCGGCAGGTGGTTGAAGTAGGCTTGGTCCGGCGTCCGGGCGTCAAGGCTCGAATGCGGGCGCTTGGCGTTGTAGAAGCTCAGATACCGGCCGATCGACGCGCGGGCCTCGGCGACGCTGTCATAGGCCCGCAGATAGACCTCTTCGTATTTGACCGAGCGCCAGAGCCGTTCGACGAAGACGTTGTCGCGCCACGAGCCCCTGCCATCCATGCTGATGGCGATGCCGTTGTCCTGCAGCAGACCGGTGAAGGCGGCGCTGGTGAATTGGCTGCCCTGGTCCGTGTTGAAGATCTCCGGCTTGCCGTGCTTGGCCAGCGCCTCCTCGACCGCGTCCAGGCAGAAATCGACCTCCATGGTGATCGACAGGCGCCAGGCCAGGACCCGGCGACTGAACCAGTCGACCACGGCGGCCAGATAGACGAAGCCGCGCGCCATCGGGATGTAGGTGATATCCATCGCCCAGGCCTGGTTCGGCCGTTCGACCGCCACGGAGCGCAGCAGATACGGGTAGATCTTGTGGCCCGGCGCCGGCTTCGACGTGTTCGGCCGGCGATAGATCGCCTGGATGCCCAGCCGCTTCATCAGCGTCGTGACATGCTGGCGGCCGATCTCGACACCCTCGCCGCGCAAGAGATCGCGCAGCATCCGGCTGCCCGCGAACGGGTAATCCAGATGCAGCTCGTCCATCCGCCGCATGATCGCCAGATCCGCCGGCGGCACCGGTCGGGGTTGGTAATAGAGCCCGCTTCGGCTGAGCTTCAGGATCTCAGCCTGCCGCACGAGCGGCAGGTCGTGCTCTCGGTCGATCATCGCTTTGCGCTCAGCATGCCGGCCTTGGTGAGCGCGCCGGACAAAAAATCATTCTCCAGCGCCAACTCCCCGATCTTCGCGTGCAGCGTCTTCAAATCCACTGCCGCGACCGCCTCCGGGATGGCCACGCCGCCGCTGAAAACCCCAGCCGCCCCGTCCAGAAGCTGCGCCTTCCAGCTCGTGATCTGGTTCACATGTACATCGAAATGCTGCGCCAGCTCGGCCAGCGTCTTGTCACCTTTGAGAGCGGCTAATGCCACCTTCGCCTTGAAAGCCGGTGTATGGTTCCGGCGGCCTCGCTTCGTCATCTGCTCTCCTGATCCGCGGCAAACATCGCCGCATTCAGGCAGAAAATCCACTTATCCTATCGTCCAGATTCCCAAGGCCGGCTCTGGTCACCGGCGAAGATAGCTTCTATATCATTGATCCAACCAGCAGGAATCGCGCTTGCCGGCCAAGCAACGTCGCCGCAGGAAATCCGCACTCGCTTGTGAGTGAGAGTTTCACGCAGGCGTGTTCGTGCGGCGGCACAGCTCCTTGGATTCCTGTCGATGCCCCAGCCCCGAAACTTTTCATTGGCCATAGCGAATATACCCAGCAAAGTGCCTGAACCGCAGCCAAGGTCGAGGAGCCTATTGCAGTCTAGTTGGTAACTGCCCAGGTCCTGGCTTGACGGCTCACCCCAATTCGTGAGTCAAGGTATGGATGAAGCTTCCGTTCTCCCCGCCGTCAGTGGACACGCTGCTTAGCCTTTTGGGCGAGTTGCAGGCGCGCAATCGCCTCTTGGAGGAGCAGAACGCTTTGCTTACGGCTCGTGTAGCCGAGTTGGAGCGACGGCTTGGGCAGGACAGTTCCAACAGTAACCAGCCTCCGTCGAGCGATGGACCGTGGCGCGCGCCGCGCCGGACCGGGAGCCTTCGGGAGAAAGGGCTGAAGAAGTCAGGCGGCCAGCCTGGGCATAAGGGCAAGCATCTGAAGCGATCGGAGCGGGTCGACCATACGCTCGTGCATCGGCCGGCCGTGTGTTCGGGCTGTCAGGCGGGACTGGCGGATGCGGCGGCCACCTTGTCGAGAGCCGCCAGGTGTTCGATCTTCCGGAACCCGCCCCGCTGATCGTGACGGAGCATCAGCGGTATCGCTGCCAATGTCGACATTGCGGGACGATGACCACGGGCGCCTTTCCGCCCGAGGTCCGGGCACCGGTGCAATATGGCAGCCGGCTGGCGGCCGTGGTGACCTATCTCTCCGCCGGGCAATTCCTGCCCGAAGACCGGCTTGGGCAGATCCTCGCCGATCTGTTCGGCGTGCGCGTCTCGGCCGGCACGATCGGCCAGATGATCGCCAGCACCGCCGATCGGGCGCGGAATTTCGCGACGGCGGTGTGCGAGAAGATCCGCCAGGCGCCGGTCAAGCATCTCGATGAGACCGGTTTCAAGGTCGGGACCCAGGCCCAATGGCTGCATGTGGCGGGCACCGCCGGTGCTGATGGCCTCGTGCATTACCGCGTGTCGCCCCGGCGCGGCGCGGTGCTGGCGGGGGCTGCCCATATCGTCGTGCACGACCATTGGACATCCTATTTCCAATTGCCCGACGTTACGCATGCGATGTGCAATGCCCATCACCTGCGCGAATTGACGGCGCTGGTCGACATCGACGGCGAGGACTGAGCCCGAAACATGCGCAGCTTGCTGCGCCGTCTGTGCCATGCGGTCAATCTGGCACAGGAGAAGGCAGCAGCACTGCGCCCCGCCACGATCAGCACCGCCGAGCGGATCTATGACCGCATCCTGCGCGAGGGCATCGCCTGGCACGAGACACAGCCCCCGCTGCCTCGCGATATCAAGCGAGGACGCATCAGGCGGCGCACCGGCCATAATCTCCTGCTGCGCCTGCAGCAGCATAAACAAGCCGTGCTGCTGTTCCTGCACAATCCGGCCGTGCCCTTCACCAACAACGAAGCCGAGCGCGACGCGCGCATGATGAAACTGCGCCAAAAAATCTCCGGCTGCTTCCGGACCTCACAAGGCGCCGAGAACTTTGCTTGCCTGCGCACCCTGATCGGAACCGCCCGCAAGCGCGCGTGGTCCATACTCGATACCCTTACCCAGCACCCGGACCTCCTCATCAGCAGGCTCTGAGCACGAGCCGATCGACCTGGGCAGTTACGAAAATTTGTTCATACGACGTGCGGTGAGGCTGAAGTGATCCCGCTGCCTAGATTAAAGGATTGCGGGTTTATCAATTTTTGGTCGATGCCAGACACGGGCTGGCTTGCTGACAGCGTCGTTTATCCGAGCGAGCTTGGCCCCCCGAACTGGATCTATTCACTTATTCAGGTCGATTTCGAGCGACTTGCAATGCGGTTTCCTCCGCGCCACGGCCAGACGGTTCGCATTGGCGGAGATATTATCCTCACGGACCCGGCGCTCCCGCATATCGAACGGGCAGGGCCGGCCGAGCCTCCGGGCGGCGGCAACGTTGGCGTCAAGGAGCCGGTGTCGGTTCCAGTGGGCGTGGCAGTGGCTCAGACGACCTATTTCCTCGATAACAGCGAGCCTCCCGATGCGTCGAGTCCACGGGCAGCCTCCCCGCCTCCGCCAACCCAGGCAATCGAAGAGGAAGGACAGACTGCTCGTAGACTCAAGAAGGTACCTCCTCGGCGCGGCGACAGTTCAGACAGGCCGGCCCCCTCCGCCGTCGCAGCAGGCCCGGATCACGCTCGCCCCAGACGCCACCTTCGAACGCCGGAGGCTGCCGAATATCTGTCTCTCAGTAAAAGCACCCTAGAGAAGTACCGACTAAATGGGGGCGGCCCAGTATACCACAAACTTGGAAGGATCTGCATCTATGACGTCGAAAGCCTCGACGCTTGGATCGAGGCCAGTTCGCGCAAAAGCACAAGCGACAGCCACAACTGACTACTGCCTGGCTTAATCTCAATAGTTTGAAACGGCAAAACTTTGCTCATGACCGAGAAAAATTTGAGCGTGGGTCACCGGCCAAATACTCATTCCTTCTGCATGACTGGGGAATCTGAATATGCGCGCGCCGCCATCGGCAAGTTCCGCCAAGCTCGCGACGCTTTCTGGGGAGAATGCTAGCAAAATATGATGACCGAACAGCCGCCAATTCCTTATCCCGCCAACCTATATAGCCCGCCATGAGCGCCTATGAGGTTGGTCTCCGTTCCCAAATTATACTGCAAACACACATAAACAGTTTGGAATACGCGAAGCGAATAATTCAACAAAAGGGGACAAAGAACGGCAATCTGTTCGAGACAAGAGACTTCGTGGTTGCTCTAGAGAGGGCTTTTGTTCCAAATACTAACCTGGAACTCCGAGCGTGTGGCTGGATTTGTAAGGCAAGATATTGTTATGGTGTGGATCTTATAGAATTACTGGCGTACATTAATTCGTGCACATACCAACAGGCAATACGTATATTGGCAGAATTCGCAGGATTACGCGAAGGAGTCGACCTAAGTACTCAAACGGAAGGGGTGCCACACTATATACAGGAGCGCAAGCCGCTCAATAGAAATAGAATAAAATGGAGGTCGACGGAAACTCTTAACTCCGATCAAATGCCGAACATATACTATCATAATCCTGTTGGCGCTGTTACAGCAATTCTGCGGTCTGTTCCCGTTCCGAACGGCGAGGTTGTCCGGATCTTTGAGACGTTATGGCGACCGAAAAATAGCCCATACTACCAACCCCTTGAGGCCTTTCCCGAAAAGCCCTATCAAATCTATAACGAATTTCCAATAAATGAGAAAAAACACTTAGAAATTGTGTTCGTCGAAACAGAGTTTGTGGCAAATGAGTTGGGACCAATTCATCCTACTTCCATATTTAGCGCTGTACCTGGTGGATTGGCAAATCTTCCAGATGCCGATCTGGCGCAACTCAAGTCGAGACGCGTCCACGTTGTCATGGGCCAAGCGGACCTCATTCAAGGACGGTCCATCGATGCGAAACTACGCGCTTCCAGGGTTGCGCATTCCAGCTTTTCGGTTGGTATCAACGGTAGGCGAATGCCCTTTGTAGAGCTGCCGGCCGTCGCTGCGGCATATGGCGTTGAACTGCCTCCAACACCTCAAGACCCTACCGTCGTGCCTGAGTTGATGATCTCAGCGCCCGGCGAGCCGATCCCAGGAGGAGACGAAATTCGGCACATGATACTCGACCCAATCATTCGCGGAGGATATCTGGTCTGGCTCTACGCAGAGCCGAAGATCGGTAAAACGTGGTTGGCGCTTGCCATCACCTATGCCGTATCCGTCAAAAATGGTGTTGTTGGAAAATGGCGATCTCCTGAGCCATTTGCGGCCCTTTACGTCGATGGCGAAATGCTGCCTGACGAATTGAAGGAGTTGATCGCGATGGTGATGGTTGGGGCCGGAGACCTGTCTGGAAGGCGCCCGTTCTCGGTCATGTGCGCAAAGGGCCTGCCTGCAGGAGTACTCAATTTGGAGTCGGAAGAGACCCAGCGAGTGATCGAAACCGGGATTGTGGGCAAAAGCTTCCTGGTGCTAGACAATTTTCAGGCCTCACAGACAACGGCCCCGGGTGCACTCAACAAAATCTTGCCCTGGTTGAGGAGAATTACCCGAAACGGGGTCGCCGTCTTGGTCCTGGATCACACGAACCGGGACGGCGATCTCCAGAGGAGCATCAGGAAGGAGCGACTGGCAAATTTGGTCATCTCGTTGAACTACCCGGCTGGCGCTGCAAAGGCCGAAGAACGGATCCAGGTCGAGTTTCCCCAGGCACGACGGCTGCATGGCGCTGATGCTGAACCGTTCGAATTGCGGAAGGTCTTCACGAGAAAGTCATTTGCGCTTGAACTGGTCAATGCTTCTCTGGCCGAACCGCTCGTCGCGTCGGGGCTAGACACCAATGCAACGGGACGGGCACGCAAGAGACAGGAACGAGTGATGAGCATGGCCAAGGTCGCTTTCCACAGAAATCATCAGAAGCTGAGTTTCCCGACGATCGAGAAAAAGCATGAGATCGCTAGAGCCACCGCTTCAGACCTTCTCAAGGCGGCAGCGGGGCTAAAGGGTCAAGAAAAGGCGGTATTCGATGCTGAATTGGAGCGCTTGGTCGCCGAACAAGAGCGCGCTTGATGAGCCCTCTCCATCTGCTTTGATCCAATAGAATCCGCCCGATCTCTCGTGGCAGTTCCTCTTGTTCAGCACACGTCATGACGGCCGCAATTTCATGCAGAGCCACATCCATGCGGCGATCTCGGCACCAACGATCTGGGCGGACCCCGGCAGGATGCCGCCTTGGTCAAGGCGGCCAAGAAGTTCGTCAGCAAGTTCGTCATCATCAATGACGGCAGGGTGTCGGCCGGGTTCTCTGCACCGCGCCCGCTGAGACGGATGTGTTCACGACCACCCCGACAAGTCGCCGATGAAGCCGTCCCAGCCCCTCAACCGCACCGGCCACAACAGCTCGCTGTCGAGATCCTTGCCGCTGGCGCGGATTTTCCTGACCACTACGGCGATCGTAGCTGGCGCTCGACGGAGCTTGAAGGGCTTTCGTCCTGTCGCGGGCTTTCGGGTACTTGCGGCGGCCTCCAAAAGCCATCGTCCTCGGCCAACTCATTGGCTTGCAATTAATATTCCGGCACCTTTCGGATTTTCGGGACTTTCGGGGACAGGCTGATTTGGCACATGCCGTCGCTCCCCGCAGGCCGGTTCAATCCGCCAGCCGTTGGCGCGCCGGTAGGTCACGACTATGGCGGTGATTTCGTTGGGTCTCAGTGGACGGACTCCGTCCTGCGAATTGGTTGCGTTGGTCATCGGCAATCTCCTTCTTGTTCGTTCGATGACGCATCTTCCCCAAGGTGGTGTGTGATCCGGCAACACGACAGTAACCTGACAACGAACGTACGCATCCGGCAAAGGCCGCCCCCAATCCGAGAGCGACCTAAAACAGGTGACTTCACGAGCTGGCCGCAGTCGAAAGGGGCTCGCTTGCTAGCCGCGCAACCGGCAGATGGTCGCCCAGTCGGGTAGCGCCATCCACATGTTGTCCCAGCTGGGGTTGGCAACGTGCCCGAGGATAGCGTCCACCTCAAATTCCTCGCCCGGGTCCTCGTAGTAGAGCTTCACCGGCATTCCGTCGTAGAGGTCGAGCGAAGCTGCAACCTCGTCGAGCAGCTTACCATTGTGCCGCAAGAGCCAGCACCAGGTGCCCCGGTCATCCTCCATACAGGAGTTGAAGTCGGCGTAGATGCGCAGTTTCCCGGTTTCGTGCTCGATCATGCCGCCTCGGATTCTCGGATGCTATGCTTCCGCCAGTTCCATGGCAGAAGCTCGTCGAGCCTGGATGCCGGGTGGTCGCTGATCCGGCGGAGCACATCGGCGAGCCATGCTTCGGGATCGATGCCGTTCAATTTTGCCGTCGCCACGAGTGAGTAGATCGCCGCCGCTCGTTCGCCCCCTCGATCGGAGCCACAGAAGGTCCAATTCCGGCGCCCGACGGCGACACAGCGTAGTGCGCGTTCGGCGGCATTGTTGGTCAGGCAGATCCTGCCGTCTTCCAGGAAGCGCGTGAAAGCGGCCCAGCGCGTCAGCATGTAGTCCATCGCCTTGGCCACGTCGTTATGGCGGGACAGACGGGCGCGCTCGGCCCGCATCCAGCCCTCCAACTCGGCCACCAGCGGCGCGACATGAACCCGGCGCAGCTCCAGGCGCTTGTCGGCGGCGAGACCATTGATCTCGCGCTCGGTGTCGAAGATCAGATCGATCCGCCGCACCGCCTCATGCGCCATCGGCGACCAGGAAGCCTGCTTCTTCTGCGACCGGGCCGCCGCCGTCTTGGCGATATCGGCCACCACGAAGAATTTGCGGCGTCCATGGCTCCAGCAGGCCGCCTCCGTAATAGGCCCCGGTTGCGGCCCGCCTTGTAGAGGTCGAGATAGCCGCCATAGGCGTCGGCCTGAAGGATCCCGGCATAGGAAGCCAGATGCTGGCCCGGATGCGCGCCGCCCCGATCGGGTGAGTAGTAGTAGATCGCGGCAGGCGGCGAATCTCCGCCGAACGGCCGGTCATCGCGCACATAGGTCCATAATCGACCGGTCACGGTGCGCATTTTGGCCAGCACCCGCACGGTCGTGTCATCGCCATGAACCCGCGCAGCGCCGATCACATGGGCGCGGATCAAGGCCACCAGGGTCGCCAGCGTGGCGGTGCAGGCGCCGACCCAATCGGCCAGCGTCGACACGTCGAGATCGATGCCTTCGCGGGCGAAGCCTTCGCTCTGCCGGTTGAGCGGCAAATGATTGCCGTACTTGCCGTAAAGCACCATCGCCAAGAGGCCCGCCCCGGCCCGGCCGCGGGGCGATCGGATGGAACGGCGCAGGCGGCTGGGAGATCTTCTCGCAAGCCCGGCAGGTGAACTTCTCCCGTACGGTCTGGATCACCTTCCACTGCCGCGGGATCACCTCCAGCGTCTCGGTGATGTCCTCGCCGAGCTTGGCGAGCTTGCCGCCGCAGCCCGGGCAGGAGCACGGAGACGGGAGCACCACCCGCTCGCGCGGCAGATGCGACGGAAGCGGTGCCCGCACCGGCTTGCGGCGCTCGAAGCTCTTGACCGGGGTCATGCCCTGCGCCGCCTTTGCCGGCCGCAGCCTCGGCCGCCAGCGCATCCTCGGTCGCCGTCCGCTTCGACCTCTTCGAGCTGAAGTTCCAACTGGTCGAGCTGGCGGGCGCGCTCGCTGTTTGCCCGAACCGGTCGCGCTTGAGCTTCTCGATCATGAGCTTCAGATGGGCGACCATCGCCTCCGCGCGGTGGCGCGGGGCCTCGGCTTCAAGACGCGCGGCATGGGCTGCAGCGAGCGCTGCGCGGAGCGTCTCAATATCGTCGGAGAGGAGTCTGGCGCGGTCGTCACAACCAGAATTGAATCACGAATCCGGTCGAAAGACTCGCAAAAATGCTGGGGCGGAGCTTATCCGGCGCGCTCCGGCCGAAATGTATGGCGGGGGTTCCGCCAGTCCAGTCCTTCGACCGAAGGCACGCAGGAATATCCCCTCTGGTGAGTCTGACGAATCATTGATCGACGAGATCAGGGTTCTTGACCCGCGGCATCCGCTCTATGGGCGATCGTTCCGAGTGATTCGTCGGTCGACCCATCGAGGCGGCAATTTTCCACCATCTTACGAAGTCGAATATTGTAGTGGATCAAGCCTGTTAATCCCTATTGCTGTAACGGAATGGCTTGGCTCAACAAACGATCAGCTAAAATTAAGTATTGATGGATTACTTGATCTTATTTCTGTGATAGACTGTCTTGACAGTCATGAATACGAACCCAAAAGATCTTTGGACTACTCTGCCGCCCGCCTGCGGCGTCAGATCGTCGACGACGTCGCCGCAGTCTTGGCGGAGGTCTTCCGTGAAGTCAGAACTGGTCAAGCCGACGCATCTGTCGCGCAAGGCGGTTGTCTACATCCGGCAATCGACGCCCCACCAGGTCGTGAGCAATCAGGAAAGTCTGCGGATGCAGTACGCGCTTCGCCAGCGCGCTCGCGAACTCGGATGGCATGAAGCCGATATCGATGTGATCGATACCGACCTGGGCCTGAGCGCGGCTTCTGCTGCGCAACGGAGCGGGTTCAAGGAGCTGGTCGGCCGGGTCGGGCTCAGCGAGATTGGGCTCATTTTGTCGATCGACGTCACGCGTCTCGCACGCAAACTGCTCGGACTGGTATCCGCTCCTGGATATTTGCGGACTGCGCGAGTGCCTCATTGCCGACCGAGACGGCGTCTACGACCCTGGCAGCTCGAACGGCCGCCTGCTGCTCGGACTGAAAGGGACGATATCCGAGCTGGAATTGCACACGATCCGCAGCCGACTGACCGCGGGCCTTCTTGCCAAGGCTGCGCGTGGCGAGCTTGCACTCACCCTACCGATCGGTCTCGTCCGCGACCCAAGCGGAGTGGTCGTCAAGGATCCCAACATTGAGGTGCAAGAACGGCTTGAGCTCGTGTTCGAGACCTTCCTCAAGTTCCGAACTCTGGCCAGGTCATGCGCGTGCGCAACGAGCGCGGCCTCGACCTCCCGCGTCGCGATCGCCACGGCGATCTGCGGTGGACGCGCGCAACGGTCTCGGCCATATCCTCGATCCTGAAGAACCCCGCCTATGCGGGCGCTTTCGTCTATGGGCGGACCCGAACCCGTCCTGCTGCACGTGAAAGCGGGGTAGCCGCCAAGGTGCCGCGCCCGATCGGTGACTGGCGGATCGTCGTCCAAAGATCGCTATCCGGCCTATATCGACTGGCCGACCTATGAAAAAATCCGCATCATCGTCCGGGACAACCGAGCCGAATACATGCGCATCAAGACGAGAGGGGCTCCCCGAGACGGCGAGCTTCTGCTGCACGGCATCGCTTGGTGCGCAAGGTGCGGCTACAAGATGTACGTTCGTTACAAGGGCGGCGGCGAGTATGTCTGTAACCACCTTCGCTCGCACGAGGGCTTGCCCGCCTGCCAGCATATCCGGCGGAGCGCATAGACGCGGCGGGTAGCAGATGCATTTTTGACCGCGCTCGCACCTGCCGAAATCGACGCTCTATCACGGGCTGGCCGGGCCCAGCATCAGATTGACACCGCGCTGCGCTCCAGCACGGAACGCCAGCTCGAGCGCAAACGATATGCTGCGGCGCTCGCCGAACGGCAATTCAACCGCGTCGATCCCGACAACCGTCTTGTCGCAGGCGAACTCGAACGCCGCTGGGAAGCCGCGCTGAACGAGGTTCGGGAGGCTGAAGAGGCGCTCGCCCGACAATCCGAGCCCGAACCGCTCTCTCAAAGAATGATCGGCAAGGCTCTGGGCGACAAGATCGTCGTCCTCACTGGCCGATTGCCGCAGATCTGGACCGATCCTGCGACCACCGATGCTCGGCGCAAGGCGCTGCTGCGTGCCTCGTCGACAAAGTCGTGCTCGACCGAGGCGAACGTGACATTGCTCTCGTCAGGATCGTGTGGCGAGGCGGAGCCGTCAGCGAACTCCAGGTCAAAATGAGGGTCAACTCCGTGGCCAAACTCACGATGGGCCGGGAGATGCGAGACCGCGTGCTCACTCTCGCTCGCGCGGGGGTTCTCGACGACGAGATCGCCGCCACCCTCACCGCCGAAGGACATCGCTCCCCCAATTGCGCGGATAGGGTCCTGGCCATCACCGGGCAACGGATCCGGCTCGCCGCCGGTGTCAGGGTCGCCGCGCAACGCAAGCGCTGGAGCCATGATGCTAGCGTCCTCAGCGCCACGGAATTGGCGAGTAGACTGAATATTCCGGTAAACTGGCTCTATGTGCAGATCAGGCAGAAGCGCCTACTCATGGACCGCCAGCCCAACGGCGCGTACCTGTTCCGGAATACGCCCGCCGTCATAAACGCAGTCCGCGAGCTGCGAAACCATGTGCTCAGTCACCTCGACCTGAGAATCTGTCAGCCTCACCAGGAGGGGCATCAACATGGGTAATCGAGCATATAGGCCAGCTGTGAGGCCGAAATCCCGACTACGCCATCGGCTGGAGAAGGCCAGATGAAACGGCCCTTCTCCAGACGTTTTGCATACAGCGACATGCCCAGGCCGTCATGCCAGAGAATTTTTATCAGGTCACCTCTGGCGCCCCTGAAAACGTAAAGATCGCCGCCATGGGGATTGTGGCCGAGAGCCTCCTGGACCTGCAGAGCCAGGCTGTTCATGCCGCGTCGCATGTCCGTCCGGCCGACCGAGAGCCAGACCCGGACACCAGAGGGAACCGGGATCATCTGCCTTCGCCCGAGCTTCGGCAGACCGGCCGCCGCTCCAGCACGTCAAGCACACGCCGCAGCGCCTTCGCGTCGAAGGCGGTGCCGACGCGAACATGGTATCCGCCAGCCAGCTCGATCTCGATCGTGTCTGTCACGCTCGGTGTCGGTGACACGTCGCTGCCGGGATCCGGCGTGACCATCACCGGCACCAGCATCGGGCCGCTCGGCTCGGCCATCGGCAGCGCGCTGTCCCGGTAAAGCTTCCGCCAGGCGAAAACCTGGTTCGTGTTGACATCGTAGCGCCGGGCGACCGTCGAAACCGACGAGCCGGGTGCAAACGAGGCAGCGACGATCTCCCGCTTCAACGCTTCCGGCCAGGCGCGGTTACGCCGCCGCCCGGTCGAAGTTGTGTCCACAATTGCATTCATGGACACTTCCATCCCTCAGTTCTCCAATAATCCGCTTAGACTCCGCGATATCGGCAGCTTCGGGAAGGCGGCCTTAGCCGGATGGATACCAACGAACTGGCAGTCGGGCGTCAGCTTGCGCCGGCCGTCCTTGCAGCCCAGCGCGAGTCAGGAACGGCGTCATCGATCCGGGAAGGTTGATGGCCAGCTCGGCGGGCCGTGCTTGCGGTTTACCCTGATGACGCTGCCGATATAGGCTCGGCAGTCGGATGCGCGCCAGGCAGACGCACTGCCACGCCCTTCTCGATCATGAACGCCAACACCGCATCTCCCATCGCCTCGCGCAGTTCCGCCGGCAGATCGACCGCAGCCTTCCAGGCACCGTTCGTGTCTTTATAGGTCGCCGATGGATCGAGGTACCGCCGCCAGGAACGTGCCGAGCCTGAATGCCCATGATCCAGAAGGCTGTGCCGGCGATGACGATCTCGACGAATGCGAGCACGGTTTTGCTCCGGACAGAACGCAGATTGGCGACCGTGAAGGCACTTCCTCCGAACTGGGTACTGTCGACTCCTCTGACGCCGCCACGAAATTCTCCGGGACCACGAGCCTGGCTATCCGTGCCCCATCCCGCGCTTCGGACAAGATCCCCACCGTTTGCCTCGATCCCGCGGCCCTCGACAGTTCACTCCTGATCGGTCGAAACGCGCCGGGCAAAAAAAAATGGGAAAGATCTTCCCGGAAGGCCTTTTCCCCCCGACTTGTGGCAGGCTTTTGGAGAGGCGGCAGCCAACGCTTTTTACCAAGGGGCGACCCAGGCGCGCCCATGTTTGGGCGCGCCTGGGTCCTGATCATCCCCCTATGGCCGATAGCGCCGGAGGAACCTCGGCTCATCCGGCGAAGGGCGGAACCGATCGATCATTCATCCACGGTCACATATAAATCACCTTTGTCAGTATATTGTACCGAATAGTTCTGAGGATCACTCCACTTGACCATCCCAGTCATTGAAGCTATCGCTTGCGCAGGTGTTAACATGTTGTATTGCGTTGGAACTGTCGTTAGAGCGCGCTCTGCCTCAATCGACGCAAAATTTCCAGATATATTCGCCGTACAATACCTCTTATGAGCTACTGAGTCATAGGTTCTCTCTCGTTCGTCAGAGAATACAAAGGAAAACGCGTTTCTGAAGGCCTGAAAATCGACCGAATAAGCGAGTTCATTTCGGCCGTTGTAGATCTTGCCGTCTGTGAATTTTCGCTCGACGGGAAGAAGAAAAACCGTAACGACCTTATTCTGAACAAGGGCGTCACTACACTTTGGCGCCTCGCTCGGCCCGCATGCACCGAGTATCAGTGGAATTGTCAGAATAGGTAGCAGCATTCTCACGATTCACATCCCTTTTGCTAAATAGTCGTAAAATGCACCCCACAAGAAATATGGTCTGGCCACCCTTTCGCCGAATTTGAGGAAGTCTTCGCCTCGGTGACCGAAGATATCCGTAACCCCATTGTAGATGAAGCAGTTCTCGGGGCCGCATCGCAGCTCCTTCGGCGGCACGTACTGTGGCGCGGCTTTAAACCCAAAACGAAGAACGGGCTGGCACTCGAAAATGGAGGGCCGGCCCGCCTGCCGATCTCACGCTCTGCCTGGGATCACTAGTACAGCAGATCCTCAACTTCCTTCGGTGGGTTGCCGAAATAGACAGCGTCTCGGCCGTCGGCCTTAAGCAGGGTCCATACATGACCGGCATGGTCGAACACCCATACGACGTCGTGGTCTCCACAATTGTGGGGCTCACACGCTGAACCCTTTACGAATCCGTTGACTTCTTCGAATTTCGATTGAAGACCATTCGCGGCCAAATCCTTGACATCGGCGAACTCAACCTCGCTCATCATCGCTTGAATCGGCGTGGCGATTGCCGCGATCTTGAGAATTTTATCGGGATTCTTTCCGACCACGAGTGCAGCGAGGTCCGCAGCGAGTGCCGGTCCTGCAGCTATCGCCAGGCCAAGCGCTAACGTGATGGCGGTACGCCCCAAGGCGACTATTTCACGTTTTACTTTTCCCATGTTCCGTCCTCTCAAGTAGCGCTAAGCGCCATGGTCTATCAGGCATATCGTTAAGTTCGGATTTCCGCAACCTAGAGATGTCAGAATTGAGTGTATCCGAGCATATTTATCATGATGCCTCGGGCGAAAAGAAGGCCGATGACCCAGCCGATGCACTGCGGCCCGATCATCCAGAAGACCTGCTTTTTGAACGCGTCGACCGCACCGGATGCAAAATAGACGTCCGGCACTACAAAGCGCCGAAATTCGTTCCCGACGAAAACGCCTATCGCGGGAAGAATAGTTATAAGTATGAGGGAGGCTATGTTCCCAAAGAACCCTAGATGTACCTTTGGCGAGAATATGAAATATACCGTGAAAATTAACGAAATGCCGAAGCAAGTCACCAGATATTGAGCAAACTTCTCTCCACGTTCCATTTGTAACTCCTGAGTGTGAGTTGATCCGATTTTGTAAGCGCTCCGGCTCAGCAAGATGACTGCGGCAGTCCGTCGATTTGGCCTCTCATTGAGGGGGCTCTCGTGGATGATGTATGTCCGAAATTGGATGAAAAGCGTTGGAGGTTGACGTTGGAAGGTGCCAATTGAAGCGCCGTTTCTTCCCTCAGCTGTCAGGCTTTGCGGCTGCCAGACTATGGGCGCCTGTTGCCGTGGCAGTGACGACGGGAAGGATTGGGCTCGAAGAAGTTGGGGTCAGGATCGGGTTTCGTCGCCTCGCGTGTGTCCCGGAGGGCAGTCCTTCACTCCCGACGGGGCCTACGGCGAAAAGCACTGCCTCGGCGAGCCTTTCGTGACGGTCACCTGCTTCAAATGTTTCGTAATTTCGGATCGCAGCGACGATGTCATCCGGCCAGCCAAAAGGGAGGGTCTTCATATTGCCTCTGCCGAGACCGGCACTCGTTGTCTGCACGTCCAATCGGCTTTCCAACAGGAAGCGATCATATCCTAAGTTGGTATATCCGAAGTTGGGTTTCGATCAATCCAAAAATAGGTTTGCCGCAAGGCGGGCCTATGAAATCGACGCACACCGAGGGATATCAGAAGGCCATCGCGGTCTTGATCGCCGCTCGCCGGGAGCGACGCATCCTCCAAACGGATCTCGCCGAGAGGCTCGCCAAGCCGCAATCCTATGTCTCGAAGATTGAGTTGCGGGAGCGACGCCTGGATATCGTTGAGTTTATCGAGGTATGTCGGGCTTTGGGCGTCAATCCAGTCGCGATGCTCCACGAGGCTGGGTTGATTGCCGAGGCTGATATTCAGTCAGGCAATTAATGATCGATTGCGCGTGGTCACGGGCGGACTTGTCGAAGCCGACGGGAAATTCTGCGGCTGACACCTGATCGAACCGAGGAACCCGTCTCATGCTGTTCCGCCTGATCGGGCAGGATGGGGCCACGCTGACGCTCGAAAGCGATACCAGAGCGCAGGTCTACATTTTCGTGCTCGGACAAGACCTGGTTCGGCTTGCCGATGCAGCCTGATGGCCACGCGATATCCTCCGATTAATGCGACACCAGCGCGCAATGATGGGCGCTCGCCAGGAGATTGCGCGTCACGCCACCGAAGACCCATTCGCGAAGGCGGCTATGCCCATAGGCGCCGGCGACGATGAGGTCGGCGCCCCGTTCCTCGGCGATCGCGTCCAACCGGTGCGCATCGTCGCCGTTGGATGGCGACGCCAGGAACTCTGCCTCGACGCCATGCTGTCTTAGCCAGCGGACGACGTCCGTCAGGCGCAGCTTCGCCGAGAGCAGTTCCTCCTCGGAGACGATCTCGACCACCGTAACCCGGGTCGATTTCTTCAGCAGCGGCAAAGCATCCGATGCGGCACGCCGTGCCTCGCGGGTATCCCGCCAGCCAAGAATCACGTGATCGAGCTCGAGCTTGCTGGCCGCCGTGGGGACGATGAGAACCGGCCGCCCAACCTGCATTACCAGATCGCCCATGTTGAGATGGCGCGAGCTGTCGAACACCGATGCGGTGCGGTCGATCTTGGTGATCACCAGATCGGCGCCGCGTGCCTCACGGGCGAGGTAGTCGTAAAGCGACGTGAAAACCACCGCCGACCGCCATTCGAGCGTGGTAAGTCGGGGCTGCAGCGCGGCGCGGAATTCGGCCTCGGCCGCGGTGATTTCCTTTTCTATCTCTTTGAGATCCTGCTGGATGACCTCACCGGTGACATAGCCGTCGCTCAAGGCCAGTTGGATCGGTTGGCAGGTCGCGATGCCGATCACGCCGGCTTGAAAACGGGTGGCAAGGTCGCCGGCGATCCGCAGCAGGCCCGCATTCGATTCGCCCAGTTCCAGATGCACCATCAAATTCGCATAGGTCACGATTTTCCTCCCGGAAGCAGCGCCTGTCGATCACCTCGCAACGAAGCGTCAGGCCTCGATAATCACCTTGAGAGCGCGCGTATTGGCGGCGTGTCCGAAGGTTTCGTAGGCATCGAAAATGCGAGCGAGCGTGAAGCGATGGGTAATCAACAGCTTGGGGTCGATTTTATGAGACCGCAGGATGCTGAGCAGCATCGGCGTGCTCGTGGTATCGACCAAGCGCGTGGTGATCGTGATGTTGCGGTCCCAAAGCGTTTCCAGATGCAGCGACACCGGCTTCCCATGCACCCCGATATTGGCGATCGTGCCGCCCGGCGCCACGATCTGCTCGCAGAGTTCGAAGGTGGCGGGAATCCCGACCGCCTCGATGGCCGTGTCGACGCCGCGTTGACCCATCATCTTCATGACCGCCGCTACCGCCTTGCCGTCGGCGCTGTTGACGGTCGCCGTCGCGCCGAAGCGCTTCGCCAGATCGAGGCGGTTGTCGTCGAGGTCGATCATGATGATCTCGGCCGGCGAATAGAATTGGGCCGTGAGCAAGGCGGCGAGCCCGATCGGCCCGGCGCCGACGATCGCCACGCTGCTGCCCGGCTGGACCTTGCCGTTGAGCACGCCGCATTCGAAGCCGGTCGGCAGGATATCGCTCAGCATGACCAGCGCCTCTTCGTCGGCGCCTTCGGGGATCGGATAGAGGCTAGTATCGGCATGGGGAATCCGGACGAATTCCGCCTGGGTGCCGTCGATGGTGTTGCCCAGGATCCAGCCTCCGGTCGTGCAATGCGAGAACATGAGTTTGCGGCAATAAAAGCATTTGCCGCAGGCGCTGATGCAAGAGATCAGGACGCGGTCGCCGGGTTTGAAGGCAGTGACCGCGGACCCGACCGCATCGACGATGCCGACGCCTTCATGGCCGAGAATGCGCCCCGGCTGGCAGCTCGGCACGTCGCCCTTGAGGATATGCAGATCGGTGCCGCAGATCGTCGTCTTGGTGATCTTGACGATCGCGTCCGTGGATGCTGCGATTTCCGGCTTCGGCCGCGAGTCCAGGGCTTTCTGGCCGGGGCCGAGATAAACGAGAGCTTTCATCGCTGAGGTCCCTGTCACTGTGGGCGCATGGGGGAAAGTTTGCGCTCGCCAGCGCATTCATCCCGCTTTCGATTTTCTTCGAGGCTCGGTCGTCTCGTTGCGCTGCTGATGCAGCTTAGCCGGTTGGAGAATCCGGCGAGAGACCCGGAAACTACTTATATTACTCGGTCTCGATCGCGACGCCGGTCGAGCCATGGAGTCCGCCGGCCGGGTCCTTGAAACGGACGAAGACACGCGACTTGGCCGGCGCGAAGGGGATCGGGCCGGCGGCCTGCAGGAACACCGAGAAGGTCGGCGCCGAACCTGCCGCATCACTCAGCGTCACGGTTGGAGAGGGCGTCGCCAGGCAGGCGCCGGTCGAGGGATTCGACTGGCAGAGCGTGGCGGTCAGCGGCAGGGTCGCCATGCCGGTATCGACCGAGACGATGATCTGGGACGCCGCGCCGACATTGCTGCTGGCGACCGCGAAAGCGGACGCGCCGCCGGACGGGATCCGGGCGATGCCGTCATTGCTCACCGTCGCCACCAGCGCGATGATGTCGGCGACCGGGCTCGTGGTCATCGCGAGGTCGATTGTATCGACCCCGGTCTCGACCGCGGCCGGTGCGACGCCCTGGCAGCCGAAATCGATCGCCATGCCCGGGGCGCTGAAGGCTTCGCTGCCCTCGAAATTCAGCAGGAAGCTCTGCACGCCGTTGCCCGGCGCTACCGCGGCCGGCGTGTCCGGCGTGCCGGTCAGCGCATTGGTCGCGGGATCGGTCGTCTGGTAGCTGAGCGTCAACCCGGCCGGCGCCGTGACCGGCAGCGCCGGTTGGCAGCCCTGGAGCGCCGTCGCGCCGGCATTCACCAGGCTGGCGAAGATCGTCGCCGGATGGCCGAGCTGGACCGAGCGCGAGCCCGGCAGCACCGAGGCGAAGACAGTCGTGGGCGCCACTGAGAACACCTGCACCCGGTCGTTCTGCTGGTCGCCGACGAAAAGTCGTCCATGGGCCGGATCGACGGCGATCCCCGATGGGTTGGAGAGCTGATTGTTGCTGCTGCCGGTCGAGCCGGTGGTGCCGAGCGTCAGCACGTAATCATAGCTCATCGCGTCGAAAACCTGGATACGCTGGTCGGCGCTGTCGTCGGCGACCAGGATCAGGATGCTCGCCGGGTCGTAGGAGACGGTGACCGGCCGGCCCAGATAGGTGTTGCTGGCGATGCCGAGCCCGGCGCCGCCGATCGTGCCCTTATAGGCGAAGCTCAAGGCGTCGAAGCGCTGAACGCGGCTATTGCCGCTATCGGCGACCAGGATCTCGTTCGCCGCCGGGTTCACAGTGGCATCCTTGGGCGCGTTGAAATGCGCCTCGTCGCTGCCCGCGGCGCCGGCGGTGCCCAACGTCCCGACATAGGCCAAGGTCGCGGCATCGAAGATCTGGACTCGCTGGTTGCCGGTATCGGCGACGTAGAGCCGGCCCGTCGCGGCATCGACATGGATGCCGCCCGGCGTGCTGAAGCCAGTATCACCCGTGGCGGCGGTCTTGGCGTTATCGGAGCCCGAGTCTCCCAGCGTCACGACATAGGCGAAGCTCTTGCCATCGAAGACCTGGATCCGGTCGTTGCCGCTGTCGGTCACGAAGATATGGTCGGAACCGGCATCGAAGCCGACGCCGGTTGGGTTGTCGAAATGGGCGTTGTCGCGGCCCGAAACGCCGGCGGTGCCGAGGGTGGCGACCACAACCAGAGTTCCAGCGTCGAGCACCTGGACCCGCTGGTTGCCGCTGTCGACGATCAGCAGATGGAGGTTCACCGTGTCGATCGCATCGGCGGCGGGGCTGCTGAAATGGCTGTTGTCGGGTTTGGTGACGCCGGGCGTGCCCAGCGTGCCCTGGTAGATGTAGGTGCCGTTCGCCGCGACGCTGCTGTTCACCAGTTGGGTGAGTTCGCCGGCGCTGGCGGCGAAGATCCCGTCGCCGCCATAGGCGACGATGATCGCATGGTTGCCAGGGGCCAGCGATGCGGTTGTGTAGCTCGAGATCCCGTTGGCCAGCGTGCCGGTGAAGAGCGTCGCACCGCCGTCCTTGAAGGTCACCGTGCCGGTCGGGACCGGGCCGGCGCCGGCGATGCTTGCCGTGAAGGTCACGTCCTCACCGAAGCTCGACGTGTCGGCCGAGGAGCGGACCGAAGCGAGGCTGGCGATCTTGCCGACCTCGAGGCTGAAATCCGCCGTCGCCGTGGCGCCGTTCGCGTCCGTTACGGTCACCGTGTAACTGCCCGCGGTCGCGGCCACGCTCGGCGTGCCGCTGATCGTGCCGGTCGCTGGGGCCATGCCGAGCCCGGCGGGCAAAGGCGGCGACACGCCAAAGCTGAGCGCCGGGGTGCCGCCGGTCGCCGTGACCGGGGTGAAGGGGACCGCGGCGCTGTCGGCCGTCAGGCTCTTCGCTGCGATGGCGACATTCGGCACGATCGGCCCGTTCACGGTCAGCGTGAAATTCTGCTGCGCCGTGGCACCATTGCTGTCGGTTGCCGTGATCGTATAGAGGGTAGCGCCCCGGCTCGCCGTCGCCGTGCCCGAGAGCACTCCGCCGGCGCCATAGGCGAGCCCGTTCGGCAGCGTGCCCGTGGTGATGGCGTATTGGAGCGTGCCGGTCCCGCCTGAGGCCGTCACCGGCATGAGAGCGGCCGCCACGTGGCCTTCGGTCAGGGTGATCAAGGCCGGCACGGCATTGACCGTCACCGGGGCGTTGACCGCCAGATCGAAGCTCGCCATCGAGGTCTCGTCGGCGGCGTCGGCAACCGTCACCGTGAAGCTCGCCTGCGCCAGAGTGGCGCCGGGCACGCCGGTGATCGTGCCGGTGGCCGGCGCCATGGTAAGGCCGGCCGGCAGGGTAGGCGACACGCCATAGCTGAGCGGCATCACCCCGCCGGTCGTGGTGACAGGCGTAAAGGAGGCGGAAGGCTGGTTCTCGGTCAGCACCGTCGCGGCGATTGCCGTACCGGCGACGGGTGGGGCGGCATAGGTATATTGGTCGGCGGTGCTGGTGAGGCTCGTGCCGGCCGCGGTCGTGACCGTGATGTCGACCGTGCCGGCGCTGCCGGCCGGAGCGATGGCGGTGATCGAGGTTTCGTTATTGACGGTAACGCTGGCCGCGGCCTGCGTGCCGAACTTGACCGTGGCGCCGGCCGCGAAATCGTAGCCGGTGATGGTCACGGTCGTCCCACCGGCGATCACGCCGGCGCTGGGCGAGATGCTGTCGACCGCCACGACATTCAGCACCTCCTTCACCTGATTGTCACCGGTGTCGGCAATGAAGATGTTGCCATTCTTGTCGACCGCAACGCCGTGAGGAGCGTTCGCTGGCACCCTGATCGTGTCGACCGTCGTGTAGGCGGGCGCCTCGATCCGGTTCACGACACCGGGGTTGACCGCATTGGTGACGATGAGGTCGCCGTTAGGCGTGATGGCGATGCCATTCGGGCTGTGGAAGACCGCGCCGGCAGGGAGAGTTTCGACTTCTCCTTGGTTCGAGGCCGTAATCTCGCCGACGCGGTTGCCGCTGGTATCGGCGACGAAGATATCGTCGCTGCCATCGACAGTCACGCCGGCCGGGAAGGTCAGTGGCGCGGAAAAGCCGGAGACCAGATTTACCGACTGTTGGTCAGCGCTCAACATATATACCAACGCCAATCCGCCGTCGGTCGCGCTAAAGAAGACGTTGCCGAGCGTGTCGGCGGCTATGCCGTTGATCGATGTCAGCCCAAGGCCCTGGCTGACGGAGACGACCGTGGCGGTGGCGTAGTTGGGGGCTGTGAGCTCCCGGATTTGCGTGCGGGCGGCATCGATGACGAAGAGATTGTCGCTCCCGTCGAAGGCAATCCCGGAAATTGTATCGAACGGATTGGAGTCACTGTCGGTGCCGGCGATGTATGTCGCCGTGGTGTAATCCGGCGCCAGGATTTTGCGGATCGCCTGGCCGGTCGTTCCGGACGAATCGACAACGAAGACATTCCCTTTGCTGTCGACCGTGATGGCTGTGGGCGACGCGAAGGCCGGACTGATGTCCGGTGCCAGCGTGTCCAGGGGCTGAGCCCGCGCCGCGGACAGCGCCGAGACGAGGCCGATCAGCAGGATAGTTGCGGCGATCCAGTTCAATCTTAAAGAGAAACTGGCCGAGGGTAGAGCAATGACGGACGCGATCCTTGCCGAATGGCACCCCGGCCTTTGCCCCGTGAAGACAGCATGACGCCTGCTCCAGGCCATGTGCTTGATCTCCTCTGGCGCGCGGTAGTGTGACTCTATCACACGTTGAGATTCATTGGAATGCGAATTGCCGACCATCCTGGAATACAAGTCCGGCGTCTTCTCGAGGATAGTGGCCATTTAGCAGGCTGCGGAAAAACTCCATCGCCGGGCGGGGCGAGAAACGAAGGTGCGTGAATTTCCGTCACGGAGACACATTGTTTCCGCCCTGCGCGTTAGAACGTTCTCTTATTGCCGGATCCTGCAGCGCGCGGTCGCGAGAGGGACTTTTTCCGCAGCCTGTTAGATACTCAGGATTAGGTGAAGCGACCGAATCGGCAATTCCACGAAGATTTGGATGACCCACTTTGAGGGGGCAGTCAACAGGAGGCCCGGCGCAGCGCCGTCAGGCGAAATCGATCGGCATGCCCAGATCGGTGAAGGGCGCCGTGCCGGCGAGCGAGATCAGGAAGGTCTGCAGCCCGCCACTACCCGCGATCGCGGCCGGCGTGTTCGGCGTGCCGGTGAGCGCATTGGTGGTGGGGTTGGTCGTCTGGTAACTGAGGCTCAGCCCGGCCGGCGAGGCGACGGGCAAGGCCACCGGCAATTGCCGAGTGTCGCCGTACCGGTATTCAGCATGGTGGCGAAGGTCGTGGCCGGGCCACCGACCAGGATCGAGCGCGCCCGGCAGTACCGATGCGAAATTGACCGGCTTGGCGATCGAGAAGACCTGGTCCCGGGCGTTCTGGGCGTCGCTGACGAAGATTCGCGCATGAGCCGGATCGGCGGGGATGCCGGCAGGGCTCTTGAACTGGCCATTGCCGGTGCTGGGCGCGCCGGTCATGCCGAGTGTCATATAGTTCAACGCATCGAAGACCTGGATCCGGTCCTCGGTGACGGGGCGCCATCGGCGACCAGTACCAGATTCGTGACCGGGTCGTAGGCAGCGTTCACCGGCAGCCCGAAATACGCGTCGGCCTCGGGCTCTGGCCCGAACCGCCTAGTGTCGCGGCATAGGCGTAACTGGCGGCGTCGAACATCTGGACCCGGCCATTGCCGCTATCGGCGACCATGATCTGGTTGGCGCCGCGGTTCAGCTCGGCATCGGCCGGCCCGTTGAAATGGGCATTGTCGCTGCCCGAGACGCCAGTCGGATCCGCAGTATACAGTCCCGCTCTAAGCCCCAGAAATAAGCCGTATCAACAGTATCGATCGATACGCACCAATGCAGACGATGATCGCCGGTGCGGAGTGCGCCGTTACATTTGTAGTCCATTTCATCGGCATCTGAAATCTACAAGCAATATGCTCCTGCCGAACTGGCTTTGCATTGAGGCGGCCGATGGGCGAGTAGCAAATGGGTAAACAATGTTACATGCTTCCTTACTACGTGGCGCCTCAGGGTGGGGTCATAGTTTTGCTGGCTAAAAAGCGGCTCCTCCAAAAGAGAGTTCACTTCGCTAATATCGAGGTGAACCCGCGGGCAATTAAAGCGGGCAAGGCCACGCCGGAGGGAATGATTCCGAACAATGCCGGCCAGTGGGTTCTCATTGGCGGCGGTCAAGACGACAGCACCGAGACGGAGGCAGTATATAGAGAATTTACGGAGGAGACGGGAATAGACCTTGAAAAAGTGCCCGGTCTGCTTTCGGAGCAGGACATTCACTTAAACAACGCACTTTGGCATTGTATAGCCAAACGAGCACTTCTTCCTGAGGCTCTCGCAAAGAATATTGCTGGTCAAATAAGGGGCAATCACACGCCGGACGATGAGTTGGAAAAAGTCGAATGGGTCGATTTAGAAGAGGCCATTCGGCGGATGCAAAATTATGAGCCGGTTGATAGCTTCTACCGGAAACAAGCAAATAAACCCCGCGATTGGTATGTCGAGATGCTATTTCAGGCTCGCGGGCTTTCCACGAGCAGCTAATACCAACCCGCGTTGCCCTTGACTCGCTTGGGGATTCCCAAGCGCGTTGAACTGTGACTCGATGTCGTGGTGCGCCGATACGCGCTGCGGAGAGTTTCATGGGGACAGGTGTCAAGATCACGCGCGTTGAGCATACGGCGGCAGCGCTTCGGGCGTTGTGCGCGCGCTGCACGGATGGCGCGCAGGTTCGCCGCATTTTGGCGATTGCGCTGGTCCTTGAGGGGCGTCCGCGGGCCGAGGCGGCGGCCTTGCGCGGCATGGATCGCCAGACGCTGCCCGACTGGGTGCATCGCTACAATGCCGAGGGCATTGCCGGGCTGAAGTCGCGCACTGGCCCGGGCCGGGAGCCTTATTTGAGCGCGGCGCAAAAGGCCGAGCTGCGCGCACTGGTCATCCGCGGCCCTGACCCGCAGACGCACAAGGTGGTGCGCTGGCGGTGCATTGATCTGCAGGCGGAGGTGGCGCGCCGCTGGTCGGTGGAGGTGCATGAGAGCACGATCGGCAAATGGCTGGACGAGCTTGGCCTGACGCGGTTGCAGCCCCGGCCGGTGCATCCGAAGAAGGATGCCGAGGCGGAGGAGGCTTTTAAAAAAACTTTGCCGATCTGGTCGGCGAGGCGCTCGAAGATACCGCGCCCGGCGCATCGATAGAAATCTGGTTCCAGGACGAAGCCCGCGTCGGCCAGCAGGGCGGCCACGCCTATATCTGGGCGCCGGTCGGCACGCGCCCGCTGATGGTGCGCGATAACCGTCATGAGTCCGCCTACATCTTTGGCGCCATCTGCGCGCAGCGCGGGGTGGGGGCGGCGATGCTCACGCCGGTCGCCAATACCGAGATGATGAATCTGCATCTGGCGGAAATCAGCACCCAGGTCGCACCGGGCGCGTGTGCCGTCTTGGTCTGCGACGGTGCCGGCTGGCATCAACGCGGCCAAAAGCTGCGGGTGCCGGCCAATATCTGTCTGTTATCGCTGCCGCCATACAGCCCCGAGCTGAACCCAATGGAGAATGTCTGGGACTATCTGCGCCAGAACAAACTCTGCGCGGCCGTTTGGGACAGCTACGACGACATCCTGGCGGCTTGCGTAACCGCTTGGAACTGGCTCATCGCCGACCCCGCACGCATAACCTCAATCGGGAGCCGGGATTGGGCACGTATCAGTGGTTAGGCGGGTTGGTATAAGTACTGGTTGGTCCAGAAAATTCAATTCTCAACCACGGGACGCCCCCGTCTTGACATCTACATCACGGCCTCCAACATCGGATCGAGCGATTATTCTGTGACGCGCCACTACAATCTTAACGAAAAATTATCACGCGGAAATTCTTCGATAGCGCGTGGCCGTTACCGTGCCTCGCTGTCGGCAATGTTCGGCACGCCTGCACCGCTCGATCGCAGGTGGCCGGACGGCGGGAAGCGTCGGGCGGCTTTGCCGCGGATTGCGGAGCTCCGAACGGAGCGCCACGCTCGACATCACGCTGTGCAGGTGGTCCAACAGCGCGCCGCTACGCCGGAGATGCACGCCACGAGCCAAGGCGCTGTCTCAGGCTGCTGCATTCCCTCTGGGCGTTCGCTGACGGACGCACAGGTCATCGCCCCATGGTGCTGCTGATATGGCATTTCTGGAGAATGCAACGTGCCACAATCACGAAATCCCACTGTCGCCGGTCACTTGCTCAATCGTTTGGCCGAGATCGGTGTCCACCACCTCTTTGGCGTCCCGGGCGACTTCAATCTTGCTTTTCTCGACGCGGTGATTGCCCATCCACAGGGGTCCTGGACCGGGAACGCCAACGAGCTGAATGCGCCCTATGCGGCCGACGGCTATGCCCGTTGCAAAGGCGCCGGCGCGTTCTTGACGACCTTCGGCGTGGGCGAATTGAGCGCTATCAACGGGGTCGCCGGAAGCTACGCCGAATATCTGCCCGTGTTGCAGATCGTCGGCGCGCCCTCGGCCGCCTCGCGGGAGAACCGGGAGCTCCTGCACCACACCCTGGGAAACGGTCGGTTCGATCAATTCGCGACGATGGCCCGCGAGGTCACCATCGCGCAGGCACTTCTGACGAAGACCAACGCCGTCGCTGAAATCGACCGCGTGCTCGCCGAGATGCTGACGCACCGACGCCCTGGCTACATCGTGCTGCCCACTGACGTCGTGGGTGCGCCCGCCGGCGACGCTGGCGGACTGACGCTGCCCGAAGACCGTATCGACGCGCACCAGCTCGCGCTCTTTGCCGCGCATGCGCGCGAACTCATCGGACTTCTCCCCAAGCAGGACGTACCCACGCTGTTGGAGGAGATCGTCCTTAGAGGCCGTTTGGAAATTCGGTGATTTGGGCTTGCGGCGCCGGTCTGGGCGTGATTCAAGCTTGCGATGTGGACGAAGCAGAGCCGGGGTCGTATGGCCCAGATCGCCAAGAAGACGAAGCGCTATCCGTCGGATTTGACGGATGAGGAATGGGAGCGGATCGCACCGCTGATGCCGAAGCCTGGTCGGCGAGGACGGCCGCGCGAGGTCGACTTCCGCGAGGTGATCAACGCGGTTCGTTATCTCGTGCGCTCGGGCTGTGGCTGGCGGATGCTGCCGATCCATTTCGGCCCTTGGCAGACGGTCTACAGCTGGTTCCGCGAATTGGCGCGGCGGTTTTGTTTCAGACCATTCACGATGTGGCGCTGATGGTCGACCGGGAGCGAGCTGGGCGCGAGGCCAGCCCTACAGCGGGGGTGATCGACAGCCAATCCGTCAAGGCGCCGCAAGCTGAAACAAGAGGTTACGACGCGGGCAAGAAAATTGTCGGACGCAAGCGGCACATCGCCGTCGATACGGATGGACGGTTGCTGATGGTCAATATCACGACGGCCGATATCTCCGACAGCGCCGGTGCCGCGGCGATTCTTGACACAATCCGCAAGCGCTGGCCTTGGGTGAAGCATCTCTTCGCCGATGGTGCCTATGACCGCCTCAAACTGATGGACAAGGCCGCCTATCTCGACTTCGTCGTCGAGATCATTCGCCGATCCGATGATCAGAAGGGCTTCCAGGTCCTGCCACGCCGATGGGTGGTCGAGCGCACCTTCGGCTGGATGGTCCGATGGCGTCGCCTCGTGCGCGACTATGAGGAGCGCATCGACGTGTCCCAAGCCATGATCCTCGTCGCAATGGGCGGTAACCTGCTGCGCAGAAATGCCCATCCCTGATTTTCCAAACGGACTCTTAGCGTCGCTCAGGTCGCGGGCCGTCGAACCCCATCCGCCGCCCATTGAGCGAAGTTGCGGGCACGAACCTTGCTGCTGGATCTTTCGGCGCTCGTCTTGGCCAGCTTGGCCGAGCAGATTGGGCAAGTCCCGGTCGGCGCCTACTCATTTCAGTGCGAACTCCAATGACCAAGAGCGAAGATCGGCTAATCCCGGCGAGGCAAGCCGACGCGGTCCGGCTGGCCGGCCTGGCCGCGCCGGAACGCTCTTCCCTGAGCCTTTCTCGACGGAGTATCCAAGATGGCAATCTATTCGCAGAAGCTAGCGGAATTTCCGGGCTTCGGCCTCTATTTCGATCCCGAGGCGAGCCCCTACTTCAGGACGATGGTGACCGACGACCTCCGGAAGATCAAGACCAAGCCGATCGGCGCCGGACTCCTCGTGCTGATTTCCAAGGCCCGGCCGCGCTTCAGGACGATAGACAATGGTCCCGCGGAGGCCCGTGCGATCAGCTTCCCGGACGGCGTCAACGTCATCTTCACGCCCACCTCGATGGCCTACATGCAGTCAGGCTATAAAAAGAGTAATAGTGGGCCCGTGCCGTCGGCCAATCCCGCCCACAATCCGGATGGCTGCAGGTTCTATCCCAGCGACGGCGGCCAGGGCTGCAGAGCGGTGCCGGCGAATATAACAGCCGCTGAAGACGGCAACGGCTGCGTCTCGCGGGTTCTATACACCAATGCGCAATGCCTGACCGCCAAGGGCGAGGCGACGCACTCCTTCATCGTGCTTGCTCATGAGCTGATCCATTCATTGAATCAGGTCTACGGCCGCAGGCATCCCAAGGACGAGGAACTTCGGACGACCGGCCTCGGCATCTACAGCAACGAGGAGAGGAGCGAGAACAAGTTTCGCGCCGCCTTCGGCTTGCCGCCCCGCATCGACCATTAGATCAAGACCTAATTCGACTATTCAGAGAATTGAACGCCCTGGAACCGATCCGGGGCGGCGCTTATGGGCAGATGGAGCCGGCCTTCCGGTCCTCGATCGGACGGACCCGGACCTCGAAGTCGCGCCCTTCGTAATAGGCGGCATTGCCGGCCCAGGTCATCACTTCGTCGAGATTGAAGATATACCAGCTTGAAGGCTTTCCGAGCACCATGTTGTTGGAGCCGACGACCAAGCCGTTGCCCAGCGAGATCATCACATGAGACAGCCGGCGCGGTCCGGGCTGGTTGCCGTACGGGCGCGCCAGGGCTCCGACGAGCAGACCTTCGGGAATAGCGAGCCAACCGGCCTGCGTTCGGATCATACAGGAGTCGGCCGGGAAGAGCCCACCGGCATTGTTGGCGTCGGCGACCTGGTTCAGCGCCGCGGCGCCAGCATCCGACAGCCCCTTGGAACGCTTCGCCGCCTCAATTGCCGATATCCAGCATATCATCGCCGAGAGCTCCCTACCGTGGCGGCTACCCTTATCGGCGGCCTTGCGCGCGAATTGCCCGATCAGCGGCGATCCATGCGCGAGCCAGGGGAACGATATCGGCGGGGGTGCCGGGGCCATTTTCCGGATCCTTTCATCTGGTGCCCCGTTGGGTGCAGCACCGGGCAGCGGAGATCTTTGAGCGGTGACTGACCGAACGGGTTGGGACGTTCGTAACTATACGAATACGGATATTATCGTCTGTAATCATGACATTAGAGGTTATAAACATCGGAATCGACAATACGGCTTCGCGTCCTATCGCAATGATCTGATTTATCCTTTGTTTGATGAAAATGGATACGGTTCCTTGGGCTTTATTTGCTAATCTTCCCCTGGTAATGGGCGCAACACATCAGCCGCCCTTCAGACGTGTCATGCCAAATGAGTTTCGGTGACGGTGTGGACGCGATGCAGCAACTCTTCGACCTCAATAGCCGAGGTGCGGTAGCCGAGAATAGCAAGGCGCCCTGAGACCTGTCCGTTCACGAGGGTCGTCGTAAGCCGAAACCGCCCATCCGCGCAAACCTCGCGTACCAGCGTCTCAGTCGCGTGATCGTCATCATCCGGCCAGCCCTGCGCCCGGAAAGTCACAATCGATAGTTCCGGTGGCGCCGGCGCTGAGATCCCCTGCATATCGGACAGTCTGTCCCACGCCGTCTGGGCGAGGTCGAGCTTCTCATCGAGCTCCCGCCGAAAAGCGCCAACGCCGTGCAGATGCAGCGGCAACCAGAGTCTGAGGCCCCGGGCCGGGCGGGTGAGTTCCGGCGACAGATCGGCGAAATCCGTTGCTTGGCCACTCTTCACATCACGGAAGAAGACCGCCTCATCCCCGGCATGTGTATGAAGGAGCGCTTGAGGATCCTGCACCAGCAGGCAGCCCGTGCCGAAGGGCAGGAACATCCCCTTATGCGGATCAAGAGCTAGAGAATCCGCCCGCTCGATGCCCTTGAGCCGCTCGTTGCCGCGGGCGGTGAGGCGAAAAAAGCCACCATAGGCCGCATCGACATGGAACCAGAGCCGCTCGCGCTCGGCGATATCGACGAGGATGGTGAGAGGATCGACAATGCCTGTATTGGTGGTGCCGACAGTGGCGGCCAGGCAGAATGGCTCATAACCGCGGGCGCGGTCTTCCTCAAGAGCGCGAATGACGCCTGCCGGGTCCATGCGGCCGGCCTGATCTGTGGCCACTGTCCGGACCATTCTCCGTGGGATGCCCACCAGGCGTGCCGCCTTGGCGATGGCGAAATGCGCCTGGTCCGTCGTGTAGATCACACTCCGACCCAGATTCTGCAGGGAAGCGGAGTCGCGGGCGCAGGCCAGGGCCGACAAGGTCCCATGGACCCGCCCGAGGTGAGAATGCAGGCACTCGCGTGCGGCATCCCCATCGTCTGAACGAGCCATGCAATGATATCGTTCTCGATCGCGATGAGAGATGGAGCGCCGGCCATTATGCCGGTGAACTTGTTGACGGCGTTCGAGATCAACTCGGCAATGGCAACAGCCGGCAGGCCGCCATTGGGGATACCGGCAAAGAACTGACCACTCGTGGTATTGGAACCGAGATCGAGCCCTCGATGCAGCACTAATAGCAGTTTACTGAGCGGACGGCCCTCCTCAGAAGGAGGCTTGCGGAGCCCGGTATCGGCAAGGATCTCGTTACGATCAGTATCCTGCCAAGCCGGCCTGTCCGGTATCTGCCGCAGGAAAGCCGCGAGAAAATCTCCCGCCTCTTTCACCATCGTGAGGAAAGTGTCGGGATCGATATCGAGCGGCAGATTGGAAGGCATATTGGTCCTCAAATAGGCACGAGCACAAGGCATGAAGATCTGGGCAAAGCGTTTTCACGGTGTCTCCGTTTTCATGCTTTCAACATGAATAGAGTGGGGAGTCTTTTCTTCTCCCTTGCCCATGCTCAAACCTGTGCTTGGCCGCCATCGGCGAACAGCTCGATGCCGGTGACAAAGCTGGACTCGTCGGATGCGAGGAACAGCGCTACGCTGGCGATCTCATCCGGATCCGCAACCCGGCCGAGCGGCACTTCCGATACCATCTGATCGAGCAGGCCCTGCTGTGCCGCTCGGTCGTCACCGGCAAGGCCGAGCAGACCCGGCGTCTTCGTCGGCCCCGGGCTCAAGACATTGACCCGGATCCGGCGCTCTTTGAGGTCGAGGGTCCAGTGACGGGCAAAGCTGCGCAGGGCGGCTTTCGAGGCGCCGTAGACGCTGAAGGCAGACATTGCGACGATGCTGGCGGTCGAGCCGGTCAGGATGACAGAGGCGCCGTCGACGAGCAGCGGCAGCGCCTTCTGCACGGTGAACAGTACACCCTTTACGTTCCGGCTGAACGTATCGTCATACTGCTCTTCGGTAATGTTCCCGAGCGGCAAGTTCGAGCCCCCGCCGGCATTGGCGAACAGGATGTCGATCCGGCCGGATTCGGCTTTCACCTGCGCATACAGCCGATCCAAATCGGCCATTTTCGCGGAGTCCGCCTGGACGCCCGTCGCGTTCCCGCCAATGCCGGCGACCGCCTTTTCGAGTTCGGCCTGACGGCGCCCGGTGATGAACACGCGGGCACCTTCCGCCGCAAAGCGCTTCGCGCTGGCATAGCCGATCCCAGTCGTTCCGCCGGTAACGACGGCGATTTTGCCTGTGAGCCTATGTGCCATGACCTATCTCCCGATGCATGAGAAAGACTTGTGGCGGAACCCGGACGATCTCTCGCGCGATCACTGTCCGGGCTATGTCTACCGGTTTCAGCGCGATATCTGGCGCTTCACGAACACGGCAGGATTGGCCATTGGTGGCGTCTATTTCGTCACTTTGACGGCGCGCGCACGCAGCGCCAGAGTAGAGGCACTGCCCTCGGCCGCATCGGCTCGGGCCATCGCACCCAACACTACGGCAGCGCAGAGCATGCCTGCCACCGCGATGCCGCTCCATCCGAAGCTGCTACCCGCAGCCGAGCCCAAGGCCGCGCCCGTCGCGCCTCCAAGGAAATAGCAGCTCATGAAGACCGTGTTGAGCCGTCCGCGCGCCTCGGGCAGCAAGGCGTACAGCCCGGCTGGGTTGGCAACCGCATTGCCTCGACTGCCGAGGTCCAACACCACGATGCCGGCAATCAGCCATCCGAGGTGCGAAGCGGCACCGAAGAACAACATGAAGGCCGCCAAGACCAACCCAGCAGCCAGGGCAACGACACGTCGGCCACCCCATCGATCGGCAAGCCGGCCAATAGCGGGCGAGGCCAGCATGCCGACGATGCCGACCAGACCGAACAGGCCCGTTGTACCGCTTTCATACCCATAAGGCGGCCGCGCCAGCATCGAGGCCAACGAGCCCCAGAACACATTGAATGCCGCGAACAGGAGGAAGCCCGATAAGCAGGCTTGGCGCAACGCCGGCTGCTGGGCAAACAACTGGCCAAGCGAAGCGAGCAGGCGGGGATACGACAGATCGCTGCTCCCTTTTGATAGCGGCAGGAACCGCCAGACGAGCGCAATCGCGGCGAGATCGAGCCCGGCTGCCAGCATAAACATCTGGCGCCATCCGGCATACTCGCCGACATAACCGCTCACGGTTCGCGCCAGCAAAATGCCGGCGAACATGCCGCTCATCAATCGACCCACGGCAAGACCACGCCGCGCTGGATCGACGAGACTGGAAACGGCCGGGATGATGATTTGCGCCGATACCGCCGTCAGACCAAGCAGCATGCTGCCGGCCAGCAGCCAAGCCAAGTTTACGGCCGTTGCGCAAAACAACAGGCTGGCTGCGTTCGCCAACAGCAGGATCGCGGTCAACCGGCGCCGATCAAACCTGTCGCCCATTGGGCCGAACAGCAGCAGGCCAGCAGCATAGCCTACCTGTGTCATCATGGCGATGGCGCCTTGAGCTTCGGTGCCTCTGCCGAAAGCGGCCGCCATGGACGGTAGTAAAGGCTGGCTGTAATACAGGTTCGCTACGGTGAAACCGCAAGCAGTTGCCAACGCCAAGACATGGCGCTCGGAAAGCGTTGCCTTTGCCGGAGAAAGAGGGGACATCGCCTTATCTCCCGCGTGCACCGGACAGGCTGCACGATGTCTGTCCATTCACTGTCACGCTTCGGCCAAAGCCCGGCGCGGCGCCAGCGGGTAGTCTATATAGCCGTCCCGGCCGCCCTGGTAGTGTGTCCCGCGATCCGAGGATGCCAGAGGCAGGTCTTCGGCGAAGCGCCGGACCAGATCGGGATTGCCGATGAACGGGGCGCCGAAGGCGACGAGATCCGCTCGTTGCCGCGCGATTTCAGTAGCGCCGGTCGCGGCATCGTAACCGCCATTCGCGATGAGAACGCCGTGGTAGCGGCCGCGGTAATAGCCGATGGTGTCGGCTATCGCCGCGACTGAGCTGCCGGCCGGATCGATCCTGGGCGCGCGCACAAGCTGTAAATGGGAGAGCGGCAGGTCGTTCAGCCGCTCGACGAGATGGTCATAGGTCGGCACCGTCCCCACCGTCGGAACGAACCCGCCCAGAGACGTGGCCGGGCCGATCTTGATTCCGACCTTTCCGGCGCCCCATTCAGCGATCATCGCCTCGAGAATCTCGATGACAAGCCGCGCCCGGTTCTCAGGGCTGCCGCCATATCGGTCGGTCCGCCGGTTCAACGCGTCGCTGAGAAATTGGGGCAGCAGGTAGGTGGCGGCACTATGCAACTCGACGCCGTCGAAACCGGCACGGCGCGCATTGCGCGCCGCCGCGGCATAATCTGCGGTTGTTGCCTCGATTTCCGCCAGGCTCATCGCGCGCGGCGTGACCGTCTCTTTGAAACCCTGCGCGGTGAACGAACGCTGGCCGGGGTTAATGGCTGATGGCGCCACGGGCAGTTGCCCGCCGAAGAGATCCGGATGCGAGACGGCGCCGGAATGGCCGAGCTGAGCATAGATCCGGCCGCCCGCGCCATGGACCGCGTCAGTGACCACCTGCCAGGCAACGACCTGCTGGTCGGTGAACAGCCCTGGGACGTTGATCGAGCCGATGGCTTGCGCACTCACCCAGGTCCCTTCGGTCATGATCAGACCTGCGGAAGCGCGCTGACGATAATATTCGACATGAAGCTCGGTCGGGACCAACTCAACATTGGCCGACCGGCCGCGCGTCATCGAGGCCATCACCACACGATTGCGCAAGAGTGATTCGCCTAAACGATAGGGCGCAAGGAGTGTGTACTTGAGATCTGGAGTCGTTGTCATGGTCTCGCCCCGGTTGCCTGCACTCGGGAGCGGGGCGGTCCGCCTCGTCTCCAC
>JBBCHB010000020.1:0-52280 GCA_037200015.1 Aliidongia sp. | reverse complement strand
CGGCAATCGCCTCGCGGGTCGCAGGGTAGACGGACGATAGCATGGCCGGTCAGAACTTGACGCTGAGCGTTGCGCCATAGCTCGCCGGTTCGCCCGCCACGCCGATATTGTCGCCGGCGACGAAGAAATTGCGGGTGATGTCGTAGCGCTGGTCGAAGATGTTGCGGCCCCACAGGGTCAGCGACCACGGCCCGTCATCCGGCGTGAAGCTCACATGCGCATCGGCCAACCAATAGGCCGAGACGTTGTAGAGCGGCCCGAAATGCGAGAAATAGGTGCTGCGATAGCTATAATCGAAGCCTGGCTCGATCGCATAGCCCGACTGCACCCAGGTATAGGACACCGAGCCGGCATAGGTCAGCTTGGGCGCATCCAGGCTCTGGCCGGACCGGTTGACGAAGATAGGCGTGAACAGCTTGGTCACCGGGTTCTGGACCGCGCCGCCGACATCGAGGAACTCGTCATACCAGCCGCGGCTATAGCCGATCGACTGGCCGAGCTGCAGCTGCGGGATCGGCCGCCAGGTCAGCTCGCTTTCCAGGCCGAGGATCTCGGATTTCGGCGCATTCACGATCTTGCCGATCTGACCGTAGACTGGATCGACGATCGAAGACTGCACCTGCTGATCGGAATAGTCATAGTAGTAGCCGGCAGTGTTGAGCTGGATCCGATGCTGGTCGAAGCTGCTCTTGACGCCGATTTCATAGGCCCAGAGCTTCTCGGGCTTGAAAGGCTGCGTGCCGATGCCGGTCGCGTCCGTCGTATTGTAGGCGGTGAAGCCGCCCGATTTGATGCCGCGGCTGATCGAGCCATAGACCAGCACATCCTCGACCGGTTTGTAATTCAGCCGGGCGAGTCCGGTCGGTTCGGTGAAGTCGGTCGTGCGGCGCTGGTTCGCTGCCGTGAAATCGACCACGTCGCCGCCGGGCAAGATCCCGAGCGTGTTGAAATCGTAGAGCTCCCGCGATTCATGCTCGACGCGCAGGCCGAGATCGGCACTGAGCTGATCGGTCAACTTCGGGCTGATCTGGCCGAAGGCGCTTTCCGTCTCGGCGTTCTGCGAATAGGGCGTATCGGCGTCGAGGCCGAAGCTGTCGAGGAAGCCGGAGCGGTAGACCTCGTTCAGATGCTCGTTCGAATAATACAGCCCGCCGACCCATTTCAGTGGCGCATCGTCGAGCGAGGTCAGCCGCAGCTCGTCGGAATAGACCGTGGCGCGGCTGCGGAAATAGACATCGGCATTGGGCGTGTCGGAGCCGTCGAAATTATCGTATTCGCGCCGGCTGAAGCCTTCATAGCTGAACAGATTGGTCAGTGTGGCGAAGGGCAGGCGCTGATCCGCGCGCAGATCGACGCCCCAGCCCTGATTGTCGCGGAACGGCTTCTGGTTCGGCGCGATGCCGATCTCCTGGGCGAATCCGGGCGAGGTGCCCCAGCCGGTCGCGGTGCGGTTCTGGTCAGCCGGAATGACCCCGCCTGGCGTCGCGAGCGGCGTGATCAGATAGACGCCCTGCTGGTCGGAATGATCGATCGACCAATGCGTGTCGAGTTCGAGCTTGAGGTCGTCGGTGACGTCGAAATCGGTGATGACGCGCAAGGCACCCAGATCCTTGTCGCCGAGCGACTGGCCGGTATCGCGGTTCTGCTGCCAGGCGCCGCCCTGTTCGGTCGTGCCGGCGATGCGGATGCGGATCTTGTCGTCGATCGGGCCGGAGGCATAGGCATCGATCCGCGTCTCGTCATAGCGCCCGAAGCTGATATCGCCGCCGGCGGTGAAGCTGTCGGTCGGCTTCTCGGTGACGAAATTGACCGCGCCGCCGGTCGTGTTCCGGCCGTACAGCGTACCCTGAGGGCCGCGCAGAACCTCGACCCTTTCGACATCGAACAGAATTCCCTGGGTCATGACCGGGATCGGATAGGCAATCTCGTCTATATAGACCCCGACGGTCGGCGTGTTGTTCGAGGCATAGTCGTCGAAGCCCACGCCGCGGATACGGAAGCCGGGCTGGCCGCTGCCGAATTGCGGCGTCGCCTCGAAGGACGGCACCAGATATTGCAGGTCGTTGATAGTGGAGACACCGTGATCGGCCAGGGTCTGGGCGTTCAGCACGGTGACGGCGATCGGTACGTCCTGCGCTGATTCGGTGCGGCGCTGCGCAGTCACTGTGATCGCTTCGATGCCGCCCTGTGCCGCGGCACTCTGCTCGGCCGGCGGTTGAGCGGCGGCCGGTAAGGCGGCATCGATTGCAAGGAGAGCGGATCCGGCGAGCAGGGCGCCGATGCGGCGAGACCTGGAATGAGCTGGCGAGAACATTGTTGGACCCCTGACCAACGATGGCTGATGAGAGTCTCGTAAACGGGAACAGACGATCCGTCAATATATTGGAGATTCGATGGTGACTCATGCCGCCCCGGCGATTTTGCACGGTCCATGCCATCTGCCTAGGGCGGAGAATTCGTGGGTTCCCCGGCGGCCGCGATTTCGTCGCTGCGATGATGACGGGTACACCGCGCAGGATTGCCAATCGCCGGAGGTTTTAATATCAATTGGATCGAAAAAGCCCCTCGCCCGCATTGCGGGAGAGGGAGGGGGCCGCATAGCGGGAGGGTGGAGGCGGCGCGAAAGCGCCAGAGATAACAAAGGCCTATCCGTTCACGAGAGCCATGGCGCTGACGCGCTTCACCCTCATCCGGCTCGCTGACGCTCGCCACCTTCTCCCGCAATGCAGGAGAAGGGCTGGCTGGCGGCGTGTCATCGAATCCGGCGATCGGTATGGCACGCTCGCCCCTCGGCGGCTCAGGATTTGGCGAGGGTCGATCGTCCGGTGAAGGGGCGCGGGACGGCGAGGCCGACGACTGGATGGGGCACATAAGCCTCTTCCAGCCGGGCGATCTCGGCTGGGGTGAGCGCGATATCTAGTGCCGCGACCGCATCGGTCAGGTGATGCGGCTTGGTCGTGCCGATGATCGGTGCGGTCACTTCGGCCTTGCCGAGCACCCAGGCGAGGGCGACTTGCGCCCGGGGCGCGCCGCGTTCGGTCGCGACGGCGGCGACCGCTTCGACGACGCGCCGGTCCTGCTCGGCCGTCGCCTTGTAGATGAGGCTGCCGAAGGCATCGGTCTCGGAGCGTTCCGTCTTTTCGTCCCAGTCGCGGGTCAGCCGGCCGCGCGCCAGTGGGCTCCACGGAATGACGCCGGCGCCTTCCTCGGCGCAAAGCGGCAACATCTCGCGCTCTTCTTCGCGATAGAGCAGGTTCAAATGGTTCTGCATCGAGACGAAGCGGGTCCAACCATGGCGGTCGGCAGTATTCAGTGCCTTGAGGAACTGCCAGGCATACATCGAGGAGGCGCCGATATAGCGGACCTTGCCGGATTTCACGATGTCATGCAGCGCCTCCATCGTCTCTTCGATCGGCGTATCGAAATCCCAGCGATGGATCTGGTAGAGGTCGACATAATCCATGCCGAGCCGGCGCAGGCTGTCGTCGATCGCGGCGAACAGCGCCTTGCGCGACAGGCCGGCCGTGTTGGGCGCGTCACGCCACGGGCCATGCGCCTTGGTGGCGACGACGACTTCATCGCGGCGGGCGAATTCCTTGAGCGCACGGCCGGTGATCTCCTCGGACGAGCCATCCGAATAGACATTGGCCGTGTCGAAGAAATTGATGCCGGCTTCGACCGCACTGCGGATCAGGGGCCGGCTGGCGTCTTCGTCCAGGCTCCAGGAATGCGTGCCGCGCTTCGGGTCGCCGAAGCTCATGCAGCCGAGGCAGATGCGGGAGACCTTGAGGCCGGTCTTGCCGAGATTGACGTAACGCATGGGGAGGGTTCCTTGACGGGGTTCCTGCGCAGCAATGCCGGTCGCGCAGGACTGGCCGCGTATTGGATGAACTCGGGAAATGAGCTGCGAAGCCGGCCGGGGAAAGCGCGGCGGGGGATCGCGGTCGACCCGCTTCCTCCGCGCCGCACGGCACGGCGACGTGGTCTGCATATTGCTCGATCGGCCGGGCCAGCTCAACGCGCTCGGCAGCCTTTCAGCCGGTGACGCCACCTTGCCGCAGGGCCGCGATCCGCTCGGCTGCGTAGCCCAGATCGGCGAGGATGGCATGGCCGTCCGCGCCGACCTTGCCGGGGGTACGCGGCGCTGCCGACGGGGTCCCGGAAAAGCGCGGCGAGGGCGCTGGCTGGATCGCGCCGTCGACCTCGATGAAGGTGTCGCGCGCGACATTATGCGGATGGCGTGGTGCTTCTTCGAGCGACAGGACCGGGGCGACGCAGGCATCGCTGCCTTCGAACAGGGCAGCCCAGTCGTCGCGCGACCGGGTCAGGAAGATCTCGGCCAGCCGCGCTTTGAGCGGACCCCAGGCGGCACGGTCGAATTGTGGGTTGAAGGCGGGATCGTCGCTCAAGCCCAGTTTCGCGCGCAGCAGGGCATAGAAGGCCGGCTCGATCGGCCCGATGGAAACGTATTTCCCGTCGGCGCAGCGATAGGTGTCGTAGAAATGCGCGCCACCATCGAGCAGATTGACGGCGGGCCGGTCCTCCCAGCGCTTGGCGGCGTGGAACGACCAGACCATGCCGGCGATCAGCGCCGAGCCGTCGGTCATCGCCGCGTCGATTACCTGGCCCGGAGCGCCCATCCGCACGGCGAGCAGCGCGCTGACCATGCCGAAGGCGAGCATCATGCCGCCGCCGCCGAAATCGCCGACATAATTGACCGGCGGCACCGGCTTGCCGTCCGGCCCGGCAATTGTGTGCAGCACGCCCGAAATCGAAATGTAGTTGATGTCGTGCCCGGCGCTCTGCGCCAACGGCCCGGTCTGGCCCCAGCCGGTCATGCGGCCATAGACCAGCTTGGGATTGTCGGCCAGCAACACCTTGGGACCGATGCCGAGCCGCTCCATCACGCCCGGCCGATAGCCTTCGATCAGCCCATCGGCCGAGCGGCACAGGTCGCGGACCAGCGCCAGCGCCTCCGGCTTCTTCATGTCGATGGTGATCGACCGGCGCGTGCGCGCCAGCGCATCCAGGGGATCGAGATGCGCACCCGGTCGGTCGATGCGAATCACCTCGGCGCCGTGATCGGCGAGCATCATGCCGCAGAACGGGCCGGGACCGATCCCGGCGAATTCGATGATGCGGATCCCGCTCAGGGCTCCCGGCATGGGCTTCCTCCGTTTTTTGATTGATTAAAGCGACTGTCCGTCATCGATCGTGAAGGCAGCGCCGGTCACCGAGCGGGCGGCATCCGAGGCGAGATAGAGCAGCATCGTATCGAGATCGGATGGCTCCAGCAGTCGCTTGCGCGGGAATTTGCCGATCATCCGGGTGCCGGCTTCGCTGTCGAACCACTCGGCGTTGATCTCGGTCTTGATGTAGCCGGGGCAGATCATGTTGACGCTGATGCCTTGCCGCGCCCAGTCGCGCGCCATGACCCGGCCCATCTGCAGCACGCCGGCTTTGGTCGCGCTGTAGACGGCAAGGCCGGGCGAGATGTCGCTCGCGGTGATCGACGAGATGATTACGACACGGCCTTGCTCGCGTTGCCGGCTGCCTGCGGCAATCAGGCGCTTGGCGCCCTCGCGCACGGTCAGGAACACGCCACGCAGATTGACCGACACGGCCCGATCGAACTCCTCGACGGCGAGCTCGGTGGCCGGCCCTTCCGCGTTCATGCCGGCATTGGCGATGATTGTGTCGACCGTGCCGAACGCGGCCTCGGCTGCGTCGTAGGCGGCGAGGGTCGAGGCTTCGTCGGCGACATCCAGTGCGACCGCGATGGCCGCGCCACCGGTTTCCTCGATCTCGGCCTTGAGCGCCTGCAGCCGGTCGGTGCGGCGCGCGGCCAGCACGACACGGGCACCGCTCGCCGCCAGGATTCGCGCAAAGCGGGCACCCAGGCCGGAGGAGGCGCCGGTGACCAGGGCCACCCGGCCGGACAGGTCGAAGATCGGAGAATTGGTCACGGTCCAGGCCCCGCAGTCTTGATTGCTCTCAGGTCTTATAGCCCGCTCGGGCCGGATGCAACTCGGTGCGGCTTTCGATCGTTCCCGCGATGCGACCCAAAGGGGTCACGGCTCGGCGCGGAAAGAGCCCTGTATTGATGGGCTTGCATCGACGCGGCCGGCAACGTCCGATCCCGCGGAAATTGCAGAGAAACCTTCAGGGCAGGAGAGACCGGGCATGACGGCAGCTACAGTCACATCGGTATCGGTCGCAGGCGACCAGAGCCTGTCCGTCGCCCCGACGGGAAATCCCGCGGCGACGTTTTCCAGCCTGAGCTGCCAGGCTGTTGCCACGCAGGCGAAAGCGCGCGAATTCCTGGCCAATATCGGCTTTACCAGCGCCCTGGGGGGCGGCAATCCACCGGGCGTGGCCGACAAGGTGGCGCTTTACGCCGGCGTGGTCGGAAGCAGCGGCACGGCCGATATCTGGTCGATCAATACCGAGACCGTCCTGTCCGCCGGCAGCGGCAGCTACAATGCGACCGGCTTCGAACTGGACCTCAACAATCTGAACGCCGAACGGGGCAGCGCCGATGGCGGCGCCGGGCTGGCGGCTCCGGTCGCGGTCGGGCTGGCTGTCACCGGCGCCGGCAGCTTTCTGTCGACGGCGGCGATCAGCATCGAAGGTCCCGGCTCCACGGCAATCTGGAACCGCGGCATCGTCATCGGCGATTCCTCGGTTGCGCAGGCGACGCTGCAGGATCTTGGTTCAGCAAGCATTTCGCTCGACATCCGCGGATCGCATGCCGTTTCGGTCGATACCTGGCAGAGCTCGGGGATCCCGCTGCGCATCCCGAACAACAAGCCGATCGTGGCGCAAAGCGCTGCCGGCACCGGAAACATTCCGATCGTTGCGGTCGATATCGACAACAATATCGAAATCGGCTCGTCGTCCAGCAGCTTCATCGTCGCCGGTGCCCATACCATCCCGGCGAGCGACAACGCCTATGATCTCGGGTTTCCCAGCAATCGCTGGGCCAATATCTACGCGGTCAACGGCGTCGTGCAGACCTCCGATCCCGCGCTGAAATCCGATATCGGCAAGCTCCCGGCGGTCGAGCAACTGATCAAGACCATCGATCCAGTGACCTTCCGCTGGAAGCAGGACGACGCGCAAATCGCCGAAGTGACGGAAGACGTCGCGGTGCACGATACCGAATGGCGCGAAGTCGAGGAGGAAATCGTCGTCATCCGCGACGGGAAGGCCGTGCGCGTGCGGCAGAAGCGCAAGGCCGAAATCTATCTCTATGATGAACTTCCCGTGGAAGACGAGGAAGGCAATCCCGTGATGGTCACCGTTCAGGAACAGCGGGACGCTTCCGGCACCGTGATCCAGCCTGCATCCACCCGGCAAGCAACGCATCGTGCGCCCAGGATGGTGGCAAGGCAGGTTGCCGTGAAACGGCCGGTCGCAGCGCCTGGGAAGCGCCTGCATTGGGGCTTCCTGGCACCCGAGGTCAAGGCGGGGTTCGATGCCATCGGCCTGGATTTCGGCGGCCATGTCGTCGGCGAGGACGGAGTCCAGCATCTGCGCCCGGATCAGTTGATTCCGGTCCTGTGGAAGGCGGTGCAGGAGCTGCTCGAACGTATAGAGATATTGGAAGCAAAATTGTCGTAGCGGAGGCTTCGCCCACCGACTGCCGTGGAGCGTCGTCCAAGAGGGGGCCGACATGCCGGCATATCGCCATCCGGCGCTGCTGAGCTGGTTCGTCATCGCTGTTGCAATTGTCGTGCTCGGCCAGCCTGCGAATGCCGGGGCGCAAAGCATCACCGAGTTTCCCTTGCCTATAGCCGGCAGCTCGCCCTTCGGCATTGCGGCCGGTCCGGACGGCGCTCTGTGGTTCACGGAATACACGGTCAATGGCGTTAACGGAGCGCCGAACACTGCCAGCAAAATCGGCCGCATCGCCACCACGGGCGAGATCATCGAATTCCCGCTCCCCACGGCAGCGGGCACGCCGCAGGGCATCGTCGCCGGACCGGACGGCGCCTTGTGGTTCTATGAAGCGGGCGACGAGGGCGGCACGCCCGCGGCCGTCCCGCCCAAGATCGGACGAATCACGCTCGACGGGGCGATCACGGAATTCACCATTCCGCTGTCGCTCAATACGGCCGGGCCGTTCGGCGCCGCGATTGCAGTCGGACCGGACGGCGCCTTGTGGTTTACGGTCGGGTTCGACGACAGTCTGTTTCAGGCCGTCCTCGGCCGGATCACGACAGACGGCACGATCACGGAATATACGCTCTCGAGCGCTGCCGGGCTGCCCGTCAGCATCGCGGCGGGGCCGGATGGCGCGCTGTGGCTGGCGCTGCAAAACTTTGCCGGAACCAGCCCGGCCTTCCTCGCACGCATCACGCCGGCCGATGCCGCGTCGGGCGGCGGGGTCGAATATCCGGTCGGATCCGCCCCCTTCGGCGTCACGGCCGGGCCGGATGGTGCGCTGTGGTTCACTTCTCCCTTCACGCTCGGGCGGATCACGACCGCGGGGACACTCAGCGAATTGCCGTATCCCCCGGCCGGCGGCCCCAATGGCATTGCGGCGGGACCGGATGGCGCGCTGTGGTTCGTGGAAATCGACGAGGCCAGCCTCGATACCGAGATCGGGCGGATCACGACCGGCGGGACGCACGCAGAGTTTGCCGTTCCAACCGCCGGCAGCGTGCCTCAAAGCATCGTTGCCGGGCCGGATGGTGCGATGTGGTTCACGGAATTTGCCGGCGGCAGGATCGGGCGCGTGGCGCCGCTGGCCAATACCAGTCCACTGGTTGCGGCCGTGCTGCCTTTGAGCCGCTCGGTTCAGGCCGGCTCAACCGCAACCGCCTTCGCGTCCGTGATCAATTCCGGATCGAGCCCGGTCGAGTCCTGTATTATCGCGCCGGTAAACGGCGTGCCGGCGAATTTCCTGTTCCAGGCGACCGATCCAGCCTCCAACGCGCTCACCGGCACGGCGAATATGCCGGTCGCCATCCCGGCCGGTGGATCGCAGAGCTTCTTCGTCGCCTTCGCGACCAACGCGCCCTTCGTACCGGTCGATACCGTTCTGGGGTTTGATTGCGCCGGCACGGACGCCGCCGCGAGCGTGGCAGGCCTCAATACGCTGCTGCTGTCGGGCTCGACCGGGCCGGTGCCGGATGTGATCGCACTCAGCGCGACGCCGAGCGGCGACGGGATTCTCGATATTGCGGGGCCGGCGGGGTCGGCCGGTTTCGCGGTGGCGACAGCCAATGCCGGTGCGGCAGGATCGATCACGGCGACGCCGGATACCGGCTCGGCAATTCTGCCGCTCAGCCTGACGATGTGCGAGACCGATCCGTCGACCAGTCAGTGTCTTGCGCCTCCGAGTTCGACCGTTTCGGGAACCATCGAGGCGGGCGCCACTCGGACTTACTCTGTCTTTGCCGCAGCCGAAGGCGACGTCGCGCTTGTGCCGTCGACTAGCCGGATCTTCGTACGGTTCACCGATTCCGAAGGGGAAATCCGCGGTACGACGAGCGTCGCGGTCCGAACCCAATAGAGGCGCTACTCCACGACGGTAACGACATCGACCCCGTTTTCTGCCGGCGGCGAGCTGGGTTCGACGCGATGTGTCCGAAGAAAATTCCGCAGCTTCGATTTCGCCTGGCGAAGCTGATCCAGACGCGGCGACGCGCGCACACCCAGCGATTGCTGCAGGAACGTCAGCGTCGCGTCGCTATGTTCCAGCGCTTCGATCGCATCGCCGAGGACGGCTTCCAATTCCGCCCGGAACTTTGCATTCGCCGCGTCTTCGGCTTCCCGGCGAAGCGACTCTGCCGTGGAATCGGCTTTCCGCCTTTCGATCCGGCCGACTGATGCAGACGGCTTCACGGCGCTTACTGCAGACGATTTGGCACGCGCCTTTCGGCAGCCGCCTCGTTCGCAAATCGGGTCTCGACATATACGTCCTGTCGCCGGACAAAGATCCTCTGACACCATGGGCAAATACGATCCGCTTCAGCAAAATGATTTCGCGTCTAACCTTGGAGTGCCGAAATTACTCCCGATTAGCATCGGATATGCTCGATGGTTAAGCAATGACTAAGTATCGGTCGATTGCACGGGGTGCGATGAGATATACAGCAGAATATGCAACTCTCACTTAATCGGTCGGGAGATCGTGCTACTTTTTGAACAGGTTTGTAGCGCGCGACGGGAACCTTCCGCGTCCAGCGTGGGTTCACGACCTTGGGAGGGAACGTGCCGCCCAACGACGAAGGTCAAACCTCCGATGAGAAGCTATGCCGCTATGGTCTTCATCGGATTGCCGAATTCCGATACGTCGCGAGATCGACCGGTCACGGGCCGCCGCATTGCGTCTTGCAGGGGATCCGGTCGCGGCGGATATGATCCGGATCAGCGCGTCTGATGGCGGCCGCACCCGATAGTGTCGGCTGCCTGGATTGCGGGACGCGACAGGGTCTGCCGAATTCTTCACGGGGAACCGCTCTGATCTGCGCGACCTGCCGATCGCTGCTCCGGCGAGCCGGCCAACGCAGCCTGGTGCCGGCGCTGGCCTGTTCTGTCGCGACGCTGCTCCTACTCGTCCCGGCAAATCTGGACCCGTTCCTGCGGACATCAGTGCTCGGCGCGTCCCGCCAAAGTGTGCTGGCGTCGAGTGCCGAGGCGATGCTGCAGGATGGTTGGCCGGCACTTGCCATCGTCGTGCTGCTGACCGTCGTCGTGCTGCCGATCCTGCGCTTCGCTCTACTCACCCTGGTGCTGGCGCTGCTGCAATCCGGGCGCCGGCCATCCTGGCTCGGGCGGGTGTTCCGTTATGCCGACATGCTGCAGACCTGGGCGATGCAGGACGTGTTCCTGGTAGCGCTGGGCGTATCCTATGCACGGTTGAAGGTAGCCATCTCGGTCGAAATCGGCACCGGCGCGGTCTGCTTCATTGCCGCCGCCGTGCTCTCGCTCTTCGTCCGAGCGCTTTTGAACAAGGAGGAGGTGTGGCGGCGGATCGGGGTGGACCGGGCGGCACCCGAGCCGAACCAGCCGATCATCAGCTGCACGAGCTGTGACCTGCTCTTGCCCGCCGCGTTGGAGGGGCACCGCTGCCCGCGCTGCGGCGCCAAGGTCCATGCCAGGAAGCCGCAAAGCATCCTGCGCCCGGTTGCCTTCAGCCTCGCCGCGCTGCTGCTCTATTTTCCGGCTAATCTCTACCCGCTTGCGACCTTGCCGATCGGCCTGCTGCCGACAAAATACACGGTGATCGAAGGCGTGATCGATCTGGCGAAGGCGCAGCTCTACGGCTTGGCGCTGCTCGTCTTTTGCGCCAGCTTTGCCATTCCGCTGCTGAAGCTCGTCGGCCTGTCCTGGTGCATCGTTTCGGTCGTCCGGCGGTCGACGCGCCGGCTTGTCTTCAAGACCCGGCTGTTCAAGGTGATCGAAGAGATCGGCCGCTGGTCCATGATCGATCCGTTCGTCATCTGCTGCTTCACGCCCGTCATGCATTACAACGCACTGATCTACGGTCGGGCCGAGCCGGCCGCGGTGCCGTTCACCGCCGTCGTCATTCTCACCACTATTGCCGCCAAGACGTTCGATCCGCGTCGGATGTGGGATGCCGCCCGGAGCCGCCGATGAGCGACGAGACGCCCGCTGAGCCGGAAGCCCGCCGCCAGCGCAGCTGGTGGATCGGAGCGGTCTGGGCGGTGCCTTTGGCGGCGCTGTTCGTCGTTGCCTATCTCGGGCTCCAGGCGGCGGCGGATCGCGGCATCGACGTGGTCGTCACCTTCACCTCGGGCGAAGGGGTCAAGCCGATGGACACCAAGGTGATGTATCAGGGCATCGAAGCCGGCCATGTCACCGATGTACAGCTCAATGCGGATGGTCATGGCGTCGACGTGACGCTCAGCCTCGATCCGCGCGCGAAGCCGGTGCTGAACGCGGAAACGCAGTTCTGGCTGGTCGGCGCCGAACCCAGCATTGCCGACATCGCCTCGCTGAAGGCCGCCATCGCCGGCGTTACCATCGGCATGGCGCCAGGCAAGGGCGGCCCGCCGACGCGCCGCTTCATCGGGCTGGACCAGCCGCCGGTCATCGCCCCTGAGGCCAAGGGCTCCCATTTCACGCTGTTCTCCCGGCAGCTGGGCTCGATCGGCCGGGCCACGACGATCCGCTATGGCGGTGAGGAGATCGGCAAGGTGGTCGAAACCAGGCTGCTCGGCCTCGACAATTTTCAGGTCGATATCTTCATCTTCGCCCCCTATGACGACTATGTCCGGCCCGGCGCGATGTTCTGGATCGGCGCGCCTTTGCAGCTGTCGCTCTCCGGCTCGACCCTGCAGGCGATCATCGCGCCGGCCTCGACGGTGTTTTCCGGCGCCGTCGATTTCGATCTGCCCGATACGGCCAAGACCGCGCCGCGCAGCCCGGACGGTACGGTCTTCCGGCTCTACGACACCAAGGCGCTGGCGGCCCAGGGCGAGCCCGGGCCGGAGGTGCTGTATGATTTCGTCTTCACCGGCCCGGCCGGCGATCTCGTGGCGGGGGCTTCGGTCAAGCTGCAGGGCTTCGAGATCGGCGAAGTGAAGACCGTGCGCCTCGCCTTCAACGCTCAGACGGGCGAATCCTATACCGCGGTGACGGCCGCGCTCTACCCTCTGCGGATGCAGATCGGCCTGCTGGATGCGGCACAACCCGATGCGATCCGCAACCTGACCGATGCGGCGATCGAGAAGATGCTGGGGAAAGGCTATCGCGCGGTCCTGGAACAGGCACCGCCGCTGATCGGCAGCCACACCATCGCGCTTGCGGTTCAGGACAATGTCGGCGCCGCCATGCTCGATCGCAGCGGCCCGAATCCGCTGATCCCGAGCGGGCCGCCCAATGCGGATATCGGCGGCATCATCGAGGATGTGCACCAGATCACCGCGCGTCTGAAGGCGATCGTCTCCTCGCCCAAGATCGACGACAGCCTGAAGCATCTGGACGGCACGCTCGCTTCGCTGGACCAGGCCATGGCGCAGGTCAAGCCGCAAATCGGGCCGCTGCTCACCAAGCTGAATCAGGCGGCCGACCAGCTGACCCAGACGGTCGAGGCGGCGAACGGCGTGATCGGCGGCAAGGGTGGTTCGGAGGATTCGGACCTGCCGGGCGCGCTGCACGAGCTGACCGATGCTGCGCGGTCGCTTCGCTCGCTGACGGATTATCTCGGCCGCCATCCGGAAGCCGTGCTGAAGGGCAAGGTGAAGGAAGAGTGATGAAACGCAGCCTCCTCTCCGCCCTCTGCTCGACCCTGCTGCTCGCGGCCTGCTCCGGCAGCCCGCCGACGCGGTTCTTCACCGTGGCGCCCGTGGCACCGGCTGTTGCGGGCATCGCCTCTTCCGGAGCGCCGATCAAGATCGCCTCGGTCCAGGTGCCCCCGAGCATGGATCGGCTCGAACTCGTCCGGCAATCGGCGGCCAATGAGCTGGCGATCGACGATTTCGCGCATTGGGCGGCGCCGCTCGGCGAGCTTGCGCGCAACGCCCTGACCCAGGATCTGGCCGCCCGTCTTGGCAGCCCGCGCGTGATCTATCCCGATGTGCCCGATCCCGACGGCACGCGGCGGCTGACCGTCGATATTCTGTCCTTCACCTATGCGCCGGGTTCGGCCGTGCTCGATGTGAGCTGGAGTCTGGCGCCGCCCAAGCATCGATCCGGCTCGCCCCCGGACGATAAGCCTGCGACCCCGCGCACCGTGCGGCTCAGCGCGCCGGCCCAGGATCCCGGCCCGAAAGGCGAGGCCGCCGCGTTGAGTGCATTGCTCGGCCAACTCGCCGATGCGATCGCACAGGACCTAGGTGCCGACCGCGCCGAGCAGCATTGACGCGAGTGCTCCGGCCGCGAAAGCACCGAGACGGAGCAGGGCGTTGAGGTACATGACGGTCTTCCCCGGCCAGCGCGATAGGAAACAGAGCTGATGATCCTACGACGATGGCGGGAAGCATAGGCTGTTCAATTCGGAGGCCAATTATACGCGAATCGCGTGGCCTTATACTTCGGTATGGCAGGCGGGCAGGGCGACGCGGAAGCGGGCGCCGCCTTCGGGCAGATTTATCGCCGCGATCGATCCGCCATGCGCTTCCAGGATCGATCGGCAGATCGCGAGGCCGATCCCCATGCCGCCCGGCTTGGTGCTGAAGAAGCTTTCGAACAGATGGCCGAGATGATCGGCGGCAATGCCCGGCCCGGTATCTTCGATCTCGATGCGAAGCGTGCCCTGGTCCGGGGCGCCGGTGCGGATCGTGAGCCGGCGCTCGGTGCTGCCCTTCATCGCCTGCGTGGCGTTGATCGCGATATTGGCGACGACCTGCTGTAGCTGGACGCGATCGGCGACGACATCGGGCAAATCCGGCGCCAGCTCCAGGACGGCTTCGATCCCCTGGCGCTGCAATTCGGGGCCGAGGAACAGCGCCACGTCCTTGACGACGCCGTTCAGCGCCACGCGTCCCTGCTCCGGCTCCTGCCGGACGGCCATGCTGCGGATGCGGCGGATAATGTCTGCGGCACGGCGCGCATCGGCGGCCGTGCGGATGGACAAAGCGCGCAATTCGTCGAGATCGGGCTCTGGCCGGTCGAGCCAGCGCAAAGCGGCCTCGGCATTGGTCAGAATGGCACCCAGCGGCTGGTTCACCTCATGGGCGATCGACGCGGTGAGTTCGCCCAGCATCGAGACCCGCGCCGCATGGGCGAATTCGGCCTGGACCTGGGTCAGCATCTCCTGCGCCTTCACCCGGTCTGTGATGTCGATGAGGCAGGCGAGGCCAAGCGGCTCATGGCGCAACGCTTCCGGAAAATCGGTGACGTAGAGCACGTTGCGCAGGCTGCCGTCGAAGGACCGGATCTGGATCTCCGCGTCGAAGCCGGTCGCGCCTTCGTAGCGCGCCTGCATCGACCGTTCGAAGACCGCGCGGTTCTCGGTCCACAGCCGGGCCACCGGGCCGAGCAGCTGGTCCGCGTCTCCGGCGCCGAACAGTTCGAGCGTGCGCCGGTTGACCTCGCGGATCTTGATCGAGTTCAGGGCGAAATCGGTGAAGTCCGGATGCTCTTCGAGATGGCGGCGAAAGTCCCGGACGCCGCGCGCCTGGAGATCCTCGAAGACGCCGGCGAGTTCGCCGCGGTCGAGCTGGATGAGCGAGACCGGCATCAACCGGAACAGGCTGCGATAGCGCCGCTCGCTCGCCTCGAGCGACACCCGCGCCTTCGTTGCCGCCGAGATGTCGATGATGCCGATCACCAGCTTGCCGCGCGCCACCATTTCCGGCGGAAAGCATGCGGTGAACCGCGTATCGAACTCACGCCCGGTCAGGGAGCGGAACCGCGTTTCCGTCGCGTAATGGGGCCCGCCCCTGATAGGCCGCGACGACGCTCGCGCATAGACCGGGTAACTCGCCTCCGGCCAGAACTGCGCCAGGTCGGGGCAGTATCTCCGCCTTGTCGCCGCGCCCGAACAGCTCCACGCTCCGGTCGTTCACGTCGATGATGCGGGTCGTGCTGATCATCTCGCGGACGAAGTCGGGATTGGCGGCCGAAATAGGCGCCGAGATCCGTGACGCCGCTGCGCAGGATCTGCTGCACCATGACGTTGACGGGAGAGAAGTCGAGCTCCCAGAACGACACGTCCATCGCCCGGAAGACATTGGTGTAGCGATGCTCGGCACGCCGCAGCGCCCTCTTCCGCACGGCGCTGCGGCGTGATGTCGATACCGGTCTCGACGATGTCGCAAGCGTCGCCCCGATTGTCCCGGCGCAGATGCCAGGTCGTCCGGATCTGCACCTTGTTGCCGGCGGCAGTGACACGGACGATAGAGCCCTCCCAGGATCCCGTCTCGCGCACAGCCGCGTCGGCGCCTGCGATCAGGCCTCCGGCACATTGCAGAAGCTCGCGGGCGACTTGGCCGATCGCCTGATCGCGAGTCCAACCATAGACACGCTCCGACGCGACGTTCCATCCGGTGATGCGCCCGTCGAGATCGCGAATCACAATGCTTTCTTGCACGAGATCGAAGATCTCGTTTCCGTTCAATGCCGCCTCGTCCGTCATCCGTATCTCTGATCGAGCCATGCCTCCCCCGGGAAAGGCGGTCGCGCGCTGAGCCGGACCGGGCACGCGGCTTTGTGCATGGTAGCCTGGGAAGGTGCTTCATGTCCCGGCCAAGGCCCGGGCCGCTCGCGAGAGCGTTATCCGATCTCGGCCCGCTTCAGGCAGGCCAGCAGCGTATTGGCTTCGAAAGGCTTCTTCAAAAGGCAGACGCACCGCTCGCCAGCGCCTGCGCCTGCAGATGCGGTTCGGACCGTGCCGTGATCATGATGACCGGCACGGCGTCCCGACCGGTCGTCCAGCCAACGCTTCAGCTCGATGCCGCTCAGGGCCCGGCATCTGGATGTCCGTAATGACGCAGTTCGACGGCCGGGCCCGGCCGGACCGGATGAAGTCCTCGGCCGAGCAATAAGTCTTCACCTCGAAGCCTAAGGAGCGCAGCAGGCCCGGCCAACGCCATCAGCATCGATTCATCGTCGTCGACGACGGAGATCAAGGGAGCGGCCACCTGGACATTCCTTACCCGCCGCCGGACAGCCCGAGCGTTTCGGCCATGCGTACGAGGTCCGCGAGGGTGCGAGCGCCCATCTTGCGCATCGCGGCGCCGCGATGGATCTTCACGGTGATCTCGCTTAAGCCGAGCTCGCCGGCAACCTGCTTGTTCATCTTGCCGGCCGCGACCAAGCCCATGACCTGCCGCTCTCGCGGCGAGAGCGAGGCAAACCGATTCGCAGGTCGGCATTCGCCCGCGTCGGCCGCGCGCCATGCCTTGTCGCGCGCGACCGCCGTCGAAATCGCGTCGAGCATGTCCTGGTCGCGGAACGGTTTGATCAGGAAGTCGACGGCTCCGGCCTTCATGCCGCGCACCGACATCGGCACATCGCCATGCCCGGTCATCAGGATGACCGGCAGATGGATGCCGAGGCCGGCCAGCTGAGTCTGCAGATCCAGGCCGCTCATGCCCGGCAGCCGCACATCGAGGATCAGGCAGCCGGGCGCGTCGGGGCGCCGTGCCGCGAGGAAGGCATCTACCGAAGGATGCACCCGTGCCTGCATGCCGACCGACCGCAGCAGGCTGCCAAGCGCCTCGCGCATCGATTCGTCGTCATCGACAATGTGAACGACAGCAGCCTCACTCATCCGCAAACCCTGGGCTGGCGGCATCGTCGCCGCAAGGGAGCTTGAATACATGGCCGTGCTCCGTCAATGCCGCGTCCCTGCGCTCGATCGATGGCGATGCGCTACGGACCGGCATCTGAGCATCGGCCGGGACAAGTCTTCGGGCCATCAGATGTGCGGCTGGAAATCTAATACCTTTGGATGATTGCGCCGGCTCAAGGGCGCTGCCCGTTACACGCTGCGGCGCGCGCGCCAGCCATCGATGCTCAAAGTCCCGGCGCCGAAGATGGCGACATAGATGAAGCCGCCGGCCATGGCGAGATTCTTCATGAAGTGGATCTGTGTATTCTGATCGGCGAAGTTCGTGTGCGCGGTGAGTGCGGTGATGATGCACCAGACGCCCAGTACCGCAGCGACCGGTCGGGTCGCCAGACCGAACAGCAGGGCGAGGCGCCGCCCAACTCGATGACGACCGCAACCAGCCAGGCTAACATCGGCACCGGAACGCCCAGCTTGGCCAGCATCTCCTGCGTTGCCGTCGCCGCCATCAGCTTCCCCAGCCCGGCCAGGATGAAGAGCACGCTCATCAGGACACGCCCGAGCAGCAGCATGAGATTGGCCATCATGATCTCCATTTCCCGATATCGGACCGGCCGGGGATATAATCACCCCTGCAGGGTCAACCGGTTGCGGTGGTGATCTGCGACGATAATCTCCCGACGCGGTTTCCGGAAGCGTCATCTGTTCGCGTTTCGGGTTATCCCGTCCACGGAGGCATCGTGAAAGCGCTCGAGGCGGCGGCGCTCCACCTGACGGAGAAGGCGCGTCGGCGCCCCGCGTGATGGGGGACCGGCACCGGCCCGTCAATCGAGCCGGTGCCATCAGTTCAGGCTGCGTCGGCGGCGTGGACGGCCGGAAGTCGATGTCGGTCTCGGCGACGTTGTTGAAGAGGTTGGTCAGGAAGTTCTCGGCAACCATGCCAATGATTTCAAGGATTTGCGGCTCGGTGAAGCCAGCGGCGCGAACGGCATCGATATCGGCCGTGGCGACCTTGCCGCGCGCCTCGGTGACCTTGACGGCGAAGCGGATCGCGGCGTCGGCCTTGGCGTCGCCCGAGCCGCCCTTACGGTTCAGCGCGATCTCATCGGCGCTGATCTTGGCCAGGTTCAGGCCGAGATAGCTATGCGCCGACAGGCAATAATCGCAGCCATTGGCCTGGGCCACGGCGAGCGCGATGCGCTCACGGGTCTTGAGGTCGAGCGCCTTGGACAAGGCGCCGCTGAGGCTGAGATAACCTTGCAGCACGGCTGGGCTCTGTGCCAGCAGGCGGAACATGTTGGGCACGACGCCGAGCTGCTTCTCGACGGCGTCGAGCAGCGGCTGCGCCGCGGCAGGGGCGGTTTCTCACGGGTCGGGATGGCGATGCGGGACATGGCGCTTTCTCCTGATCGGGCCGGCTCATGGTGCCGGGGTGACGCAGAGATAGGCCTCTTCCAGAACAGCGATAATCAGGTGGCTTGACACTTCATTATTGCCGGATCTGAAATTGTGGGATGGATCGTCTCGACGCCATGCGCGCCTTCGTCGCCGTCGCCGATCTCGGCAGCTTTGCCGAGGCCGCGCGTCGGCTGCGCCTGTCGCCGGCTGCGGTGACGCGGGCCGTCGCCTTGCTGGAAGACCAACTCGGCGTGATGTTGATGAGCCGCACGACCGCTCGGTCCGCCTGACCGAGCGCGGCGCGCTCTATCGGGAGACCTGCGGTCAGCTCCTGGAGGATCTGAGCCATGGCGAACGGCGCGTCCGCGGCGAGAATGCCGCGCCCACGCGGCTCGCTGACAATTGCCGCGCCGGTCCTCTTCGGGCGGCTCCATGTGCTGCCGGTCGTAGCGGCGGCGCTGCGTGAGCATCCGGCGCTGTCGATCCGGTTGAGCTTGTCCGATCGCGTCGTGTCGCTGGTCGAAGAGGGCATCGATGTCGCGGTCCGCCTCGGCGAACTGCCGATAGCGCCTTGCTCGCGGTCAAGATCGGCGAAGTCCGGCGCATGCTGGTCGCGAGCCCCGCCTATCTTGTCAGCCGCGGCACGCCGGCGCGCCGGCGGATCTGGCGCGCCACGACATCATCGCTTTCGAAGCGGTCGAAAGCACCAATGATGGCGTTTCGGCAAGATCGCGGTGCGGGTCGAGCCGCGGCTCTCGGTCAACAACCGCGGCTGCGGCCGTCGATGCGGCCGAGGCCGGGCTGGGCATCACCCGCGCGATCTCCTACCAGGTCCGGGCCGGGCTAGAAGCGGGCCGGCTGTCGGCTGTGCTGGAGGATTTTTGCGTTGCCGCCGGAGCCGGTCCATCTGGTCTATCCGACACGGCGCCAGGGCTCGGCCAATCTCGGCGCATTTCTCGCGGCTGCCCGAAGCCATTTCCGGGCCAACCCGATCGGCTGACCGTCGCGCTGGTGCTCGGCGGCCGTTCCGGGGCATCATCGGAGTTCAAGCGGCATCAAGCCGCGTCATCCGAGGGAGAGAATCATGTCCGCCGCCGTCAATCGCCAGATCCTGCTGGTCGAGACCCCGAAGGGGAAGCTCGGCGCCGAGCATTTCCGCCTGGCCGAAGCGGCGGTGCCCGTGCCGCAGGATGGCGAGCTGCTGCTGCGCACACCGCTACATCTCGCTCGATGCTGCCAACGGGCGTGGATGCAGGGTGCGACCTATCGCTCGGCGGTCGAGGCCGGCACGGTCATGGCCGGCGGCGCCGTCGCGGAGGTGGTCGAATCCAAGGCGCCGGGCTTCGCCGCCGGCGATCTCGTCTTCGGCGATACCGGCTGGCAGGATTATGTGGCACTCTCGGCGCGGCGCGTCGTCAAGCTGCCCAAGCTCGAACCGATGACCCATCTGCTCAGCGTCTATGGCATCGCCGGGCTGACCGCTTATTTCGGCCTGCTGAAATGCGGCCGGCCGAAGGAAGGCGAGACCGTCGCGGTCTCGGCCGCGGCCGGCTCGGTCGGGTCGCTGGTCGGCAGATCGCCAAGATCAAAGGCTGCACGGTGATCGGCATCGCCGGCGGTGCGGATAAATGCGCTTGGCTGACGCGCGAACTCGGTTTCGACGCCGCGATCGACTACAAGGCCGGTCCAGTGTTCAAGGCGCTGAAGGATGCCGCGCCCAAGGGCATCGATGTCTATTTCGACAATGTCGGCGGCGACATCTTCGAGGCCTGCCTGTTCCAGATGAACCCCTATGGCCGCGTCGCCTGCTGCGGCGCCGTCTCGCAATATGACGGCGCACCGTCGCCGCACGGCCCGCGCGGCGTGCCCGGGCTGATCGTGGTCAAGCGGCTCAGCCTGCAGGGCTTCAATCGTGACCGATTTCGACAGCGAGCGGGCGCAGGCCCTGGCGGACCTGCAGTCCTGGGTCGCTGCCGGCAAGCTCAGGTCCAGGAGGATATCCTGGACGGGCTGGAGCGGACGCCCGAGGCGCTGATCGGTCTGCTCGCGGGCGACAATCGCGGCAAGCGCATGGTCAAGGTCGCCTGAGGGGAGCCGCAGCATGAATGATCGTGTCGCCGTCGCGATCGGCCGTGGCGTAGCCGACGTCCGGATGGTCCGGGCCGAGAAGTGAATGCGCTCGACGACGCCATGTTCCAGGCGCCTGATCGATACCGGCGAACGGCTGAAGACCGAGCGCGGCCTGCGCGCCGTCGTGCTGTCGGGCGAAGGCCGCGCCTTCTGCGCCGGGCTCGATATGGGCCGTTTCGGCAAGATGGCCGAGGCCCGGCGCCGCCGCGCAATCTTGGCCTGCGCAGGCCACGGCATCGCCAACCGCCCGCAATACGCGGTCTGGGTCTGGCGCGAGATCCCGGTGCCCGTGATCGCGGCCGTGCACGGCGTCGCCCTTCGGCGGCGGCTTCCAGCTCATGCTCGCGGCCGATATGCGCTATGTGGCACCGCAGACCCGGCTCTCGATCATGGAGATCAAATGGGGACTGGTGCCGGACATGGCCGGGACCCAGCTGCTGCGCCACCTGGTGCGCGACGATATTGCCCGCGAGCTGACCTATACCGCCGGGTCTTCTCGCCGGAAGAGGCGCTCGCCTACGGCATCGCGACGCGGATCTGCGCCGACCCGCGCGCGGTGGCCCTCGAACCGCCCGCGAGATCGCCGGCAAGAGCCCGAGCGCCATCCGTGCCGCGAAGCGCCTGTTCAACGCTTCGCGCCTGGTCACCGAGGAAGCCGGGCTGGTGCAGGAGGCGATCGAGCAGGAAGCGCTGATCGGCAATGCGGATCAGGGTCGAAGCGGTACGCGCCAATCTGGAGAAGCGGGCGCCGAAATTCGCAGGGTAAGCCAAAAGCCCTCCTGCACTGAGCGTTTGAAAATATTGAAGGATCTGAAAGATCTTCGGTGGGGCGGGGCGAGGACGCCCATCCCGCTTTCCGTCAGCGAGAACTCTGACGGGGGACATTTGCAACCTCGTCCCGGAAGAAGGTGGCGAGCGCAGCGAACCGGATGAGGGGGAGATGCGCAAGCAATCCGGGTGGATAAATCTGCCGCTTGGCACCTGGCGTCATACGATCGGTTCCGGCCCTGCCAAGTCGTTCGGGAACGTGGGCCGCCGATCTCGAAAGCAGCCATTCTCCGGCGCGGCCGGTAGCGGCTCTGCGTTTCTTCGGCTTGTCACCGGCTTGCCTCAGCTACCGGCCGGGCGCAGCATGTCGCCCAGCCCAGCAAGGGCCGCGGCAGGATCGCCCAGATACGCCCAGATCGAGGAAGCGCCGATGTCGACACCGCCGGTCCCGGAAGAATATCTCTCCAGCCTGAATCGCGCCGGTGAGGCGCTGCTCCAACAGGTCACGGCCGCCTTCACCGAGCAGATGCAGCGGGCGATTAAATCCCTTGGCGTCCGGCGAAGCGTCGGCCATGGTGCAGGCGGGCTTTCGAGGCGCAGCGCCAATACTTCGACCTCATGACCGACCTGGTCAGCGGCACGGTCCTGCGCCAGGTTCGGCGCGGCGGTGCCGCCGGTCCTCGACGGCCCGCCTGGCGACAAGCGTTTCGCCGGGACGGAGTGGACCGACGATGCGACGCTCGCCTTCCTCAAGCAATCCTACTTGATCGGTTCGCGCCTCCTGTTCGATCTGGTCGATTCGACCGACCTCGACAGCAAGGAGCGCGAGCGCCTGCGGTTCTTCACGCGCCAATATGTCGATGCGATGAGCCCGACCAATCTGCTCGCGACCAACCGCGAAGCAGTCCAGCGCGCGGTCGAGACCGGTGGCGCCAGCTTCGCCGACGGCCTCAGCAATCTGCTCGAGAGACATCGCAAGGGGCGCATTTCGATCACCGACGAAGAGGCGTTCGAGGTCGGCCGGAACCTGGCGACCACGCCGGGCTCGGTCGTGTTCGAGAACCCGATCTTCCAGCTGATCCCAGATACGCGCCGATGACCGAGACGGTGCGCGAGCGGCCGCTGCTGCTGGTGCCGCCCTGTGTCAACATGTCTACATCCTCGACCTGCAGCCGGAGAATTCCTACGTGCGCCACGCGCTCGAATGCGGGCATACCGTGTTCATGGTGTCCTGGCGCAACACGCCGCCCGATCAGGGCCATCTGACCTGGGACGATTATCCTCCAGGACGCGATCATGAAGGTGATCGACCGTCACGCTCGAAATCGGCGGCACCGAGAAGCTCGATGCGCTGGGGATTCTGCGTCGGCGGTACGATGCTCGCCTGCGCCGTCGCGATCCAGCGTGCCCTGGGCGAGGATAAGGTGGCCAGCCTGACCCTGCTGACGACGCTGCTCGATTTCGTCGATCCGGGCGAGATCGGCCTGCTGGTCGACGAGACGAGCGTGCAAACCCGCGAGATCACCATCGGCAAGGGCGGGATCCTGCCGGGGCGCGACCTGAGCTTCGTGTTCTCGACGCTGCGCGCCAATGACCTGATCTGGCCCTATGTCGTGAACAACTACCTCAAGGGCACCAAACCGCCTGCCTTCGACCTGCTCTCTGGAACGCCGACGCGACGAACCAGCCGGGTCCCTGGTATTGCTGGTTCCTGCGCAACGGGCTATCTGGAAAACAAGATCCGCCTCCCGGGCCGGACCACGGGCTGCGGCGTGCCGATCGACCTCGGCCGGATCGGACATGCCGACCTATGTCATGGCGGCCAAGGAAGATCACATCCGTGCCTTGGACCACGGCCTTTCAGACGACCACCTTGGTCAAGGGCCCGACCCGCTTCGTGCTCGGCGCCAGCGGCCATGTTGCCGGGGTCGTCAATCCGCCGAAAAAGAAGAAGCGCAGCTTCTGGGTCGACGGCACCTATGGCAAGGGAACCGAAAGCTGGTTCGAGAGTGCAACCAGTGTCCCCGGCAGCTGGTGGCGCGACTGGACCGACTGGCTGGCCTCCCGTCCCGACAAGATGGTGTCGGCGCGCACAGTGCTGGGCACGAACCGCTACCAGGCGATAGAACCAGCACCCGGCCGCTTATGTCTTGAGAAAGCCGAATAGGGGCGCAGAGCATTGCCGCCCCGCTACCGACATGTCTCTATCGACCCTGAGCGAACTGTCCGACGACGCGCGGAACCGGCGCGCCAAACGGTTCAGCAGCGACGGGAATATAGAAGCTGAAGGTGGCGCCGGGCCCCTCGTTGGCTTCCGCCCAGAGCCGATCCGTGGTGATTTTCCACGATCGAACGGCAGATCGAAAGTCCGACGCCCATTCCGCCCGATTTGGTCGTGTAAAACGCTCGAAGAGCTTCTCCACCGACTGCGGATCGAAGCCTGTGCCGGAGTCCCGAACGGCCAGCTTGACGCTGCCGTCCTCGCGGAGTCCGGTCGCGACCTGAAGTGTGCGAGGCCTATCGTCGACCTCGGCCATGGCGTCAGCCGCGTTCAGCAGCAAGTTCAGGATCACTTGCTGCAACGGACCCGGTCGGCGCGGATGTGAGGCAGATCGTCCGCGAAAGCGGTCTGCAAGAGCGCGCCGCGCCGTTGCAACTCGACCGCCGACAGGGTGATCACTTCGCGCGCCACATCGTTAAATCCGCCGCCTCGATCGTTGGCGCCTTGGTTGAGACATCGCCGCAGGCGCCGGATCACCTCGGATGCACGATTGGCGTCGCGGTTTGTCCTCTGCGTCGTCTCGGAGGCGCCAGCAAGGTTAGGCGGATCGGCCGCCAACACTCCGCGCGCAGGTATTGGCGTTGGCCAGAATTCCCGACAAAGGTTGGCTTACCTCATGGGCGATGGAAGCGGTCATCGCGTTGAGGGTTACGACTCGGGCCACGTGGGCCAGCTCGCTGCGTGCTCGGGTCAGCGCTTCCTCCGCCAGCTTGCTCTCCGTAATGTCCTGCACTGAACCGGTCATTTCGAGTCGGCCATCCTGGCGCGGGCGCCACGGGTGATGCTGCGCACGTGCTTGATCGCGCCATCCGGCATCCGCATGCGGAACTCGGAGGCGGCGAATGGCCGTTGCGCGCCGACTCAAGCTGCTCGCTCAATCGGTCGCGATATTCCGGGAGGATCCGTTCCCAGATATCTGCCAACGGGCTGGCTCGTTCGCTTCGTATCCGAAGATCACACGAAATTCGCCCGACAAAACCAGCTCATTGTCCTCAGGAAGCCAAACATAGGCGTTGGAGGATCGGCCGAGTACGCCGAATCGTTCCGCTATTACGAGCGCGGCAATGCTCTGAAGAAGAGCGAGATCCGCTACCGTCCGGAGCCGATCGACCGCAATATCCGGCTCCAGGTCGAGCTGTTCACGCCGGAGTTCCTGGCGGCGAGGCACGGTGTCGGCTGCGACCGCCCCGACCCGATCTTCATCGTCGGCCTGCCGCGTGCCGGATCCACCTTGCTGGAGCAGATCCTCGCCTCGCATTCGCAGGTCGAAGGCACGATGGAGCTGGCCGATATCACGCGGGCTGGCGCTGCAGCTTCAGGGCCGGGCGCCGAGTGATCAGGAAACCCCGCTATCCGGGCGTGATCGCCGAGCTGTCGCCGGAACAGCTGCGCGGCTTCGGCGAGAAATACCTTGCCGATACCCAGGTTTATCGCACCGGCAAGCCGGTCTTCATCGACAAGAACCCGAACAATTTCCGGCATATCGGCCTCATCCATTTGATCCTGCCCAATGCCCGGATCATCGATGCGCGGCGCGAGCCGATGGCCTGCTGCTTAAGCAACTTCAAACGACTCTTCGCTGCCGGGCAGGAGTTCACCTATGGCCTCGAGGATATCGCGCGCTACTATCGTGGCTATGTCGAGCTGATGGCGCATTGGGATCGCGTGCTGCCGGCCGGATCCTGCGCGTGCAGCACGAAGACGTCGTCGAAGATCTGGACGGCAATGTCCGGCGCATTCCTCGATTTCTGCGGGCTGCCCTTCGAACCGCAATGCCTCGAGTTCTACAAGACCGAGCGCAGCATCCGCACGGCCAGCTCGGAGCAGGTGCGGCGGCCGATCTTCAAGGACGGGCTGGATCAGTGGCAACGCTTCGAGCCCTGGCTCGGCGCGCTCAAGACGGCGCTTGCCGGATCGCCGATATAAGAACATGGGGACAATGCTGCGCGGCATGGCCGCGGCCGGATTGGGGGCACTCTTCGCACTGGCCGGCGCGGCCGCCGAAGAGCCCGTCTTCGGGCCGGCCGATCCGGTCGTCAAGGATGCCGGCCAGCTCGACCCACGCCGGCCGATGGCGCAGGAGTTGCGCACCCATGTGCCGAACGGCTTCACGGTCGGCGCGGGTCGGCGATCTCATCATCTCGCGCCCGCTGAGCGAATACGGCGCACGCCTGCCCGGCTTCAAGGCGGTGCTCGACCTGCTGAAGCGCAACGACGTGCTCTACGGCAATATGGAGAGCACGATCCTCGACATGCGGCGTCTTCAAGGGCGCTCCCTATTCCTGGGACGGCGACTGGACCAATTCCAGCCTGCCCGGCGTGGCCAGGGATCTGAAGGAGATGGGCTTCGACATCGTCTCGCGCGCCAACAACCATGTCATGGATTGGGGGCTGGAGGCATGCACGAGACCAGCCGCTGGCTCGACGATGCCGGCATCGTCCATGCGGGGATCGGCGAGACCCGCGGGCTGGCGCGGGCGCCGCAATATTTCGAAAGCGCCAAGGGCCGGGTAGCGCTGGTCTCCCTCGCCTCGACCTTTCGGCCGACCACCGACGCGCTGCCGGAAGAGGGCTCGGCACCCGGCCGCCCGGGGCTGAGCGCGCTGCATCTCACGCGGACGATCGAACTGCCGGACGCGGCGATGAAGGCGCTGGCCGAAATCGATTGCGCGGCACATGCCAAGAGCTGCGGCGAGAGGCCGGAGACACTCGACCTGTTCGATGCGCATTACCGCAAGGGGTCGCGTTTTGCCTATGACTACAAGATGGATCCGGAGGATCTGGCCGAGATCCTGAAGAATATCCGCGCAGCCAAGCAGAACGCCGATCTCGTGATCGTCTCGATCCATTCCCATGAATGCACCACCGGCTGCGACGACGACGACGCGCCGCGCGGGCCGGGCGATTTTCTCAAAGCCCTGGCGCATCAGGCGATCGAGTCCGGGGCCGATATGTTCGTCACCACCGGCATCACAATCTGGGCCCGATCGAGATCTATGATGCGCCGGGGCGCGGTCGCCGGCCGATTTTCTACGGTCTCGGCAATTTCTTCTGGAGCGATATCCAGGAGCCGCTGCCGCATGACCTGTTCCAGGCCAGTGCCGAGATGCTGGCCAAGGCCTGGTCAGATCCGATGAAAGCGACGAACTACGATCTGACGGCGCCGCTGAACCGGCAAAGCTTCGCCCACGACTTCACCTTCCGCAGCGTGATCGCGCAATGCCGCTTCGACGGCAACCAGCTGGCCGAGATCGATCTGCATCCGGTCGAGGACGAGTACGGCGCGCCCTTGACGGAAAGCGGGATTCCGCGCTTGGTGACCGACGAGAAGATGGCGGACTCGATCATTCGCCAGATCACCGACCAGACCAGCGCCTATGGCCTGCCGCCGCTCCATCTTGCCAGGAACAAGGCGTCACCGTCATCCGTCCTTGACCTGCCAGCACCCAGGCGCCGAAGGAACCGCTTTCATGACGGCCGACCTCATTGTCCTGGACTCGATGAGTCCCGGAACCGAACGCCATCTCAAGGCCTATCGCTACGGCCGGCGCGGCGCACGGCCGAAAGCTTATCTCCAGGCGGCCCTTCACGCCGATGAAACGCCGGGCACGCTTACCTCTGTGCCGGCTACGCGCGCTGCTCGACGCGGCCGAACGGCGCGACGAAATCCTGGGCGAGATCGTCGTCGTGCCGGTCGCCAATCCGATCGGGCTCGCCCAAGTGCTCGGCGGTGTCCATCTCGGCCGCCGCGATTTGCGGCAGGGCGGCAATTTCAATCGGCGGCTGGCTCGACTTCTTCGTCGGCCTCGTCGAGGCGGTCGAGCCCCGGCTCGGCGCCGATGCGCAGGCCAATGTCGCGACGGTGCGGGCGGCGATGGCGGAGAAGCTGGCCGCGTTGACGCCACGCGGCGAACTCCCGCGGCTGCGGCTCGAACTCGCCCGGCTCGCTTACGATGCGGATATCGTGCTCGATCTGCATTGCGACGACGAGGCGCTGATGCATGTCTTCATGATGCCGCAGCACTGGCCGGGGGGCGCCGATCTCGCGGCCGAGCTGGGTGTCGCCGCCTGCATGCTGTGCGACGATTCCGCTCGTTCTGTTTCGACGAAAGCTATTCGCTGCCTTTCACCAAGCTGCACAAAGCGCTGGGCGACCGGTTCCCGATCCCGCCGGCCTGCTTCGCCGCGACGGTCGAGTTGCGCGGCCAGGCCGATGTCTTCGATGCGATGGCCGAGACCGACGCGCAGGCGCTGTTCCGCGTCCTGCAAACGGCGCGGCATCGTCGCCGGCGATCCCGGTCCGCTGCCGCCGCTGCTCTGCGCCGCCACAACCGCTCGACGGCACCGACTATGTCGAAGCGCCGGGGCCGGGCATTCTCGCCTATAAGGTCGGGTTGGGCGATCGGGTGCAGCGCGGCGATGTGCTGGCGAATTGGTCGATCCCCTCGCGGACGATTTGGCGGCGTCCCGCCGGCCGATCGTCGCGGCGACCGACGGCCGCGTGTTATCCCGCCGGTCGATAAAGCTCGTGGCGCCGGGCGATACCGTCGCGAAGGTGGTCGGCGAGATCCCGCTTGCCTATCGCAGCTCGAACCTCATGGTCGACTGATGCAGTGCGCGGCGGGCAGAATTGAACTCCCGCCGCCAGGGCGTATGCTGCGACATATCGGACGAAAACGTCCTGGGTCGGAGGTGTAGCCGTGGACAGTCTTGGCGCCCTCGCGGCCTTTACCCGTGCGGCGGAAACGCGAAGCTTCACGGAGGCCGGGCGGCAGCTCGGCGTCTCCTCCTCGGCGATCGGCAAGGCGGTCGCGCGGCTCGAGGAGCGGCTCGGCGTCCGGCTGTTTCAACCGCAGCACCCCGCAGCATCACCCTGACTCAGGAAGGCACGCTGTTCCTGGACAGCTGCCGGCGGATCTTCTCGGAGATCGATGCCGTCGAAGCGGAGTTCGCCCAGACCAAAGGCGTGCCCAAGGGCCGCCTGCGCGTCAGCCTGCCGCTGATCGGCATGCTGATGATGCCGACGATCGCCCGTTTTCATGGCGGCCTATCCCGAGATCGAACTCGACATCGATTTCACCGATCTTCTGGTCGATGTAATCGAGGGCGGCTACGACGTCGTGGTGCGCACCGGCGAGGCCGGCGATTCCCGGCTCATGGCCCGGCTGCTTGGGAATTACCGGCTGCAGTCGTGGGCTCGCCGCACTATCTCGCCCGCGCGGGCCGGCCGGCGAAGCTGGAGGATCTGCTCGGCCACACCTGCCTCCATCACAAATATCCGACGACCGAAAGCTCCAGCAATGGCCGTTCGCCAGGCCGGTCGGCGGAACCGAGCCTGTCCTGCCGGTCTCCGCGGCGTGCAGCACGATTGAGCCGCTCATCGTGCTCGCCGAGGCTGGCATCGGCCTGGCCTGCGTGCCGGATTTCTCGATCCGCCGCCAGCTTGCGGACGGCTCGCTGGTGACGGTGCTCGACGAGTATATCGACCATAAGGGCGTGTTCCGTGCCGTCTGGCCGTCGAGCCGCTATGTCCCCGCCCAAGCTGCGCGTGTTCATCGACTTCCTGGTCGACAACCTGTTTTCGCAGCCTGCGGCAGGAAGCCAAACGCCTTTGTAACGCCGATTTCGGACATCTCTGTCCAGTGTGTTTCATCTCGCGCCCCTGTTTTCCTGATATCGGGGGCGGCCCATCTCTTTGGCTGGCCGCCGCATCGCGGTGATGCGCAGCCGGCCGGAGAGCACCGCGCATGAACAAGAGAATCAGCGCTGCCGGCGCCTTTGACCTCGTCAATCCGGATCCGGCGGCGGCCGTTACTGCAAAGAGGGGGCGAGATGAGCCGGACCGTGCATACGCTTGGCCGAGGCGCCAGCTTCTGGGTGGCCGCCGGGATCGTCGCCCATACTGTGGACGAGCGCAGCTCCGGCAATGACCTATCCGCTCTATGCCGAGCAGTGGCATCTGTCGCACACCGTGACCACCGCCATTTTCGCGGTCTATCCGATCGTCGTCGTGGCGGTGCTGGTCGCGTTCGGCGACCTGTCCGATTATATCGGGCGCCGGGCGACCCTGCTGCTCGGGCTAAGCGCGTCGCTGCTGGGTGTCTTGCTGTTCTGCATCGCGCCGGGCGTATCCTGGCTGTTCGCCGGGCGCGCGCTGATGGGCGTCGGCGTCGGGCTGTCAGCCGGACCATCCACGGCCGCGCTGGTCGAATTCAATGCGCCAGACCAGCCGAAGCGTGCGAGTTCCATCGCCACGGCGGCTCAGTCGGTCGGCTTCGCGGCAGCCCTGCTGGTCAGCGGCGCCTTGATCGAATACGCACCGCTGCCCACCCGACTCAGCTTCTGGGTGCTCGCCGTGGTTCTGGCGGCACTGCTCGGCGCGACCTGGTTCCTGCCGCGCCATAGCTCGACCGAAGCGCGCGGGCGCTGGCATTTCAAGGCTCCATCCGTCCCGGCGGGGCTGCGGCCGGCCTTCGTAGTCAGCGCGGCTGCCATTACGACCGCCTATACCCATGGTGTCCTCATCCTGTCGCTCGGCGCCCCATGTCGCGCATGACCTGATCGGCTCGAACAATGCGTTCATCAGCGGCGCGGCGCTTTCGCTGTTCCCGATCCTGTCCGGCGTCATCGGCATTCTCGCGAAGCCGCTGCCGGCCCGTCTGACGATCGGCCTCGGATCGGCTGCCTCGGCGCTGGGCATGGCGCTGCTCGCCACATCGGTCGCGCGCCAGGAGCTCTATATCTTCCTGGCGGCGACGATGACGGCGGGGACCGGCTACAGCCTGCTCTTCCTCGGCGGGCTGGCGGTGATCAACGCGGCGGCGCCGGTGCGGCACCGCGGCGGTGTGCTCTCGGCCATCTTCCTCCTGGCCTATCTGTTCCTGGCGTGGTGGCGCTCAGTCTCGGCGTCATCGCGACCTCTGCAGGCCTCGACATCGCGGTCAATCTCGGGGCGGCCATCATCGCCGTTCTCAGCACTCTTACGCTCGTGCTCGTCATCACCGTGCGCGCGCCGAACCGCATCTGCGGCAAACGCCATGGTGGAAGCGGCAAGCCCGGCGCGAAACCATTGACGGAGGTTCCCACGAGCATGAATTCCCATGAATTCATGCTCATCAGGTCGCGCATTGCGCCGGTGAGGCCGAGAGCGCCTAGAGCACTTCGAAGACGCTGTAGATCGGCCAGCCGGCGGGCGATGACCGAGCCCGACGGCGATCACGCGATTGAGCCAGTCGTATTTCGGCGCCGAAGTCTCGAAGAGCGGCGCGACGCGGAAGTAATAGCTGCCCGGATCGACGGCCTCGCCGCCGTCGAGCCGCGCCATGACATCCGGCGGGCCGTAGCGAAAGCCGCGATAGGTCATCGTGATCAACGCATCGTCCTGCGTCTTGAGGACGAGCCGCACATCCAGCGTCGTGGCGCTGTCCGGGCGAACGGTCTGCCAATCGCTGCCGCCATCCAAGATCACGCCCGACAGGCGCTCGCCCTCGAAGACACCCGCCGGGAACGACACCGATGCGGCGATATCCGCCTGGGGTTGCGCCGACGATTTGCGGCTTTCCGACATCGAGCCGGGCTACGAACAAGGGACGGGTCCGGACCGTCTGGAGCGTTTCAGGAAGATCGCCGATCGAAATCGGTGGCATCATCGTCTCCTTGCCGAATGTAGCGGTTACCGGACTATATCCTCTGGTTTCCCGGATATGTCCGCCGAGATCCTTCGCCGATCGAAGGGCTGTCGAGAGAAATTCGGGACCCGCCTGCGTGGTGCTCTCGTAAATTGGGGAAATTTTCATGACGAGCAGCCTGAAGTCGATCGTCCGCGGACTCCTCCTCATACCGGTCCTGATGATGGCGGGCGCAGCTTCGCCCGCCGACACCGGCGCCGACGCGTCAGCCTTCTTCCTGAAGTTCATGGCGGCGCAGAATGCGCACGACATTCCCGCGGTGCGGTCGATGTTGTGGGATGCTCCGGGCATGCTCTGGTACACGCGCGGCTCCGAGCTGCGGGGAGCGGACGCCGTCGCCGAAAAGCTGCGGGACTATTATCAGGGCACCTGGCATCTCGAGCCGGACATGACGCATTTCGAAGCGACCGCCATGACCGGCGATGTCGTGCAGATCCTGGTGCCGATCCTGTTTACCCGCGGTCCGGCCGGCGGGGCGCCGCAGGAGAATCGCTTCCTGATCAGCCAGACTTTCGTCCGCGTGGCGGCGATTGGAAGGTCGCCTCGATCGTTCCGCTCGCCGACACGCAGCTGAAATAACGCGAAGACCCGCGCCGGCGATGGCCATGCGCGGGTCCAGGTCGATCGATCTCCGGGCTTTTACGGGCCTCAGGCGACGGCCCGCTCTTCGTAGATCGTGTAGTCGGTGTAGCCGCGCGCATCGAAAGTGTAGAAGGTGTCGCGGTCGTAGTCGGTCACCGGCAGTCCCAGGCGGATCCGCCGCGGCAGATCCGGGTTCGAAACGAAGTAGCGGCCGAAGGCGACGAGATCGGCATCGCCTTTGGTGACGACGGCTTCCGCGGTATCCGGCTCGAAACCGCCGGCGGCGATGATCCTGCCTTTGAAAATCTTGCGCAGCTGCTCGGCCGCGATCGGCGCCTGGCCGTGGGCGATGACGACGTTGCCTTTGACCCGCGGTTCGATGATGTGCAGATAGGCGAGCCCGAACCGGTTCAGCTGCTCGGCGACATAGCCGAACAATGCCTCCGGATTGCTGTCCGACATGCCGTTCCAGCGGCCGTTCGGCCCGATGCGGACGGCAACCCGGTCGCCGCCCCAGACCGACACGAGCACCTCGACGACGTCCAGCAGCAGGCGGGCGCGGTTCTCGATCGAGCCGCCATAAGCATCGGCCCGCTTGTTGCTGCCATCCTGCAGGAACTGGTCGATGAGATAGCCATTGGCTGCGTGCAGCTCGACGCCGTCGAAGCCGGCCGCCAGGGCTCGCCGGGCGGCCCTTCGATAGTCTTCGACGATGCCGGCGATTTCGGAGAGTTCGAGCGCGCGGTGCGGCGAGGGCTGGACCCATCCGCTCGGCGCGGAGACGAGATGCGACGGATCCTGCCAATAGGATGGGTCGACCGAGGCCGTGCCGGGTGTCGGGCCGCCGGTCATCTCGACATGCGACGAGCGGCCGGTGTGCCAGAGCTGCGAGAAGATGAAACCGCCCTTGCTGTGGATTGCGGCCGTGATCCGCTTCCAGCCTTCGACCTGTTCGTCCGAATAGAGCCCGGGCGCGCCGAGCCAGCCGCGTGCGGTGATCGAGATCGGCGTCGCTTCGGAAATGATGAGCCCGCCCTCCGAGGCTCTCTGCCTGTAGTATTCGAGCATGAGGTCGCCGGGAATGTCGCCCGGCTGCTGCGAGCGGGATCGGGTTAGCGGCGCCATGACGACGCGGTGCTTCAAAGCGATCGGCCCGATCTGAACGGGTGTGAACAGGGACTGGGACTTGCTTGTCATTGTCGGATCCTTCTGTTTGTTCCGGCGCGGCCGATGAAACGGGCTCCGGCGGACGTGTTTGCCGCTGCGGGCTTGGCCGGTCGATCGGGGGCGCGGTGTAACGGGGCTATAGATGGCGAGCCGGGGCGGGCCGAGTAGCGCTGCCAACGGCGGAAGACTTCGGACCGCCACGTCCATAATCGCCCGCAACGATGCGCGTTCGGGCGCCATTGACGCTGCCTGCGAAGGTCTTTACCGGGAGCCGGTCGCGGCGAGGCGGCCGGCCCCGGATGGGTCGGCCCAAGCGGTCGCCGTTGCGGCCACCATCGCCAAGGAGATCGCTGCGGCGAAGATCTGAAACCAGGCCGGCATCATCGGGTCGCCCGTGGTCGCGATCAGGCAGGTGACCGTCAGCGGCGCCAGCCCACCGAACAGCGTCACGGAGAGATTATAGGACAGCGCAACACCCGTCGTCCGCGTGCCGGTCGGGAACAGCGCGGCCAGCATGCCGGGATGTGGACCCGACATCAGGCCGAGGAACAGGGTCGCGGCGAGTTGCGAGACGAACAGCCGCTCGATGCTCGGCGCGGCACCGACATAGGCGTAGATCGGATAGGCGCAGACGGCGAAGCCCGTCACCACGATGAAGAACTGGCGATAGGCGCCGATCCGGTCGGCCAGCAGCCCGGCGAGCGGATAGATCACGATCGCCATCAACCCACAGAGGGACGACCCTGCCAGCGCTGCCGACAGCGGTAGATGCAGTTGCTGGGTGACGTAGGTCGGCGTGTAGCTGTGCCAGAGATAGTTCAAGGCGGTGCCGACGGCGATGATGCCGAAGGCGCAGACGATCTTACGCCAGCTTCCCGCCAAGGCCGGCGCGAACGCTTCATTTGCCAGCGTGGCGCCGCTTGCCCCGCAGCGCCAGGAACTCCGGGCTTTCGGCACAAGCGGCGGCGGATATAGAAGCCGACCGGCCCGATCAGCGCGCCGGCCAGGAACGGGATGCGCCAACCCCAGGCTTCGAGATCGGATGCCGTCATGAGCTGCGTCAGCGCCAGGCCGAAGCCGGAAGCAATCAGCAGCGCAAAGCCCTGCGACGCCATCTGGAAACTGCCGTAGAACATCTTGCGCCCCGGCGGCGCCAGTTCGACCAGCATGGCGGCGGCGCTGGCGAATTCGCCGCCGACCGAGAGGCCCTGGATCACGCGCGCCGCGACGATCAGCAAGGGAGCTGCGATGCCGATCGTGGCATAGCTCGGCGTCAGCCCGACGATCAGCGTGCCGGCCGCCATCATCAGGATCAGCAGCGACAGCGCCTTCTGCCGCCCGACACGGTCGGCATAGATCCCCAGCACGACGCCGCCGAGCGGTCGCACGACGAAGCCGACCGCGAAAGTCGCGAAGCTCAGCAGCAGCGAGGTCGTCGGCGTATCGGCCGGGAAGAAATGGTTGGCGATCGTCCGCGCGAAGAAGGCGTAGATCAGGAAGTCGAACCATTCGAGCCCGTTGCCGATGACGGAGGCGAGCACCGCTCGGCGAATTTCAGCCGGGGCAAGCCGGGTCTCCGACATGGTCGTCTCCTCCGATCCCGCTTCAGCTCTTGTCGAACAGTGCCGCCAATCCTGCGGCGGAGCTGAACATGGCGTCGCCATCATGCCCCACTCCCGAACGACCGCCGCCTTATGTGCGAGATCCGGATGCCGGCCGTTAGATAAGCGAAATAGGCCTGACCTCGGGCGAGGCGATGCGGCCCCTGGGCCATCGCGGCACAGCTCCTGTCCAGCGCCGGCTGGTCGAGCTCCGTGTCGCTGCCGCCCCAGAGATAGATCACCTGCCGCCGGACGAAGGCGGCCTCGAGCGACGCCGGCGACGCCGCGCCGGCGTAAGGCGGCAGCCCGTTCATGCCGTATTTCCAGGCATCGAAATCCGGGCAGCGCGACGCGGGAAACGGCGCGAAACCGCCGCCCGGCGCCGGCCGGTCGGGGCTGAAATAGACATAGGACGACGGATTGGCGATCACATAGCGCAGCGCGATTCCCTTGGTCTGTCGCTCGCCGCGTCCGAGGACTGCATAGCGTTGCGCGACCTGAGCGCCGCCCGAATGTCCGGCGATGACACGTTCTGTAGATTCGGCAGGCGCGCGCGGTCCCTGAGGCGGGCCAGGATCACGTCGAGCGCGTCGAACGAACTGATCGGCGCCGGCGTCTCGGCCGGTTCGCCGCCCATCCAACCCTCCAGCGTCCAGCACAGCATGTCGGCCGGCAACCCGTGATGCCGGATGTCGGGCCCCGCAAGAAACTGCGGGATGATGAGCAGGCTGCCCGTCGCCGCGGCACCGGCCGCCCGCGCAGCGTTTTCGGCGACGTCCCGATAAGTGTCGGCGTCGCGCCGGCGGCCGTGCAGCATGATGACCGCTCGGGTGACCGCGGGCAGCGGGTCGTCCCAATCCTGCGACAGATAGAGCGGCAGCAACCCCGTCCCGACGGGCAGGCGTGAGTCCGCCGCCGCACGCACCGGGCGTTCGCTCGGTGCGTAGCCTTCCTCCGCGGCGGCCAAATCGAAGCCCGCGCCGTCCTATTGCGCCCAGGCGGGAGCTGACGGCAATCCGCCCAATGCTGCTTCAAGCAGGGCAGTGCTATCGGTCCTTGGACCGGTTGGCCGGCGACCAGGGTTTCCTGCGCGACGGCCGCCAAGGCGATGGCGATCTCCGGAGAAATGCCGAGCGCGCGCGAGGCCGAACTCCGGTAATTCCCGAAGAACGGCGTGAACTCGGTGCTGATCCACAGCGGATTGAGGCCGGTGATTTGGCCGAACAGCATCAGCGCGTCGAGATAGTCGCCGTAGACGCTCGGATGATAGCCGATCGGCACGGTGCAGCAGGCAAGCAGGGGATTGCTGTCCCAGAGATCGATCTGGCCAAAGGGTTCATGCGTCAGGAACGGGTTGCGCTCAGCGATACCGAGATTGATGGCGGAGACCCAGGCATCGCATCGAGCGCGACGGCGACATGGCTTTGCGTCGGATTGGCGCTGTTGTAGCTCGCCGCTGCCGCCTCATAGGCGGCGTGCAGGTCGCCCGCCATGGCTGCCATCGGATTGCTGTCGCCGAGATAGGGTGCATAGGCCGGGTTGCCGCTTTGCTGCGCCTCGGTACTCGAACCGAAAATCGGCGCGGCCGGTTGCTGCTCGAATAGCCATAGGATGCCAGCGGCGGCGTCTCTGCCAGCGTGATGCCGGCATAGGGCACGCCAGCCGCTTCATCGGCGGCATCGATGCCGTTGATCAGCGCCGTCACGCCCTTCTGGAAGCTGGAGGGGTTGCCGCGTGTCGGAACGCTCTGGCCGTTGACCGTGATCGTGGTCGGCAGCGGCTCGAAAGTCTGGTCCTGCATAATGACCTGAGAGAACGCCGCGGATTCGATCAGCGGCAGATCGCCGGCTTCGCTCCCCGGTATTGTTCGAGTAGCCGCGGAGCGTGGCGCTGCTGACGGCAATCAGGAGACGTCGTAGTCGAGCCCGGCTTCCTTGGTGAATTGCAGGAAGATTCCGGCGACCCCGCCGAACGGCCCGACTTTCGCTATAGTCCTTCGCCGGATTGGCCTGCAGATAGGCAAGCTGGCCCAGCAGCGATCCGCCCGGCGTGTTGGCGCTGGTCGGCACGACGGGGGCCACGCCTTCGGCGCCGGTGCAGGGCAGTGTCGGGCAGAGCAGGTCATGGACCAGATCGCTCCCGGTCGCATTGCCTGGCCCGGCATTGTAGTTCAATGCCGGGGTGTAGCGCCCATGTGTGTAGCTGTTGCCGACGAACAGGATCCTGGTCGGATCCGCCGCGGCCGGGCTGGCCCACAAGCCCGTTGCGCCGGCCCCGGTCAGCGCCAGGATTGTCAATCCCGCAAGACTGAAGCTCCGTGTCATGTCCGTCCTCCCTCGTTCGATTGCTTTCAGGCTTGCGCCCAGTGGAAGCGAAGGCCGGACCTAGTGTCAAATATCTTGAACGTGCCATTTTCATACTTTAAAAATATGACATGGAATTACGCCATCTCCGCTATTTCGTCGTCGTTGCCGAGGAGCGCCACATCACCCGCGCCGCCCTTCGGCTCGGCATCCAGCAACCGCCTTTGAGCCTGCAGATCCGGCAGCTCGAAACCGAACTCGGGACCAGCCTGTTCACGCGGACGGCGCGCGGCGTGGTTCTGACTGCGGCCGGGCAAGCGTTCCTGGAGGATGCCAGGGCCATCCTGGCATCGGTCGACCGCGCGGCGGCGCGGTCGGTCCAGATCGCGCGTGGTCATCAGGGGCGTCTGTCGGTCGGCTTCACGACCTCGGCCATCCTGCATCCCTTTGTCCGCCGGGTCATGCGGGCGTTCCGCGAGACCTATCCGGCAATCGAGCTCGATCCGCATGAAGGCAATGCGGCGACGCTGACCCGCTCGGTCGCAACGGGGACCATGGCGGCTGGATTTCTCCGCATTCCGGTCGACCGGCCGCCCGGCGTGGCCTTTGTCGAGCTGCTGTCCGAGGAGTTGCTGGCCGTGCTGCCGATCGGCCATGCCTTGTCCGGCGGCTCGGACGCGCTGGACCTCAGCCAGCTTGCGCAGGAAAACTTCATCCTGGTGCGCCGACCCGGCGCTCCCGGCATCTATGAGAACGTGATTGCTGCGTGCCGTGCCGCAGGGTTCGAACCTTCGATCGCGGCCGAGGTGCCGCATATGCTGACCAATGTCAATCTCGTTGCGGCCGGCTTCGGCATCTCGATCGTGCCCGCCTCAATGCGTGAAATCAGCCTGCATGACGTGCAGTATCGCCGGCTGCGCGCCACGCCGCTCCTTACGGCGCCGCTCACCATGGCTTTCCTGGCCGATAATGACGATCCGATCCTCGCCAATCTCTCTGCCCTTACGCGCGACTTGGCCGAGAGGGAAGGCGGACAGGTGACGGCTGCTCGCTAGCTCTCGGCCCGAAGCGGCCCGCAAGATCTTGCTGCTGATAACGCCCGCTTATCAAAGTCGCGAGATCCGATATTGGCCGAGGACCCGGCCGGCTCCCACTTTTCATCGTGTCGAAGCGAGTTGACCTCGCCATTCTTTGAAAAAGGGGAACCATCATGACCACCACCTTCAAGACCCTGCAACAGACCGTTTTTGCCTCACTGCTCCTTGTCGCCGTTGCCGCGTGCAGCAGCGTCACGCCCGTCACGCAGGTTTCCGCTTCCGACCTCGCCGCGCAGAACGCCGTCGTCCAGGGCGACTAATCTCCTACGCCTGATCGGCTCTCCGGAGATCGATCGGGTCGCTTAAGCCGAATGCCATCGACCGCGCCCGCCACGACCTCCGTCGCCGCGGGCGTGTCGCTGTCTGGGGCCATCGTATTGTTGCGCCAGACCCAGGCGAGGCCCGTCCGCGTCAGGTAACCCCCCGACGCTCCGGGATTGTCCACGAACCTTCGGCCCGCCTAGCCCTTGATTGCCGGTGACTGTGGTACAGGCAGTAGGATCTCAGAGGCGACCTTCCAGTCATCTTTGATCTTTATCCAATTGATGATCACCAGAAATGGCTTGGGCGTGCCATCCTGTCCGGCATAAGAGACAGTGATGTCAACCGGTGCATAGGATTCAGCCACGTCGGCTGTTATTCCAACCACTCTGAGCTTGGCGAAATCGGGTTTGAGGACCACCGGCCCGGATGTCGCGATATCATGCAGCTTCTGATCTACGGCTTCGTTGCCCCAAAAACCTGCCCAGTTGCCTTCGGCCGGAACGGCGCTCTTCGCGACCAGCAAAACCGAAGGCGATTGCCAAAACATCTCGTGCAGGGCGGATAGATCATGCCGGTTTGCCAAGTCCATGAGCGTCCCGAAGCGCGACCTGACAGTATCCATGGCCGCAGCGTTCATCGGATTTTTGTCGGGAGGCGGAGCAGCGCTCGAGGGTCCTACCGAAAGCGCCGCGAGAGCGACGGTCGCTGCGAGAAGCGTCTTTTGCATGTTCACTTCCGTTGTCGGAAATTCTTTCACCAAATCCGTAAAGTTCTCGCCTGTACTGGGCGGTTACTCAGGAGCCGAAATCGACTGCTTGGCTTTGTTTGCGCCTCCCCATAAAGAGCCGGGGTTGGCGCGATCCGGATATATCTCCAGCATCGCATCGTAGAGTTCGCGAGCGGTTGATGTTGCTTCATTCAGCCGATTGAAGTCGCGAAGATATTGCCTGGTTTCGCCGATGATGCGCGGATCGTCATCATTTTCCGGGATCTTGTGCCCAGCGATTACGGTTTTTGGCCGCAGCGTCTCTAGTTTATCCAAGACGGTGATCCACTCGAGGCGGCTTTCGGTATCGGTTTCGCCGAGATAGAGATGAATTCCATTGTATACGACGTCTCCACCCAGCAGGAGACCGGCGGCGGGAACATACAGGCAAGTCGAGTTCGTCGTGTCGGTATAGCCTGTATCGATGGTAACCAGCTTGCGTCCTTCCAACTCGAACTCCCCGTCCTGAAGAGCCTCCGCAACGGGAAGGCGTTCGGGGATCTGCCCAGGGAACCGGCTGCGCCAGAAATTATCGAGCCACTCCGGCGAGAGCTGTTGTTCCATGGCTTCGACGATTTTCGGGGTGGCAATTGCCTTGGCCTGCGGGAACCGTTCCAGGAGGGGAACCAGTCCAAAGAAGTGGTCGCCATGACCGTGCGTGATGTAGATGGCAGTTAGATTCTTTCCGCTCGCGGCAACCCAGTCCACAAGTGTCTGCGCTTGGTCCGATGTCAGGAAGGTGTCGATCAGAACTGCGTCCCTCTGCCCGGAGATCAGCGTGGATGAATTCACAACCCACGCCAGATCTTCCTTTCCCGGCGGCAGGCCGCGGCTGAGGCCCGGCCTCTTACTTGTCAACACCTGCCAGGTGAGGCCAGTATCGTTAATAGTGTTCGGGCTCATCTGATCCCTTACGTTGTCTGGATGCCTGCCGGCGACCGGCGGCTGGGCTACCGCGTCAAATTACGCCGATTGCGCAGGGTCGGAAATGTCGAAGACCCCGGCGATTCCGGACATCGCGACAACGGAGGCGCGACGCGGCGCACGGCTTCAACCCTCGCTGCGCAGGAGTCTGCCATCTCGGCGAACCGCTTGCGGTGGCTCGCCGAAGGTGCGGATAAAGGCGCGGCGCATGCGCTCGCGGTCGTGGAAACCGGTTTGCCTTGCAACGACCTCGATCGGATGCGTTCCGTCCTGCAAGAGCAGTCGCGCCGCCTCTATCCGCAGCCGCTCAATGGCCTTCGCGGGCGTTTGACCCGTTTCAGCAAGGAAAAGACGGCTGAAGTGCCGCGGGCTCAAGTTCGCCGCCGCGGCAAGCTGCTCGACCGTCACTTCCGCGCCAAGATTGCGTCTGGCATATGCCAGGGCCTGCTGGATCCGGTCCGATTTGGGCTCCAGTTCGAGCAGCGCCGACGACTGCGGCAATCCCCCCGCCCGCCTGTGATGAACCACCAAGCCCTTGGCCACGGTCCGGGCGACGTCGGGGCCGAGGTCCGCCTCGACCATGGCTAGCGCCTGATCGATTCCTGCCGTCATTCCGGCCGAAGTCCATATGTGACCATCGACGACGAAAAGACGGTTCTCGTCGAGCCTGAGTTTGGGATAGCGGCTCCGCAAATCCTCCGCGAAGAACCAGTGCGTCGTGACCCGGCGCCTATCGACGATGCCGGCGTCAGCGAGAAAGAAGACACCGGTGCAGGTCGCCGCGATGCGACGGGACGACGCGGCGGCGCGCTGCAAGAAGTTCCGTAGCCCCGGCGTAAACGGCATTTCGCCACCGCCGCCTATAATGAGCGTGTCGAATTGGACGCCAGAAAATGGCGCGGTTTGCACAACGACGCCGATCGAACTCCGCACCGGTCCGCCCGCTTCCGAAAGCAACTGCACGTCGTAATGCGTCCTGCCCAGCGCCGTATTGGCGGCTTCGAAGACCGACATTGCGCCGAATGTCATGACACCGAAGCCGGGAAAGACGACGTATCCGATCCGTAGCATTGCTGGCTCCGCGACTTTGCGATCTAGCAGAGGGGGCCCGAACTCTGAGAGCGATCCGACACTCAGCTCGGCGGCGATCTGACGCCAACGGCAGGCGTGACAGGAACAGTCGGCGCCAGTGAATCAGTGCATCGTTAGCCGGTAGAAGCACCGGAGTTCAAGTTGCGAATGCGCTTAAGATTGGCGATGTCGGAGCGGCTGCCGAAGCTATAAACTGAAGACCCGCCAAACCAGTATGGCGCTCGCTTGCATGGCGGAAGCCCCAAAGCATGTCGCGGCTTAAAGTCTGCATTCTCTGAGCTAACTTTAAGCACAGGCACCAAGCGTTAGATTTTATCCATCAGCCGAAATGATAGGCCGAGACAGCCTTGCCCCAGATCGTGCCGCTGAAGGCGTGATGGCCGGCCTCGCCGGCTGCGGCGCCGACCGCGACCATCAGCGGCAGGAGATGTTCTTCGCGTGGGTGGCTCGCCCGGGCGCCGGGGGCGAGGTGCCATTGGGCGAGTCCGGCTTCGCGCTCGGCAGCCGGCGTTTTGCACAGAATCTGGGTGAGCCAGCGGTCGAAGGCCTGGGCCGGAGCCTGCGCCGCCGGATCGCCGAGGGCGCGCAGATTGTGGAAGCTCAGCCCGCTGCCGATAACGGCAATGTTCTCGTCGCGCAGCGGCGCCAGCGCCTTGCCGATGGCGATATGGCTTGCCGGATCCAGACCGGCCTGCAGCGAGAGCTGCAGGATCGGGATCTCCGCCTCCGGGAAGGCGACCTTGAGCGGGACGAAGACACCGTGATCATAGTCGCGTTCCGGGTCTTCGGCGCTCTCGATGCCGGCTTCGGCCAGCAGGCGCCGCACGCGGCCGGCAAGCTCCGGCGCGCCCGGCGCCGGATAGGTCAGTTGGTAGGTATGGGGCGGGAAATTATAGTAGTCGAACAGCAGGCCGGGGCTGGCCTTGGTCAGCACCGTCGGCACCGGCGTTTCCCAATGGGCGGAGACGACCAGCAGCGCATCCGGCCGTGCGGGCAACAGCGATGGCAGGCTGCGCAGATAGGCTTCCAGCGCCACCCAGCGGATCGGGTCCTCGGCCGGCGGGTCCATGAAGAAGCACGGGCCGCCGCCATGCGGCAGGAAGATCGAAGGCTGTCTCATGTATCGCTCCGCTGGTCATGCGCGTGTCAAGGCGGTCGCCGGATTCTCGCCGGCCTTGCTGCAAAGCACAATCTCATTGCCCTAGGGTGCGCGGAAGAGGGCGGTGCGCCGCAGTTCGAGGCCGCACCCGGCAATATATAGACCGATCAGAAAATATATTGACTTGGGCATTCGTGCTGGATAGCGTGAGGACGATCTCTTCGGAGGTCCGCGGGATTTGAAGGGCAGCTTGCGCCGCGACACCAAACGCTAAAGCGCCACGGGAGCGATCCCGTGGGCCCGGTCATCGGCCCGGAGTTCAATCATGTCCATGTGTTGTCGTCGCTCCTCCTGAGGATCCCCGGGCGTTTCGCCCGCTGCTGATCCGTCGTCGCTTTTCCAGTTCTCGAAAAGAGATCGGCCGACCCCGCCGGGGCCGGGCCGAAGGAGTACGCCCATGTCTGGTACCTATGTCATCGAAGCCGCCGAGATTGGCGCCGGGATCGTCATCCGCGAACGCGCGGGGTTCCGGTTCTTCGCCGCTGCCAAGCCGTTCGTCGGGCTCGACGGCCATATCTTCAAGACGGTCAATGCCGCGCAGCGCGCCGCCGATCGTCTGGTTGCCGGCCAAAGCTACGCAAGCTGGTGATCAGGGCAGGCCGATCACCAGCCTGAGCGGTCCCTCGAATTCGGGCTGGCGGCGAAGATGCCCGTATTGCCGATCCCAGGCGCCCGAGGCGAGGTCGCCGCGCAACGTCGTGGCGAAGCGTTCGACCGCCTCGGGCGCCACGAAGCTCCAGCCGGAACAGGCCAGCCGCGCGCCCGGCTGCAGCAGCATTTCCGGCCGGCCGTAATAGGCTTCGTTGAAGCCGTCGCGGCAATGCAGCGGGATCGCCACGGTGCGGATGTCGCAGGATCCGCCGAGCGCTTGCCGGACGGCTTCGATCGCGGGATAGCGTCGGGCTTCGACCTCAGTGACTTCGGGTGCGTAGCGATGCAGCCAGAAGCGGTCGAGCGCGTCCGGGTCGCAGGTCAGTATGACGACCGGGCCACGCGTCACGCGCCGCATCTCCGTCAGGCCGGCCTCCAGCTTCGACCATTGATGGACCGAGAATGTCGACATCGAGGCGTCGAAATGCCGATCCGGAAACGGCAGGGCTTCAGCCGCGGCGTCGATCGCGAGCGACAGCGAAGCAGGCCGCTGGGCGCGCATCGCGGCCGACGGCTCGACGGCGGTGACGTGCCGGTCGGTCGGCTCATAGGAGCCGGCACCGGCCCCGACATTGAGCACCGTTTCCGCCGGCCCGAGCGCCGCCAGGATCTGCGCGGCGATCCGCGGTTCGGCGCGGCGGTATCGGGTATAGCCGCCGCCGATCGCGCCGTAATCCGCATCGCCGGCGCTGCCGTCCTCCCGCTTCGTCATCTTGGCAATCTCTCGTGACATCGGTCCGGTCGGGCATGCCGAAACGGGCGTAGCCCAAGCTGCCAGGCTGATGGATAGTTTCGTCGACCGGATAGCGAGAGCCACGCCATGACCAGAACAGCCGCCAAGAATCGCGAAGCCTTCGGTGCCAGCTTCTCCATGGTGAAGATGTTGCACGCCCGCGACAAGACCTTCGAGGCCATCACCCGCATCGCCGAGGCGGTCGCGCCCGGCATGACCGAGCAGCAGGCGACCGACGCGGCGCAGCTCATCCTCGGCCGGATGGGCATGGACCGCCTCTGGCACAAGACCCTGATCCGGTTCGGCCCGAGCACGCTGAAGATCTTCAAGCAATTGGGCGATCCGGAGCAGGTGCTGGGCGCGAACGACATCTTCTTCGTCGATATCGGCGTGGTCTGGGACGGGCATGAGGGCGATGCCGGCGACACTTTCGTCGTCGGCGACGATCCTGAGATGCGCGCCTGCGCCGAGGCGGCGAGGATGCTCTGGCATGAGGTGGCGGAGCGCTGGCGTGCCGATCGGCTGAGCGGGCGGGATCTCTACGCCTTCGCCGAGGATCGGGCGCGCGCCGCCGGCTGGCGGCTCAATCTCGATATCAAGGGCCATCGCGTCTGCGACTTTCCGCATGCGATCTACCGGGCCGGCGATCTCGGCGATTTCGAACTCTGCCCGACCACTGGGCTGTGGATCCTGGAAATTCAGATCGCGCATCCGACCCGGCCGTTCGGCGCCTTCTTCGAGGATCTGCTGGTGTCCGATGCCGCAGCGCAGACGGAGGTCGCCCATGTCTGATGCTTCCGAATATCTGTTTTCCTACGGCACGCTGCAGCTCGAAGCCGTACAGCTCGCCACCTTCGGCCGCCTGCTCGACGGCCGGAAGGACCGGCTGCCCGCCTATGGCCTGACCCAGCTCGCGATCGCCGATCCGCAGGTGGTGGCGACCAGCGGCAAGACGCATCATCCGATCATTTCGCTGACCGGGCGCGAGCAGGATGTCGTGGACGGCATGGTGCTGTCCGTCACGCCGGCGGAGCTGGCCCAGGCCGATGCCTATGAGGTGGGCGAATACCGGCGCGAACGCGTCACCCTGGCCTCGGGCCTGGCCGCCTGGGCCTATGTCGCGGCGGCTCAGTTGTCATAAAACTCCTCTCCGCCCGATTGGGGCGGAGAGGAGAAGAAGGGGGACGAGGCCTGGTGCTGAAACATCCAGCCGGGATATTCGGCTGGAAGCGCGCTGATTTCATCAAGGCCGCGCGGCTTTCGCCCTGACGATCACGTCGTCAATCCGGCGTGGCGCGGCCGTTATTATTTGCGCAGACAATCGTCCCGCTTATGAAATTCAGTACCGCTGCCGGCTGCTCCAGCATGATCTGGTGACCGCTGCGTTCGATCAGATGGAACTGTGCTTGCGGCAGAGCTTCGGCGAGTTGCCGGGCGCCGGCCGGCGGGGTCAGGCGATCGGCAACGCCGGCCAGGATGGTGACCGGAAGATCGAGCGCCGCCAGCCGTGCCGGGTCGAGCTGGACGGCCTGCGTCATCAGGGCCTGCATCATGAACAGCGAATTGCGCTCGGTCGCGGCATCCTCATACTCGATCAGCGCCCGGTCGCAATCGGGGTGCCAGGCGAGCTTGCGAAAGCCTTCGGCGAGACGGGGCCGTAGCCATTCCAGCACGAAGGCGGGCAGATACTTCATCGGCCCGCCGATGAGCCGGACGCTGGGCGGCGGCGGCCCGAGCAGCAGCGCGCCGGCGATCTGGTCGAGCTTGCCCTCCGCCGACAACCCGTCGAGCACGGCCAGGGTCAGGCGCGTGCCGTAGGAATGTCCGACCAGAAGATTGCGGTCCGTCGCATAGATGTCGAACACCGCGCGATAATCCGCAACCAAGGCCGCGCCGGCATAGGCGCTGCTCCGGCGCGGCTGCGGGCTTTCGCCATGGCCGTAGCAATCCCAGGCGACGAGCCGATGACCGGCCGCCTCCAGCGCCAGCCAGACATGGCGCCATTGGTTCTTGTTGCCGCCGGCGCCATGGCACAGGAAGATCGTGAGGTCCGCATCCGGCGCTCCCGGGGCATGCCGGATGCTGGTCAGGCGTCCGGGTCGGATCTCGCGCAATTCGCCCGAGACGATGAAATGCGGGTCGGTCATGCCCTGCTCCCGTCCAGCCCGGCCAGCACCGTCCAGAGATCCGGCGCCGCCGCAATCAGCGCTGCCGTATACGGATGGGAAGGCGCCGCGAAGATCTGCTCGGTCGGCCCCTGCTCGACGATCCGTCCGGCTTGCATCACCAGCACGCGATCGGCGATGCGGCGGACCGTGCCCAGGTCGTGCGTGACGAAGAGATAGGCGAGGTCCTGCCGCACCGACAACTCGGCCAGCAGATCGAGGATCTGCGCTTTGACCGAGACGTCAAGCGCCGAAGTCGCTTCGTCGAAGGCGATCAGCGCCGGTTCCAGGATCAAAGCGCGCGCGATGGCGATGCGCTGGCGCTGTCCGCCCGAGAATTCGTGGGGCAGCCGATCGGCATCGGCGGCGGCGAGACCGACCCGCTCCAGCATCGCCTCGACCTTGCGCCGCCGCTCGCCGGCATCGAGCCGCGCTTCGAGCAGATGTAGCGGCTCGGCGACCAGATGCTCGACCCGCCAGCGCGGATCGAAGCTGCCATAGGGATCCTGGAACACGGCCTGGATCCTGCGCCGCTGCCTGGCGGTCCCGGAAAAGTTCTCGCCGTCGAGCCGGATCGTGCCGCCTTGTACGCGGTCGAGTGCCAGCAGCGTGCGCAGCAGCGTGGTCTTGCCGCTGCCGGATTCGCCGACCAGCGCGACGCTCTCGCCGCGATGCACGGTGAGCGCGACCTGATCGACGGCGCGGAAGCGTCGCGCTCCGGCGAAAAGGTGCCGGCGCGGCAGAGCGTAGTCGTGGATGATCCCGCTCGCCGCCAGTAGCGCCTCGCCATTCGGCACGTTCCGAGCGGCCCGCGGGGCGGCAGTTGCGGCCGCGACCAGGGCAGCGGTGTAGGGATGGCGGCTCGTCGCGAACAGCGTCCGGGACGCGCCGCTGTCGACGATCTCGCCTCGGCGCATGACCGCGACGCGCTGCGCTATGCCGGCGACCAGGGCCAGATCGTGGCTGATCAGCAGCAACCCCATCCCGGTCTCGGCGACCAGCCGGCGCAGCAGCGCCATGATCTGCGCCTGGGTGGTGACGTCGAGCGCGGTGGTCGGCTCGTCGGCGACCAGCAGGCGCGGCTGCTGCGCGATCGCGATGGCGATGGCGACGCGCTGGCGCTGTCCCCCCGACAATTCATGCGGATAGCGATTGCGCGGCACCGTGCCCGCCGGCAGCTCGACCTGATCGAGCACAGCGCTGGCCCGTATGCGGGCCTCGCGCCGCGACAGGCCGCCATTGTGGCGCAGCGATTCCGCGACCTGGTCGCCGATCGTCATCACGGGGTTGAGCGCGCTCATCGGCTCCTGGAACACCATGCCGATGCGCGCGCCGCGGATGGTGCAGAGTTCGGCCTCGGTCTTGTCGCCAAGTGCTTCGCCGTCGAGCAGGATCCTGCCGCGCGTCTCGGCGCCGGCCGGCAGCAGGTGCATGAGGGCGAGCGCGGTCAGCGACTTGCCCGAACCGGACTCGCCGACCAGTCCCACGATCTCGCCCGGCTCGACCGCAAGGCTGATCGACCGCACCAGCGTTCGGCCACCGATCGCAATGTCGAGTCCATCGATCTCGAGCAGCGGGTTCAATCCGGCCTCGTCCCGGTGGCCAGGCGTGGATCGAGCCGGTCGCGCAGCCCGTCGCCCAGCAGGTTGAAGCCCAGCACGGTGATAAGGATCGCCAGGCCGGGGAACAGCGCCAGCCAGGGTGCGAAATCGAGCATGGTCTGGGCCTCGTCGAGCATCCGGCCCCAGCTCGGCGCCGGCGGCTGGATGCCGAGGCCGACATAGGACAGGCCGGCTTCGGCGATCACCGCGAGCGAGAGCTGGATCGCGCCCTGGACCAGCAGCAGGCCCAGGATATTGGGCAGGATATGTTCGAGCGAAATGCGCAGCTTGCCTTTGCCGCTGATGCGCGCGGCCAGGATGTAGTCGCGCTGCCACAGCCCGGCAGCTGCGCTGCGGGTGACGCGGGTAAAGACCGGTATGTTGAAGATGCCGATCGCCGCCGCGGCCGCGATCAGGCCGGGGCCGGATACGGCGGCAATCAGCACTGCGATCAGCAGGGCGGGAAAGGCGAAGACGACGTCGCTGGCCCGGGTCGCGACCTCGTCCGCGATCCCGCCACGCGCTGCCGCCAATAGGCCGAGCGGCACGCCCAGCCCCATGCCGAGGCCGGCAGCGGCGAGCGAGACGGCGAGGGCGGTGCGTGATCCGGCCATGACGATCGACAGCACGTCGCGGCCATAGGGATCGGTGCCGAACGGATGGGCGAGTGACGGTGCCAGCAGGCGATGCGGGATATCCATTCGCGTCGGATCGAAGGGCAGCCAGATCAGCGACAGCAGCGCCACTGCCGCGACGGCGAACGAGATCGTGGCGCCCAGCCGCAAACCGGACCTCATCGCGCTGCCGCCTTGAGCCGCGGATCCGCTGCGGCACTGGCAAGGTCGGCCAGCAGCGTGACCAGGATGACTTGGAACACCAGCACGATCGACACGCTCTCGACGACGATCAGGTCGCGCTGGGCGATCGCTTCGAACACGAGACGCCCCAGGCCGGGCAGGAAGAAGACATTCTCGATCAGCACCCCGCCGGCCAGCAGGAAGGAGAATTGCAGTCCGAGGATGGTCAGGACCGGCAACAGACTGTTGGGCAGCGCGTGGCGCAGCAGCGCCTGGGCTTCGCTCAGGCCCTTGGCGCGGGCCGTGCGCAGATAATCCTGGCCGAGCGCATCGAGCAGGGCGGCGCGCAACACCCGCGCCAGGATCGCCGCTTGCGGCAATGCCAGCGCGATGGCGGGCAGCGTCAGCGACTTCAGCGCGGCCAACGGCCCCGTCTCCCAGCCGGCGAAGCCGCCGCCGGAAAACCAGCGCAGCCCCACGCTGAAGATCGCGACCAGCATGATGCCGAACCAGAAATTCGGCACGGCGATGCCGATCTGCGCCAGGCCGGCGAGCAGCCGCCCCGCCCAGCTGCCGCGCCAATGCACCGCGGCAGTGCCGAGTGCCAGGGCGAGCAGCGTCGAGATCAGCAGGGCATAGAGCGTTAGCGGCAGGGAGACTTCGAGCCGCTGCAGGATCAGCCCGCCGACCGGCGCGTGATAGGTCCAGCTCGTGCCGAAATCGCCGGTGATCAGCCGCCCGAGCCAGGCGAGATAACGCGCCGGCAAAGGCTGATCGAGGCCGAGTTCGGTGCGCAGCGCGGCAAGCGCGGCCGGATCGGCATTCATGCCCAGCATGAAGCGGGCCGGATCGCCCGGCGCCAGCTGGATCACGGCAAAGATCACTGCGCTCGCAAGCAGCAGAGTCAGGCCGAGCGACGCGACGCGGCTGAGCGCGCGGCCGGGTCCGGCGCGCAGCAGCAACACGCCGGCGCCGAAGGCCGCAACCGTGCCGAACGCGATGGCCAGCCATCGGCCCCGAGCACTGCCGGATGCCTCGTCCGCCGATCCGGGTGCGGCGTCGCGCCAATGCGCATGGACCAGATCGACCCCCTGGACCGGGGTCCGATACCACAGATCCTCGAGCCGCTTGTCGCGCACGCCCAGGGCCGGGAAATCGAACAGGAAGACGTTGACGGCATCTTCGGCGATCACGCGCTGGACATCGCCCAGCAGCGCCAATCGCTTGGCCGGATCCGGCGCCGCGTCCAGCGTCTGCAGCAAATCTTTGAAGCGCTGAGCGGCATAGCCGAAATAATAGCTGTCGCGGGCATAGATGCCGTAATCCATCGGCTCGACATGGGCCACGATGGTCAGGTCGAAATCGTGATGGCCGAAGACCTGGTCGAGCCAGGGCGCCCATTCCATCGAGACGATGTCGACCGAGACGCCGATCTCGGCCAGCTCGGCCGCGACGATCTCGCCGCTGCGCCGCGCATAGGACAGCGGCGGCAGCTTCAGTGTCGCGTGGAACCCGTTGGGATAGCCGGCCTCGGCCAACAGGCGGCGCGCCTTGTCCGGGTCATAGGGGCTGAGCCCGGTCAGGTCGACATAGCCGGGTTCGACGGGCGCATAATGGCTGCCGATCGGCGTGCCGAAGCCGAACATCGCGGCGTCGATGATGGCGTGCCGGTCGATCGCGGCGGCCAGTGCCCGGCGCACCCGGATGTCGTCGAACGGCTTCTGCCGGTTGTTGATCGCCAGGATGGTCTTGGCCTCGCTCGGCGCGACATCGACGCTGAAGCGCGGATCGCGCTGCAGCCGCGCGAGGCTCTCGGGCGCCGGGAAGGCGGCGAAGGCATCGACATCGCCGGCCGAAAGCGCGTCCAGCGCGGCGTTGGGATCGGCGATGAAGCGATAGGTCACCCGCCCGAGCAGCGGCGCCGGGCCCCAATAATCGGGGCTGCGCCGCAGCGTGACCGAATCGCCGCGCCGCCAGCTTTCGAAGCGGAACGGCCCGGTGCCGATCGGATCGGCGGCGTTGCCGGCGGCCGAATGCGGCGAGACCATGACGGCGGCGCTCAGGCCGAGCGCTTCGAGCAGGCTGGAATCGGGGCGGTTGAGATGCAGCGCGACGGTCAGCGGATCCAGGATTTCGATCGAGCCGATGCTGTCGAACAGCGGCTTCTGCGGATTGCGCGAGGCTGCGTCGGTTGCGCGCGTTAGCGAGAAGCGCACAGCCTCGGCATCGAACGGGCTGCCGTCATGGAAGCGCACGCCGTCGCGCAGATGGAAGGTGTAGGCCAGCCCGTCCGGCGCCACGTCCCAGCGCGTCGCCAGGCCGGGCTCGATCGTGCCGCCCGGGCCGAGATGGATCAGGCCTTCATAGATCGTCGGGAAGGTGATTTCGCCGATTGCCGCCGAGGCGCTGGCGGTCGGGTCGAGCCCGGGCGGTTCGAGCTGGGTGCCCAGGATCACGGTATCCCGCGCCCAGAGCGGACCGGCGTAAAGCAGCAGGCAGAGCAGCAGAGCGATAAGACGCGTCACGCGGCATGCGCCTCGCTGGTCGCACGGGCCCGGGAGGCCGCCTCGGCGGATTGCGCCGGCAGGCCGAGCTTGCCATAGATCTCGGCCAGCGTGCGGTTGAGCGGCACACCGACGGGATCATGCCGGCGGCGGGTCTCCAACTCCTGCTGCGCGGCGTTCCAATGCCCGGCCCGGCGCAGCGCGTCGAGCCGGATCTGCAGGAAGAGGTCGCGCTGGGCATGGCTGCCGCCGATCTCGGCCAGGCGCGGCAAAGCCGTATCGAGCCCCGCCAGCGCGGCCGGATAGCGGCCTTCGGCATGGGCGACCAAGGCCTCAGCCATGGGCAGTGCCACGTCACGCCAGGTTGGACGGACGAAATCCGCGGCCGTCTCGGCGCGCCGCCGGATCGCAGCCAGCAGCGTCTCGGCTTCCGGCCGGCCGGCGCGGGCCAGGCCGTAGAGGTATTGCAGGCTGAGGAAAGGCTGCACCGTGTCTTCGGCGCGCGCGGCGAGATGTTGGCCGAGCGCCTGCCAGCGTTGGCCGATTTCGACGCCGGCCAACTCGATCCGCGCCAGCAGCGAGACCGCGCCGATCTGGTCCTGCGAATAGCTCTTGTCGATGCCGCAGCCGATTTCGTCATAGATCGCGAGCACGCGGTCGAACCGGCCCTGGCTCAGATAGAACAGGCATTGATGCCACCAAAGATGGGTCAGCATGAAGGAGTTCAGCCCGGTCCAGCTATCCTGCATGTCTTCGAGGAAGGCGCTCCCGGTATCGATCGCGCCGCGGCTGAGCGAAATATGGGCCAGCGCATGCTGCGCCCAGGGTTCCTTGCGCGTGAGACGAAGCGCGGTCTCGGCGGCGGCTTCGGCCTCGGCGATGAGGTGGCATTCCTCATAGGCGAAGGCGAGCATGCCGTGCGACTGCGCGACGTCGGCTGTGTGCGGCGCGACGGCCAGCGCGATGCGCAGCATGGACGGCGCATTGCCGAGATTGAATGCCAAATAGTGGTGCAGCTTGACCAGCACCAGATCGCGCGGATTGGCGGCGGCAAGCTCCTCGGCCAGGACCAGCGCCGCCGGGATCTCGTTCCGGCTCCAGAGTTCGAGGAAGCGGACCTGGCCGCGCTCATGTGTCGTGGCATGCCGCGCCGCCTGCTCGGCCCGGTGCAGATAGCGTGCGGCGTGGGCGGCATCGTTCGGCGTCTCGGTCAGCATAACCAGCGCGCCGGCATAGAGATTGGCGACGCAGCATTCCGGGTCGGCCTCGGCCGCAGCCAGGATGCCGAGCGCCCGCGTCTCATAGCCGAGAAACCCGCCGACGAAATCGTCGATCGCTGCCAGCGTCGCGTCGCCGGCGCCGGTCACCGGGTTACCGAGATAATCGTGGCGCAGGGGCAT
>JBBCHB010000019.1:0-52452 GCA_037200015.1 Aliidongia sp. | reverse complement strand
TGGCCTCGCAGGACGGAGGCGGCTCCCCGACGTGGATCCCCGGACAAGCCCGGGGATGACGGTCGAAGATGTTGAGCCTCACGGACTCAATCTCGGCAAAAGCGGCTACAGCCGCTCAATACATATGCTGCCCGCCATTGATCGACAGCGTCGAGCCGGTGATGAATCCGCCTTCGTCGGCGACCAGGAACAGCACGCCGCGGGCGATTTCGCTGGCCTGGCCGAGGCGGCCGACCGGGATCTTGGCGACGATCTTTTCCAGCACGTTGGGCGGCACGGCGCGCACCATGTCCGTATCGATATAGCCCGGCGCGATGGCATTGACGGTGATGCCCTTGGCGGCGCCTTCCTGCGCCAGTGCCTTGGTGAAGCCGTGGATGCCCGATTTGGCGGCGGCGTAGTTGACCTGGCCGTATTGCCCGGCCTGGCCGTTGATCGAGCCGATATTGACGATGCGGCCGAAATTACGCGCGCGCATGCCGTCGATGACCAGCCGGGCCAGGTTGAAGCACGAGGTCAGGTTGGTGTCGATGACGTGCTGCCACTGCTCGGAGGTCATGCGGTGGATGGTCGTGTCGCGGGTGATGCCGGCATTGTTGACGACGATGTCGATCGGGCCGAGCTCGGCCGTGATCTTCTCGACGCCGGCGCTGCAGGCCTCGAAATTCGAGACGTCGAAGCGGTAGGCCGGGATGCCGGTCTCCTTGGTGAAATGCCGGGCGGCCTCGTCATTGCCGCCGTAATTGGCCGCCACGTTGTAGCCGGCATCCTTCAGCGCCATGGAAATGGCAGCCCCGATGCCGCGGGTGCCGCCGGTTACGATCGCCACACGTCCTGACATGTCTTGCTCCCTGTTTCCCCTGTCTCGCCTGGCCATCCGGGTAATGGCGGCGCCGGGCGATTCGGCGCCGCCTTTCCGGTTATGAGGAGCTTGTCAGTCCCGCTCGACGCACATGGCGACGCCCATGCCGCCGCCGATGCACAGGGTCGCGAGGCCTTTCTTGGCATCACGCTTCTGCATTTCGTGCAGCAGCGTGACGAGCACGCGGGCGCCCGAGGCACCGATCGGATGGCCGAGCGCGATGGCGCCGCCATTGACGTTGACCTTGGCGGTATCCCAGGCGAGATCCTTGTTGACCGCGCAGGCCTGCGCCGCAAAGGCCTCGTTGGCCTCGATCAGGTCGAGGTCGTCGGCCGACCAGCCGGCCTTCTTGAGGGCGGCGCGGCTGGCTGGAATCGGGCCGGCGCCCATGATCGCCGGATCGACGCCGACGGTCGCCCAGGAGACGATGCGGGCGAGCGGCTTGACGCCGCGGCGCTGCGCGTCCTCGGCCGACATCAGCACGACGGCGGCGGCGCCGTCATTGATGCCGGACGCATTGCCCGCCGTGACCGAGCCGGTCTTGGAGAAGGCGGGACGCAGTTTCTGCAGGCTTTCCAGCGTGGTACCGGCCTTGGGATGCTCGTCCGTGTCGACGATGATGTCGCCCTTGCGGGTCGTGATCTTGACCGGGACGATCTCGTCCTTGAACTTGCCGGCCTTCATCGCCGCTTCGGCCTTGTTTTGCGAGGCGAGCGCGAAGGCGTCCTGCTGTTCGCGCGTGATCTGCCAGCGCTCGGCCACGTTCTCGGCGGTCGTGCCCATGTGATAGCCGTTGAAGGCGTCCCAGAGGCCGTCGCGGATCATGCTGTCGACCATCTGGGCGTCGCCCATGCGCACGCCGTTGCGCAGATGCATGACATGCGGCGCCTGACTCATGCTCTCCTGGCCGCCGGCGACGACGATGCGGCTGTCGCCGTTGCGGATTGCCTGGAGGCCCAGCGCGACCGCGCGCAGGCCGGAGCCGCACAGCTGATTGATGCCGTAGGCGGTGGTCTCGATCGGCAGCCCGGCATTGACCGCGGCCTGGCGTGCCGGATTCTGCCCGGCGCCCGCGGCCAGGATCTGGCCCAGGATGACTTCGGACACCTCGCCGGGCTCGACTCCGGCCCGGGTCAGCACGTCGCGGATGACCACTTCGCCCAGGTAATGGGCCGGCACCGAGGACAGGGCGCCGTTGAAAGTGCCGACCGCCGTGCGCGCCGCGCCGGCGATGATGACGTCCGTCATGGTACTTCCTCCAGAAGCTCGCTCAGCCGGCGTTGCTGCGTCGGGCGAGCGCGAAAAGGCAACCACCATACTGCCCGGCGCAAAACGCCGTCCAGTGCTTGCGCGGGATCGGCGCAGAATCCTGCGGCCGACGCCTTTGCCGTTGGACCGGCGGTTGCAACGCCCGTCATAGTGGAGCAGAGCGGGCGCGAGGTCCGGTGAGGCTGTCGGCCATGCCGGTTGTGTTGCGTAGTCTCCTTCGTGCCCTGGGAGTGATATCAATGACAATTGCCCGTCGTCTTGTCCTGGCACTCCTACTGTTTGCGGGCAGCATGCGGATGCTGCCCGCCGAGGCCCAGACGATCGTGCCGGTCGCTGCTGGATTCAACCACCCGCAAGGTGTTGCGGTCGATCCGAACGGCAATCTCTTCGTCGCCGACACCGCCAATGTCGCGGTCACGGAGCGCCTGTCAGCGGGCGGCTATGGCACGGCCAAGACCGTGCAGCAGGGGTTCAATCAGCCTTTGGGCGTCGCCTTCGATGCCGCCGGCAATCTCTTCGTCGCCGATAGTGCCAATAACGCAGTGCGCGAGATCCTGGCAGCCGGCGGCTATACGACGGTCAACACGATCGGTAGCGGCTTCGTTTTCCCCGAAGGCATCGCGGTCGACAGCAGCGGCAATGTCTTCGTTGCCGATACCGGCAACAACGCGGTGAAGGAGATCCTGGCGGCTGGCGGCTATGCGACGGTCAACACGCTCGGCAGCAGCTTCAGCTCGCCCCGAGGCGTGGCCGTCGATCCGAGCGGAAATGTTTTCGTGGCCGATTGGGGCAACAACGCGGTGAAGGAGATCCTGGCCGCGGGCGGCTATGTCACGGTGCAGACGCTGGGCCCCAGCTTCGCCTTTCCCAACAACGTCGCGGTCGATGCCGGCGGCAATGTCTTCGTCACCTTCATCGGCGGCGTGGCCGAGGTTCTGGCCGTGGGCGGCTATACCACGGTCAAGGCGGTTGGAGGCGTCTTCACCGATCCGTGGGGCATCGCGCTCGATGGCGGCGGCAACGTCTTTGTCGCCGATTGGGGCAGCGACACGGTCTATGAGATCCCGGTGGCCGGCGGCTATACGACGGTCAACGCGTTGGGCAGCATGTTCGACAAGCCCGGCGGCATCGCGCTCGACGCCGGCGGCAATGTCTTCGTCGCCGATTCATACCGGAACGTGGTGGCCGAGATGCTTGCCGCGGGCGGCTATGCCACCGTCGTCACGGTCGGCAGCGGCATCACGGCGCCGACCGGCATTGCCGTCGATGGCAGCGGCAACGTTTTTATTGCCAATCAAACCTCGACCTACGTCGCTGAATCCGCCAGCCCGGTCACCGCCTCGGTCAAGGAGATCCTGGTTTCGGGCGGCTATGCCGCGGTCAAGACGCTCGGCAGCGGCTTCGGCAATCCTCGCGGCGTCGCGGTCGACGGCAGCGGCAACGTCTTCGTCGCCGATACCGGCAACCAGGCGGTCTATGAGATCCTGGCGGATGGCGGCTATGTCACGGTCAAGACGCTCGGCAGCGGTTTCAGCGATCCGACCGGTGTTGCCGTCGATGCCAGCGGCAATGTCTTCGTGGCCAATGCGGAAGCTTTTATCGAACCGGGGATCGGCACCCCCGGCGCGGTCTATGAGATCCTGGCGGATGGCGGCTACGCCACGGTCAAGACGCTCGGCGGCGGCTTCAGCGACCCGACCGGCGTCGCCGTCGATGGTCACGGCAATGTCGTCGTTGCCGATCCGGTCAACCACGCGATCTATGAAATCCTGGCTTCGGACGACTTTGCCACGGTCAAGATGCTGGGCAGCGGCTTCAACGATCCCGTCGGCGTCGCGGTCGATAGCAGCGGCAATGTCTTTGTCGTCGACGGCACGACCGGCGCGGTCCAAGAGCTCCTGGCCTCGCCGCCGCCGACGCTGGCGTCAGTGCTGCCGGGCTCGCGCTCGGTCCAGCTCGGCACGCCGGCGACCATCTTCGCCACGATGATCAATACTGCCCCGACGACGCTCGACAGTTGCGCCATTGCCCTGCCGTCATCGGCGCCGAGCGGATTGACGCTGAACTACCAGACCACCGATCCCGCCAGCAACACGCGCACCGGGACGCCCAATACACCGGCGATCATCCCGGGCAACGGCGGGCTGCAGACCTTCGTCGTCTCGTTCCAGGGCACGCAACCCGTCACTGTATCGGCCCTGCCGGTCGCGTTCGCCTGTGCCGGCTCTGCGCCGGCAGCCAATCTTCCCGGCGTCGATACGGTCGATCTGACGTTGTCGGCGACACCAGTCGCCGACATCATCACGGCGATCCAGACGCCGACCGGCGACGGCGTCATGGTGCTGCCCCCCGGCAGCAGCGGCAATTTGGGCAACGGTGCCCTGGCCGTCGCCAGCACCAATCTCGGCGTGACCACACCGATCACCGTGTCCTTCGATACCGGGACATCGTCCCTTCCGCTGCAAGGCGGCATCTGCCAGACCGATCCCGGCACGGGGCAATGTCTCGCCCCGCCGGAACCGACGGTCACGCTGGACTACGCCGGCGGTGCGATCGAGACCTTCTCGGTGTTCCTGCAAACCCTCGGGCCGATCCCGTTCGAGCCGGCTTGGTCGCGCATCTTTGTGCGGTTTACGGATGCCAATGGAGGCAACCATGGGTCGATCAGCGTCGCCGTCAGGACGAACTGACGAGAAGCGCGCCGCGGGTTCAGATCTTGGGAGTGGCTTCATGACGTTCCGAACCTGTCTCGTCCTGGCGCTCGCCCTGATCGGCTGCAGCATCGTGGCACTTCCGGCCCGGGCCCAGACGATCCTTACGATCGGCGGCGGCTTTCGCTATCCAAACGGCTTGGCGCTCGATGGCAGCGGCAATCTTTTCGTCGCCGATTTCGGCGACGCAGTCATCGACGAGATCCAGGCGGCGGGCGGCTATGTTGCCGTCAATACCCTGCCCGCCAGCGGGTTTGTCAGTCCCGGCGGCGTGGCACTCGATGCCGCCGGCAATGTCTACGTCGCCGATTTCGGCAGCAACGCGGTTTACGAAATCCTGGCCACGGGCGGCTATGCCACGGTCAGGACGCTCGCCAGCGGGTTCAAAACGCCGCGCGGCATCGCCGTCGACGCCCTGGGCGATGTCTTCGTCGCCGAGAGCGACAGCGGCCTGGTCAAGGAGATCGTCGCGGTCGATGGCAGTATCCCGGACTCGCCGACCATCAATGCGATCGGCGGTCTGTTCGGCTTGCCCGTCGATGTCAAGGTTGATGGCGCCGGCAATGTCTTCGTTGCCGATGCTTTCAATGGCCTCGTGAAGGAGATCCTGGCAGCTGGCGGCTATGCCACGGTCCAGACGCTGGGTCCCGTCTTCACCTCGGTCGACGGCATCGCCCTTGACGGCAGCGGCAATGTCTTCGTCGTCGACGGCCAGAACAACACCGTCTCCGAAATGCTGGCGGCGGGCGGTTACGCGACGGTGAACACGCTCATTGCCGCGGGCGACGGGTTCAACGAGCCCACGCGGGTCGCGGTCGATGGCAGCGGTAATGTCTTCGTTGCCGATACCAACAATAGTGCCGTGAAGGAGATCCTGGCGACGCCGCCGGTGCTTCAGGCCTCCGTACTGCCCGATTCGCGCTCGATCCAGCTCGGCAATCCGGCGACCGTCTTCGCCAGCGTGATCAACAGCGGGGCCACCGCCCTCGACAATTGTCGGATAGCACTCTCCGTTGCGGCGCCTGCCGGCCTGACCCTGAACTATCGGACGACCGATCCGGCGACCAACGCGCTGACCGGCACACCCGATACGCCGGTACCCATCGCTGGCAATGGCGGGCTGCAGACCTTTCTCGTCACGCTGCAAAGCACGGACGCGCTCGGGCCGCTGACCCTGCCGCTCGATTTCGTCTGCGACGGAGCGCCCGCGGCGGCCATCATCCAGGGGGTCGATACGGTCGACCTGGCCGTGTCGAGCACGCCGGTCGCCGACATTATCGCGCTGGCGGCAACTCCGACGCATGACGGCATCATCGATGTCCCGGTCAGCAGTTCTGCCATCGAAGGGGCCGCCTTTGCCGTGGCCAGCAGCAATCTCGGGGCGACGACGCCGATTACCGTTTCGGTCGATACCGGCGATACCCTGCTGTATCTGCTCCAGCCCAATCTGTGCCAGACGGATCCCGCGACCGGCCAGTGCCTCGCCGCGCCATCGCCCACAGTCACGCTCAGCTATGCCGGCGGTGCCACGCCGACCTTCTCGATCTTCCTGCAGAGCTACGGGCAACCGATCGCCTTCGCGCCGGCGTCGTCGCGGATTTATGTCCGGTTCAAGGATGCCGGCGGCGCCCTCCGCGGCTCGACCAGCGTCGCTGTCCGGACGCAATGACCGGGGTTACGGCTGCAGCAGCCACTCCCTGAGCGGCGCCCAGACCGCGTCGGGCGCCTTGCCGCCGACGACGATGCCGATATGGCCGAGATCGGGCTGCAGCACCTCGGCATGCGGCAGGCGGCGGGCGAGGGCCAGGGCAGAGACCGGCGGGACCAGCTTGTCCTTGGCCGGCACCACGACCAGCGCCGGCTTGGCGAAGCGGCCCGGGTCGACCGGCAGGCCGGCGAGTTTCCACTGGCCGTGCAGCGCGCTGTTGGCGCCGTACCAGCCGCCGAAGCATTCGCGCGCGACCGGCAGGGCCAGCGGTACGCCGTCATTCAGCCAATCCTCGGTCGCGACGAAATTCTCGGCCTCGGCCGAGGCCGGGTCGAGTGATGCGAAGCGGATGAACTTGCGGCTGGCCAGATGTGGATCGGCCAGGAAGAACAGGGTCTGCAGGACGTCGGTCGGCACTTGGCCGAGCAGTGCGAAGGACTGGCCGACGGGTTCGGCCAGCGCACCGATGAAGCGGGCGAAGGCCGGGTTGCCCGACAGGAAATCCCAGGGCGTCGCCAGCAGCGCCAGCTTGGCGACGTCGCGCTGCCGGCGCAGCGCCAGACCGAGCGCCAGCAGCCCGCCCATGCAATAGCCCAGCACCGCCATGGGTGCCCCGGCCAGGTCGATCGCCGCTTCGAAGGCGCGTTCCAGCCGGCCGGCGATATAGCCGGTCAGGTCGAAGTGCCGCTCGGCCTCGCCCGGCTTGTCCCAATCGACCAGCAGCGGCCGCAGCCCGCTGGCCGCCAGATGACGCAGCAGGCTGCGCTCGGCGGTGAGGTCGAGGATCTGGGCGCGGTTGATCAGAGACGGCACGATCAGCACCGGCACGCCGCCTTCCGGCCGGTAGTCGCGCAAGCAGGTCGTGCCGTCCTGCCAGATCGCCGGTGGATCGACCAGACTGCGGCGATAAGGATGGCTGCGATAGGCCTCGATGCCGGCGGCCAGCGTGCCGGCGCGGTTCAGCACCTCGGCTTCGACCGCGGCGGCGAAATCAGGGAGTGTCGTTTCGCCGAGTTCGCTTGCGAGGTCTGCGGCGCGCAGGTCGAGGTCCGGTTTCCACGGCAGCAAGCCGCTCTTCAAGAACGGCAAGGCGAGCATGGAGCTGTGCCAGGTCGTCCCCGCCGACAGGAGATGCACCGGCAGCGGGCGCGGGCCCTGGCGCCGGGGTGGCCCAGGCGCTCGGGTAGTGCCGGTTGCCGTCATAAGTGTGCAATCCCTCCCCGGGCGGCGCGGTGTAGCGCGCGGCGGTGCCGGCCCAGAAATTCTGCCACATCGCCGTCGAGGCGGCGAGGCCGCTGCCCGCCACCTGCATCATGCGGACCAGCGCGTCGGTCAGTTCCGGATCGGCAGCAGCTGCAGCAATCTGGTCCTGCCAGAGCTCGACATAGCGGCGTGCCAAGTCTTCTAGATCGGGCGGCTTGGTCATGGCGCCGACTATACAAGTCTGTGATGTCGATGCAATTACGGCCATGGCGCGGCTGCCGCGCTCGCGAAATCGGCGAGGCAAGCCATGTCGCTTCTGCTATGCTGCGCAGCATCATTCGTGCACTATCGCATTGCATGGCCGAAAAAGAACCGCCGAGGAAGCTAGCCGATGACCGTCAAGACGCAAGCCGAAGCCGCTCCTGTCATCATCAAGAAATACGCCAACCGGCGGCTCTATAACACCTCGACATCGAGCTACGTCACCCTCGACAATCTCAGCCAGATGGTGCGCGAAGGCGGGGATTTCATCGTCTATGATGCCAAGAACGGCGAGGACATCACCCGTTCGGTGCTGACCCAGATCATCGTCGAGGAAGAGCAGAAGGGCCAGAATCTGCTGCCGATCGGCTTCCTGCGCCAGCTTATCGGCTTCTACGGCAACAACATGCAATGGCTGGTGCCGCGTTATCTCGATTATGCGATGAAGTCGTTCTCGCGCAACCAGGACCAGCTCAGCAAGAATCTGAGTTCCTCCTTTGGCGGCTTGTTTCCTTTCGGGCCCTTCGAAGAGATGGGCAAGCAGAACATGGCGCTGTTCGAGAAGACCATGAAGATGTTCTCGCCCTTCGGCCCAGAAGACGGTGCCGCCCCGGCCGAGCCCGGCGCCGCGGCAGCCGCCGGCGGTACCGCGCCCGCCCCGGAACCGGGGGCCGCCAGCCTGCGCGAGCTGACCGACCGGCTGAACCAGCTGCAGACCCAGCTCGATTCGCTGACCAAGAAGGGGTAACGGGCGGGCGGATTATCAACCTTGTCCCAGTTCTGCCCGCCAGGGTTCTCGCAAGCGCTCAGTGGGGTTGGGCGTCCCCGGCCGCCGCACTGACAGCCGACAATGCCATCCGCCCATCTTGCCAACGTTAGAGCCGGCGCACCTGTCCGGGAACACCGAGGGGGCATTCCAACGCCTGGCGGTCCCAGCGCCCGGCCTCGGCAGCGGCGACGTAAGTGGTGGACAGGAAATCGAGCAGCAAAGCGTCGGGCTCCGTGGCGGCACGGAGCGTGTCGTAGGGCAGGATGAACTCCCCCATCGTCGCGTCGAAAGAGGCGCCCGGCGCTATCGGTCGATTGCGGAAACCAGCCGGTTCGGGATAGGCATAGGCGTAGAAGGCTGCGCGCGGGAAGGCCTCGTTGCCCGGCCAGAACCCGGCACTGCTCACCTCATGCGAATAGGCTTCGCGCGCAACCGCATCGGGCAGCCCGGGCACGCCGCCGGGATGGAGCGGGGCCGTTCGTCCGGAGAAGCGGGTGACGGCGAGGTCGAAACTGCCCCAGAAGAAATGGACCGGGCTGGCCTTGCCCAGGAAGCCGGTGCGGAAATGTTTAAAGACGCGATCGGCTTGGACCAGCGCGCGCCAGAAGCGATGGGCTGCGGCGGCGTCGTAGCTCGAATGGCTGCGATCCTGCGAAAAACGGATCGGGTTGGGGATTTCGTTCGGCATCTCGTCGATGGCGACCGTGACACCGAGGCCATTCAGGAGATCGGCGACCCCCTGATAGAAGTCGGCAACTGTTTGCGGCACGAGCGGCAGCGAGCGCTCGCCGCCCTCGCTGGTACGGGCAAGGAGCCGATGGTCGATGAAGTCGAACTCCAGCTCGAGGATTTCAGTGCCGACCGGCATCGGCGACGTGCCGAGCCCGCGCGCGGTGACGTAGAGCGCCACCTGCCAGCCATGGTTGACCCAGGGCGTTAGCGTCAGCCGGATCTTGCCCACGATTTGGGTCCAGAGCTGCAAGGTTGCGGCCGTGTCGCGCCACATCGGATAGGGCAGTTCGGGCCACACGGTGGTGACGTCCATGCAATTCCTCCTGATCGCCACAAGTGCCGATGCTCAACTCCGCGGCGTCCGGGATGAGGATGATCGGGGCGCGCCTGCCGCGCAAGGTGCGATCAAGCCTTGCCGATTCTAGCGTTCATCAGGGTGTGAGTGCCGGCATCACGGCGACCCGCCCGTGCATCCTGGATGCCGTCAAGGGTCTCAGCCGCGATCCCATCAAGCATCTGATCAACACCCATTGGCACTTCGACCATACGGACGGCAATCAGTGGCTCAACGAGGAGGGTGCTGCCATCCTGGCATGAAAACACGCATAAGCATCTCCTGTCCGCCCAGCGGGTCGAAGACTGGGAGTACAACTTCCCTTCGCCGCCCTTATCGGCCGTTCCGACTGAAGTCTTTGCTTCGGAAAAGACGGTCAACCTTAACCGCTCCACGCTCCATCTGAAGTATTACGGCCCGGCGCACACGGATAGCGACATCTCGGTCACCTTTTCCGAAGCCAATATCCTGCATTGCGGCGACACTTATTGGAACGGCATCTATCCCTTCATCGACTACTCGACCGGCGGCAGCATCGACGGGATGATCAAGGCCGCTCAAGCAAATGTCGCGGCGGTCGACGACAAGACGATCGTCATCCCCGGTCACAACCTGCCCGGCCATGCGAGCCCCGTGAGCAACAAGGCGGAGCTCATAACCTTTCACGACATGCTCGTCGCCATCCGCGCGAACGTCGCAGCGCTGAAGCAGCAAGGCCGTTCCCTCGACGAGGCCATAGCCGCCAAGCCGACCGCCGTGTTCGATGCCAAATGGGGCCAGTTCCTCATTACGCCGGGCTTGTTCACGAAGCTCGTCTATGAGGGTGTCTGACGACCTTCGAGCACAATGGCTGCCGCTCAGTCATAGTAGTACTTCGTCTTCTTCGCCCAATCGCTCGCCGGGTAGCCCGCCTTCAGCAGATCATAGGCGCGGTGCGAGGAGTGGTTATGGCCGGTGCCGAAGCGGCTGATGCGGACCAGCCAATAGAGCGCTTCCGGCGCGCGCGGGTCCTTGGGATGGGCGCCGGCATAGGCGAGGACTTCCTCCCAGATATCGGTCGCGCTCGGCTTGGCCGCGTCGGCCGGGCTGTAGCGGGCGCGCTCCTCGGCTGCCTTGGCGGCGCCGGCCGCAACGAAATCCGGCGCATGCAGCGGGAAGGCGGCGGGACCGCACAGGCCGAGGCAGACTGTGTCGGCCGGCTCCGTCGGCGGCGCCGTGGCCGGCGCCGGCCGGCCGGCCGGGACGAATTGCCAATCCGGCCAATGGCCTTGGAACTCCGCGACCGTGCCCGTGGGGCGGGTGTAGTTGCCGCTGCCGAGATCGATCGCGGCACCCGGCACCTTGGCCAGGATGAAATAAGCGGCGAAGCGCTTGTCCTCCGGCGTCTTGGCGTCGAGGTAGCTTTGCCACTCGGCGGCGAGTTGCGGCAGCTCGGTCTTGAGATCGCCGGCCAATGCCGCGGTGACCGCGTCGTTCTGCGCCAGCACGGCACGGACCCAACCGGTCAAGGCGATATCGAGCCGGAAGCCGGCATCCAGCGCCGGCTGCCGCGAGAGCTCGGCGCGCGTCTCCAGATCCATCCGATCGATCAGCGCCACGGCGTCGGTGCCGAGATCGCTGCCCTGTGTGGGGTTGCCGCGATAGCCGCTGTCGCAGGTGCTCGACCCCGGCGGCGTGTCGTCGGGCATGGGCGGGCAGGCGATCGGCCGTGCCGCGAACTCGGCGAAGCGCGCCGGGGTTTCGGCGAATTGGATGCGCTCGGCCAGGAACAGGTTGCGCGTCGTGACCGACAGATCCTTGCGCTTGAGGATCGCATCGAGTTCGTCGCGCAGCACTGCCGCATCGCCACTCGCCGCAGTCAGGCGGATGCGGTGGAAAGCGGTCGTCAGATAGGGCGGTGTCCCCGCCGCGATGCCATGCGCCGCCTCGGCCAGCTCGCCGGACTCCTTATCTGTGGGCGCGGTCGCAGCCAGGGCGGCGATCAGCCAGGCCGGATCCTTCCCGGCGCGCCAGCGGTCGAGCGCATGGCTGCGCGCCTCGGCATCGGTCTTCCAGATCTGATCGGGCTCGTCGCGGAAATGACTACCGCCGGCATCGAGGTCGCGCCCGAAATCGGCGATCCAATCGAGGAATTCCGGCATGCCGGGCGGCTTCGGGCCAAGCCGGCGCAGATCCTTGAAATCGGCTGCCGCCCCGGCGCCGAGCGTCGGGGCCAGCAAGGACGCGGCGAGCCGGGTGCGGCGCTCGTCGGGCGCCAGGCGGAAATCGATCATGCCGGCGAGCTTCGGCAGCTCCGCCGAGCCATAGCCGCCGGCCGTGGTCAGGCTGGCCAGCTCGGTCTTGGCCTTGGCGTAATCCGCAGTGCTCTGCGCATGGATCGCGCCGCGGATCTCGGCCCTGAGCGCCAGATAGGTGCCGGTCGAATGCCAGGGCGACGCTGCGTCCTGGGCGATCGCCCGGAACTGGGTTGCTGCCTCGCCGAATTCCCGCCGATAGAGACTGCGTGCCGCGGCCTGATAGGCATGGTCCGCTTTCAGCCAATCCGGCGCGCCATCCGGCAAGGCGGGCAGGGCGGCATCGTCGTGGCAACTGGCGAAGACGGCGTCCTGGCCGTCGAGCCAGGCGTGGACCCAGCGATCCTCCTTGCCGTATTGCGCGCTGCGATCGGCCAGCGTCTTCGCCGCGGTGTCGAAGGCATCGGCAAAACAGTTCGGCACGCCGTAGAGGTCGCCGATATCGCGGTCGGTCTCGAGATAGGAGATGGTCGCGACGCCGGGCACTTCCTGCCGCGCCGCGAGCCAGGCGCTGACGGCATCGGCTAGGCGCTGCGGCGACTGCTCGCAGCAGCTATGGGACAGCGCCTCGCCGGCCTCCTTGCCGATCGGCATGCCGTGCAGCAGGCGCCAGGCGCCGAACAGCCGGCCCCAGGGCGACTGGCCCATCAGCACGCCGGTATTGCCGTCATAGAAGGCGGCCTGCTCGGCCGGCGGGCCGCCATTCTCGTCGAGCGCCCAGGGCGAGCTTTCTTCGCCGCCCGAGGCGAAGGCCGGCCCGGCGGCGAGCAGCGCCGTCATCAGCAGGATTGCGCCGTATTTCACCATCTCGCCGTCTCCCGAATGAGCGTCGCGTAATCCGCCGCAGTCCAGCGGCGCGGGTTGAAGACATAGATCCGCCGTCCGGCCGGCAGCCCTGCAGGCGGCGTGTCGGTCGCGATGCCGAGCGCGGAACGGCAGCGCCGCTCGCGGAAATCGCCGCCTTCGGCCAGGCGCTGCTTCAGCTTCTCGCCGCCCGGTCCCATGCGGAACAGCATCGGCACGATCTCGTCGACCGGCGCCTGCTCGATCCAATGCTCGGTGTCGCACCAGGAGGCGAGCGCGGTCATCGACAGGCGACGGCCGGCGGGAAGCCCGGCGCGCAGATCGCCGGCCAGGTCGAGCAGCACCTGGCGCTCGGATTCGCGCACTTCGAAATCGAGCTGGGTCTCGTCCGCCTGCGCGTCCGCGGCATAGGCGAGCGCGGCGGCCGCCGCTTCCGCGCGCTGCGACTCCGACCAGGCGAGCTTCGGGCGCCGGTCGATCTCGACATGCACGACGGCGATCCGCTTCTGCCCGGGCCGCAGCAGCACCGGCTGACGCCGGGGTGCGGCCAGCACGGCATCGCCGCTGAGCGTGATACTGCCGGCGAGCACAGCGACGACGACATCCGGCCCGGCAAAGCGCAGATCCTCCGGCCGCTCCCAGGCCCACAGCACCGGCGCCGGCCGCATCGGCATATCGGCGGCCAGCGCGGCGAGGCCGAACAGGGCGATCAGCCAGCGCGGACCGGCCCGGAGTATAGGGTGGTTTGCTTCGCCCAATTGCCCGATGCTTTCGCCGGTATAGCCGCGGAAATAAGCCTTATAGCGGAATGCGATCGGAGATTCACTGCATCAGGATCGGGCGAACCGGACGACTGCGTCCGGTGTCAGCAGAAGCAGGCAGCGACGCAGAAAACCCTCGCTCGCTTGGCGGGAGAGGGTGCCGAACGAGAGTGAGGCGGGTGAGGGTGGCGCGCCGGATGGGCCGAAAGCAACCTAGTCCGGCGCACCCACCCGGCTCGTTGCACTCGCCACCCTCTCCCGCCAAGCGGGCGAGGGTTATTCGCTAATCACGTCTAAAGTGCATCGAGTTGGTAGGCGATGTCGTTCTTCAGGATCCAAAGCCAGCCTTTGTCGGCGCTGCTGATGATGTAATAGCCGCGGCCGCGACGACGCCAGAAGAGCAGGTTGACATTCTCGCGCCTAACGATGGTCGGCTCGACATCCGGTTCTGCGGTGTGGGTCACAAACAGCGTGACCGGCCCCAATTCCTTGACGTCGGTCGTATAGGTGAATTGGAAAGCAGGCTTGCCTTCGGACACGATCCGCCGGTGCCGATGCAGGCCAAGCGCCAGGGCTTCAGATCCGGCAAGAGGACGTCAGGCGGTAGCCGTCGCTCGCAATCGAATGATGCGGTATCGACGAGGGTATCCCCTCGTCCGCTCCATTCCGGGCTTTGGCTTAAGGGCACATTTGTAGGCCACAATGCGGTGGGTCAGCCCGCAGAACACGGCAACGTGCCCTACAGCAATCAATCTTGCTGCCGGGCTCATCGCCGATCCCCTCCTACATCGCCTTCAGCTGATACGCGATGTCGTTCTTCAGGCTCCACATCCAGCCCTTGTTCGCGCCGCCGACGATGTAATAGCCGTGGCCGCGATGGCGCCAGTAGAGCAGGTTCACGCCCTCGCGCTTGTCGAAGGTCGGCTCGACATCCGGCTCCGTGGTATTGGTCACGAACAGGGTGACGGGGCCGAGATCCTTGTTGTCGGTCGTATAGGTGAACTGGAAGGTCGGCTTGCCTTCGGAGATGATCCGGCGACCGCCGATGAACACCAGGCCCCAGGGCTTCAGGTCGGGCAGGATCACATCGCTCGGCAACGCGATCTTCGTGTCGGTGTCTTCCGGCTTGATCTCCAATTCCCGCAGGCCGTTGCCATAGGCATCGTTGATCAGCAGGTTGTGATAGCCGACGAAATTCTCGAGCTTCGCATCGGCCGTCTTGGTTGGGCCGGCATCGCCGCTCGGGCCGCCGAAATTGATCGACGCGCCGATCAGGAAGCACGCGAAGGACGCCGCAACCGCCATGCCGAGCCATTGCCGCTTGGTCGTGCCCAGGACCCGCCACGCGGCAGCCTTCGGCGGGAACTCCACGACATTGGTCTCGGGCTTGGCATGCGTCGCCGCGAACAGGCGTTCCGGCACGGGCTCGCGCAGAACCGGCTCGAACGCGTCACGGATCAGCGTCGTTGTCTCGCTCAAATTGGTCAGGCGGGCGCGCAGGCTCGGGTCCCGGTCGAGCCAATCGGCGATCTCAGCGAACTGAGCCTCGTCGACTTCTCCGTCCAGATACGCCACAAGCAATTCATCGCTGGGCCGCTGCATCATCCGTACTCCCTCGGAGACCGCCACCTTGCTCCAGTATCGTCATCAGCGCCACTCTCGCTCGGGCGAGTCGGCTCATGATGGTACCCACCGGAACCTGCGCGATCTCCGCAGCCTCTTTGTAACTGAAACCGTCGACCGTGACGAGCATCAACGCGGCCCGTTGCTCAGGCGGCAAACGTGACGCAGCACGCCGTACCTCCTCGAGCGCCAGCCGGGCTTCCGCCCGCCGCATCGGCTCATCCGTGCCGACCTTGTCGTCCTCAACCTCCGCCTCTTCCTTACGGACGTCACGACTTCGTACATGGTCGATCCAGAGTGTCTGCACAATCCGGAACATCCAACTGTCGAACCGTGTGCCCTCCTGGAACTGATGCCGACGAGTCAGCGCCCGTTCGCAGGCGGATTGCACGAGATCGTCCGCCTGGGCAACCGTACCGGTCAGGCCTCGCGCGAAGCGGCGAAGCCGCGGCAATGACGCCACTAGCTGCTCGCTAAAGGTATCACTCACCGGGACACACCGATCCGACTGCCCATGCGCCTGAATAACGACGGAGAAACCGGTTTATTCCAGCGTCGCCACATTTTTGCCTTATGGCCGCCAAGCCTTCGCTCCCTTTGCCGGCGCGAGGCCGGAGTGTTCGGCGCCGGTCTGCGCGGCGCAGCCCAAGCCCATATCATGCTCTGCCGGATCGCGAAACAGGCAGTGACTCTAGGGAAATTGACCGGATAGCCGATTTCTCGTCGGTCTCGCGCCCGAGATCTGATATGAACGCTCCCGGCTCCCGCCCGGCGCGACTCCGCCGCGAGATCGGCCGAACGGGTCCTGCCGAGCCGGCGCATACCTCGCATGTCGACTGCGAGGGGCGCGGCCATCGCCACGTTTTTGGACGGAACGACGATCGATGAAAGTGGCCATCACGAAAGAGACGCGCCCCTATGAGAAGCGGGTCGCGGCCTCGCCGGAAACCGTGAAGAAGATGATCGCGCTCGGGCTCGAGCCGGTGATCGAGACGGGCGCCGGTATTGCCGCCTCGTATACCGATGCTGCCTATGAGGCGGCCGGGGCGGTCATCGCCAAGGATGCCGCCGAGGCATGCGCCGAAGCAGGGCTGGTGCTGCAGGTGCAGCGGCCGCAGCTGGGCGAGGGCAAGGCGGACGAACTCTCCTATCTGAAGCCGGGGACGACGCTGGTCGCGATCCTGTCGCCCCTGCAGAACCGCGAGGATGTCGAGGCCTATGCCAAGGCCGGGCTTACGACATTCAGCATGGATCTCATGCCGCGCATCACCCGCGCGCAGTCGATGGACGTGCTGTCGTCGCAATCCAACCTCGCCGGCTACAAGGCGGTGATCGAAGCGGCGGTCGAATACGGCCATGCCTTTCCGATGATGATGACCGCCGCCGGCACGATCGCGCCGGCGCGCGCGGTGATCATGGGCGCGGGCGTCGCCGGGCTGCAGGCGATCGCGACGGCGCGACGCCTGGGCGCTATCGTCTCCGCCTTCGACGTGCGCGCCGCGGCCAAGGAACAGGTCGAGTCGCTCGGCGCCAGCTTCATCGAGGTCGATGCCGAGGCGGCCAAGCAGGCCGAGACGGCCGGCGGCTATGCCAAGGAAATGAGCGAGGACTACCAGCGCCGCCAGCGCGAGAAGATCCACGAGGTGCTCAAGAAGGCTGATATCGTGATCTGCACCGCGCAGATTCCGGGCAAGAAGGCGCCAATCCTGGTCACCAAGGAGATGATCGCCGACATGAAGCCGGGTTCGGTCATCGTCGACCTGGCGATCGAGAGCGGCGGCAACGCCGAAGGCGGTACGGTCGGCAAGGTGGTCACGACCAAGAGCGGCGTGAAGCTGGTCGGCTACGCCAACATGCCGTCGCGCATCGCTTCCGATGCTTCGGCGCTCTATGCCAAGAACCTCTTGGCCTTCCTGGGCCTGATCGTCGACAAGGAAACCAAGGGGCTCAAGATCGATCCGAACGACGAGATCATCAAGGGCACCCTGATCACGCGCGACGGCGCGATTGTCCATCCGGCGCTGGCACCGGCCGAGACCCCGGCCGCCGCTCCGGTTTCGGCTCCTGGCGCCTGAGGAGAGCACACGACATGGATCCCAATCAGCTGTCGCATCAGACGGCCCATCTCGGCCAGGACGCCCATCGCCTGGCCGATCACCTCGACGCGCTCTCGGCGCAGATCGCGCAACAGGCCGCGGCTGCGGCCCAGGGCGGCGAAAGTCATTTCACCTTCTTCCTGACCGTCTTCGTGCTGGCCTGCTTCGTCGGCTACTACGTGGTCTGGCGGGTCACGCCGGCGCTGCATTCGCCGCTGATGAGCGTGACCAACGCGGTCTCCTCGGTGATCATCGTCGGCGCCCTCATCGCCGCCGGGCCGGCCGCCTTCGGATTCTCCAAGTTCATGGGCTTCCTCGGCGTCACGCTCGCCGCCGTCAACATCTTCGGCGGCTTCATCGTGACCCAGCGCATGCTGGCCATGTTCAAGAAAAAGCAGAAGTAGGGAGCGCGCCCGTGACCGAGAATCTTTCCGCCCTGCTCTACCTCGTCGCCGCCGTCTGCTTCATCCTGGCGCTGAAGGGGTTGTCCAGCCCCGAATCCTCACGCTCCGGCAACATGTTCGGCATCGCCGGCATGACCATCGCGATCGTCACGACGCTGGCCAGCCCGCATGTCGAGAGCTACTGGCTGATCATCCTGGGCCTGATCATCGGCGGCTCGATCGGCGCCTATATCGCCCGCACCATCGAGATGACCTCGCTGCCGCAGCTCGTCGCGGCGTTCCACAGCCTGGTCGGCCTCGCCGCGGTCTGCGTCGCCGCCGCCGCCTTCTACGCGCCGGAGACCTACGGCATCGGCACGCCGGGCGACATCCGCGCCGGCTCGCTGCTGGAGATGGGGCTCGGCACCGCGATCGGCGCCATTACCTTCACCGGCTCGATCATCGCCTTCGCCAAGCTGCAGGCATTGATCAGCGGCAAGCCGCTGATGTTCCCGATGCAGCATTGGCTCAATCTGGCGCTGGGCGTGATCATCCTGCTGCTGATCGCGCTGCTCATGGGCAGCTCCAGCGGCTGGGACTTCTGGCTGATCGTGCTGGTCTCGCTGGCGCTCGGCTTCCTGCTGATCCTGCCGATCGGCGGCGCCGACATGCCGGTCGTCATCTCGATGCTGAACAGCTATTCCGGCTGGGCGGCCTGCGGCATCGGCTTCACCCTCGCCAACAGCCTGCTGATCATCACCGGCGCCCTGGTCGGCTCTTCGGGCGCCATCCTCAGCTACATCATGTGCAAGGGGATGAACCGCTCGATCTTCAACGTGATCCTGGGCGGTTTCGGCACCGATGGCGGCACGGCGCATGCCGGCGGCGGGGCGCATGGCGACCAGACGGTCAAGTCCGGCTCGGGCCGACGACGCCGCCTTCATCATGAAGAACGCTTCCAGCGTCATCGTCGTGCCCGGCTACGGCATGGCCGTCGCCCAGGCGCAGCATGCGCTGAAGGAAATGGCCGATGTGCTCAAGAAGGAAGGCGTCACGATCAAATACGCCATCCATCCGGTCGCCGGCCGCATGCCCGGCCATATGAACGTGCTGCTGGCCGAAGCCAATGTGCCTTATGACGAGGTGTTCGAGCTGGAGGAGATCAACCGCGATTTCGCCACGGCCGACGTCGCCTTCGTGATCGGCGCCAACGACGTGACCAATCCGGCGGCCAAGACCGACCCGACTTCGGCGATCTACGGCATGCCGATCCTCGACGTCGAAAAGGCCAAGACCGTCTTGTTCATCAAGCGTTCGATGGCGTCCGGCTATGCCGGCGTCGACAACGAGCTGTTCTTCCGTCCGAACACCATGATGCTGTTCGGCGACGCAAGAAGATGACCGAAGAGATCGTCAAGGCCCTGGCGCACTGACGCTGCGCCGCGATTAAGCGTAGTCTCGCCGCCGCCGAGCAATCGGCGGCGGCGCTTTATCGTCCAAAGGGGCCCGCGTAATCGGTTCGCTCGCCCTGTCTCTGCTTCACTTAAACCGATCGAGGAAATGCATGATGTCTTTCACGATTTACCAGGCCTCCGTGCCCTATCTGCTGCGCACGCTGACCGCGATGACCAAGATCCTCGACAAGGCTGCGGCGCATTGCGAGGCGCGCAAGATCGATCCGTCCGTGCTGGTGAATTACCGCCTGGCGGCCGACATGCATCCGCTGTCGCGCCAGATCCAGATCATGACCGACCAGGCCAAGGGCCTCGCCGCCCGGCTGACCGGCTCCGAGGTTCCGACCTTCCCCGATGTCGAGACGACGATCGACGAGCTGAAGGCGCGCATCGCCAAGACCGCCGATTACCTGCAGAGCTTCGAGGAAGCCCGGTTCGCCGGCGCCGAGGACCGCGAAATCATGCTCAAGCTGGGCGCCGCCGGCGAGATCAAGCTGAGCGGCCGTGACTATGTCTACGTTTCGTCTTCCCGAACTTCTATTTCCACGCCACGACGACCTACGACATCCTGCGCCATGCCGGCGTCGAGCTCGGCAAGCGCGACTTCATGGGGATGTAGGTCGTAAAGGTCTCTATCGCGCCTCCTCTCCGCCCTAATGGGGCGGAGAGGAGTAACGGAAGAGCGCTAAGCCGGCAGCCCGGCCTGGGCGCGGAAGGCGGGGTCGCGGATGGCGACCTCCTGGCCGTTCCATGCCGTGCCGCCGGGACCGCACAGGAAGACGATGCCCTGGGCCGGATGCTCGACCGGGGCGAGTTCGCTGCGCGGGACGCGGCTGATCGGATTGATGCCGGATGCGCGGACCGTCGCCTGCATCTCGGTATCGACCATGCCCGGCCCGAAGCCGAAGACGCGAATGCCGGCCGGCCCGTATTCCTCGGCGATCGATTTGGTCAGCATGGCGAGGCCGGCCTTGCTGGCGCAATACGCGCTCCAGCCTTCGAGCGCGCGATGCGCCGCGCCCGAGCTGACATTGACGATAGTGCCGGCGCCGGCTGCGACCATGTCGGGCAGCACGGCGCGGATCGCGTGATAGGCGCCGATCGTATTGATCGAGATCGCCGCCGCCCAGTCGGCCGGATCGGTCTCGGCCACGCGGCCGATCGGTCCGACGATTGCTGCATTGTTGACCAGAATATCGATGCGCCCGAAACGCTGCCGGGCCGCCCGCGGCCAATTGCGCCACCGACTCCGAATCGGCAACGTCGCAGCGCTGGGCCAGCGCCGCGCCGCCGCGTTGCACGATGGTCGCGGCGACCGCCTCGCAGGCGGCCAAGTTGCGCGCGGCCAGGACGATCTTGGCGCCGCGCTCGGCCAGCGCCAGGGCCGCCGCGGCGCCGATGCCGCGCCCGGCGCCGGTGACGATGGCGATCTGCGCGCCGAGATCCGGGGTCGAAAGACTCATGATGCTGCCATTGTCATTGCGAAAAGGCGCGGATTGTCGGCAGCTTTTCCGAAACTGCAAGAGCCGCTCTGGACCGCCGCGCGCCGGCCCGGCATACTCCGCCATCATGAGCATCCTGAAACTCGCCCGGATGGGCCACCCCGTGCTGCGCCAGATGGCGGCCACGGTCGAGGATCCGACCGCGCCGGAGATCCGTGCGCTGGTCGACGACATGATCGAGACCATGGAGGATGCCGGCGGCACCGGCTTGGCGGCACCGCAGGTCCATGTCTCGCTGCGCGTCATGATCTTCCGCGTCGGCGCCGAGCGCCTGACCGCTTGCGGCGACGAGCCGGTCGGGCTGACCGTGCTGATCAATCCCGAATGGCAGGCGCTCCGACGGACGACATGACCATCGACTGGGAAGGCTGCCTCAGCGTGCCCGGGCTGCGTGGTGCCGTGCCGCGCTACACCCGGCTGCGTTATGCCGGCTACGACCTCGCCGGCAATTGGATCGAGCGTGAGGTGGCCGGCTGGCACGCCCGCGTCGTACAGCATGAGGGCGACCATCTCGAAGGCGTGCTCTATCCGCAGCGCATGACCGATCTCTCGCTGCTGACCTTCATCGAAGAGGGCAAGCGCTTCCCGATCGATCTCAACGCCTATGTCGCGGAGCAGGAGCAGGCCGGGTGAGCGACACGCCCGATCTGATCGGTCGCAAGGACGCGCTGCTCGAGGGCGACGCTGCCGGAGGTCACCTTCGATGGCTGGTCGCTCACGGCGCTGCGCAACGGCGCCAAAAGCCCTCGGCTTCGACGAAAGCGAGATCGTCCTGCTGTTCCCGGACGGGCCGGGCGAGGCGGCGCTCTGGCTCGACGAGTGGGCCGATCGCCGGATGCTGGCGGCGCTCGAAGCGATGGACCTGCCGGCGATGAAGGTCCGCCGCCGCGTCGCCGCCGCGGTTGAGGCCCGGCTTTTGGCGCTCGCGCCCTATCGCGAGGCGGTGCGCCGTGCCATCGCGCTCAAGGCGACGCCCTGGGGCGCGCTCAAGGCGGCGCAGATCCTGTACCGCACCGTCGACGCCATCTGGTATGCCGCCGGCGACACGGCGACCGATTTCAATTTTTACACCAAGCGCTCGCTGCTTGCGGCGGTCTACACGCCGACCATCCTCTATTGGCTGAACGACCGTTCGGAAGGTGCTGCCGATACTGCGGCCTTCTTTGATCGGCGCCTGGCTGAAGTGATGAAGCTGCCGCGGCTCGGCGAAGAGTTGCGCAAGGCGGCAAAGCGCGTCACGACGCCGTTCCAACTGTTCCGCCGCGAGGCCAGGCGTTGACCCTGCGCCGCCTCGCGCGGCCTGCCGGTCATCCTTGCCCTTCTGTTGCTCGGGAGCTGTTCCGGGCTCTCGCTGCTCGATACCTTGACGGCTGATGGCGGCTACGTCGTCGAGCGCGACGTCGCCTATGGGGCGCTGCCGCGTCAGCGCCTCGACATCTACCGGCCGCTGACGCCGGCCGATCCGAACCGGCCGGTGCTGGTGTTCTTCTATGGCGGCAGCTGGAGCAGCGGCGCGCGCGGCCAATACCGCTTCATCGGCCAGAGCTTTGCCTCGGCCGGCTATGTCACGATCGTGGCCGATTACCGGCTCTATCCCGAAGGGCGCTTCCCGGCCTTCGTCGAGGACGGCGCCGCAGCCGTCGCCTGGGTCGCGCGCGAGGTTCCGGGGGCGGCCGGCCATATCGTCGTGGCGGGGCATTCAGCCGGCGCCTATATCGCGGCGATGCTGGCCTGCGACCGGCACTATCTCGACGCCGCCGGGCCGGGACGGCAGGCGCTGGCCGGCTTCATCGGCGTCGCCGGCCCTTATGATTTCACGCCGACCGGCGAGATCGCCCGGATCCTCGATCCGCCGGTCATGCCGATTGCCCGGGCCGACGGGCACGAACCGCCCGCGCTGCTACTGGTCGACGAGGGCGACGAGACGGTTTCGCCCGGCAACACCGATCGCCTGGCCGCCCGCCTGACCGTGCTCGGCGACCGTGTCGAGATCCGGCCGGTACCAGGGCCCGAGCCACACCACGCTGGTCGCGGCGCTCGGCACCGCGCTGCCGGGCATCGCCCCCGGCGCGGGCCGATGTGCTGGCGTTCCTGGCGACGCTGACGGCGGCGCAATAGAGGGCGCGTTATTTGACGCCTCTCCTGTGCCGAGGACTCCCCTCCTCCAGTGGGGCGGGCGTCCTCGCCCGCCTGCCGCGGCCAGCCGGCATAGTCTATCGCGCGATCGGTGATTGCCGGCTCACGCCGGCAAGGCGGCCGGGGACGCCCGCCCCACTGCCACTGAAGATCAAGACGTTATATAGCTCGTCAACGCCTCGACCTCGGACTGCGCTTCGGCGACGCGCTGCTTTCACGACGTCGCCGATGCTGATGATGCCGATCAGCTTGTCGTTTTCGACCACCGGCAGATGGCGGAACCGGCCGCGCGTCATGATCTCCATGAGGTTGCTGACCGTATCCTGCAGGCTGCAGGTCTGGACGTCGTGCGTCATCAGGCCTTCGACCTTGCGCTCGAGCCACGGCGCTGTCGGCGGCCAGCGCCCGCACGATGTCGCGTTCGGAGACGATGCCCTTGACGCGGCCGGTGCCGTCGACCACCGGCACGGCGCCGATCCGCTTTTCGGCCAGCAGCTTGACCAGTGCGGCGACGCTCGATTCGGGGGTTACGGTCAGGACGTCGTGGCCTTTGCCGTCCAGGATGGTGGCGACGCGTATCGTCATGGTCTCCTCCCTCGGCGCCGGGTATGGCCTCGGTTCGCCCAGAAGGATGATAGCAGCTTTACGACATTCGGCCAGACGGGCAGGCGACAGCGGCCTCAGCGTCGGCGCCGGTCGACCCGGATCCGCGCCTGCCCGGCAAGCGGCATGGCGCCGGCGGCCAGCACGCCGGCCAGCAGCCCGGTCAGATGGCCCTGCCAGGAGACGCCATATTGCAGCGGCGACAATCCGAACAGCACGGCGAGCCCGTACCAGAGCAGCGCGGCCACGGCCAGCGCCACGCTCGACAGCCGCGGCGCGCGCCAGGCGGCGGCGAGGACGAAGCCGAACCAGCCGAAGATCAGCGAGCTGGCACCGATATGGACGCTATGGGCCGGGCCGATGCACCAGGTGGCGAAGCCGCCGACGAGGATGATGACCAGGCTGGCCATCCAGAACACCGGACGGCCGTGGCGCAGCACCATGAGCCCGAGCACGAAGAACGGTCCGCTATTGGCGGCGAGATGGGCCGGTCCGGCATGCAGCAGCGGCGCCAGCGGAATGCCGATCAGCCCGTGCGGCGACCGCGGCACGATGCCGAAGACATAGAGCCGGCCGTCGAAACAGCACCATGTCGACCAGCAGGATCAGCCAGAGCAGGGCGAGCAGCCGGCCATCAGCCGGACATCGTCGAACACGCCGCGCATCGCTGCTCCCTGGAGACACCGCCACGGATCCTATCGAGGCCGGCAGCGCCCGCTACTTTCATCGGCACCGCTGGTTCACGCCGCTATTTCGCGTAATGGAATCCCGCCTGCTGCAACTCCGGCATGGTGCCGGCTGCGCCGGGGATGAGGACCGCACCCGGGATCAGGTGGTTGGTCAGCTCCGCGGCGAGCGCCCCTTGGGACAGATTGTCGGGGTTGACCGCAGTCTTGACCAGCGTCGCGCCGCCAGCTCCCAGATCGCGTTGTGGCAGGCCATGAAGACCACGCCGCGCCGCATGAGCAGCGGGATCGAATTGGCCGCCGGAGAGAAGACACCGGCCGGGTTGTCGATCTCCGCCGGATCCGCCGCGGCGGCGCTCTGCTCCTCGATCAGCGTGTTGGTCTTGAACTTCTCGCCGGCCAGCTTGGCGAACTGGTATTTGTCCCACATCGCCTGATCGTAGAGCGCCAGCAGCGCCGTGCCGTGCACGACCGTCACGGCAAGGAAGTCGGGATGGCTGAACGACCAGATCTGGGTGTTTCAGCGCGTTTCGGATCAGGTTGAGCCAGGGTGCCGGCGATATCCGTGCTGTCCCAGGCCTGCCGCGGCGCCGGCCGATAGTCGAGCACGGCCGAAAGCGCCTTCGTGATCCCATTGATTCACCTCGGTCAGGATCATCGACACCGTCTTGAACTCGCGGCGCCGCGGTGCGGCGGCGACGCGCTGCATCAGTGTCGGCAGGGCCTTGGCGCCCTCCGCCAGCAAGGCCGGCGTCGAGGCCTCCGCCTGGCTCGGCGGGTGCGTCGCCGCGGCGTCGGACGGCGCGGCGCTGGAACTTGGCTGGCTGGAAGCAGGATTGTCCGCAGCAGGTTTTTCAGGAGTGCCCTGGGCATCCGCACGGCTGTCGAGGGTAAGACCGATAGCCCCCGCCGCAATACCCAAACCGAATGTCTGCAAGGCGGCGCGGCGGCCGGTGATGATGGTCACAATTCATCGTCCCTGATTGCGCGTCCCCGAAGCATGACGGCGTGGCCTGTCTGCGGCTAGCGTCATGTTGGTGATGCGGCATCAAGGCCTTGCGCGAAATCATCGCCGTGCCTCGCGTTACGCGATGGTACGATGGCGATCTGATCTCGAATTGCAATAAAACACCGAATCTCGGCAAGAGTACCGCAATATTCAGGTTTTTCCAAGCCCGACCATAGGATGAGGTCCGGCGATACCTATGCCCTAAAATTGACTTCATTGCGCCCGGGTGACTCGCTCCTAGTCTGCGGTATTGCGCCTACGGCGGCTTGAAAGCCTTTGCATAAGGTTTGAGTGTGCCGTTCTTGCAATATCCAGCACAGAAAATCCGCCTGGCCAAAGACCAGGCAGCGCCGAGAGGCGTGGGCAGATTGGAAAATATCCAGGGAGGTCCGTCATGAGGCACTGGTCCGCAAGGCTGGCGGCTGCGTTGATCGCGTTGTTTCTCTGTTCCTGGGATTACGCTGCGGCGAACTCCAACAGGCCGGCGAATGAAGCGACGATTGCTGCCCCGGCAGCGTTTCTTCGGCGCCGAGAATGTCGATGCGAGAACGGGTGAGGTCAGGAACAGCCGGGTGATCTTTTCCTGGATCACCAATGCCGGCTATGCCGCGGTCGTTCCGCGGCCGGGTCGTGTTGCTCGATACCTATATCAACCGCTATGAGGTTCCGCCGTCATCCGGCCCGGATCTGCGGCGGACGCCGTTCGGACCGCAGGACATGATCGCGCTGGCGCCCGAAGCGATCTTTCTCGGCCACGGCCATGGCGACCATGCCGACAACGCGGCCTATATCGCGAAGTGGCTGAACATCCCGATCTATTCGACGCCGGAAACCTGTGATGTCATGCAGCAGGATGTTGCGCGGCTTGCGGCGGATCCCAATACGGTCGGCGACGCAGAACCCGATCGAGCAGGAGGGGACCTATCCCGCTGCCCGAGGCGCAGCTCGACCGCTTCCTGATCCAGATCGATGTCGGCTATCCCGATCTCGACGCCGAGCGGCGCATGCTGATCGCCACGACCGGCATCGCCGAGCAGCCGGCCGAGCAGGCGATGTCCTCCGAAGAGCTGCTCGCCGCCCAGCGCCTGGTGCGCCGCATTCCGGTCGGCGAGAGCGTGGTCGAGGCGATCCTCGCCCTGGTGCGCGGCGGACGGCCCGAGACGAGCCCGCTGGAGCCGGTGCGCAACCATGTCTCCTGGGGGCCCGGTCCGCGTGCCAGCCAGGCGCTGATGCTGGCGGCCCGCGCCCGCGCATTGCTCGACGGCCGCTTCGCGCCCTCGGTCGACGATGTCATCGCCTTGGCCGCCCGGTGCTGCGCCACCGCATGGCCCTGACCTATTCCGCCGAGGCAACGGTGTCACGCGGTGCTGCGCCACCGCATGGCCCTGACCTATTCCGCCCGAGGCAACGGTGTCACGCTGGACCAGATCATCGGCCGGATGGTCGAGACGCTGGGGTGAGGATGCGGGTGCTCGCAGTTTTCTCTCGCCGTCATGGCCGGGCTTGTCCCGGCCATCCACGTCGACCAGCTTGCCTGAGACTCTCAGGCACCAGGTTTAGGTGCATCGGTGAGGTTCGAGCGTTCCCCACCTCACCCCGACCCTCTCCCCCCAATGGGGTGGAGAGGGAGTTAAAGGAAGCGCCGGCGCAAAAAAATCTCCCTCTCCGCCCTTTAGGGGGGAGAGGGTCGGGGTGAGGTGGGTCGCGCCGCCGAAAAGATCCCAGCGCTTTATGTCTGTGCTCATAGGCGAAGCCCCATGACCAGCCCGACGCGCCATCAGGCCGAGGCGCTGGCCGGGCGGTTGCCGCCTTTGCTGGTTGCGGCCGAACGGGTCGCGGCGACGGTCGTGCAGGGTGTCCATGGCCGGCGCCGGGTCGGTAGCGGCGACAGTTTCTGGCAGTTCCGGCCTTATGCCGCCGGCGATTCCGCGACGCGGATCGATTGGCGCCAGACCGCCAAATCCGAGCGGGCCTATATCCGCGAGAACGAATGGGAAGCGGCGCAGAGCGTCTGGCTGTGGCCCGATCGTTCGGCCTCGATGGGCTGGCGCTCGTCGAACAAGCTGCCGCTCAAATCCGAGCGCGCCGCGCTGCTCACTCTGGCGCTCGCGGCATTGCTGATCCGCGGCGGCGAGCGTATTGCGCTGCTCGGCGAGAGCCGGCCGCCGGCACAGGGCCGCGCCGTGCTGGAGCGGCTGGCGCTCAGCCTCGGCCGGCCGGCGCCAGGCGACGCGCTGCCCGAGCCCGTGCCGCTGCCGCGCCATGCCAGCCTCGTGCTGGTGTCCGATTTTCTCGGACCGCTCGATGCGCTGCGATCGCTGGTCGCGAGCTTCGCCGCGCGCGGGTTGCGCGGTCATCTGCTGCAGGTGCTCGACCCGGCCGAAGAGACCTTGCCCTTCGAGGGCCGCATCCGTTTCGAAGGGCTGGAGCGCGAACCTTCGACGTTGATCAGCCGGGTCGAAACCGTGCGCGATCAATATCTGGCGCGGCTCGCGGCCCAGCGCGACGGGCTGGCAGCGATCGGCCGCTCTTATGGCTGGAGCTTCGGCATCCACCGGACCGATCATCCGCCGCATACGGCGCTGCTCGCGCTCTATGGCGTCATGTCCGGGTTGCCGGAGCGCGGGCGCTTGGCGCCGGCCGAAGCCTCGGGGGCGGCGTAGCGCCATGCTGAGCCTCGGCAGCTTTGCCTTCGCCTCACCCTGGCTCCTGCTGGGGTTCCTGGTCGTACCGGCGCTGTGGTGGCTGTTGCGCGTCACGCCGCCGGCGCCGCGGATCATGGCGTTCCCGGCGATCCGCCTGCTGCTCGGCCTGGTGCCGCCGGAGGAGACGCCGGCGCGCACGCCGCTCTGGCTGATCCTGATGCGCATGGCGCTGGCGACGCTGCTGATCCTGGCGCTGGCGCGGCCGTTGCTGAATCCGACTGCGGCGCTGCCCGGCAACAACACGCTGTTGCTGGTCGTCGACGATGGCTGGGCCGCAGCGTCCGATTGGGCGGCACGGCAGCGCGCCATGACCGAGCTGGTCGACCGCGCCGACCGCGAGGGACGCCGGCTGATCCTGTTGCCGACCGCGCCGGAAGCAACTGCGGCCAAGCCGCTCGGGCTGCTGCGCCCGGCCGATGCCAAGGCGCAGATCGAGGCGATGCGGCCGCAGCCTTGGCCGACCGACCGCAAGGCGGCGGCGGCGCGCCTCGACACGGTGACGTTCGAGCCGGGCATGGCAGTCTATTGGTTTCCGACGGGCTGGACGACAAAGGCGGCGTGCAGACTTTGCTCGACCGGCTGCGCGGCTTCGGCCCGATCCGCTTCGTGGCGCCGCGTGGCGAAAGCCTGGCGCGGTTGCTGACGCCGCCGCATGAGGAAAATCGCGATCTCGCCGTCAGCATCCAGCGCGCGGCCTTGGGCGGCGTGCCGCCGGTTTCGCTGCGTGCGGTCGGCAGCGACGGCCGCCTGCTGGCACGGGCCGAGGCGCGCTTCCCCGATGATCGCGGCACGACCGAAGCGGTGTTCAAGATCCCGACCGAGCTGCGCAACCGGGTCGACCGCATCGAGATCGAAGGCGAGGCAACGGCTGGATCGACCCTGCTGATCGACGAGCGCTCGCGCCGCCGGCCAGTCGGCATCGCGACTGAGACGGCTGCCGGCAGCGGCCAGCCGCTGCTGTCCGACACCTACTATATCGAGCGCGCGGCCGAGCCCTTCGCCGAGCTGCGGCGCGGGCCGCCGCTCGAGCTGATCAAGCGTGATCTCAGCCTGCTCGTCCTGCCCGACGGCGATGCCGGCGGCGCCGAGGAGCATGCCGCCTTGCGCAGCTGGATCGAGGCGGGCGGCGTGCTGGTGCGTTTCGCCGGGCCGAGCCTGGCCGAGCGTCAGGACGACGATCTGCTGCCGGTGACATTGCGCGGCGGCGGTCGTACCATCGGCGGTGCCATGTCCTGGGAAAAGCCTGCACATCTCTCGACCTTTCCGGCTGAATCGCCGTTTGCCGGGCTTGAGGTGCCGCCCGACGTCACGGTCGATCGCCAGGTGCTGGCCGAACCGTCGGTCGATCTCGCCGCCAAGACCTGGGCGCGGCTCAGCGACGGGACACCCTTGGTGACCGGCGAGAAGCGCGGCAAGGGCTGGCTGGTGCTGATCCATACCTCGGCCAATACCGCCTGGTCGAATCTGTCGCTGAGCGGCCTCTTCGTCGAGATGCTGCGCCGCATGGTGCAGCTCGGCCAAGGCATTGCCGGCACCGGCGACGGCGTGCTGCCGCCCTGGCAGACCATGGACGGCTATGGCCGGCTGGAACAGCCGCCGACGTCGGCACAGCCCGTCCCGGCTGCCGAGCTGGGCAAGACCGGGGTCGGACCGAACCATCCGCCGGGCTTCTACGGCACCGAGGAGAGCCATCGCGCACTCAACCTGTCGGGCAGCGTCTCGGGGCTGATCGAAATCGGCACCCTGCCGCGCGATGTGGCGCGCGAAGGCTATGCGCGTGAACCGGAAGTCGATTTGCGGCCGGCGCTGCTCGGGTTGGCGCTGCTGTTTGGGCTGATCGATCTGCTGGTCGGCTACGGGCTGCGCGGCCTGCTGCGGCTGCCGCGCGCCACCGGTGCCGCCGTGCTGCTGTTGGGCGTGCTGCTGAGTTCCGGCGCTTCGGCGCAATCGACCCAGCCGCTCACGCCGCATCCCAATGTCTCCGGCCCGGACCGTTTCACGGTCGAGGCGACCAGCGAGCTGCGTCTCGCCTATGTCAAGACCGGCGATGCAGAGGCGGATTCGATCAGTCGCTCCGGGCTGGTCGGGCTCGGCAATATCCTCAGCCGGCGCACGGCGGTCGAGACCGGCGACCCGATGGAGGTCGATGTCGAGACCGACGAGCTGATCTTCTTCCCGCTGATCTATTGGCCGATCACCAACAGCCAGAAGCCGCTTTCGACGCAGGCCGCCGAGCGAGTCAACCGTTATCTTGCGACCGGTGGCACGATCCTGTTCGATACGCGCGACGAGGGCAGCGGTGGCGGCTCGACCAATATGACGGACCGGCTGCAGACCCTGCTGGCCGGGGTCAAGGTCCCGCCGCTGGTGCAGGTCCCGCCCGACCATGTGCTGACCAAATCCTTCTATCTGATGCAGGATTTTCCCGGCCGCTGGGTCGGCGGCCCGCTCTGGGTCGAGCCGGTCGAGGACCGGGTCAATGACGGCGTCTCGACGGTGATCCTGGGGTCGAACGACTTCGCCGCGGCCTGGGCAGTCGACAGCCAGGGCTTCGCCTCCTTCGCCGTCGTGCCGGGCGGCGAGCAGCAGCGCGAACAGGCCTATCGCTTCGGCGTCAATCTGGTGATGTACGCGCTGACCGGCAATTACAAGGCCGACCAGGTGCATGTGCCGGCCATTCTGGAGCGTCTCGGACAATGACCGGCTACAGCATTGCCTGGGCGCCCCTGCTGCCATGGCCGCTGCTCGCAGTGGCCGGCATCGTCGCCCTGCTGATCCTGGGCTATGGCGGCTGGCGGCGGGCGCGCGGCACGGCATGGCGGTTCTGCGCCCTTGCCATCGTGTTGCTGGCGCTGGCCGACCCGTCGCTGGTCGAGGAGCAGCGCCAGCCGCAGAAGGATGTGGCTCTCATCGTCAAGGATGTCTCGGCCAGCCAGGCGATCGGCGACCGCGCCGCAGCGGCCGATGCCGATCTGAGCTATCTGCAGCAGAAGCTGGCGGCCTATCCGGATCTCGAAGTGCGCACCATCGATGCCGGCGACACGCCGGCAGGGACGGCTGGCGATCCGGGCACGCAGCTCTTCGGCGCGATCAGCCGCGCGCTGGCCGATGTGCCGCCGCAGCGCGTCGCCGGCGTCGCGATGATCACCGACGGCCAGGTCCATGACGCGCCGGCCGCAGACAAAGTGCCCTTCGCCGCTCCACTCCATGTCCTGCTCGACGGCCACAAGGACGAGGGCGACCGGCGGATCGTGGTCAAGGAAGCGCCGAGCTTCGGCATCGTCGGCAAGGAGTTGAGCCTGACGCTGCGGGTCGAGGATCTGGGCGGCACGGCGACCGAGCGCGCCGGCTATCCGAAGACGGCGCGGGTCACCATCCGCAAGGATGGCGGCGAGGAGCGCGAGGCGGTGCTGCCGGTCGGACGCGATACCCAGGTGCCGATCACGCTCGATCATGGCGGGCCGTCCGTGTTCGAGATTTCGACCGAGGCGGGACCGAAGGAGCTGACGCTCGACAATGACCGCGCCGCCATCGTGGTCAACGGCGTGCGCGACCGGCTCAAGGTGCTGCTGGTTTCGGGCGAACCGCATGCCGGCGAGCGCACCTGGCGCAATCTGCTGAAGGCCGATCCGTCGGTCGACCTGGTGCATTTCACCATCCTGCGCCCGCCGGAGAAGCAGGACGGCACGCCGATCCGCGAGCTGTCGCTGATCGCCTTCCCGATCCGTGAGCTGTTCGACGTCAAGCTCGACGATTTCGACCTGATCATCTTCGACCGCTATCACCGGCGCGGCGTGCTGCCTCAGACCTATCTGGAGAATATCGCGCGCTATGTCCGCAAGGGCGGCGCCTTGATGGAAGCGGCGGGGCCGAGCGTCGGCTCGCCGATGAGCCTGTTCCGCACGCCGCTCGGCGCGGTGCTGCCGGCCGAGCCGACCGGCCAGGTCGACGAGCAGGGCTTCAAGCCGCGCGTGACCGAACTCGGCAATCGCCATCCGGTGACCGCCGATCTGCCGGGCGCGCCGGCCGATCCAAAGGGCGAGCCGAGCTGGGGCCGCTGGTTCCGCCAGGTCGAATCCGACGCGCATCGCGGCAATGTGCTGATGACCGGTTTGAACGGCCAGCCGCTGCTGGTGCTCGATCGGGTCGGCAAGGGCCGGGTGGCACAGCTCATGTCCGACCAGATGTGGCTCTGGACGCGCGGCTTCGAAGGCGGCGGGCCGCAGGCCGAGCTGCTGCGGCGCCTGGCCTATTGGCTGATGCAGGAACCGGATCTCGAAGAGAACGATCTGCGCGGCACGGTCAACGGCAACCGCCTGACCATCACGCGCCGGACGCTGGAGCCCGACCCGCATCCGGTAGAACTGACCGATCCCGACGGCAAGACCCAGACCCTGACGCTGACCGCCGAGACCGGCGGGCGCGAGGTCGCGGTCGTGCCGATCACGAAAAGCGGCCTCTACCGCATCAATGACGGCACGCGCACGGCGCTGGCCGCGGCCGGCGCCTTGAACCCGATCGAGCTGGCCGACGTCCGGACCACGACCGAGAAGCTCAGCCCGGCTGCCGAAGCGACCGGCGGGAGTGTCAACTGGGCCGGCAGCGGCACGGCGCCGCCGGAGATTCGCCGCATCGGCCCCGGCCGCGACGCCGCCGGCCATGGCTGGATCGGCTTCCGCGCCAATGGCGACTACATTGTGACCGGACTCAAGGAAACGGAGCTGATCCCGGCCTGGCTCGCCCTGACCCTGGCGCTCGGCACGCTGATCCTGGCCTGGCGCCGGGAAGGGCGGTAGCGCACCGATCTCAGTGGGGCGGCCAGGGACGGCCGCCCCACTGATGCTTTCGAGCTAGACCCCAGGCGCGACCATCGCGCTCAGCATCGGCAGGATCTCGTAACTGAAACCCCGATCGGCCTGGATGACCGGGTCGGCGTCGGCCAGTGCCCGGGCCTCGCCTTCATCGGCGGAGCGGACCACGCCTAAGCCCCACACGCCTTTCGGATCGCCGACCGGGCCGAACACGACCAGCTTGCCGCCGGCCATGCCCTCCGGATATAGGCGCTGTGCGCGCGCATGATCTCGCGCTCTTCCGCCGTCATGTCTGCGGGGAAGGTCGCGCGCGGCGGCAGCAGCCGGAAGACGAAGAAGCGCTCGGCGACGGGTTGCTGGGTGCTCATTCTGCGTCTCCCGGAAAAGGCAGCGGATGCCTATACTATCGCCCGCCGGCGGAACCGCCACCAGGCCGTGCCGCCGAGCAACAGCGCGAAGAGCGCCATGGCCCCGCCCGACAGCGCCGGAACCGGCCCGCCCGGATGAAGCAGGATCTCTTTCAGCGCGTTATTGCCGTTGTCGGTGACGTACACATTGCCCGAAGGATCGACCGCGACGCCGATCGGCGAATTCCAGCCCGAGCCCAGTTCGATGACATTCATATGGCCGCCATCCGCGACGATCTCGTCCACTAGATTATAAAAGTAATCGGTGACGAAGACGTTCTCGCTGGCATCGACCGCGATACCCTGCATCTCGCCGAAGCCGAAAAGGGTAGCAAGCTTGACCGCCGGCTGGTAGACGCCGCCGCTGAGCGGGATCTCGTAGACGAAGCCGCCCGTGCCGCTGCCCTGGTCATCCATGAAGAGATTGTCCGCGGTGTCAAGCGCGACCCCGCCGGGCACCTGAAAGCTGCCGGAATCGATCGGGTCGACCGTGGTATAGCCGCCCGACGCTATGATCTCAAAGACTTGGCCGGCCCCCTGGTCGGCGACGAACACGTTGTTGTGGCTGTCGACGGCGATCCCGCAGGGCGACGAGAATTCGAATGCCGGGGCCAGCCGCACCGGCGTGCCATAGCTGCCGTTCGAGAACGGCACGCGCCAGATGACTCTGTTGCCGGTGTCGGCGACATAGACATTGTCGGCGCTGTCGAAGGTGGCGGCCTGCGGAGAGAGAAAGCCATTGCCGACCGTGACGATCGACGAGGAGTTCTGAATGCTGCCATTGACGGCGAGGATCTTCACGATCCGGTTATTGCCGGTGTCGGCGACCAGCAGATTGCCGGCGGAATCGCGCTGCACATCTTGCGGAGCGCTGAAGCCGGCGCTCGGCACCAGCACCTGGATAGCCTGGGCCGAGGCCGTGTCGGCGAAGCCGAACAGCGCTGCCGCCAGCAAGACGGCCCGGCCGAACATTTTCTTCGAAAGCATATGTCCCCCAATATTCAGAAAAATGCGTACCTCTGTACCAGAGGGCCAGCTTTGACCTTGATGGCCATGTTCCTGCACTTGTCAGGATTCGTTAGCCGGCGCCCAGGCGTGACGGCAGGAAAGATCGAAACCCTCCAGCGCACTTATTTCTTATTTGCTGATTTCTATTCGATCAAGTCCGGCAGGGGAGCGCCGAGCATAATTCTCGCTTTAGATACCCGAGATTGCGAAGACCGAAGAGCGCCCATGACGATAGCTCGTGCGGTGGCACAACTTAGCGGAGACGGAATTGTCCCGAAAAAACGGACAGTCCGTTCTATCATTAGCAGATTGTTCGGGAACACTTTCGGTCCGATATTTCGACCAATCCCGCAACGCGAAAGGTTGTTCCATGATCAGCGTCACCCCCTTCGAGAAGCTCGGTGCTTTCCGCAACGACTGGCTCGACACCAAGCATCACTTCAGCTTCGCGTCCTATCACGACCCGAAGCGCATGGGCTTCGGCCCGCTGCGCGTGTGGAACGACGATTGGATCGCGGCCGGCACCGGTTTCGACATGCATGGCCATCGCGACATGGAGATCATCACCTATGTCCGCAAAGGCGCCATCACCCATACCGACCATCTGCGCAACACCGGCCGCACCGAGGCCGGCGACGTCCAGGTAATGTCGGCCGGGCGCGGCATCCTGCATGCCGAGCATAATCACGAGGGCGAGCCGACCGAGCTGTTCCAGATCTGGATCGAGCCGGCTTTGCGCGGCGTCGCTCCGCGCTGGGAGGCGCGGCAATTCCCGAAATCGGACGGGACCGGCAAGCTGGTGCCGCTCGCCTCGGGCCGGATCGAGGATCCCTCGGTGCTGCGCATCCACCAGGATGCGACGCTCTGGGGCGCCAATCTGGCCGGCGGCGGGACGATCGACTTCGCGGTGGAGCCGGGCCGCATCGCCTATCTGGTGCCATCGGCCGGCACGATCACGGTCAACGGCATCGTTGCCCCGCCGCGCTCGGGCGTGATGATCGCGGACGAGACGAAGCTGGTCATCGCCGGGACCGATAATTTCGAGATCGTGCTTGCCGATCTCCCCGGCACCCACTAGACGAAAGGCCATGCGCCTGCGGATTCTCTACGGCACGATCATCCTGTTGCTCGGCCTCGGCTTCTATGCCGCGGCCGTGATGGTCGTCGCCGTGGAGTTCCTGCCGGAGCATTGGGCCGCTCAGCTGGCTTACTATTTTGTGACCGGCACGATCTGGCTTTATCCCGCGACGCAGCTGACCAAATGGATGCAGGATTTGCCGCCGCCGCCGGATCGGTTTGCGCAATAATCCTGATGCCGGGTGACCGAACGGCTCCCCGGCACAGTCTCCATTCTGTCATCAAGTCGTAACCACCGGGACATTTTAACGAAATATTAACCATATAATCCTTGGCGCTCCTTCACCGTTCATCGTGGGTGCCATGAGCCGTATCATTCGACAGTCGCGTAATGCATTGCTGCTTTCCGGTTGCAGTGCCGTGGTTCTCGTTCTCGTCGGCGCGCCAGCCCCGGCTTTCGCCGACAACGACCATTCGCCGATCGTGCTCGAGCCCTGGTCGCTGATCGTCAGCACCAGCACCTATCAGAATACTCAGGGCGCGATCGCCTCGCTGGCCGTTGGGTCCACGCTGCCGGATACCGCCACCGCCACGACCAAGGCGATTGCCGGAAACGACTATGTAAACACCTGGAACAATGTGACGGCCGATCCGAGCTACGGCGTTACTTCGCCGATCCGGCTGCTCGATATCGACCCTCTGGGAGGCCGCGTTCTGCATACGGTCGACGTGCCGGACGACCAGGTCGTCACCAGCTTTTCCTCGAAGTCGGAACTGGGACTGCATCTCACATCCGGCCTCTTGCCGCGGCTGGTGTTCGTCGGCTATGGCGAGGCCGGGGTGGGCGCGATCGACGCCTCGAATTCCGACGCCGTCAAGGGCCAGGATCCGACCAACCCGGTCACCTTCGCCTTCGGCTCGAACTATGCTTTCCCACGCACCATCGTCTCGATGGATGTCGAAGGCCGCTTCTCCTATACGCCGACCGATGCTTACGGCGGCAATAACGGCCGGTCGGCGCTGCTCGCTCCGAACGGGCTCTATTACACGGTCGGCAACTCCAACAACGGCAACGCCAATACTTTCGGCGCTAGCAACGGCACCAATCCCGACGTGACGGAAACGACCGGGCTGGAAGTGGTGAAGCCGATCAATGCCTCCACCGTTTCGGTCGCGATCCCGAGCGGGAATTCCGCTGAAATAGATCCGCTGCTGCAGGACACGTTCAACGGCAAACTCGACAAGCCGGGCAAGGACAATAACTATCGCGGCCTCGCCGAGTACAATGGCGCCCTCTACTTCACCAAGGGCAGCGGCAGCAACGGCATCGATACGGTCTATACCGTCAAATCACTGCCGAGCGTCGCGAACGCGGCGGCCGCGACCATCAGCGTCGTGCCGGGTTTCCCGACCGATTCCGCCAAGGCGACGGGCGGCGACTTCACGCCGTTCGGCGTGTTCTTCGCCAATCCGTCCACGATGTATGTCGCCGATGAGGGGACCGGCGACGCGACCGATGCCGCCAGCCATGCCGGGCTCGAGAAATGGAGCCTGGTCAAGGGCGTGTGGCAGCTCGACTATGTCCTGCAGAACGGCCTGATCGGCAAGACGGACAGCAACCTGACCGGCTCCGACGGCCCCTATCCCGCGGTGACGACCATCGGACTGCGCAATCTGACCGGCACCGTCGGCTTCGACGGCCGGGTGACGCTGTGGGCGACCACGTCGACCTCCAGCGCGTCGGGCGACAATGGTGCCGATCCGAACAAGGTGGTGACGATTACCGACTTCGTCGCGGCCAAGACCATGACGCAGCAGGTCTCGGCTGAATCGTTCCGCACCGTGGCCGGGCCGACCTATGGCACGGTCTATCGCGGCGTCGCGTTCTTCTCGCCGCTCGGCTTCTAGAGCGCGATGGCTTCGGGACGAAGCCTGAATCGCGCTCTAAACTTTTGAAATAGATCAAGATGATATGAGGTCGATTTGACCTCATATCATCTTGATCTAGCCTGCATCTCTCACAGCCCCGCCTGAAGGACAAGCTGGCTGTTTAGAATTTGGCGGTTTGCAGCGGTTTGACGGATTTCGGCAATTTTGGCGTTGGCGGTAGGCGCGGTTTCAGGGTACCGCGCTCTGGCGGTTTGGTTCGGGCTGATTTGGACTATGCGATGTCTGTTTCGTCAGGCTGGTGCGCCGGCAAGGTAGGGGTGCGCGAGCCCGAACTCGTGGGCGTAGGGGCAGGCTGAGGCCATGGCGACCTTGATGCGCCGGACGCTTATCTTCACCAGAGCGCCGATCTTGAGGAGCTTCAAGCGGATCGTGCCGCAGGTCGCATTGGCGAACTGGGTGTGTTTGAGCCCGATCCGGCGTAGCGCCGTGACCAGGACATAGGCCATCGAGGCAAACCAGAGCCGGAGCTGGTTGGCGCGCATGGTGTTGGCCGAGGTGCGGTCGGCGAACAAGTCGAGCTGGCACTCCTTGATGCGGTTCTCCATTTCGCCGCGGGCGCAATAGATCTTCTCGTAGAGGTGACGGGCCTCGGCTTCGTTACGCGGGAGCGAGGTCACGACAAAACGCGGATTGCTCTCGGAGCATGTCCATTCCGCCTTGCCGACGACCCGGCGCGACCGGCTCCAGCTGTTGAGGGTCGACCAGGTGAAGTCCCTGAAGCGGCGGGCAGGTTTGCCGGTGCGCGTGGCTTCGGCCTCGGCGGTCGCCAGTTCCGGTGCAATCTCGGCAACGAGCCGGGCGTTGCGCGCCAGCCCGAACAGGTAATCGACCTTATTGGCCTCGCACCACACCATCAGCTCTTCGCGGCAGAAGCCGGAATCGGCCCGCAGCAGGATGCGGGTGCGCGGCCATTGCCGGCGGATCTGGACGACGAGGCGGGCAATCTCGCTGACCGAACCGGAGGCTGCATCGATGTTCGAGCGCCGCAGCTTGGACACCAGCAGGTGCCGGCCGCAGAACACATAGAGCGGCAGATAGCAGTAGCCATCGTAATAGCCGTGGAAGAACCGGCCTTCCTGATGGCCGTGCAACGGGTCATCGGTGGCGTCCAGATCGAGGATGATCTGCTTCGGTGCCTTGCCATGAGCCTCCAGGAACAGATCGACGAACAGCCGCTCGATCGCCGCCGTGTCGTGGCTGATCTTGTGGTAGCGCGACGGCGCGACCCGGCTCAGCTCCAGCCGGTTCAGCGTCGACTTGCCGGCGAGCGGCGCACAATCCGACCGCCGCGCCGAAAGCTTGCCGCCCAGCACCGCCATGATGGGGTCGTGGCGCAGCGTGTCGTGGTCGTTCAGGTCTTCGTAGCCAAGCGCCAAGCCGAACACACGCTGGCCGACCAGGGTACGCACCTCATGCTCGATCAGACGCGCCGAACGGCTGTCCTGGAAGCAGCTTGCAAATCGATCGACCAGGCGTATCGCTCGATCCGGGGCACCCAGGAGCAAGCCGCCGGCATCCGATGTAATCGCTCCGCCATCAAACGAAGCGACAACCGCACGCCCCTCGACGCGTGCAAATCCAAACAGATCCGGGTTACACTCCGTCGGCATCGGGGACCTCCGTGGAAGCTGATCAAGTGGTTCTGGTAAAACAACTTTCTCAGATTCCTCGCCCCGATGCACCTACCCTCTGTGAGATATCCGGGCTAGCTCCGAGCGATCACGATCCCGGCGGGCGTCCTGCGCGCGCGTCGGGCCGCCGAAGTCGTCAGCGGCCCGGCACTGCCGCTGCCAGATACAGCGCCGTCGCCAGCGCGCCCAGGCCGCTCCGCCCGGCATGCAGCCAGCCCCAGCGGATCAGCAATGTGCGGCTCTCGGCCGAGGCCTGGGTTGGCGACAGCGCTTCCAGCCGGCGATTGACCGGCATGATCGCCAGCATCGTATAGGGCCAATTCATCACGATCGCGATCGCGCCGGACAGCCAGAGCGGATCGGTGTTCTGCCGCCAGGCTGCGATGCCGAAGAGGCCGGAAATCAGCGCGAGCGAAGCCTGCATGATGAAGCCGCGGCGATAGGACGGCGCCCATTGGGCCAGCGCGCCGCTGTCATCCAGGGCAAGCCGCGCCGGCTGTTCCGCGATGTTGATATAGATCGCGGCGCCACAGAACAGGGCCGCCGTCACGAGTGCCAGCAATCCGAGCATTCTGCCTCTCCCGTCTGCTCCATCATATGGGAGCCGCTTCGACGGCTGCACATCCTCCAAAAACTTTTGTTCGCTGAGAATAAAACGCGCCGACGCCTGGTCTATCCGACAACAAGGCGGTTCGAAGGTTCGAATGCCCCGCCGAGTGTCAGGCTATTCGTATCGGATTTTCTCATAGAACGAAGTAAATGGAGGATCACGTGAGGTCAGTGAGCAAAGTTTTATTCGGCGCCATGCTTGTCGCCGCGACGACTGCCCAGGCTTTTGCCGACGCGCCGGCAGGAATTCCGGTCAATTCGGCGGTCGTGCATTCGATGGACGGCAAGACCACGATCGTCCCGATCAGCGGCGAGCGTCAGGCGGAGCTGCTGGCCAGCCCGCATGCCCATCAACTCGCTTCCGGCATCGTCGTGCTGGTTGCCGGTGGCAAGACCTATGTGATCGACGATCACATCATGCCGAGCGGCAAGGAGATGATCAAAACGGTACTGGACGAGTTCGTTCAGCAGGGCGGTGGCTGACCGCCCCATTACACCGCTCGTCCCGAGGCGCAGCCGGGGCTCAATCTGGCTGCGCAATTCATGCCCGCTGTCGCTGGTACGGAAGCAGCGTCAGTTCGTGACGGGCGGCCTTGGCCGCACCAGCGCGCCAGCAGGGCCACGACATCCCGCGGCGCCATGGTGCGGGCATCGCCCAGCGCCAGCGCCTCGTCGCGGTTTTGGACGGTGCCGTCGGGGCGACAGGACCAGCACGCTCGGGATTGCCTGCAGCCGTCAGCCCATAGCGCTCGGCGATGTCCAGTTCTTGTTGTGCCGACCCGTGTCGATCAGCACGGTGACATAATTCGCGTCGATCCAGGGTTTGACCCTCGGGCCGGCCGGCGATGCCGGCGAGCACCCCGGCAATCGGGGCCACCAATTCGCGCCGAAATCGAGCAGTACATGCTTGCCGGATTGCTTCGCCTCGGCCAGCGCGGCGTCGAGCTGGGCATGGGCATCCGCTGCCTCGTCATAGGGATGCGCCGCCGCCACGAGGGGGGCCGAGGAGATGGACCGGCACGGCGAGCGGTGCGGCCGACGCGGCGCCGATGCTCAAGGCAAAGGCGGCGGTCAGCAGCAGGGGGCGGATCGGCATCATTCTCTCCTCAGGCGCAAATCAGTGTTCGAAGTATCGGGAATCGCCGCGGGCGGATCAAGTCCCCGTCGTCACGCTTTCTCCGGCGGCCGGTCGCCGAATACGCCGAGCGGACCCGGATAGGCGTAGTTGGCGAAGACGCCGTCGAGCCGCCGGCCGCGCTGCATCTCCAGGATCTCGGTCAGCACGCGGCGATAATCGGTCGCGACGGCGAGATCGACGCCCATCGTCGAGACGCTCGGCCGCGAGCCCGGCCAGGGTCCATAGAAACGCCCACCGCGCACCTTGCCGCCCAGCACCGCCATCACCCCGCCGCGGCCGTGATCCGTGCCGCTGCTCTTGTTCGAGCGCAGGCGGCGGCCGAACTCGGTCACCATGACCACGGACCATGCGGTCGTGATAGGCGGACAGATCGTTCCAGAAGGCGGCGAGGCCGTTGGACAGCTTCTCGACCGCGCCCTTGAAGCGGCCGGGCTGATATTCATGCGTGTCCCAGCCGCCGATATCGACCGTGGCCGCCTCAAGGCCGATCTCCATCTTGATCCTCAGGCCGCCTCAGGCCGATCTCCATCTTGATCAGCTGTGCCACGGTCTTGAGCGGCCGGCGAAATCCTGTGCCGGATCGTAATGCGCGGCATCGTCGGGTTTGTAGGCGACGATCTGATTCTTCGGATCGCGCGGCAGGCGGCCGTCGATCAGGCCCATGGCAATCAGTGCCTGGCGCCCGGCAGTCTCGGCCTTGCCGTTTCCCGTGGCATAGAGGCGCTGCAGCACGGCCAAGACCTGCGGCCCGCCGGCGGGGGCGAGGCCGCCGCCGAGATCGGGCACGGCGAGCGCGCCGGTCCGGCCCGAGAGTTCGCCGGAGGGGCTGCCCGCTGCGATACCGCGACGATGCCGCTACCGGTCGGCTTGAGCGCACGCATCAGCCAGCCGGTCGAGGTGCGGTCCAGGCTGGCAGCGTCCCGACGCCGTGTTCGATCATGTCGGTCGCGACGAAATGGCTGCGCGTGCTGTCGGTCAGCCCGGCGGCGTGGATGAAGGCGAGATGCCCCGCCTGATAGAGTTCGTTCATGCCGGCGGCGGCGGCGTGCAGATGGAAATCGACATGCGGCGCCGGGCCGTTGGCCAGCGCATGGCCGGCATCCGGACCGTCGGCCAATACGCGCAACTCGCTCGCCCGCGCCTCGATGAAGTTCGGATCGTCGGACGGCGAGATCAGGTTGAGCCCGTCGCAGCCGCCGCGCTGATGCAGCACGATCAGCAGCGGGCGCGGCGCATTGCCTTGCGCAAAAGCGAGATGGCGCAGCCCCGGCACGGGCAGTATCGCAGCCAGCGTGCCGGCGAGACCGGTGGTCAAACAGGGTGCGGCGGGTCGGCTGCAGGATCGCCTCCCTCAGCAGGACTGGAAGGCGGGCGACATCGCCGCCAACGCGGCCATGCGGGCCAGCCGCTTCTCGGTATCGGGATTGCCGGGCGGCCCGACCGGACCGTCGGGCGGCCGATCGAAGCTGGCCGCAATGGCGTCGACCGCGACCGGATCGGCGTATCCGATCGTCGCTTGCAGCCAATGCGCAGCGGAAAGCCGGGCGTTGGCCGCGGCTGGACCCATGCGCTGCGAAGGCTGGAACACGCCGGTGCCCCAGTAATTCTCAGCCAGGCCGGTCAGAATCAGCCCAGCGCCGGCGATCGCATTCGTGCCGAGAAAGGTCTCGGCTGTGTCCGCGAGACCGGTCGGTGGCGCCACGCCGAACAGGCGCTGCCCGGCATTGGCCATCTCGTTGATCAGCCCCTCGGTCGGCACGACGTTGTGGCCGGTCGTTCGGATGAAGGCGGCGATGAGCGCGCGCGGCCGGCGCAGCTTCTGACCGCGCGAGGCCGCAAATCCGGCGAGGTCGCGATCGTCCGGATGACCTGGCCGATCTGGTCCTTGGCCTTCTGGTTGCGCAGCCAGACGGCGACCGTCTTCTCGACCAGCGCGGGCGGCGGCTCGTCGGCGACGAGGCGACGTGCAATCTTGGTGCAGAGAAAGCGGGCGGTCGCCGGGTGATAGGCAATGAGGTCGAGCACTTTGCGGCCATCGGCCATGGCCGGCTGGAACGCGTCGAATTCGGTCGCCAGCACGCGCTTCTGGTAACCGTCATGCCAGGTATCGACATAGGCGAAGCGGCCGGTCGCCGGCAGCTTGCGATGGCCGTCGATGCCGGTGCCGTCCTCGACCGTCCAGCCGGTCAGCGCGCGCGCCGCCTCATAGACATCCTGGTCGATATAGCCGGAGGGCTTGCCTTGCAGCGCGCCCGGCACCTCGCGCCAGCGATCATATTTGTCGTTGAGATAGGCGTCGCGCCCGAGCGTGTGCAGCTCGAACAGCTCGCGCGCGTAATTCTCATTGGCCGAACCGGCGCGCGACGAGCGGTTGGACAAATAATAGAGCATCGCCGGCGAGGTCGCGACCGCCTCCAGAAAGCTCCGGAAATTGCCGAAGATATTCGGCCGGATCACGTCACGGTCATAGCTCGGGAGCGCGATGGCGACCTGCTCCTGGTCCCAGGCATCGACATTGAAATGGTCGTGCCAGAACTCGACCATGATCTCGCGCACCGGGTATTCGCTGTAGCAGGCGCGAATCAGCGATGCGCTGATGGTTTCGAGCAGTGGGCGTCGGCGCTCGCTGCCGTCATGCTTGTCGCGCTCGACCAGCAGCGGCCAGAGCTGATCGATCGGTTGGTTCAGCGTGGCAAGCGGGCGCATCTCGTCGGTCGCCGGCCAGTCCTGCTTCTTTTCGGATCGCCGGCATTGTATTTGATGCGCAACACCGCGGCGGCGAGCCGCGCCGCCGTCGCCGGATCGTCGCCTGGCGGCGGCGCCAGCTGCAGGTCGAGCCAGCGGCGATAGCCGAGCTTGCTCAGCGCCTCGACGTCGCCCGGCCGCGCGCCGAAGCCGAGGCGCCCGAGCACGAAGGCGGCGAAACCGGGATCGGTCCCCGGCAAGGGACGTGCGGAGCCTGCGGCCATGAATCCTCGCGACGGCCATCGGAGCAGGCACCGGCGGTGCCCGACCCGCGGCGGAGATGCGCTATTCCTAGTCTATAGGCGGGCCGGCGCCGGGTCATCCCCGCTCGGGCATCGCCGCATCGGCCAGCGCGTGGCGCAGGATTAGGATCTGGCCCAGATAATAGGTCGCCATGACGGCGAAGCCTGAGAGCGCGAAGGGCAGCACGAAACGATCGATCGAGATCATCGTGTCCGACGCCATGAACAGGCGCCGCGCCGACAGCGACCAGCCACGCGTCGCGCGTGCTTAGCCGCATGGCGCGGCCGATCGCCTGCGAGACCATAAGCGCGATTATGCTGGTATAGGCGGCGACCGGCAGCCGCAGCGCGCCGGCAGCAGCGGAAATTCCCAGGCCAAATTACCCCTGCGAGCGCCAGGACCGCGATGGGCGCGAGCCGCGTCGGGAACCAGCCGACTCCGCGCCGGAACAGAAACAGGTAGCACAGATGCGTGCCGAGAAAGGCGACCAGCCCGAGGATAAATCCGTCCGGAAAAAGGAGCAGCACGTCCCCGGCCAGCGCCGCCGCCATGGCGAGGGCGAGCAGAAGCCGAGCCGACCGGTCGCCGGCCGACCGGTCAACAGCAGGATCACTGCCAGCGCCATGGGCAGCGGTTTGGTCAGGCGGAACAAATCGTTCCAACCGAACAGCTCGCACAGTGTCGCGAGCGTCGCCGTGGCAATGACAAGGCGATGGAGGAGCCGGATCGCCGTCACCACACCGGCACATCTTCCGCGGCGCCATCGGCGCGCCGCCTGCAGCTTGGCCGCTTCCGGCGTCTGGTTCTCGCACCAGCTCTGGGCATAGGCGAGAAGAAACGCTGCTCCGGCGTGTAGCCGTCGATTGCCGGCACGGCCTTGCCGGCAAATCGCGTGCTTCAGCGCCAGATAGCCAGGCGTGTGCCGCCATTATCGGCCGTGTTCTCGCCCAGGGTCAGCTTGCCGTCGAGCTTGACGCCGCCGCCGACGTCGAAGCCGCCATATTCTGCGACCAGGCAGCTCGTGCGCGCCGTGAATTTCCTGGCGTCGTCCTTGCTCCACCAGTCCTTGAGGTTGCCCTGGGCGTCGAATTGCCGGCCTTCATCGTCGAAGCCATGCGTCATTTCATGGCCGATCGTGGCGCCGATCGAACCGTAATTGATCGCGTCGTCCCCATTGCGCATCGAAATTCGGCGGTTTGCAGGATACCGGCCGGGAAATTGATGTCGTTCTTCTGCGAGTCGTAATAGGCGTTGACCGTCGGCGGCGTCATGGCCCACTCGCTCTTGTCGGCCGGCTGGCCGATCTTGGCCAATTGGCGGTCGATTTCGAAGCTATCGGCCCGGAAAACGGTTGCCGAGCGGGTCGTCGCGCTTGATCTCCAGCTTCGAATAGTCGCGCCATTTGTCGGGGTAGCCGATCCTTGTTGATCATGATCTGCAGCTTGGCTTCGGCCTTCTGCTTCGTCTCCTTGCCCATCCAGGGCATCGACTGGATATCCGCGGCATAGGCCGCGCGCAGATGCTTGACCAGATCCGCGATGGCCGCCTTCTGATTCGGGGCCGAAATATTTCTGCACGTAGATCTTGCCGAGATCCTCGCCCAGCGCGGCGTCGGTAAAGGCGACACAGCGTTTCCAGCGGCGGCTTCAACTCCTTGGCGCCGGCCAGGGTCTTGCCGTAGAACTCGAAATTCTCCTCGATGAAGCGCCTCGGCAGCATATCGGCCGCATTGCTGCAAGCAGATGGGCGCGCAGATAGAGTTTGATCGTGTCGAGTGGTGTGTCGGCGAGGCGTCGCCTGCAGCCCCTTCGAAGAAACCGGGGACGGCGATATTGAGCGCCGCGAAGTTTGGCGCGCCGACATCGCGCAGATAGGCGGTCCATTGGAAGACCGGCGTCAGCCGGGCCAAATCGCCGGCCGGCAGCTTGTGATAGAGCTGGGTCGGATCGCGCCGCTGCACATCGGTCAGGCTGGGCCGTGGCAAGGCGCGTTTCGAACGCCATCACCGCGGCGGCGGCCTCGTCGTGGTTGCTTGACGCCGGACGGGCCAGCATGCGCGACAGATGCGCGACATAGGCGGCGCGGGTCGCCTCGGCCTCCTTGCCGGTGTTGATGGTAATATTTGCGCTCGGGCAGGCCGAGCCCGCCCTGATACCGCTTCGGCGATCACCTGGCTGGCATCGCGGAAATCCTGGTCCGAGCCGAAACCGAACAGCACATCCGTGCCGATCCGCTGCAGATGCGCCACCAACTCGGCCCAGCCCTGGCTTTGTCCGTGACCGCATCGATACGGTCAGAGCTCAGCTGAAGCGGACGAGCCAACCCCTTGGCTTCGATGCCGGCTTCGTCCAGGCAGGCTGCCCAGAAATCGCCGATCCGCTGTGTACCGGCATCGGGCTCCGCCGCAGCCTTGTCGAGGATTTCCCGCAGCTTCTGCCGGTTTCTGCTCGATCAGCACGGCGTCCACGCCCCAGCCGCCTGGTCGGGCGGAATCGGATTGGCCTTGAGCCAGCCATTGCAGGCATGGAGATAGAAATTTTCGCAAGCGGCACGGTCGGATCGAGCGCCGAGACCATCAGCCCGTCGCTTGCCGTGCCGGAAGGGCGGTCTGAGCGGCGGCGGATGCGGCAGCAAGAAGCAGGGCTGGAAGTAGCGTGGAACGTCAGCATGCGAGGGCAATCCTAGGAAGCAGGCGTCCTTCATACTGCTCGATCGGATCCGGCGCCAGCCTCACCAGCCGAAGCGGGGGCGCTTGCAAAGGCGGGACGGAATGCGCGACCCGTAGCGACGGATATTGCAGCGCAAGGAAGCGTGTGATGAGCGGAACCCTGGCCGGCAAACGCGCCCTCGTCACCGCTGCGGCGCAGGGCATCGGCGCCGCGACGGCCCGGGCCCTGGCGGAGTCCGGGGTCGACGTCATGGCGACCGACATCAACGAGTCTGGCCTCGCCTGGGCGCGCGAACAGCGGCCTGGCGACCCCGCCGACTCGACGTCCGCGATCCGGCGGGCGATCACGCTGTTGGCCGAAGAGCTCGGCGCGGTCGACATCCTGGTCAATGCCGCCGGCTTCGTGCATCACGGCACGGTGCTCGACTGTAACCGAGGCGGATTGGGATTTTGCCTTCGATCTCAATGTGAAGAGTATGTATCGGATGATCCGCGCCATCCTGCCGGCGATGCTGGCGGCCGGACGGGTTCTCGATCGTCAACATTGCCTCCGTGGTGTCCTTCGGTGAAGGGCGCGCCGAACCGCTTCGCCTATGGCGCCAGCAAGGCAGCGGTGATCGGCCTGACCAAGGCGGTGGCGGCGGACCATATCCGCCAGGGCATCCGCTGCCAACGCGATCTGCCCGGGCACGATCCAGACGCCGTCGCTTGACGGAAGGATTGCCGCTTTCGCCGATCCGGTCGCGGCGCGCCAGGCCTTCGTCGACCGTCAGCCGCTCGGTCGCCTGGGCACGGCGGAGGAAGTCGCCGCGGCGGCGTTATACCTCGCGGGTGACGGCGCGGCCTTTACCACCGGAACGATCGTGCTGGTCGATGGCGGCTTCACGCTCTAATCTCCCCCCGACGACAAGAGGAGTGTGCCTATGCCTGCCGAGACATCCCGACCGCTGATCTATCCCGTCATCCTGTCGGGGGGCTCCGGCACTCGCGGCTATGGCCGATGTCGCGCTCGGGCCTATCCGAAGCAGTTGCTGCCGCTGCTGTCGGATCTCAGCCTGTTGCAGGATTCGGTGAAGCGCACGGCCGATCCGGCCCGATTCGAACAGCAACCGCTGATCTTGGCCAATGACGAGCACCGCTTCATCATCGCCGAGCAGCTGCGCCAGATCGAGATCAAGCCGCAGACCTCAATCATGCTGGAGCCGGTGGCGCGCAACACCGCGCCGGCGCCTGCCGCTCCGCGACCTGGCTGAAGGCGCTCGATCCGTCGGCGCTGATGCTGATCATGCCGTCCGATTCATTCGATCACCGATGCGGCGGCCTTCCGCGCCGCGCTCGATATCGGAGTCGCGGCTGCGGCGGCCGGCAAGCTCGTCACCTTCGGCATCGCCGCCGATCGGCCGGAAACCGGCTACGGCTATATACGGCGCGGCGCCAAGCTGGCCGTCGAGAGGGCGCCTACGAAGGTCGCGGCCTTCGTCGAAAAGCCGGATGTCGAACGCGCCAAGGCTTATATCGAATCGGGCGAATACCACCTGGAACAGCGGCATCTTCCTGTTCCCGGTCGGGCTCTATCTCGAAGAACTCGCCGCGCGGCAGCCCGAGACCTGTGCCGCTGTCGAGGCGGCCGTGGCTGCGGCCAAGGGCGATCTCGATTTCCTGCGGCTCGACGGCGATGCCTTCGGCCGCGCCGCACAACGATGTCGATCGACTATGCCGTGATGGAGCATACGAAGAACCCGTCGTCGTGCCGGTCGCCATGGGTTGGAGCGATGTCGGCGCTGGGATGCGCCTCTGGGATATCACGCCGAAAACCGGCACGGAGGGCACGGTGACGCTGGGCGACGTCGTTGCCGTCGAGTGCAAGAATTCCTATCTCCGGGTCGAGGAGGGGTTGCTCGCCGCCTTCGGAGTCGAGGATCTGGTCGTGGTCGCGACCAGCCGACGCCGTGCTGGTCGCACCCAAGAACCGGGCGCAGGATCTGAAGAAACTGGTCGACCGGCTGAAGGCCGAGAAGCGGCCGGAGCTGACCCATCTGTCGACCGTGCACCGGCCCTGGGGCACCTATCGCAGCATCCATGTCGGCGATCGGGTCCAGGTCAAGCACATCACGGTCAAGCCGGGCGCCAAGCTGTCGCTGCAGCTGCACCATCATCGCGCCGAACATTGGATCGTGGTGCAGGGCACGGCCCGCATCGTGCGCGGCGACGATACGCTGATGCTGACCGAGAACCAGTCGACCTATATCCCGCTCGGCGCCCAGCATCGGCTGGAGAAATCCGGGCCGGATTCCGCTTGCACCTGATCGAGGTGCAGTCGGGCAGCTATCTCGGCGAGGACGACATCGTGCGCCTCGAAGACACCTACGGGCGGGTATAGCCGGCGGTCGCGCGGCTTCCCCTTACCGACAGGAGCGCATGGTGGAACTCATTTCTCATCCGGCACGGCGAAACGGAATGGAGCAGGACGGGCCAGCATACCGGCCGCACCGATCTGTCGCTGACCGCCGAAGGCCGCGCCGAAGTCGAGTCGTCGAAGCCGTTGGTCCGCCCAACTGCTGAACGGACGGCAGGCGCGGATCTATACCAGCCCGGCGGCCAGGGCCAAGGAAATCGGCCGAGATCATTTTTCCCGGATCGGACAGGACGATTGCGCCGTACGATCGCAGAATATGATTACGGCGATTTCGAAGGCCTCACCACGACCGAGATCCGCAGCCGCGTGCCGGATTGGGACATCTGGCGCGACGGCTGCCCCAATGGCGAGAACACTGCCGCGGTCGGCCGCCGAGCCGATGCCTTTCTGGACGCAGTATCCGGTATCCGACTCTGCCGATCGCCGCAATTTCACACGGTCACATGCTGCGAATACTGGCCCGCGAGATTTCTCGGCCTCGCGGGTCAGGACGGCCGGATCTTCACCTTGGATACGGCTGCGGTCTCCGTCCTGAAGGTCGTTCGGGGCAGCCGGGTCATCGGCTTGTGGAACGCGACGCGCGGCGTTTTCCCCGGGTGAGTCGTGCGCCGGCTTAAAGGCCGCTACCCCCTCGACTTCCGTCTCCGGCCGGTCGTCGCCGCGCGCGGCTTCGTCGTGCCCAACGGCCCTTTTCGTCCTCGTAGGAGATGTCGGTCGTTTCGTCCGGCTGCGTCTGCTCGCGCGCGCGGCGCGTTCGGCGGCGCGGCGGGCTGCATCATGCGAACGGAAGGTCTCGGAAAAACACGCCGTCGACGCGATAGGCCCAGCCGCCATCATGCTCGACGACTTCATAAACGACCTTGGTCATGCTTCCCTCCGCGATAAATCGAACGGACCGTTCAGGCCGCCTCGATGGCCGCCTCGACCTGTTTCTGCAGCGCTTCCAGCCGCGCGTCGTGGATGCCGAGCGACCGCAGCGCTGCGACGGTCTTGAACAGATAATCCTGAACACCGGCCCAGCGTACCCGCAGCACAGGCGATGACGCGAGCCATTTCGGTTTCGTCGAGCTTGCCGGCATAGCGCGCATGGGCGTGATTGATGGTGAAGGTTGATGGCCCGGACGGAACCCTGATCGGTCCGCCGCGGTGACCCAGCGCGGCGCATAGGCGCCCCCGACCATCTCGCGCCGCCACAATACGGCGAGCTCGGTTTCGACTGTCGCCCGGGGGATGCGGAAGACGACGCCGCGGCAGGCGCCGCCGCGCGATCCAGTCCGAGGGTCAGGCCCGGCTGCTGCACGCAGCCGCGGCTGAGATGGGTCCAGAGGCAGAAGCGGCGGTGCCAGCCGGTGATCCGGGCCGGGCCGCGTCTCGGCATAGTCCGAAGGCTGGATTCCAGATCAGTGAACCATAGCCGAAGATCCAGACGTCGCCGCTTGCGTCCGCCTGCGGTCCGGCTGCCAGCGTGTCGGCGATCGACGCGGCCAGCTCCGCATCGCTCAGCACCACCATGCCGGGCACCTGGGCAGCGACGCGCCGGACCGCGCCGGACAGGATCGTCTCGCGCGTCAAATGCAGGGAGTCCGGCAGGGGGCAGAGGATCTGTCATGAGCGCCAGCGAGATTGATCCCTACAAGATAGAAAGGCCGGCGCCGCTTTCATAATCTCATTGCGGCAGGCCAGCCGTGCCGGTTGCAGCGTATCGAGGCCGGTTCCGGCTCGGCGCGGGGAACACGGCCGCGCTCCGCCCGCTCAGCCGATAGGCGTATAAGACCCAGCCATTCCCGGGTGGCGACCGCTGACCTCGTCGAGATATTTGCCGAAATGTCCTTCCGAATGTAGCGTCTCGTCCGCAGGGGTCGAGTAGTCGACCGGCCAGGGCAGCAGATTCCAGCCGAGCTTGCGCGCAATGCCGACTGCGCGCGGCATGTGCATGGCCGAGGTCACCCAGCACCCAGCGCTGGTCCGGTTTTCGGGCGCGGCCATGGCCAGCGAATTGACCTCGTTTTCCCCAGGTATTGCGCGAGATATCCTCGAAACCGGACGCGGGACAGATCGGCGCCGAGCTGCTGTAGCACCACCTTGACCGTACCGGCCTCGGACGGCTCCGGCGCCAGCGGGTCGCCGGAGCCGCCGGAGTAGATGAGCTGCGCCTCAGGATAGCGCCGCAGCAGCTCGACCGCGGCGAACAGGCGCGGGGGCGGCGCTGTCGATCTCCGGCACACACCGCGGCCTTGCGTGATGAGCGGCTTCTCGCCGCCGCCCAGCATCAGGATGCCATGGACGCAGTCCGGCCACGCCGGATGCGGAAAGCGGTTCTCCAGCGGCCGGGCGATGAACTGCGCCGGCTTGGTGACTGACGACGATCAGGCCGAGAACCAACAGCAGGCCGGCGAGGCGGCGGGCGGTCGCGCGGAACCTTGTGCTGCCGCGCAGTCAGATAGGCCAGGATCAGCACGCTCGAACCAGAGCATGTCCGGCGCCGTCAACAGCCAGAACAGCTTCGAGAGAAAGAAGAACAGGCTCGCACGTCAGACGACGTAGCGCGGCGTGATGGCGCCCCAGCGTCTCGGCCAGATCGCCGCGCGGCACGACCTCGACCCGTTCGAGGCCGAGCCAGGGCGGCCATGTCGGTCAGGGCGTCGAGCAAGGCCGGCGCGGCCCGCTCCGCATCGACGCCGGGCTCGGAGTGGGTGGCCAGCACGCGCAGCACACTGGTCGCGCGATCCGCCTTGAGGTCGAACCCGCGCGACCAAATTCTCGCCGAGCAGGAAGGGCAGCACGTAGTAGCCGAAGAGCCGTTTCGGCGCCGGGGTGTAGATCTCGATGCGATAGCGGAAATTCCAGATCCGCTCGGTCCGCGCCCGCTCCCAGATCAGCGGGTCGAAGGGTGAGAGCAGGGCGCGCGCCTCGATCCGGCGCGGCAGCCGGGCCTCGGGATGAAGATAGCCGGGGTGGCTCCAGCCCTTGACCGTGACCGGATGCAACTGCCCGGCCTCGACCAGCTCGGCCAGGCGCGGCCTGGGAATCGGATGGCTTTCAGCCGGAAATACTCGCGCAGATCCGGTTCGGTCGCGACGCCGAGGGCACGCGCCGCGATCATCAGCAGCTGCCGCTGTGCCTCGGCCTTGTCCGGCACGGGTGCGGCCAGCACGGCGCGCGGCAGCACGCGCTCGGGCAGATCGTAGACGCGCTCGAAATTGCGCCGCGTCGCCGTGGTCAGCCGGCCTGACCAGAACAGATATTCCAGCGCCCGCTTACCCTCGCTCCAGCCCCACCAGGGGCTCGACCGGCTGCCGGCCTGCTCCAGATCGGACGCGGCGATCGGGCCGCGCGCGCGGACTTCCTCGAGCAGCCGGTCGACATAGGCGGCCTGGTCGCGCTTGGCCTTGGCGATGCCGCCCCAAATCCCCTCCAGCCGTTCCGCCTCGTCCATGCGCCAGCGGAACAGCGGATAGTGCTCGACCGGCAGCAGCGAAGCCTCATGCCCCCAATATTCGAAAAGATGGCGCCGCCGGCCGTCATAGGCCGCCTTGTCCAGCAGCGCCGGCTGATAGGCGCCGAGCCGGGAGAAGGCGGGCATGTAATGCGCCCGGACGAGGATGTTCACGGAATCGATCTGCAGGAGACCGAGCCGCCGGGTCAGCTTCTTCAGATGTGCCGCCTCGGCCGCATCCGGGCGCTTTTCGGCAAAGCCCTGTGCCGCGAGCGCGATGCGCCGTGCTTCGAGCGCAGAGAGCTGGTCGCGGCGGATCATTGATCTGACGGCTGCGAAAGTGAGCCTTGCCCGCTCCAAACCGTCATGGCCGGGCTTGTTCCGGCCATCCCCATCGAGCCGAAACAT